>NZ_JASFDV010000001.1 GCF_030766825.1 Nocardiopsis sp. CC223A
CCGAGTGCGTACGCCCGCGCCGCCTCGACCGCCTCGCGCGGACGGCCGTCACCCGGCGCCATCGCCTCGAACAGCGGCAGCGCCCGCTCCGCGCAGTCGGCCGCCCACCGCGTGAGCAGGCGGCGCTCGTCGTCGCCCAGTTCCACTTCCCGGGGTTCGCTCCCTATCACCCACCACCCCCAGCTCGGATTGAGACCGGCCAGGGCGGCCGTCGTGGAGCCCTGAAAACCATGAGTCATGGGATTCAAGCGTATCCCTGAAAGTCCGGTTGAGACCTTCCGCTCGGTAGAGGTCCCCTTTCGCGGACGAGTCTCAAAGCGGGGTACCGATCAGCCGGTGCCCGTCCCCTGTTCCCGGACCCACAGCGCCAGCCGGGTCCGGTCCCGCAGCCCGAGCTTGCGCAGGATGTTCGTGACGTGGTTGCGCGTGGTGCCGTCCGTGATGAACAGCCCCCGCGCGATCTCCCGGTTGGTGGCCCCCGCGCCGACCATCCGCGCCACCTCCCACTCCCGTTCCGACAGTGGGGACTCCGGCCGAGGCTCCGCCGGTTCCCCCGCATCCGGCGCCCCGGCCGCGGCGGGTTCCGGGCCCCCGCCGCCCAGGGACGCCACCAGCCGCTCCGCGGCCGCCGACCCCAGCACCGTCTCCCCGCGCACCACCCGCTGCAACGCCGACACCAGCTCCTCCGGCGGCACGTCCTTGAGCAGGTGGCCGCGAGCCCCCGCCCGCAGGCACCCGAAGATGATGTCGTCGTCGTCGAACGTCGTGAGCACGATCGCGGGTACGTCCGGGTACTCCGCCCGCATCCGCTCGATCAGCGCCGACCCGTCCATCCGCGGCATGCGCGCGTCCACCAGCGCCACGTCCGGTAACCCGTCGGCCTCCGCCAGGAACTCCAACGCCTCCAGCCCGTCCCCGACGTCCCCCGCGACCTCGATCCCGTCCTCGAACTCCAGCAACTTGCGCAGCCCGTGCCGCAGCAGCACCTGGTCGTCCACGATGAGCACCCGCATCAGGCACCGCCCTTCCCGGCCGTACCGCTGGCCCCAACCGGAACCTCCACCCGTAACCGGAACCCCTGCTCCACGTTCCCCGCCGCGAACTCCCCGCCCACGTGCTCCACCCGCTCCGCCAGTCCCCGCAGCCCGAACCCGCCGCGCACCGCCTCCACCGGCGCCCCGCCCCCGTCGTCGGTCACCGACACCGCCACCGCCTTCGCCCCCACCTCGACCTCCACCAGCACGGTCTCACCGCCGGAGTGCCGCATCGCGTTCGTCAGCCCCTCCTGCACCGCCCGGTAGCACACCAACTCCGCCTCCTCCGGCAGTGTCGGCCACTGCCCGCCCCGCTGCTCGAACCCGATCCGCACACCCCCGCCCTGGAACGACTCCGCCAGCGACCGCATCGCGTTCGCCCCGGCCCGCCCCTCCAGGGCAAGCGGCCGCAGCGCCCGCACCCAGCGGCGGGTGTCGGTCAGCGCGTCCCCGGCCAGCGCCCGCGCCTGCCCGACCTCCTCCCACGCCTCCGCAGGCCTTCCGGCCTCCCGGAACCGCAGCGCGTTCGCCAGGCACAGCGACAGCGCGGTCAGATGGTGCCCGGTGCTGTCGTGCATCTCCCGGGACATGCGGGCGCGCTCCTCGGAGACGGTCAGCTCCCTGATCCGGCCCGTGCTGCGCCGCAGCTCCTCGTGCGCCGCCGCCAGCTCCCCGTGGGTGTGCTCCAGCTCCTCCAGCAACTCCCGGGTGCGCTCGGCCCGCTGCGCCGACACCAGCAGCCCCACCGATACCAGTCCCGACGCCACCACGATGAACAGCAGGCTCACCGCCATGATCACCCCGGCCAGGAAGGGGGTCCCCGGTACGAGCAGGGTCAGCAGCAGACTGAATCCGACGACGAGCGCGCCGTAGACGGCTCCCCCGGGGACCCCGAACACGATCACCGCGTTCACGGTTCCCACGCACAGCAAAAGGAACAATGTGTGATTGCTGGTGACGAAGGACAGCAGAGTGGCGACCAGGAAAATGCCACTGGCCATTCTGCGCGGCCACGGAGAATACGGCGACCAGGCCAGGAACGGCCACAGCGCCGCGCACGCGACCAGGGCCCCGATCCCCGTGGCGGCCAGGAAGAGGGTCGCGGGATCATCGATCCCCTCGCCGGTCACGGGGATCATCCCGGTCAGGAACACGGCGTAGACGGCCAGCGTGGTCAGCAGGGAGCCCCAGAACAGCAGGCCCACCACGCGCGGCGGCCGGCCGTCGGCCAGGCTGACCCAGCGGGACAGGTCGGGAAGGGGGGAAGGCGCTCTCATCGCCCGGATACTATCCCCCCACCTCCGGGAAAGGGGATTCCTGCCTGTCATGAATTCCCTGGAGCGCGACCATGACGCCGGTCATGTGAGGGTCTCCGGAAATCCCGTGATACCGGCATGACCGTAGGTCGATGTGAACTCCGCAGGCGTTTTCCTAATGTTCTTTCCAGAGGACGGCGAGAAACAGGGAGAAACCCATGGAGAACACGATCGACCGCCCGGCCCCCGTCGAGGAGCCGCGCCCGCCGGTCATCGGCCTGGTCGTCGCGGGCCTCGCGATCGCGGGAATGGCCGCGGTCTCCTGGATCGCCTGGCCCCACCTCGCGGAAACGGTGCACGGCGGGCGCTACGACCTCGACGGCAGTCCGAACATGGTGCCCCGGTGGCTGTTGGCGGCGGCGGTGCCGACCATCGCGGGGCTCATCTCGGCGCTGCTGGCCACGGCCCCGTTCCTGGAGGTCCGGATCAACCGGGCCTTCGACCTCCCGGTCCGCCGCCCACTGCGCGATGTGACCCGGGCGATGAACGCTACCATCGCCCTCATCGCCCTGTTCATGGTGGTGGTCCACATCCTCGCGGTGGCGAACGCCGTGGGCCTGGCGGTCCCGACGACCCAGGTGGTCGGGGTGTCCGTCGGAGTGTTCCTCATCGGGATCGCCCTGGTGGTCCCGGTGGTGCGCTCCGACTCCGGCCCGTTCGGGCTCTCCGCCGACCTGGTCCGCCTGTGGCACCGCGCCCGGTGGCCGGTCGCGGTCGCGGTGATCGCCGTGGGCGTCGTGCAGATCGCGGTCGCGCTGCTGGTCTCCGACGTCGTCGTGGTCTCGTCGGTCGCGCTGCTGCTCATCCCGGCGATGGCCTGCGGCCTGGCCGCCCCCCTCCTGTGGGACCGCCTCCGGGGCTGACCGGGGCCGACGAACCGCCCGAACCGGGTGGACGAACACATGAACGGCGGAGGTCCTCTGTGGCCCCCCGCCGTTCACTTCACATTCGTGGCATATCGGCCATGCCATTGCCTGATGGCCACTTCGCCGTCCGGATCAGATCCTCTCGGCGTTCACGACGATGCCGTCCTCGTCGCTGTACAGCCACTCCCCGGGGACGAACGTGACGTCCCCGAAGGTCACCGGTGCGTCCAGCCGCCCGGCGGCGTCCTTGGCGGACTTGCGCGGGTTGGAGCCCAGCGCCTTGACGCCCAGCTCCAGCTTCCCGAGCGCGACCGTGTCCCGCACCGCCCCGTGGACGACCACCCCGGCCCAGCCGTTGGCCACCGCGGCCTCGGCGATCATGTCGCCCATCAGGGCCGAACGCAGCGAGCCGCCGCCGTCCACCACCAGTACGGCGCCCTCGCCGGGGGTGTTGAGCACCTGCTTGACCAGGCCGTTGTCCTCGTGGCACTTGACGGTGCGGATCGGGCCCGAGAACACGGACCTACCGCCGTACTGCCGGAACTGCGCGGAGCAGCTGCGCAGGGTGTCGCCGTGGTCGTCGATGAGGTCCGCCGTGGTGAAGGCCGCGGTGTGGTGCTCGGTCATGTCGGCTCCGGTCTGAGGTGAAGCGGGTGGACGCCACTCAAGCTACCCAGGAGTAGTCCCCCGCCTCCGCCCGGCACCCCGGATGCGCGTCCGCGGTGCCCCCGGCGGCGCCGCGGGCCCCTTTCGGCGGGCTCCCCCTTCGTCCGCCCACCCCTTCGTGGCGGTCCGTTCCTCTCCCGTTCACTCTTTCGTGGAGGACGCCCGTCTCTTTCGTCGATCCCGGCCCTCTGCGGGCCTTTCGGTCCCCGATCCGGTGCCAGGATGGGGATCGCGGACGTCACCGAAACGTTTGAATCACGTCACCTTTCGGTCGATCGACCCCGCGTCGCGAACCCTTCCCCCACGCTCGCGCGACCCTCCCCGACGACACCCCTGGAGAGAGATGGTCTCCGAGATATTCGACATCAGCGCCGCCTGGTCCCGGGCCGTGATCGAGTTCGCCGCCGGACTCGACCCCCGGGTGCAGGAGGCCGCCCACATCGGCACCGACCTGTTCCTCGTCGCCTTCGCCGTCCTGTTCCTGGCCGCCTGGTGGCGCGCCCGCTCCGTCGACTCGCGGCTGGTGGGCCTGGCGCTGTTCGCGCCGGTCGCCACCGTCATCGCCTACGGCGTCAGCCGCACCGTCAAGTCGTTCGTCGAGCAGCTGCGGCCCTGCCAGGCCATGACCGACCTGACCACCATCGCCACCTGCGATCCCGTCGGCGACTGGTCCTTCCCGAGCAACCACGCCGCGATCGCTGGCGCGGCCGCTGCGGCGGTCGTCATCGCCTGGAGGCGCGTGGCCCCGATCGCCGCGGCCTTCGCGGTCCTGGAGGCGTTCTCCCGCGTCCTCGTCGGCGCCCACTACCCGCACGACGTCACCGTCGGCCTGCTGCTCGGCGCGGCCGTCGCCACCGCGGTCTCCCTGGCGGTGGCCCGCCCGCTGGCCGCCCTGGTCGACAAGATGGCGGAGAACGACCTCCTGCGGCCCCTGGTCCGCTCCGCCTCCGCCCCCGCCTCCGCCTCCGCCTCCGCCGGCGCCCCGCCCCTGCCCGCCGGACCGCGCGCACCCCGCGCCCGCAGCGGCCCGGACGACGAGAACAGCTCCACCGGCCCCCGCCCCTACGCCGACGTCTGACCCGGGTCCACCCCGACCCCCGCGCGACCAACGCCCCGGCCAGGACGGCCGGGGCGTTCGCCATGGCGCGTGTTCGCGTTCGCGGGTCCGTTGCGGGGGCGGGACCGAGAAGGGTTGCTTCGACCCCCTCAACCGGCACCCGGACGTCCGGGTGCACGCCGTTCGCACTCGCAAGGCCGAGCACCCCGGCGCGAGACCGTGTTCACGGTCGCCACCAGCGTGCTCGGGGACGAGTGCATCCGGGTGTGGGCCGTCTTCGGCGCCGGCGGCGTGGGATGTGCGCGATCTCGTCTCCCGTGCCCGCCGGGACGGAGTGGAGCCCGTCCCCTCCACTTCCGCCTTCGAGACCCGGCTCATCCTCCACCTCGACGACCACCGTGCCCCGCTCCTCTCCGGGGCCAAGGCCGAAAAGAGGTTCAAGGCACTCCTGCCCCGCTGGAGCAAGGGCGCGACCGACTTCACAGACTTCGCCGACGGCCTCGACCACGCCCGCACCCGGGCCGAGAAGCCTCCGGAAGGCTGTGATCCCTCCACCTCCGTGCACCGCCTGCTCCGGGCCGCCCGATCCCGTCGATCCGGCCGTCGGACGGGCGCCGCCCACCGTGCCGTGCGGGGCGGGTCACGGTCCCGCGGCGGGACACAGCTGACACACTGGTGAGGTGGGTACTCAACAGACTTCAGCAGAGCTCTTCGAGCGGGCCGCCGCCGTCGTCCCCGGCGGGGTCAACTCCCCGGTGCGCGCCTTCGGCGCGGTCGGCGGGACCCCGCCGTTCTTCGTCAAGGGCGAGGGCCCCTACCTCATCGACGCGGAGGGCCGGCGCTACGTCGACCTCGTCTGCTCGTGGGGGCCGCTCATCCTCGGCCACGCGCACCCCGACGTCGTGGCCGCGCTGCACGGCGCGGTGGACGCGGGCACCTCCTACGGCGCCCCCACCCCCGGTGAGGTCGAGCTCGCCGAGCTGATCGTCGAGCGCACCCCCGTGGAGAAGGTCCGCCTGGTCAACTCCGGCACCGAGGCGACGATGTCCGCGATCCGCCTGGCCCGCGGGTTCACCGGGCGCAGCAAGATCATCAAGTTCGCGGGCAACTACCACGGCCACGTCGACGCCCTGCTGGCCGCCGCCGGGTCGGGCCTGGCCACGTTCGCGCTGCCCGACTCCCCGGGCGTCACCGGCGCCAGCGCCGCCGACACCCTGGTGCTGCCCTACAACGACGTCGAGGCCGTCGAGCGGGCCTTCGCCGAGCACGGCGAGGACATCGCCTGCGTCATCGCCGAGGCCTGCCCCGCCAACATGGGCGTCGTCCCGCCGCGGGCCGGGTTCAACGAGCAGCTCAAGGGCATCGCCCACTCCTACGGCGCGCTGCTCATCCTCGACGAGGTCCTCACCGGCTTCCGGGTCGGCCCCTCCGGCTGGTACGGCCTGGAGGGGGTCGCCCCCGACCTCATGACCTTCGGCAAGGTCATGGGCGGCGGCCTGCCCGCCGCCGCGTTCGGCGGCCGCGCCGAGATCATGGACCGCCTCGCCCCCAACGGCCCCGTCTACCAGGCGGGTACCCTGTCCGGGAACCCGCTGGCCACCGCCGCCGGGCTCGCCACCCTGCGCGGGGCCACTCCGGAGGTCTACGCGCACATCGACCGGGTGTCCGCCCAGGTCGAGTCCGAGGTCTCCAAGGCCCTGAGCGCCGCCGGGGTGGAGCACCGGGTCCAGGGCGGCGGCAACCTGTTCACGGTGTTCTTCACCGACGCCGACATCGTGGACTTCGACACCGCGCGCACCACCGACACCGAGGCCTTCGCGGCCTTCTTCCACGCCATGCTCGACCAGGGCGTCTACCTGCCGCCCGCGGCCTTCGAAGCGTGGTTCTTCTCGTCCGCCCACGACGAGGCGGCGATCGGTAGGGTCCTGGAGGCCCTGCCCGCCGCCGCGCAGGCCGCGGCGCAGGCCCAGGGCTGACCCGCCGGGTCCGCACCGACACGTCCGGCGCCGCCCCGCACACCGGCCCGCCGGGCCCCACCACAATCCCCGAAGGAAAGACACGCGACCATGACGACGACCACCGTCGTGCACCTGCTCAGGCACGGCGAGGTGTACAACCCGGACAAGGTGCTGTACGGCAGGCTCCCGGACTTCCACCTCAGCGAGCGCGGGCAGCAGATGGCCGAGATGGCCGCCGAGTGGTTCGAGGGCCACGACATCGCCGCTCTGTACTCCTCGCCGCTGGACCGGACCCAGGAGACCGCGGTCCCGCTCCAGAAGATGTTCGACCTGCCGGTCACCCTGGACGACCGCCTCATCGAGGCCTCCAACAAACTCCAGGGCCTGTCGCTGTCCCGCAGCTCGGTGCGCGACCCGCGGGTGGTCAGCCGGATGTACAACCCGTTCCTGCCCTCCTGGGGGGAGCCGTACAAGCAGATCCTCGCGCGCATGGTCTCGGCCATCAAGGTCGCCCGCCGGGCCGCCTGGGGCCGGGAGGCGGTGTGCGTCAGCCACCAGCTGCCCATCTGGACGGCGCGTCGCGCCGCCGAGGGAAAGCGCTTGTGGCACCGCCCCGACCTGCGCGAATGCAATCTCGCCAGTGTCACCTCACTGACCTTCGTCGATGAGCGCCTGGCCAGTGTCAGCTACGGGGAGCCCGCGGCGTCCCTGTACGTCGACGGGCCCTCCGTCCCCGGGGCCTGACCCGGAGCGCGCACCCGGAGCGGTAAGCTGGGCCTTCGGGTGCGGTGGGTGTACGCCCATCGACGGCCGTTCCAGGACGGGCCCCGACCCCGCGGTCCGCGCACGGCGCACGACCCCGGGGCCTGCGCACCCGAACCCCTTGCCGGAACCGCCACGGCGGTGCGGCATGCTCTGTATCCATCGTCAGCGAGAGGGTGATCCCTGATGGGTTCCGTCATCAAGAAGCGTCGCAAGCGCATGGCGAAGAAGAAGCACCGCAAGCTGCTCAAGCGCACGCGTATCGCGCGTCGCAACAAGAAGTAGTACCGTCGCGGCGATCGTCGTCTCTCCGCGGGCGTGGGCGTGCTCCGGCATGTCCCGGACGCGGAGATATTCCCTATTTCGGCGATGCCTCGACCAACGTGACGGAATTTTCCGGTCGGGACATCGTTGTGTCTCACGGGTCGCGGCCACCGCTTCACCCCCGGGGGTGAACGGTCCGCGCACCGTCACTCATCGTCTCCTTCCAAGGAACGTGTCGCCATGGCTCGTGTCGTACTCGTCACCGGGGTGTCCAGCCCCCTGGCCGCCAGGGTCGCGCAGGCCCTGGGCGCGGAGCCCGGTGTACGCCGGGTGATCGGCGTCGATTCGGCGCCGCCCGCCGCCACGACGGGCTTCGACTACACACATGTCGACCTGCACGACGAAAGCCTGGGACAGATCGTCGCCGACTCCGGTGCCGATCTCGTCCTGCATCTGGGGCTGGACACCGCGCACAGCGCCAACCGCGAGGACAACGTCCTGGGGACGATGCGCGTGCTGACCGCGGCGCAGCGCTCCACGACCGTCCGCCGCCTGGTGGTCCGCTCCAGCGCCACCCTGGACGCCGACGACGCGGCGGAGGTCGAGCGGCACACCCGCGGCCTACAGCGCCGCCGCCCCGACCTGGAGGTGGCGGTCCTGCGGTTCGCCAACCTCATCGGGCCGGGTGTGGACACCCCGCTCACCCGATACCTCGACTCACGGGTCGTGCCCACGGTGCTGGGCAGCGACCCGCAGGTGCGCTTCCTGCACGAGGACGACGGTGTCGAGGCCCTGGTGCGCATGGCGGTCAGCGACGGCACCGGGTTCTTCGACGTGGCGGGCAAGGACAGCGTCCCGCTCTCGCAGTGCCTGCGCCGTATCGGCGGCCACCGGTTCCCGGTCCCGGCCTCCGGGCTGCGCGTGCTGCGCGGTGTGGCCCGCCGCGGTCGCATCGACTACGCGACCGCCAGCACCGCCCGCGCCGTGAGCGCGGGCCTGGCCGCCTCCCTGAACACCGGTGAACTGGAGCGGGTCCTGGAGTGGATCCCGGCGCACAGCTCGGTGGAGGCGTTCGAGTCCTACGCCGACGCCCGCGGCCCCCGCCGCCGCGACGGCCGCGGCCGCCCGCAGAGCTCCCGCCTGCGCCCGGTCCACGTGCTCGCCCTGGCCAAGGCCACTCTGGGACGCTGAGCCGGGTTCCGTACCCGATGGTGCCCCGCCGGGTGGTGTGACTCTTCCGGCCCCGTTCCCACGGATACGCGCGTCGGCGGCGCCGACCGGATCGGTGCGCCCCCGCCTTCGGCGACGCTCCGGGTCACCGTGCCGACAGGGCGCGATGACCGTCCGGCACCGGCCGACCATCGCGGCGACCCGCAAGGACGCACCCGCGCGAAAGCCACACCGCTCCAGGGGACATGACCCCGTACCCCGCGTCCCGTCGTCCCGCCCCCTCGCATCGCGCCGGGGCCTGCCCGCCTCCGGTCGGCGGCCGCCCCGGTCGGCGCCCCGTCACCGTGGCCGGGTTTCGGTCGCACGCGGGTGTTTCGGTCCGGCGGCGGTTTCCGAGGTTTCCCCGATTCGTCTCCGAGAGGCCCCTGAGCCTTCTCCGGATCTTCCACGGGCCCTCCGCCGGGCCCCGCCGCCCTACGCGTCCCAGAGGCCGCTCAGGCCCCCGGGACGGCTCTGCGCTGGCGGGCGGCGCGGATGGCGACGGCGCCCACCGCGGCGCCCACCGCCGCCGCGGGGACGGCCACCTTCAGCGCCCGGCGGTGCGTGCGGAAGTCGTGCACCGGCCACCCGTGGGTGCGCGCGTACCGGCGCAGGTCCCCGTCCGGGTTGACCGCGTTCGGGTCGCCCACCAGCGACAGCAGCGGCAGGTCGTTGGAGGAGTCGCTGTAGGCCGAGCAGTTCGCCAGGTCCCAGCCGTGCTTGACGGCCAGCTCCCGCACCGCCACCGCCTTGGCCGGGCCGTGCAGCAGGTCCCCGTTGAGCCGCCCGGTGTACACCCCGTCCACGCTCTCCGCCTCCGTGCCCAGCGCCCCGGTCAGCCCGAGCCGGCGGCGGATGATCTGGGCCAGCTCCACCGGGGTCGCCGTGACCAGCCACACCGGCTGCCCGGCGCTCAGGTGCCGCTGCACCAGGGCGCGGGTGCCCTCCCAGATGCGGTCGGCCATGGTCTCGTCGTAGATCTCCTCGCACAGGCCCACGAGGTCGTCGACGTCGTGTCCGGCGACGAACGCCAGCGCCGCCTCCCGGGCGGCGTTGATGTGGTCCGGCTGCTCGCTGCCGGTCACCCGGAACACGGTCTGGCCCCACGCGAAGCGCAGGAGGTCGCGGGTGGTGAACAGATCCCGCGCGGCCAGGCCGCGGGCGAAGTGGTAGATCGACGCTCCCCGCATCAGGGTGTTGTCCACATCGAAGAAGGCGGCCCCCGCCGGAGTCGGGGACACGACGTCGTGTGACACGGTTCTCTCCTGGCTCGGGTGGGGAGTCGGCGGCACCGTCCTCGACGGCCTGCTCCCCGTATGAATGCGAGCCTACGACCCCCGGTGGGCAGGACGGAGCCTCTGGGACACGGCGGTAATTCGCGTGATGAAGGTCACAGTAGGGAAAGCGGTTTTGCCCGTCATTCTGCGGGATCTTCCCTGAAAAGGTCCTCCCGTACCGGTAAGGAGTGCACACCCACCCGTTCACGTGCATCATCATTGTCGGGATGGTGATCGTAGGACTCGCATTCATGAGCGCGTTGGTGGGCTGGAGTGCCACCGCCGCGCTCGCCGCCTACGCCCAGCGGCGCCCCGGAGTGACCGTCATCGCGTGGCTCGTCGCGTCCCTGGGGATGACCGTGGGCCTGAGCGCGGCCGTGGTCGGCGTGCTGTTCGACTTCAACAACGCGACCTTCCGCCTGCTCCACATCGGTATCAGCCTGCTGGGCCCCCTCTACATGGCCTGGGGCGCCCTGGAGTACGGCGTCCGCTCCGCACAGGGGCGCTTCGCCTCGCGCCTGGTCCTGACCGCCTTCACCATCGTCCCCCTCGTGATCCTGAGCATGGACCGCATCAGCGGCCGGTTCGGTGACACCTTCCCGGCGCTGGGCGATCACTACGACCTCATCCCGCGTTCACTCGTCAACGTCGCACAGGTCGTCGTCGCGGTCCTCCTCATCACGGCCCTCATCGCCGTCGCCCGCCGCCCCGCAGGCCGCAACCTCCACCTGGGGATCCTCGGCCTGGTCTCACTGGCGGCGCTCCTGTCGGTCCTGGTGGGCCGGCTGGGCCTGGGCTTCGCGGGGCCGCTGCTCATGCTCGGCGCGGTCGCCGCGCTCTGGGGCGCCGCCGCGCTGGCGGCGCGCCCGCGGCGCGACCCCTACGACGAGGACGACGACTACTACGACGACGATTACTACGACGACGCCGACGGGGATCCCGAAGACGAACTCCTGGAGGAGCCCGTGCGCCGTAAGCGTCGCCACGCCGACCCGTACGACGACTACTACGACGGCCCGCCGGTGCGCCAGGCGCCGCCCGCCAAGCTGCGCGGCGTCATCACCATCTACACCCTCGCCGACGGGCAGGGCGCCGGCTTCGACCGGATCGTCGACGCCGTCGTCGGCGAGGTCTCCGCGCGTGAGCCCGACACCCTGCTGTTCGCCTGCCACACGGTGCCCAGCGCGCCGTTGCAGCGCATCGTCTACGCGATCTACCGCGACGACCTGGCCAAGGAGGAGCACGAGCAGCAGCCGCACGTGATCGAGTTCGGCCGCCGTGCGGGCGCCCACGTGGTCGCCACGAACGTGATCGAGCTCGCCCTCTCCGGCGCGGCCGCCAGCGACGGCCTGGCCGCCCTGCTGATGCCGCGCTGACCTCGGATATTTCAGAGGAACCCGCCCCGGACGAGAACCATTGCACTCTCCGGGGCGTCCAACGGTCGGTGAAGTAACCTTCCCTACAGGTTCCCCATGAACGGTGTCCCCCGGGCGCCGATGGCGTGTGACGATGACCGGCCGGTGCCACGGGCCGAGAGCCGCGCCGGAGCGAAAGAAAGTGTGCTGGGATTCCAGATGCGTAAGTTTCTTGTCGTCCTCCTCATCCTCCTGGTGGGCCTCGTCGTGGGCGCCGACATCGGAGGGCGCTCGCTGGCGCAGAACATGATCGCGGGCCAGGTGCGGGAGCAGTTCCAGATGGAGCAGGAGCCCACGGTCCGGATCGAGGGCTGGGCCTTCCTGCCGCAGGCCTTCGGCGGCACCTACGAGGAGATCGTCATCTCCGCCCCCTCCGCCACGTTCGGCGAGTACCCGGTGGAGCAGATCGAGGTCCACGCCATGGACGTCGACGCCCCGCTGTCGGAGCTCCTGTCGGACCCTCAGGTGACGGCCGGCCGGATCGACGGCTCGGCGGTCCTGCCCTACTCGATCCTCAACCCCTTCCTGCCCGAGGGCATCACGGTCTCCACCGAGGGCGGCAGGCCCTACGCCAGCGGCGAGCTGGCCGTGGTCGACCTGGGCATCAGTGTTCCGGTGTCCGCCGCCCTGGACATCTCCGTCCAGGACGGGGTCGTCTCGGCCACCCCCACCGACATCCAGGTGGAGGGCGCCCCCACCGACATCAGCGGGCTGGTCTCCGGCATGATGACCGTGTCCTTCCCGGTGCCGCAGATGCCCTTCGGGATGACCGTCACCGACGCCGAGGCCGTCTCCGGCGGCCTGCGGGTCGACGGCACCGCCGAGAACGTTCCGCTGATGGGCGCCGAGGCCGCCTGATGGACCCCGTCGGCCCGACCGTCCTCGCCGCCACCCTGGCCACGGCCACCGTGCTGGGGCTGCTGTGGCGGCGGGGACAGGGGCGCTTCCGTGAGCAGGGGCGGCCCGCCGCCCCCGCCGCGGCGGCGGCCACCGCGGCGGCCGCGGACACCGGTACGGCAGGGAAGGGAGCGGCCATGGCGGCCGACACCGACGGTTCCACCGTCCTGGGCGCCCGGGACATCGGCGCCGGACTGGGGGAGCGGGCCACGCTCGTGCAGTTCTCCAGCGCCTTCTGCCAGCCCTGCCGGGCCACCCGCCGCGTTCTGGAGGAGGTCTCCGGGATGGTCGAGGGCGTCGCGCACGTCGAGATCGACGCCGAGGCCCACCTGGACCTGGTGCGCCGGCTGAACATCATGCGCACCCCGACCGTCCTGGTCCTGGACGGGCGGGGCGCCGTGGTGCGCCGCGCGAGCGGCCAGCCCCGCAAGGCCGATGTGATCGCCGCCATCGGCGCGGCGGTCGCCTGACCCCGGAGATGGAACCCTCCGACCCTATTCCCGACTGGATGACCAGGGAATACGCCGGTTCCGGTGCGTGCGGCGGTTTCCCGGGCGGGGGCCGCACCCGTTCCCACCGGCCCGAATGCACCCCTGTGTGATCCAGGCCACCCGTGACAAACACGTTAAGGGGCCTGTAGCGTCAAGGACGTGACTTCCTTGACGAGCGCGTATCTCACGAAGCGACGGGCGGTGGACTTCTGCCGCGTCGCCGCCGCGCTCTGTCCGTGTCCCTAGGGCGCTCGGGCCGTACCGCGGCCCCCCGCCCCCTCGCGCGACCGACCCTCCTTCTCGTGCACGCAGGGACCATCAGTCATGCAGGTCGATCCTCGCGGACAGCGCTTCGCCGCCGCCCTGACCGTCCTCGTCCTGGCCGCCGCCCTCGCCCTCGCCCAACCCTGGATCCTCGGATTCCAGGCCGCGGTGTTCGCGACCGGCGTCCTGGCGGGGGTCCGCAACTCGCCCTACGCCCTGTTGTTCTCCGCCGTCGTACGGCCCCGGCTCGGACCGCCCTCTGAGACGGAGGACGCCCGGCCGCCCCGGTTCGCGCAAGGGGTGGGACTCGCCTTCGCCGCCCTCGGACTCATCGGATACCTGGTGGGCCCCGAATGGCTCGGCGTGGCCGCGACCGCCCTCGCCCTCACCGCCGCCTTCCTCAACGCAGCCTTCGGCTTCTGCGCCGGATGCGAGATGTACCTCCTCGGCCGCCGCCTCGCGGTGGCGGGGAAGTCGGCCTGAAATCCCCCGCCCCCGGACTCCGCGATCCGGCGGGCACAGCACACGCGACACCGCACGCAGCAGAAAAACAATCAGGAGGTTCCCCATGAGCCGCTCCGACGTCCTTGTGGACGCCGACTGGGTGGAGGCTCACCTGGACGACGACAACGTCGTTCTCGTGGAGGTCGACGAGGACACGTCCGCCTACGACAAGGGACACATCCCCGGCGCCGTCAAGATCGACTGGAAGACGGACCTCCAGGACCCGGTCCGCCGCGACTTCGTGGACAAGACCGGGTTCGAGAAGCTGTTGTCCGCCAAGGGCATCGGCAACGACGACCTCGTCGTCCTCTACGGCGGCAACAACAACTGGTTCGCGGCCTACGCGTACTGGTACTTCAAGCTCTACGGCCACGAGGGCGTCCGCCTGCTCGACGGCGGCCGCAAGAAGTGGGAGCTGGACTCCCGCGAGCTCGTCGAGGAGGTCCCCGAGCGGGCCGCCACCGAGTACCGGGCCCAGGACCAGGACCTGGCCATCCGCGCGTTCCGCGACGAGGTCGTCGAGGCCATCGGTACCAAGGACCTCGTGGACGTGCGCTCGCCCGACGAGTTCGTCGGCAAGCTGCTCGCCCCCGCGCACCTGCCGCAGGAGGCCTCGCAGCGCCCGGGCCACATCCCGACCGCGCGCAACATCCCGTGGGCCAAGACGGCCAACGAGGACGGCACCTTCAAGACCGCCGAGGAGCTCCGCGAGCTCTACACCCAGGCCGGTGTCGACCTGGAGAAGGACATCATCGCCTACTGCCGGATCGGCGAGCGCTCCTCGCACACGTGGTTCGCGCTGCACGAGATCGTCGGCCTGGAGAACGTCAAGAACTACGACGGCTCGTGGACCGAGTACGGCTCCCTGGTGGGCGTGCCGATCGAGCTGGGAGAGGCGGAGGCCAAGTGAGCGACAGCTGCGGAGCACCGGTCGGCGGGGTCGCCCTCGCCGACGTCGATGCCGGAAACCAGGCGGTCATCCAGGGCACGGTGACCCGGGACGGACAGCCGCTGCGCGGGGCGTACGCGCGCCTGCTCAACGCCTCCGACGACTTCGTCGGCGAGGTCGCCACCGGTGACGAGGGGACCTTCCGGTTCTTCGCCGCCGACGGCGACTGGAAGGTGCGGGTCCTGGCCTCCAAGGGCTTCACCGGCGAGTACCCGGTGACGGCCGAGGTCGGCAAGGTCATCGACCTCCAGGTCCAGGCCTGACCGTCAGGTAGGCGCACGGCGACACGGGGCGCCGGAGGGAACGGTTCGTTCCCTCCGGCGCCCCGTCGTGTTCTCCTTGTGGCATACGGCACGTTCCGTCGGTGGACGACCGCGAAACCGCCATGCCGGGCGTTTCGTCCCATCCCCCGTAGCAGGGCAGGGGACGCGGCGACGGGGCCGCGCGGAAAAGGGGAGCCGACAGGTGCGTTACACAGGGGTATGGGGACTCGCGGGAGCGATGGTCCTCCTGGTCACGGGGTGTACGGGGTTCCTCCCGGAACAGGCGCCGCAGGACCCGGGCGGCACGGCCGCGATCGACTGGGAACCCTGCCACTCCGAGGACGGGGAGGGAGCGCTCCCCGAGGACGGCGACCCCGAATGGACCGCCGCCCTGGAGTGCGGCACCCTGTCGGTGCCGCTCGACCACGACGACCCCGACGGGGAGACCATCGACATCGCACTGGCCCGGGTGCCCGCCTCCGGCGGCTCCGGAGAGCGGATCGGCTCGCTGGTGCTCAACCCGGGCGGGCCCGGCGAGTCCGGGGTGGAGATGCTGGCCTACCCGCAGTTCTCCGACGGGATCCGCGACGCCTTCGACCTGGTGGCCTTCGACCCGCGCGGGGTCGGCGACAGCGGCGGGTTCGCCTGCGGGAACTGGGACGGGTTCGCCGAGGCCCAGATGCGGGTGCAGGACCCCACCGCCGTCACCGACGCCGAACTGGAACGCCTGGCGGCGTCCGCCCGGTCCTACGCCGAGGACTGCACCGAGACCGTGGGCGCCGAGTTCCTCGCCGAGATCGGCACCGTCAACGTGGTCCGCGACCTGGACATGATCCGCGAGGCGCTGGGCGACGACGCGCTGAGCTACGTGGGCTACTCCTACGGCACCTACATCGGCGCCCTGTACGCGGAGATGTACCCCGCCTCCACCCGCGCCCTCGTCCTGGACGGCGCCGTGGAGACCGAACGGCCCAACCTGGAGGTCGCCGAGGACCAGGCCGCCGCGTTCCAGGAGACCTGGGAGCTGTTCGTCGCCGACTGCGCCGCCGCCGGGACCTGCCCGTTCAGCGGGCCCGTGGCCGCCGACACCGAGATGACACGGATCCTGGACCGGCTCGACGCCGACCCGCCCACCACCCGCGGCATGCCCGTGGACGGCCCCGCGCTGCTGGGGATGGTGGGTCTGGCGCTGTACGACGAGACCTCCTGGCCCGAGCTGGCCCGCACCCTGACCGCACTGGCCGAGGGCTCCGACGAGTCCGGCGAGCTGCTGGACGCGCTCTACGACACCACCTACGGGATCGGGGAGGAAGAGGCCGGGGAAGAAGAAGAGGACGGTACGGCCGGGGAGGCGGGGGAGCAACAGGACGTCCTGTACGCGGACGCCGAGGCCGCGCTCACCGCCGTCAACTGCGCCGACCGGGTGGACCCGACCGACGCCGAGGCGTACCGGGAGGCGGCCGAGGCGGTCGCCGCCGACACCCCGTTCTTCGGCCCGGACCTGGTGTGGGGCCAGTTGCCCTGCGCCTACTGGACCGAGACCGAGACCGCCCCGACCGGGTTCACCGCCCCCGACGCACCGCCGCTCGTGGTGGTCGGCACCGTCGGCGACCCGGCCACCCCGTACGGCTGGGCGCAGGAACTGGCCGACCAGCTGGCGACCGCGACCCTGGTCACCTACGAGGGTTCGGGCCACACGGTGTACGGCTACGGCCTGCCCTGCGTGGACGACCCGATCGACACCTACCTGCTGACCGGCCGGGCCCCCGACCCCGGTCTCAGCTGCCCCGCTTTCTAGCCGCCGCGGGCGGCCGCCCGCCCCGGTCGGCGGGCGGCCCCGGCTCCCGCCGACGGCCGACCGGCAGGTCGGGCCGGGGCCGCCGGGATCCACCGGACGCGGCGGGGCCGTCCACAGGCGGCGGGTCAGGCGGTGACAAGGCGGCCCGGCGGTGACACCATCGTCCACAAAGCGCGAGGCCCCGACCCCGTGCGATTTCCGAGTGATCCCGACCCCGGCCGTCCCTGCGGGCGGTCGCCCAGGAGGTGTTCGGACGGTGCCCCCCACCCCGCGGCCGGACGGCGCGGCCGCGCGCACCTATGTCGGCTGGCGGTACGCGGTGCTGCTGCCCCCACCCGGGCCGCCGCCGCGCCGACCGACGCCGGAGGAGGCCGCCGACCCCGCCGCGGAGGCGGAGGAGGCCCGGCGCGGGGCCGCGGACCGCACCGACCGCCCCCTCTACATCGCACTGGTCGGGCTCGGCACGTTCGCCCTGCTGTGCCTGGTGCTGTGGCCGCTGCGGGTGCTGCCCGCCACCCTCGCCGTCGGCGGCGTGCTGGCCTGCGCCGCCATCACCGTTCCGCTCGTCACCGCCCTGGTGCAGAGCCGCCGGGTCGCCGCCCAGCGGCTGGAGCTGGTCCGGGAGCGGCTGGCGGCCGAGCGCGCGGCCCGCGAACGCGAGCTGCACGACCGCCTGGACGGGCACGCCCGCGCGCACACCGCCTGGCAGGCGGCCTGCCGGGCGTTCGAGGCCCAGCCGCTCTGGCACGGGGTCACCGCCCCGCCCGACACCGACGCCGTCCTCGTCGTCGGCGGGGCCGACGCCGGCTGGTCGGCGCTGCTCACCACCATCGGGGTGTCCCGGCTGCGCGAGGGCGGCGACCTCACCGTCGTCGACCTCACCGGCCACTCCGTCACCCGCGACCTGGTCCGGCTGGCCCGGCGCTGCGCCGTGGCCCCGCGCCGCTGGGTGCTCCCCGCCGACCTGCCGAGCATGACCCTGGGCACCGACCTGGACGCCGGGCAGCGCGCCCGTATCCTCTCGGCCGTCGCCGCCGCCTCCGGGGGCGCCGACGACCCCGACGCCGACGAGACCCTGCTGCTGCGGCTCATGGAGGTGCTCGGCCCCCGCGCCGGGATCGCCGAGCTGATCGGCGGGCTGCGCGCCCTCATCACCCCCGAGGACGACGCCGCCGAGGACGACACGGCGCTCGCCCTGCTCACCCCCGACCAGCGCGCCCGGGTCCGCGAACGCTGCGCGGACGACCCCTGGGAGCGGGCCTGGGAGCTGGAGCGCCGCCTCTCCCCGTTCGAGGCGGTCGGCACCCGCGCGGAGGAGGGCGAGTACGCCCAGGTCAAGATCATCTCCACGGACCGGGCCTCGGGCGAGGTCGCCGCCCGGGTGTACGGCACCTACGCGGTGGCGGCGCTCAGCGAGCTGCTGGAGGTGCCCGGCGGGCCGGGGGCCTCCCGGCGACCGCGCGGCCCGCGCGGGCGCACCGTGGTGGTGTGCGGGGCCGAGACCCTGCCGGAGGGCGAGCTCGACCAGGTGCTGTCGGCGGCCGGGGTCGGCGGTGTGGAGGTCGTCCTCATGTTCCGCGACGCCGTGCCCGCCGCCCTGGACCGGTTCGCCTCCCCGGGCCGACTGCCCGTGGTGATGCGCCAGGAGACCCGGGGCGGGGCCGCCGCCGCGGCCACCGTGATCGCCGCGGCCGAAGCCGGCGACCTGGCCCTGCACCGGCTCACCGAGACGGTCGCGGAGGAGGTGGGGGACACCGCCATCACCCCGGAGGAGGACCCCGGCGCCGAGGTGGTCGCCGACGACCGCTACTTCGCCTCCCCGCACACCGAATCGGGAGCGGTCATCCGCAACGCGGCCGCCGCCGTCACCCCGCTGGACCTGGTCCGCCATGTGAGATCGGCCACGGTGTGGGGGGAGGCGACCTCGTCCCAGGAGTGGGCCGCCACCCCGCTGGACGCGGAGGGCGACGCCGACCGCCACACCCGCCCGATCGTCCCCGACGCTGAGACGCTGCTCGCCCTTCCGGCCACCGCGGCCGTGGTCCTGGGCCCCGACGGGCCTGTCCTCACCGACACCAATCCGGGTATTCTCACCCTGTCCACAGCAACACTGGCCACAGTGGACGACTCCCGGACCAGCGGTGACGAAAGCGACGGCGCGCCCGGACAGGCCGTGGGGGATCGTGACCGGCCGGAGCCGGTCCGGCCCCGTCTCCTCCCGCCCGCCGCCGTCCCCGACACGCCCGCCGGGACCGCCCCGGCACCCGCGGGGAGCGACGGCGCACCGGGCCGTGTACCGCCCAACCTCGGGCCACCGCCGGAGCGGCTGGACTGGCGGGTCCGATAGCCGATGGACAATAGTCTTGGCCCGACACATCGCCCGCCGCCGCAACGCATCGGCGCAGGTGATCAAGCGATCGTGGAGAACAAATGAGCGAGCTTCCCTTGCGCGCCCAACTGGCATCGGTACTGGGGAGGAGTGCGGCCGGCCTGTCCCGTGCCACGGGCCGCGGTGACGGCTCCGTGATCGGCGGCAAGATCGCGCTCAAGGTCGAACCCGACCTGCTCGCCAAACTCTCCAGGGGCCGCAGGCTCGCCCTGGTCAGTGCCACCAACGGCAAGACCACCACCACCCGGCTCATCTCCCACGCGCTGCGCGAGCTCGGCGACGTCGCCACCAACGAGCACGGCGCCAACATGCCGACCGGGCACATCACCGCGCTGTCCAACAACCGGGCCGCCGTCAACGGCGTCTTGGAGGTGGACGAGAAGTACCTGCCGCAGGTCCTGGTCGCCACCCGGCCCGCGTTCGTGGTCCTGATGAACCTCAGCCGGGACCAGATGGACCGCGCCTCGGAGATCAACCTCCTCGCCAAGCGCTGGCGCACCGCCCTGGGCAAGAGCGACACCCACGTCATCGCCAACGCCGACGACCCGCTCGTCGCCTGGGCGGGCATGGGCGCCCCGCAGGCCACCTGGGTCTCCGCCGGGCAGCGCTGGAAGGAGGACTCCTGGTGCTGCCCCGAGTGCGGCGGCCACCTCCGGCGCGACGAGGACCCGCACTGGGCCTGTCCCGAGTGCGGGCTCGCCCGCCCGCAGACCACCTGGGGCACGGACAACGGCTCCGACGTGCTCCTCACCCCGGAGGGGCGGCGCATCAAGCTCCGCCTCAACCTGCCCGGTGACGCCAACCGCTCGAACGCCGCCATCGCCGCCGCCACCGCGGCCGGGTACGGCCTGCACCCCGAGCGCACCGTGGAGCTCCTGCGCGAGATCACCTCGGTCGCGGGCCGCTACACCTCCGTGGTCACCATGGGCGTGGAGGTCCGCCTGCTGCTGGCCAAGAACCCGGCGGGCTGGCTGGAGTCCTTCGCCGTCCTGGACCCGCCCACCACCCCGGTGATCCTCTCCGTCAACGCGCAGATCCCCGACGGCAAGGACACCTCCTGGCTGTGGGACGTCGACTACACCGTCCTGCGCGACCGCCGCGTGTTCGTCATGGGCGAGCGCCGCACCGACCTGGCCCTGCGCCTGGAGACCGACGGCGTGCGGTTCGAGGTCGCCGACCGGGTGGACGAGGTGCTGGCCAAGCTGAAGGCCGAGCAGCCAGGCCTGACCAAGGTCGACCTCATCGCCAACTACACGGCGTTCCAGCAGATCCGCACGGCCTACGGCCGCGTCCAGTAGGAGACACCCATGACGAACACCAGCGCCCTGCGGATCGTGTGGATCTACCCCGACCTGCTGAGCACCTACGGCGACCGCGGCAACGTCCTCATCCTGCAACGGCGGGCCGAGCTGCGCGGTATCCCCACCGAGATCGTGCACGTCCACTCCAGCGACCCGGTGCCCGAGCAGGGCGACATCTACCTGCTCGGCGGCGGTGAGGACCGCCCGCAGATCCTGGCGGCCGACCGCCTGCGCGCCGACGGCGGCCTGGCCCGAGCCGCCGCCCGCGGCGCCTGCGTCTTCGCGGTCTGCGCCGGCTACCAGATCATCGGCGAGAGCTACGGCGACGACGAGGCCAACCCGTTGCCGGGCATCGGCATCCTCGACATCCGCAGCGGCCGCGGCCAGACCCGCGCCGTCGGCGAGATCGTCGCGGACGTGGACCCGTCCCTGGAGGTGGGCCGCATCACCGGTTTCGAGAACCACCAGGGCCGTACCGCGATCGGGCCGTCGGCCCGGCCGCTGTCCACCACGGTCCGCGGTATCGGCAACGACGACCGCACCGAGGGCGCCTACCAGGGCCAGGTGCTGGGCACCTACCTGCACGGCCCGGCGCTGCCGCGCAACCCGCAGCTGGCCGACCTGCTGCTGCGCTGGCGCGTGGGGCGGTTGGCCCCGCTGTCCCCGGCCTGGGGCGAGCGCCTGCACGAGGAGCGCCTCGCCGCGGCCCTGTCCTGACGGACACCGCACGACCACGAACGGCCCGGCGGGCACCTCCGCCGGGCCGTCGGCGTTCCCGTGGGCCGTCCGTTCTCCGCAGGCCCGGCCGCCGGACTCGGCCTCGGGACGGTTGCGGCGGCCTCCCGGTCGATGTGCGGCCGGTCTGGCCTCTGGTGTCCTGATTCGTTCGTAAGCGGTGCCAGATACCCCAGCCGTGGGGAACGGGACTGTCAGAGAACGGACACGTGTTCCGCGGCCCTGCGACAATCTCCCGGCGGGCGGGCGGCGCGCCCGGGACCGGTTCCGCGCGTATGGGCGGGGCGGGCGGCTAGGGTCGCCCCCATGAAGGCGATGGCGTTGCAGCAGTACGGCACGGAGGACTCCCTGCGGGAGACGGAGCTGCCCGAGCCCAAGGTGGCCCCGGGCGAGGTCCTGATCGGCGTGCGGGCGGCGGGGGTCAACCCCGTCGACTGGAAGCTCGCCGCCGGTGGGCTCGACCCGGTCATGGAGGCCGGGTTCCCCATGGTCCCCGGATGGGACGTGGCCGGGGTGGTCGAGGCGGTCGGCTTCGACGTCCCCGAGTACCGGGTGGGCGACGAGGTCTTCGGTTACATCCGCAAGGACTGGGCGCAGAACGGCGCCTACGCCGAGCGGGTGTCGGCGGGTGTGCGCCTGCTCGCCCCCAAACCGGCGTCGATGACCTGGGCGCAGGCGGCCGGTGCGCCCCTGGCGGGCCTCACCGCCCTCCAGGCGATCCGCCGGGTGGAGGTCCGCGAGGGCGACACGGTGCTGGTCCACGCGGCGGCGGGCGGAGTGGGCTCCCTCGGCGTGCAGATCGCACGGGCCCTGGGCGCCCGCGTCCTGGGCACCGCGAGCGAGCGCAACCACGACTTCCTGCGGTCGCTGGGGGCGGAGCCGGTGGCCTACGGCGAGGGCCTGGTGCGGCGGGTCCGTGCGCTGGCCCCCGCCGGGGTGGACGCGGTGCTGGACTTCGTCGGCGGGGGTGCGGCCGAACAGAGCCTGCCCCTGACCGGCGGCGCGCAGCGGGTGGTCTCGATCGCCGACGCGGAGGTGCAGCGGTTCGGCGGCCACTACCTGTGGGTGCGGCCCTCCTCCGAGGACCTGGTCGAGCTGGGCGGCATGGCCGAGGCCGGGGTGCTGACCGTGCACGTCGAGCACGAGCTGCCGCTGACCGAGGCGGCCCGGGCGTGGCGGCTGAGCAAGGAGGGACGGACCCGCGGAAAGATCGTTCTGACCGTTTGATTCCTGTTTGTCAGAAAACGGGCGGAATGAACGAAGTATGTTCTGTGTCACACAGGCATGGATGCCAGTGACCGCCGACGGGGGTCGCGCGGCGTACTCCGCGCCGCCGCGATCCCCGTCGCGGTGTTCATCGCCGCAACGGGCTGTGTCGCGACCGTGGCCGCCCTCACCGCCTCCCCGCTCTCGACCGTGCGGGTGACCGTGGGCGAGGAACCGGCCCCGCGGGCGCAGGACCCCGACCCGCCTGCCGCCGGGGCGGAGGAGTCCGGAGAGCCGCGGGCACCGACCCCCGAGCCCGGCGGACCCGACCCGGACGCAGCCGACCCGGAGGCCGAAGAACCGCGCGAGCCCGCCGCGCCGCAGTCGCCCGAGAGCGGACAGGACACCGCCGGTTCGCACACGGCGGACGTCCCGCCGGAGTCCTTCAACGGTGCCGAGGTCTACCACCACCCGTTCGGCGTGGTCGTGGAGCTCTGTTACACCGACTCCACCATCACCGACGGGATGGGATCCCACGCCGCCGCACCGGACGGGATGGAGTACCTCATCTACCGGCTCAACGTCACGAACCTGGGCGAGGGCCCGGCCGTCTTCGACCCGGTCGACTCCTACGGCGTCAGCACCGACGGCACGGTGTACCCCAGCGACCTCGACGCGGAGGTCACCGTGGCCTGGGACTACTTCTGGGGTCCCATCGTGCCGGACGAGACCGTCACCACGCACATCCTCTTCCTCGTCCCCACCGGGACCGAGATGGCCGAGGTCATGGTGGACGGCCTGAGCCCGCTCACCCCGAACTGAGCCCGCCCCGGCCGACCGCCTCCCGCACGCCCAGCAGCCACAGCACCCGGTCGTAGGCGCACAGGTGGTACACCACCAGCACCCCGGCGAACGCCGACGCCGCCGGCACCGCCCCGGCGGCCGCCAGCGCGGCCGCGGAGCCGAACAGCACCGCCCACTCCACCAGCAGCCGCACCGGCCGGGGCACCGGAATCGGGGCGTCGCCCGACCGGGACGGGTCGCCGGGGACCGCGAACACCCCCCACACCGTCGCCGCCAGCAGCGGCACGGCGAACGGCGCCGACCAGCGCAGGTCCGGCAGCAGCAGCCACACCGCGCAGCCCAGCGCCACCAGGGCGGTCAGCTCCAGCAGCAGCCGCACCACGAGCATCCACGGTCTCTGGGACACTGCCTCTCCTCTCTGGGGGGAAGGGAAGGTAAGGCCCCTGGCCAGGGGAGCCGGGAACTAGCGGGGGCGGCGGCGCAGGTCGATCTTGGCGTTGGCACCGGTGTCCGGGTCCACTACGACCTCCTGGCCCGCGGCGATCCCCTCCACCAGCAGATCGGCGTCGGTCGGCGCGGACCGCTTGACGACTCCCAGTGCGATCGGCCCCAGTTCGTGGTGGCGGGCCGAGGTGCCCACCCGCCCGACGGTGCGGCCGTCCAGCTCGATGGGGGCGCCCACCGTCGGCAGCCGCTCGGCGGTGCCGTCCAGGTGCAGCATGACCAGCCGCCGCGGGGGACGGCCCAGGTTGTGCACCCGGGCCACGGTCTCCTGGCCGGGGTAGCAGCCCTTGTCCAGGGCGACCGGCCGCCCGTCGCCCACCCAGTCCACCTCGTGCGGGATGGTGCGTTCGTCGGTGTCCAGCCCCGGGCGCACCCGGTGGTACTCGATCCGGTGCGCCTCGAAGGCCCACATCCCGGCCGGGCGGGTCCCGGCGGCCGTCAGCGCCTCGGCGGTCTCCACCAGTCGGTCGGCGGGCAGGAACAGATCGGTCCCCTCCGGCGTGACGCGCACCGGCACACCGTCCGGGGCGACGGAGCCGAGAGCCTCCGCGGTCTCGGGGCCCACCAGGGTCAGCACGGCGCGCTCCCCGCTCAGGTCCGCCACCTCGACCCGCAGCATGAACCGCATCGAGTCCAGGAACTTCGCCAGGGCGGCGCCCTCCCCGGGCTCGGTGTGGATCCACGTCGTGGTGCCGTCGTCCACCAGCGACAGGTGGTGGCGCAGGTGCCCCTGCGTGTCCAGGACCAGCGCCTCGGTACCGCTGCCGGGGGCCAGCCCCCGGGTGAGCTGGCTGGTGAGGTCGTTCAGCCAGGTGAGCCGGTCGGGGCCGGTCACCGTCACCACGCCCCGGTTGCTCCGGTCCACCCACGCGCTCGCCCGCTCGACGGCCCGGCCCTCGTGGGCCGGGTCGCCGTAGTGCGCGGCGACCCCGGAGTCGGGGGAGTCGGCGCCCACGGCGCCCGGTGTGCTCAGCAGCGGCGAAGTCATACCCCGAGACTATCCATCCGCCGGGACGACCGAAAACAAGCCTCTGAACTGCGGTTTCTTCGGCAGAAAAAACATTTGCCCCGAGGGTCCCGCAGAACGTACCTTCGGTGTCACGCAGGAAAGGAGGTGGTCCAGAAGATGAAGTCTTTTAGGACTGGCGAGGTGGCCGTCCGCTAGGACGAGCTCGCGTTCGCGCGACGTTCGTTCGCAGCGAATCCCAACGGACACCCGGATCCCGGGCCGCCGGAAATGGTCCGACCGGCCCCGCCCACACCGGCGGGAAGCGGCCCGGGGTCCGTCTCTTCATGCCAGGACCCCGGCGCCGGGTGCCGCCGGATCCCGTTACCGGTTCTCGGCGCCCTTGCCGACCTGCTTGAGCTGGGCCGACATGTACGAGCGCAGCGAGTGCCCGCGCGCCGCCAGGTCCCAGGCGTACCCCAGGGTCTCCCGGTTGTCGCCGAACAGGCCGTAGAGCCGGTGCGAGGCCGTCACGTCCAGGCCGGTGGAGGTGTGCAGCACCGCGTCCGTGGCCATCTCGACCCGGTTCGCGAACACGTTGCCCGCGTACGATTCGAGGAAGCCCTCGTTGTGCGTGATGAGCACCTCCAGGTGGACGACCGGAGCGCCCTCCTCGCGGTCGGCCGCGTCCTCCTCCGACAGCGCCCGCCAGTAGCCGGACTCCTCGGTGACCAGGTCGCCCAGGGTCCCGTCCGCGTTCATCCGCCAGGCCGAGCTGCGGTATTCGAGGTAGGGCAGGTTCGGCCGGTGCTCGAACACGATCTCCTGGCCGAACTGGAACTCCTCCTCGTCGGCGTAACCGGCGACGCCGACACCCTCCCAGCGGCCGAGCAGGAAGGACAGTTTCGCCAGATCGGCGTGTACATCAGCGTGCATGACATCAGAGCGTAGCGGTCCGCGGAGGCGGGGCGGCCACCGCCATTCCGGGGTAGCCGACTGGACATGCCCAATTGGCCCCGCTTTCTCGGAGAACTGGTAAAGATGGTGGGCGACGCGGTGTGTCCACGGGGCGTGTCGACCCGCCCGCGTCCTTACCTCCGAAGCACATCAAAGGGGCGGCCTGTGTTACTGGTGATCGGTTCTGTGCTGCTCGTGGCCGCACTGGTCCTGCTCCCGCTCACGGCCCTGGCCCTGCGCCGCTGGCGGCGCCAGCTGGGCCTGGCCAGGCTCGAACCGGCAGCCCTGGCGGCCCGCGACGGGCAGCGCGTCACCCTCACCGGGACCGCCGCCCCCGGCCCCGCCGGAGCGGTCTCCTCCGGGCTGGCCGGCGTGGAATGCGTCTGGCACGGCCACGAGGTCCTGCGTCACTACCTGCCCCTCCAGCAGGAGGGCGCGGTGCAGGAGCGCACCTGCGACTCCATCGCCGACTACGGCTCCGACGACCTGTTCGGCCTGGTCGCCGAGGGCCGCCCGCTGGACGGCGACCGGATCTTCGTCGACCCCCGCGACGCCCCCCGGCCACGGGAGGCCGAGCTGTGCCTGAAGCGCGTCGTGGGCCGTCCCCAGCCCGGTGTCGCCTCGCCCGCCGACGACCTGCTGCCCCGGGTCCGCGGGCGCATCTCCGGGGTGTTCCGCGGCGAGACCATCGAGTTCGAGTACCGCGAATGGGTCATCCGGCCCGGCGCCCGGATCCGCGTCACCGGTGAACTGCGGGCCCGGGACGGCCGCATCGTCCTGACGGCCCCGCGCGACGGCGCCCTCACCGTCGAACACGGTGTGGCCGAACGGTCCGAGCACACCTCCCCGCGCCGCCGCGAGGCGCTGCTGGTCACGATCGCCTTCGCGGTGACGGCCCTGTCCGGGGTGCTGCTGGTCCTGCTGGGACTGTGAGCGCCCGATAGGCTGACCGCCATGCCCCCTTCCCTAGTGATCAAGGTCACGGCCGGCGCCGACGACCCCGAACGCTGCAACCAGGGTTTCACCGTCGCCGCCACCGCCGTGGCCTCCGGGGTGCCGGTCTCCCTCTGGCTCACCGGCGAGGCCGCATGGTTCGCCGTCCCCGGCCGCGCCGAGGAGTTCTCCCTCCCGCACGCCGCCCCGCTGGCCGACCTGCTGGCCGCCGTCCTAGCGGCCGGGAGCGTCACCGTGTGCACCCAGTGCGCGGCCCGGCGCGGCCTCACCGAGGGCGACCTCATGGCGGGGGTCCGCATCGCCGGGGCCGCCGCCTTCGTCGAGGAGATCACGGCCGACGGTGCCAGGCCCCTCGTCTACTGACCCCGTCCTGGCGGCCGGGAGCGTCACCGTGTGCACCCAGTGCGCGGCCCGGCGCGGCCTCACCGAGGGCGATCTCATGGCGGGGGTCCGCATCGCCGGGGCCGCCGCCTTCGTCGAGGAGGTCACCGCCGACGGTGCCAGGCCCCTCGTTTACTGACCCCGTCCTGGCGGCCGGGAGCGTCACCGTGTGCACCCGGTGTGCGGCCCGGCGCGGCCTCACCGAGGACGACCTCATGGCGGGGGCCCGTATCGCCGGGGCCGCCGCCTTTGTCGAGGAGATCACCGCCGACGGCGCCAGGCCCCTCGTCTACCGACCCCGGTACCGGTCCCCGGACATGACGGTGCCCGCGCCCCCCGGGGGGCGCGGGCACGGGAAACGGTGGGTGCTACTTCTTGCCCTGGTTGGCGACCGCCTCGATGGCGGCCTCGGCCGCCTCCGGGTCGAGGTAGGTGCCGCCGGGGACCTTCGGCCTGAACTCGTCGTCCAGTTCGTACACCAGCGGGATGCCCGTCGGGATGTTGAGCCCGGCGATCGTGGCGTCGTCGATCCCGTCCAGGTGCTTGACCAGCGCGCGCAGCGAGTTGCCGTGCGCCGTCACCAGCACGGTCCTGCCCGCGGCCAGGTCCGGCACGATCTCGTCGTACCAGTACGGCAGCGCCCGGTCGAGCACGTCCTTGAGGCACTCGGTGCGCGGCAGCAGCTCCGGCGGCAGGTTCGCGTAACGGGCGTCCCCGGCCTGCGAGTACGGGTCGTCGTCGGCGATCGGCGGCGGCGGGGTGTCGTACGAGCGGCGCCAGATCATGAACTGCTCGTCGCCGTACTCTTCGCGCGTCTGCGCCTTGTCCTTGCCCTGGAGGGCGCCGTAGTGGCGCTCGTTGAGCCGCCAGCTGCGCCGCACCGGCAGCCAGTGCAGGTCGGCGGTCTCCAGCGCGAGGTTCGCCGTGCGGATCGCCCGCTTGAGCAGCGAGGTGTGCAGGACGTCCGGCGCCAGGCCGGCATCCTTGAGCAGCTCGCCGCCGCGGCGCGCCTCGGCTTCGCCGACGGCCGACAGGTCCACGTCCACCCACCCGGTGAACAGGCCCTTCGCGTTCCAGACACTCTCACCGTGTCGGAGCAGTACCAGAGTTCCCATGGGGCAAAGCCTAGTGCCTGAGGGTGAACGCACCCCGGCCCGGGGGAGGCCGTATCGCTTCGGACCCCCGTGCCGCTTCGGCCCGCCCGGCGTCCGCCGGCGCCTCGCCGTCGTGTTCAGCCCGTGTGGTCCTCGGGGGCGAGGTGGGCGAACGCGCGCAGGTTGCGCATGTCGTGGCCGCGTTCGGCGCGCCAACGCCACTCCTTGCGGATCGCGGAGGCGAACCCGCGTTCCAGCGCGCCGTTGAAGTTCTCGTCGGAGTAGGTGAGCACACAGCCCAGCAGCCGGTCCACCTCGTCGGGGGTGACGCCCGCCAGCGGCAGCCGCCCGCGGATGTACACGTCGCCGACCTCGTCGGCCGCGAACGCCATCCCGTACATGCCGGAGTTCTTGCCCATGAGCCACAGGTAGAACCCGGCGTGGTTCTCGTCCGGCCGGCGGCAGAAGAACGAGGTGAGGGTGAGGCTGTGCGGCCCGGCCTCCAACCACACCAGGGTCTTGAGCTTGGCCGTGCCCGGCAGGGTCACCAGGAACGACCCCTCCCGGGGGCGCTCCACCTCCAGCCCGGACTCGGCCACCGCGAGGGTGATCGCCTCGATCGCCGCCGTGCGCGCCGCTCGTTCTCCCACGTCGTTCCGTTCCTCCCGTTACCGCGCCGCGCGTCAGCGCGCGGCGGCCAGCGACAGCCCCGCGGGCACCGTGTAGGGGGTGACGCTCGCTCGGTACACGTCGAGCAGGTCGTCCACCGTCCGGTCCCAGCCCAGGGTGGCGGCGTGCGCCGGGGCCGCCTCGGCCAGCCTGTCACGCCGGGCGGGCTCGGTGATCAACCGGTGCAGCACCGTCGCGTAATCCGCCGGGTCGTGTCCGTCCACCAGGACCCCCGACCGGTCGCCGACGGCCGTGGTCAGCCCGCCGACCCGGGCCGCCACCACCGGGGTGCCGCAGGCCTGCGACTCCACCGCGACCAGTCCGAACGACTCCGAGTGCGAGGGGACGACCGTCGCCGTGGCCGCCCGGTAGTAGTCGGCCAGGCGCTCGCGCGACTGCGGCGGCTCCATGCGGATCACGTCGGCGACACCCAGCGAGCGCGCCAGGTCGGCCAGCATCCGGGGTTCGCGCATGCCGCCGCCGGACAGCCCGCCGACCACGCCCACGACCAGGCGGGAGCGCAGTGACGGGTCGCGTTCGATCAGGTGGGCGGCGGCGCGGACGAGCACGTCCGGGGCCTTGAGGCGCTGTACCCGGCCCACGAACAGCAGCAGCTCGGTGTCCGGCGCCAGCCCGATCCGCTCCAGCGCGGTGCGGCGCGGCCCCGGGGTGAACACCTCCAGGTCCACACCCGGCGGGATCACGCTGATCTGGTGGTCACGGGCCCCGTAATGCTCCTTGAGCTGGCGGGCCTCGTCGTAGGTGTTGGCGATGAGCCGGTCGGCCTGGTGCACCAGCTGGTCCTCGCCGTGCACCCGCGCCTCCGGCTCGGGCAGGTCGCCCTCGGCCAGGGCGGCGTTCTTGACCCGCGCCATGGTGTGCATGGACTGCACCATCGGCACGTTCCAGCGGCGGGCGGCGGCCACACCGGCCTTCCCCGACAGCCAGTAGTGGCCGTGCACGAGGTCGTAGCGGCCCGGCTCGTGGTCGGCCTCGGCGCGCAGCATCCCGAAGATGAACGGGCACAGGTGCTCGGCGAGGGTGTTCTTGTCGAGGTGGCCGTAGGGTCCGGCGGCCAGGTGGCGCACGGACACCCCCGGCGCGAGTTCGACGACCGGCGGCAGGTCGGGGGAGGCCGCCCGGGTGAACACGTCGACGGCGACGCCGCGCTCGGCCAGCCGCCGGGCCACCTCGACCACGTAGACGTTGAGGCCGCCCGCGTCGCCGGTACCCGGCTGATCCAGCGGAGAGGTGTGCAGACTGACCGTCGCCACCCGGGACGGAAGCGCCGCAGATCCACCCACGGGAACGATTCCAGACACCGCCGGTCCTCTCAGGTCGTGTTCACACCTTCGTCATCAACAGCGACGAAGGTACACAGTGTTCCTGAGCGGATGGTCCGAGGGGGCGGGTGTTGACGGCCCGGATCCTAGGGTGTAATGGTCCAGCCCGACACCAGGAAGTCGACCGTCGCGGGCAGTGCGGGCCCCCACGGGTCGACGGCGCGGGACCCGGAGTGATCCGTGTCCGGGGTGCCGGTGGCGACCGTCATACCGCGCTCGGCCAGGGCGTCGGCCAGCGGTCCGGTGCCGTCGCCGACCAGCAGGAAGCGGGTGGCCTCGGGTTCGGCGACCTCGCCGTCGGCCGGGTTCCAGAGCACCGCCTGGGAGACCTCGGGGGAGGCGGCCGCGGCCGGTGCCGCGTCGCCGACGCCGCCGACCGCGCGCAGGGTGCGCGGGCGCGCGTGGGCGCCCTCGACCGCGCGCACCGCGGCGCGGGTGAGGACGGTGGGCGCCCCGTCGGTGCGTTCGGGCACGGCGACCACGAACTCCACGCCGGTGCGGCACATCTCGCGGTCCAGCGCGGCCCGGGTGTCGTCGTCCACGGCGCCGCGGTGGTCGGTGTCCGACCCGTGCAGCAGGTAGAGGACGGGCAGATCGGCGCTGTCGGGTCCGACCGGTCGGCGTATCCACAGCTCCCGTTCGCCCGTGGGCGCGGTCTCGTCGGGGATCGTGGCGACCTCGGCCGGTGCGGACTGGACGCAGGCGGAGACCTGGCCGGGACGGGGGAGCGGGGCGGGCAGGCCCTCGTTCCGCGGCGGCAGCAGCGCGCTGCCCGCCAGAGCCGGGTCGGGGCCCAGGTGGGCGCCGACCCGTTCCACGAGTCCTTCGGGGGGCAGGGCGGCGAGCGCGCCGGCGGCCACGGCGACCAGGCCGGAGGAGACGAGCACGAAGGCGCGCTGGGAGAACGTGGAGAACACCGGTGGCCTCGGAGGGGCTCGGGGGTCAGGGACATCCCGTCGAAGAACCAGGGACGTCACTCATGGTAATCGCTTGAGTGTTCTCCGTGTGGAGAATCCGGGTGTCCCTCCCCTGGGACGCCTGTCACACCGTCAGTGCGTGCCGCAGTCGTAGGACCTCCGGGTACGGGCGCAGGTAGGTCTGCACGCGCAGCCACTCCGGTCCGTCCGCTTCCCCGTGGTGGCGCAGCAGCGCCGCCGGCGGGCTGAGCGGGGCCCGTTCCTTGCGGTGGTCCTCGATGGCCCGTCACACCGTCAGTGCGTGCCGCAGTCGTAGGTCCTCCGGGTACGGGCGCAGGTAGGTCTGCACGCGCAGCCACTCCGGTCCGTCCGCCTCCCCGTGGTGGCGCAGCAGCGCCACCGGCAGGCTGAGCGGAGCCCGTTCCTTGCGGTAGTCCTCGATCGCCGCGAGCAGGTCGTGCCTGCGTGCGTCGTCCAGGCCGTCACTGATCATCCCGAAGGCGTGCTGGAGCGCGTTGGCGTGCCTGCCCCGGCTCGTCCGCACCGCCAGCGCCCGGGTGAACGACCGTGTGTAGTCCCGCCGCGTCTCCTCCGGGTCGGTGTTCCCGGCCCCGGAAACGATCCGACCCGTCTCCCGGTACCCCTCCGGGGAGTGCGCCATCAGCTGGAGCTTGTGCCTGGTCTGGAAGGCCACCAGGTCGCGGGGCCGCCACTGCGACTCCCACAGCGAGCGCAGCCGGGCGTGCGCGAAGACCCTCTCCACGAACGCCTCGCGCAGCGCCGCGTCCGACAGCCGGCCCTGCTCCTCCACCGGCAGGTCGGGCAGCAGCTCGGTGAGCCGGGCGGCGAACGCCCCGCGCCCCTTGCCGTCCACCCGATGCCGGTCCCCGTCGAACACCGGCAGGGCCAGCAGCCCGCAGCTGGGCGACTTGTTCTTGAGCACGTACCCGTCCAGGGCGCGCAGCTCCTCCAGCCGGGCGTCGGCGATGCCCGCCAGCTCGTCGGTGCGGTCCGACCCGTCCCCGCTGGAGATCACCCGGTCCTGCCCGCCGCGGCGCTGGAGGTGCAGGGTGGGTCGCGGAGTGCCCAGGCCGATCTCGGCCTCCGGGCACACCTCGGTCCACTCCACGTACCGGTCGAGCTCGTCGGTGAGGAAGCGGTACCGGGAGTGCCCGCCGTTGTACCGGACGGGGACGCCCAGCAGACAGCTCGATGCCCCGATCCTGGGCCTGACCTCGGTTTTCTCCGCACACGGAGTGAGAGTGTCCATGTTCTTCCCCTACCCGTTCCCGCGGCCGCCCGCCGGCGGCCGAGACCATTGCTCTCACAGTGTCATTCGTTCACCGAGAGTGAGAGGATCGGGTGTCATGGAACACACCGTCGTCCTGTTCACCCAGGACCTGCGCCTGCACGACCACCCCGCCGTGTCCGCCGCGCTCCGCGACGGCGACACCGTGCTCCCGGTGTTCGTGCTGGACCCCGCCCTCCTGGCCCGCTCGGCCCGCAACCGGGTCCGCGCCCTGCCGGGAATCCTCCGCGAGCTGCGCGGGGACCTGCGCGCCCGCGGCGGCGACCTGGTCGTACGGCGCGGCGACACCGCGACCCGGGTCGCGGCCCTGGCCGCGGAGACGGGGGCCCGCACCGTCCACCTCACCGAGGGGGTCACCCGGGCCGCCGCCCGGCGGGAGGCGCGGCTGCGCGACGCCGGGCTGCGCGTGGTGTCCCACCCCGGCCTCACCGTGGTGCCGCCCGGTGACGTCACCCCGGCCGGGGGCGACCACTACAAGGTGTTCACGCCCTACCTGCGCGCCTGGGAGGCGCATCCCCGGCGGGCCGTCCTCCCGGCCCCGCAGGCCGTGCCAATCCCCGGGGGCGTGGACCCCGGGGAGATCCCCGACCACCTGGACGAGGGCCGCGGGGAGCCCGCCGATCGGCCGATCGCCCTGGGGGAGAAGGCCGCCCGCCGCCGGCTGCGCTCCTGGCTCGACGGCGGCCTGGCCCACTACGGGGACCGGCACGACGACCTGCCCGCCGGAGCGACCTCGCACCTGTCCGCCGACCTGCGCCTGGGCTGCCTCTCCCCGTTGGAGGCGGCATCGTCGGCCCGGGACGAGCCGGGCGGCGCCGCGTTCGTCCGCCAGCTCGCCTGGCGCGACTTCCACCACCAGGTCACCGCGGCCTTCCCCGACATCGCCGTACGCGACTACCGGCCCCGGGACACCCGCTGGCGCGACGACCCCGCGGCGCTGAAGGCGTGGAAGGAGGGCCGAACCGGGGTGCCCATCGTGGACGCGGGCATGCGCCAACTGCTGAGCGAAGGGTTCATGCACAACCGCACCCGCATGATCACCGCCGCGTTCCTCACCCGTACCCTCGGGATCCACTGGCGGGAGGGGGCCGAGCACTTCGCCGACCACCTGCTGGACGGGGACGTCGCGAACAACCACGGCAACTGGCAGTGGGTCGCCGGAACCGGGAACGACACCCGCCCGAACCGGTCGTTCAACCCGCTGCGCCAGGCGCGCAGGTTCGATCCCGAGGGCGTGTACGTGCGCCGGTACGTCCCCGAGCTGGCCGGCCTGCCCGGCCGCGCCGCGCACACCCCGTGGGACTCGCCGTCCGCGGACGGCGACTACCCGCCGCCCATCGCCTCCCCCGGATCCTGAGCCCGGGGCCGGGGCTCACTGGACACAGAACTCGTTGCCCTCGACGTCCAGCATCACCAGGTGGTGCGTCCCCGGTTCCCGGACCGTGCGCACCGCCGTGGCGCCCAGGCCCACCAGTCGCTCGGCCTCGGCGTCGCGCCGTTCGGGGCCCGCGTTGATGTCGACGTGCCAGCGGTTCTTGACGGTCTTGGGCTCGGGGACCTGCTGGAACAGCAGGCGGCGGCCGCTGGCCGGGTCGCGCACGGCGGCCGCGGTGATCCACGCCCGCCGACCGTTCACCAGGGTGGTGTGCTCCTCCGGTTCGATGACCCCGTCGGCGGCCAGCCGCTCGATGAGGTCCTGGTGGTCCTCCACCTCGTACCCCAGCGCCGCCGACCAGAAGGCGGCCATCCGGTGCGGCTCGGCGCAGTCCACGGTGAGCTGCCAGTCGTGTGCCATGTTCGCTTCCCTTCGGTGCGGATACCCGCACCCTTCCTACCGTTCGCCTGCGACGGTCGGGGCGGCTCCGCGCGGGACGCGCTCAGGAGGGGTCGAAGGCGGTCCGGAAGGTCGCGAACGCCGCGTCGTCGAACAGCACGACCCGGATCCGCGGCACCCGCACCGGCGCGGTGTGCAGGGCCTCGGCGGTGATCCGGGCGGCGTCCGCCATCGGCCACCGGTACACCCCGGTGGAGATCGCCGGGAAGGCCACCGACTCCGCGCCCAGTCCGGCGGCCACCCGCAGGGATTCGGTGTAGCAGGAGGCCAGCACGGCGGAGCGGTCCTCTGTGGTGCTGTACACCGGGCCGACGGTGTGGATCACCCAGCGGGCGGGCAGCAGGCCGGCGGTGGTCGCCACGGCCTGCCCGGCGGGCAGGCCGCCGCCGTACCGGGAGGCCCGCAGCGCCCGGCACTCCTCCAGGATCGCCTTGCCGCCCTTGCGGTGGACGGCCCCGTCCACCCCGCCGCCGCCCAGCAGGGAGCTGTTGGCGGCGTTGACGATCGCGTCCACCCGCTGCTCGGTGATGTCGCCCCTGACGACGGTGATCCGACTGTGCTCCTGGGTGCCCATGGTCCTCGTTCCCCCGGTTCCGGGACGGTGCGGTGCGGAAGTATCCCATCCCGCGGTGGACGCGGAGCGACACAAAGGCGAGTCACCTCACAGATTCCTCAGGTCGCATCGGCGCCACAGGGCCGGATCGGGGCGCCGCCCTTCCGGTTTCGGGGACGGAGGACCCTTGTCCTATGGGACACCACGATTTAACGTGGGGGTACGACAGGGTGTAGTACGACCACAAGTAGACTCAAGGTCATGAATCGGCTCGGCGAACTTGAACGCGCAGTGATGGATGTACTGTGGGCACGAGATGAACCAATGACGGTTCGTGAGGTCGGTCGAGAGCTCGCCGAGCGGGATCTCGCGCACACGACCGTCATGACCGTGCTCGACCGACTGGCCAAGAAGAAGGTCGTCTCCCGGGCACGCGAAGGTCGTGCGTGGCGGTACCGCCCGGCAGCCAGCCGGGAGACCTACGTGTCCGAGCTGATGTTCGACGCTCTCGGGCAGACCGGTGATCGTGACGCGGCCCTGGCCGCCTTCGTCCAGTCGATGGACGGCAAGGAGGCGGACGCGCTCCGGCGCGCACTCGCGGAAATCGATCAGCCAAGGAACTAGTCCGTATGGTCAGTGCAGCCCTCCTCTCTCTCGTCGCGGTCGGCTGCCTCGTCGCCATGGCGCTCCTGCACCGGGCGAAGTGGCCCTCGCGCGGGCCCTACACGGCCGTGATCACCTGGCAGGCACTCGGCCTCGCCTGGGGTGTGTCCACCATCGGGGCGCTCCTGGCCTTCGGACTCTCCTCGTACCGGCTCGGCGCCGCGGGCGGACTGCTCGCCCTGGCCACCGACATCGTCACCGGCCGCCTGGTCCTCGCCGAGCTCGCCCAGGGCATCCAGGGCGTGCTGCACCTACTGGCCGTCGTGCTCGCCGTCGTACTCACCCTGGTGCTCTTCTACGGCCTGGTCGCCTCCTTCGTGCAGGTGGTGCGGGTGCGCCGACGCCACCACGACCTGCTCGAACTCGTGGCCCGCGATCACCCGGACGTCCCCGGCGCACGGGTCATCGAGCACCCGGCCGCCGCCGCGTACTGTCTTCCGGGCGTGCTCCGCTCCCAGGTCGTGATCAGCGAGGGCGCCCTGGCCGTCCTCGACAACCGGGAGCTGGCGGCCGTCCTGGCTCACGAGCACGCCCACCTCCGCGAGCGCCACGACCTGGTGCTGCTGCCGTTCTCCTCCCTCAAACGCGCCTTCCCCCGGGTGCGCCTGGTGCGCACCTACTACGAGACCGTCGCGCTGCTCATCGAGATGTGCGCCGACGACCAGGCCCGCCGCACCAGCTCCTCCCGCGAGCTGGCCATGGCGCTGCTGCGGTTCGGCGCCGCCGGCCCCGCCCCGGTGCCGGCCGGGGCCATGGCGGCCGTCAAGGAGGCCGAACCCGGAGTGGTGCGCCGGGTCAACCGCCTGCTGCGGCCCGACGACGAGCTCTCCTACCACGCGGGCGCCGTCATCATGGGCGCCTCGGCCTTCCTGCTGGCCTCGGTCACCTGCCTGTGGCACATCACCATCTGAGCGGTCCCCCGGCAGTCGCCTCCCCGCCGCCGGTGTGACCTTCCCCCGAGCGGGCCGCCGCCGGGCACGATTCGCACCTCCTGGCCGTTTACCGTGGAGGACGGGCGGACCTCCCGTTCCTCACGAACGTCGTCGGGAGTGTGTTGTGGCAATGATCTGGTACGTCATCTACCTGGTCACCTTCGTGGCCAGCCTGTACGCCCTGATCGAGGCACTCCGGACGCCGGCCGCAGCATTCGAGATCATGGACAAGCAGAGCAAGAAGCTCTGGGTCACCCTCACCGGTGTCGCCACCGGCCTCTCCGCGCTCGCGGTGTTCTTCAACGTGGCCATCTTCATCCTGCTGTGCCTGGTCGCCACCCTCATCTTCCTGCTCGACGTGCGCCCCGCCGTCAAGGGCGTGGGCGGCGGCCGCAACGAGGGCCCCTACGGGCCCTGGTAGGCCTGTTCCAGCTCCGTGAGCATCCGGCGCAGCGCCTGTGCGTAGTCCGGGTCGTCCGTGTAGTACGAGTGACCCATGATCTCCGGGCGCCGCGCCTCGCCCGGCGGCGCGTCGTAGGCGCGGGGGTCGGGCAGCGGCCGCTCCGGCTCCACCACCGCGGCCCCCGTCCCCGAACCCAGCCGCACCGGCCCCGCGATGGCGTCGGTGGCCCGCCACAGGTTGCGCCACCCCGCCACCCGGCCGTTCAGGTCCGCGAACGGCTCCGGCCCGAAGAAGGCGGGGAAGTACCGCGCGTACAACCGGTCCAGCGGCGACCCGTGCGTGATCAGCGCGACCCGGCCCAGGCAGTCGTCCGGTAGCTGCCACACCGTGGCCGCCGCCAGCACCGACCCCTGCGAGTGCCCCGACAGCACCACCGCGGTGCCCTCGCGGGTCATCCGCGCCACCCGCGCCACCAGCTGCGGCACCGCCCGCTCGGCGTAGGACGGCGGGGCCAGCGGGTGCGCCACCCGTGGCCAGAACGTGCCCACGTCCCACAGGGCGCCCACCGCCTGCCGGGTCGGCCGGTCCCGGTAGGCGCTGCGGCCGATCCACACCAGGGCGACGAGCGCCGCCCCGCCCAGCAGCGACCCGGCGCCGATGAGCACCGACACCGCCCCCTGGGCGACCACCCGCACCCGCCCGGCCACCGCCGCCGCGGCGGGCTCGGGCCCGTTGGGGGTCAGGTGCCCGGACAGGATCGAGTACAGCACCAGGGCGCCCAGAGCCACAGCCGGGAGCAGCAGCGCCACCAGCACCCCGGGCACCACCTCGGTCATCCGGCCCAGGGCCCGCGCCCGGGCGATGTCCCACGTCCGCCGGTCCCGCACACTGCGCTCGTAGTCCTCGGTGACCGAGGTGAGATGCGCCCGGGTGTCCCGCCGCAGCCGCACCGCGAGCACCGCCGCCACGGCCGCCGCCAGCACCGCCTCCAGCGCGATCGCCAGCTGTAGCCAGGAGTACACGGTGGGGGTCTCCATCGGCAGGCAGTCCGCTCCGGGGGTGGACAGCGCCCGGCAGCCGCTCAGCCACTGCGCCCCCTGGTACACCACCGCGGCCGAGAACGCCCCGCCGGCCAGCGCACCCAGCGCCGCCGTGGCCGGCCCGGCCATCCCGCGCATCGCCGTCCCGCGGTGCGCCCGGGCGGAGACGTACAGCACCACCGCGGCCGCCAGGGTCAGCAGCACCAGCGCCACCTGGACGGTGAACAGGGCGTTGAGCACCGACGCGTGCCCGGGCAGCCGCCCCTGGGCGGTCCACCCCGGCCGTGGCCACAGCACGTACACCGCGGTCGCGGCGAGCAGCACCAGGGTGGTGTCGCGCAGTATCCGGCACAGGCGGTCGGCCCGCGCGTTCCACCGCGGGTCCACCCCGGGGACCAGCACGCTGGCCGCGCTCGCCAGGGCCACCGCCCCCAGCGCCCCGACCAGCGCCGCGCCCCAGGCGCGGGCCGGTCCGCCGGCCGCGTCGTACAGCAGCGCGGGCACCGCCACCAGCAGGGACAGCACCCCCAGTGACACCGCGATGTGCGCCGACCGCAGCCGCGCCATGATCTCGCTGTTGCGCCACAGGTCGGGGTGGCTCAGCGGAGCCCCGGGGCCGTACACCGGTGGCATCGGGGAGGAGACCACCTCGTAGTCGGCCGCGGTGTGCCGCGACAGCCGCCACAGCACCGCCACCACCGCCAGCGGCACCAGAGAGCCCACCACCAGGGCCGGACCGGTCGCCGACAGCACCGAGTCGGGCGACGCCCAGAAGGACAGCCACGGCCGTGCCCGCACGCACTCCTCGCCCAGTCCGGCGGCGCACTGCCACCCGAGCAGGTCCACGCCGATCCCGGCGGCCGCCACCGTGATGAGCACGGTCAGGGACAGCGCCAGCAGCCGCATCCCGGCCCCGTACACGTTGTCGGCGACCCGCGCCGCCCCGCGCAGGTCGCGGGTCGCCCGCCCCGGGCGCATCCAATACGCCACGTTGACCAGCATGAACGGCAACAGCAGCAGCCAGAAGGCGCGCGAGGAGCTGCCCGAGGTGAGGTTGCCCCAGGCGAAGATCTCCCGCCGCACCCCGGGCACGGTCTCGGTGTCCGCGCCCCGCCGCCAGCGGAAGAACCCGGCGAGCCGGTCACCGCCCACCCGCATGGCGGGCTCGACGTCCAGCAGCTCCTCGGCCTGACCGCCGCTGACCCCGTGCACGCGCAGCTCCACCCGCCCGCGCCCGGACCCCGCGGCGGTGCCGGCACCGCCGGGGTGCGCGCCGGGACCGTCCGCGGGCACCGGCGGCTCCGCGGCGGCGGGGGAGCCGGGGGTCCGGGGGTCGGCGGCGGAGAGGGGGCCGGGGGATCGGAGGGGCTTGGTTTGATCCGACATGCCAGCATCCTGCCACGCTCCGTGTCCGCGCGGCAGCGCCGATCCCCACCCTGTGGACAACCCGGGGATCCCGCCCCGCCGCCCGGAGCCGCGGCCGGCACCGCCGCCCCCGGCCGCCCCCGGAGGCGGCCGACCCGGCCCGCTCCGCCCGACCGGTCAGTCGACCAGGGAGGGGTCGTCGACGGCCCAGGTGTTGCAGGCCCCCGGGGTCTGCTCCTCCCAGCCGGCGAGCGTCCAGTGCACGCTGTTCTCCGCCGAACCGTGCGTGCGCTCGCTCTCCGGGCCGCCCTCCCGGTCGGCGGTCGCCTGCGCGTCGGCGAGCAGGGTGTCCAGGTCGTCCCCGGTCAGCGGGTAGCCCACCCGCACCGACCCCAGGAACGCCCCGGCCAGGCAGTTCGCCTGCAACTCGCTGCGCCGCGTCCAGCCGTTGCGCGCCAGGTCGCCCCGCTCCAGGCCCCGCTGTTCGTGGTAGTACTCCAGCAGCCCCGACTCGCCCTGCACGTGGTGCCCGTACTCGTGCGCCAGCAGCGAGGCGTACACGACACCGTCGCCCGCCCCGTTCCACTTGTCCACCACGTCGGCGACCCCGATGTAGATGCTCGCGCTCGCCCGGCAGTAGAAGGCCCCCGCCTGCGACGGGTAGCTCCGGCAGGGGCTCACCCCGGGCTCCTCCCAGAACACCCGGCGCGGCGGCGTGAACGGGATGCCCGCCCGGGCGAACTGGGTCTCCCAGGCGTCGTCCAGGCAGTCCGCGACGGAGTTCAGGAACGCCCCCATCGACTCCGGGTCGTCCGCCGCCAGCTCCGGCGCCGGGCACGGGCGCGGGCTCAGCCGCCCCGTGTCGTACAGCGGATTGGCCACCAGCGCCGTGTGCCCCGTGGGCCGCTCCGGCGCCTCCACGGCGCCCGGCAGCGGCCCGGAACGGTCGCCCCCGGAGGGCCCCCACCCGGCCCCGGAGTCGGAGCCGACGGCCGGGGCGCCGGACACGTCCGCCGCACCGCCGCCGGACTCCTCGACGGTCGTCCACGACAGCAGGGTGAGCGCCAGCAGGATCACCAGCAGACCGGTGACCATGGTGAAAACACGGCGGTCGGCGCGCCGCGCCCGTTCCGCCGCGGACACCTCACCCGAACCCGGCACCGCCGACCGTCCCGTTCTCACCGCGCGGCCCGGCCCGGCCCGCGCACCGCCGCCTTCACCGCACCAGCTCCTCGGGTGCCTCCCACGTGTTGCACGCACCCGGATCCACCCGGTCCATACCGTGCGCGGTCCATAGCCGCCCGTTCTCCCCGCTGCCGTGCGTGTGCCCCAGCCCCCGGTCCGAACGCCGGACGACGTCGTCGAGGATGTTCTCCCGGCCCCGCGGGCCGAACCCCAGGTGCTCCTCGGCCGAACCGAAGAACACCCCGCCCAGGCAGTTGGCCTGGAGCTCGTTGCGGCGGGTCAGCTCGTCGGCCGTGGTCTGCGGCACCCCCGCGCGGGCCGAGTGGAACTCCGCCAGGATCCGCGACTGCCCCTGCACGTGGTGCCCGTACTCGTGGCTGATGATGAACGTGTACGCCTCCGGCCGGTCACTGCCCGCCGACGCCGCCACGATGTCCTCCACCCCCAGGTAGAGGCCCTGGTTGGCCTGGCAGTAGAACGCCGCCGTGTTCCCCGTCGGGAACGCCCCGCAGGGGCTGTGCCCCTCGGTGTACCAGTACACCCGGTTGGGCGCGGTGAACTCCATCCCGGCGTCCGCGAAGTAGAAGCCCCAGGCCCGGTCCAGGCAGTCGGCGATGGCGTGCGCGAAGTCCTCCACCGACTCCGGGTCCTCCTCGTCCAGCGCGGGGGCCTCGCAGGTGACCTCGCCCAGCTCCCCGGCCAGATAGAGCGGATTGTCGGTGAGCGCCGACGCCCCCGTGGCCGGCCTCGCGTCGCCCGCGTCGGCCACCGGTCCCCCCGGGGCCACCGGGTGCGACCAGGCGGCGTCCGTGCCCGGCAGCATCGCGGAGATGGCCAGGAACCCGGTCAGGGCGACCGCCGCCAGCCCGGTGCCCAGGGTGAGCGACACACCGAGCCCCATCCGCTGGAAGAACCCGGGCCGCTCCGACCAGTCCCCGACCGGGGGTCCGCCTCTCACCGGCCGAGCCCTTCCGCGCCCCGGATCCGCCGGTGCGCGGGGTTCGTGCGCGGACCGCCCGGGTACATCGCGGGCCGGGTGGACCGGATAGGCTCTCGCATCATGTGGTGGGTCGGCTCCTGGCGCCAGGCCGTCGCGGCTGCGACGGCCCTGTTCGTGTTCTCCTCGTTGCCGGCGGCGCCCGCCGCGGGGGCGGTGGACGCGGCCCCCGCCGCGACGGTGGCGACACCGGCCACCACAGTACCGGCCGCCGGTCCGAGCGTCATCGGGCACCGGAGCGCCGACGACCCACTGATCACCAACACCGTGGAACTGGAGCTGGACGCACTGGGCGTCCTGCACGCCGAGGAGACCATCGCCTTCGAGGGCAGGGCCCCCGACGTGTTCGTGCGCGGCCTCACCGAGACGATGCTCTACGACACCGAGCACGACCGCCGGTTCGACGTCAACGGGGTGAAGGTCACCGGCCCCGACGGGCGGGCGCTCGACGCCGTCACGGAACACCGCGACGGCGCGCTCGTGGTCGAGATCCCCACCCGCGGCCTGGACGAGGTCGTCCTCACCTACCGGGTCGGTGGGACCGTCAGCGAGGTGTCCGGGGGCGTGCAGATGGAGTGGCGCGCCGTCGGCGCCTACAGCCACACCGTCGAGGCCACCGACGTCACCGTCACCGCCCCGCTGCCGCCCGAGGCGCTGTCCTGCCTGGCGGGCGAGCCGCGCAGCGCCATGTACTGCACCGCCTCCGACATGGGGCCCGAGTCCGCGCTCGCGCACTTCCTCCAGGCCGACATGGAGCCCGCCGACCGCCTGGACATCGTCGTCAACTACCCGCCCGGCACCGCCGAGGGCGAACCCATCCTCACCCGCCGCTGGTCGCTGGCCTCGGCCTTCAAGGTCACACCCGCCACCGCGAGCGTGTTCGGGGTGCTGCTGGTCGTCCTCGTCGGCGGCCTGGCCGTGCTCATCCGGGTCCGCGGCCGGGACGAGCGCGCCCTGCGCAAGGAGGCCGCGGCGGGCGACCACGCCCCCGTCACCGAGGAGCACGGCCGGGTGCGGTTCGCCCCGCCCGACGACGTCCACCCCGGCCAGATCGGCACGCTGATCGACGAGCGGGTGGACATCGCCGACCTCACCGCCACCGTTCTGGACCTGGCGGTGCGCGGCTACATCCGGTTGGAGGAGCAGCCGCACGAGCACTTCACCTCCGTGGACTGGCGGCTGGTACGCCTGGACGGCCCGCCCGGGGAGACCCTGCTGGCCTCGGAATGGCTGCTGTTGGACGCCCTGTTCGGGGACCGCCCCACGGTGAAACTGTCCGAACTCGGCTCGCCCCGGGCCTCCGCCGACTTCCCGGCGCGCATCGACCGGGTCCGCGAGGAGCTGTACCGCGACATGGTGCGGCTCAAGTGGTTCGCCCGCTCGCCCAGCCGGGTGCGCACCCTGTGGAGCACCGTCGGGATGGCGGTCACCACGGTCGGTGTGATCCTCACGGTGGTGCTGGCCGTGTTCACCACCGCGGCCTTCACCGGCCTGGCGGTGGTCATCGCCGGGGCCGCCATCACCGCCGGGGCCCAGTACATGCCGGCCAAGACCAAGCTGGGCAGTTCGGTGTACGCCCACACCATGGGCTTCCGGCGCTACCTGCTCAGCCCGCGCGCGCAGACGGCCCCGCCCGGCCAGCGCGTCGAGCTCTACTCGCGCTACCTGCCCTACGCCGTCATCTTCGACGACGTCGACCGCTGGTCGGACATCCTGGCCGAGGCCGCCCTGAGCGACCTCACCCCGGAGGAGCTGACCGGTGACGGCCTGGCCTGGTACACCGGTCCGCGCGAGTGGCGGATCGGGGACTTCTCGGACTCCATCAGCGCGTTCGTGGTGTCCCTGACCGGCATCATCACCAACACCCGCAGGCTGCGGGTGCTCAACCAGCTCCAGCGTTCCGAACGCCGGTAGGGACTCCACAGTCGGGAAAGCAAAGGGGGAGCGGCCCATGCGCTCGGTCGTGCAGCGGGTTTCGCACGCGTCGGTGACGGTGGACGGCGAGGTGGTCGGGGAGATCACCGAACCCGGCCTGATGGCCCTGGTGGGGGTGACCCACACCGACACGGAGGCCGACGCCGCCAGGCTCGCCCGCAAACTGTGGACGCTGCGCATCCTGGAGGACGAGCGGTCGTGCTCCGACGTCGACGCGCCGCTGCTGGTCGTCAGCCAGTTCACGCTCTACGGCGACGCCCGCAAGGGCCGCCGTCCCACCTGGCAGGCGGCCGCGCCCGGCCCGGTCGCCGAACCCCTGGTGGACGCCGTGGTCGAGGAGCTGCGCGGACTGGGCGCCACGGTCGCCACCGGGGTTTTCGGCGCCCGCATGTCGGTGGGCCTGACCAACGAGGGCCCCTTCACCGTCCTCCTGGAGGTCTGACCCGCCGCCGAGAACGGCCGCCCGTTCCGCACCGGTGGACGGCCTGCCTCACCGGCCTCATCGCGGACACGAACACCCCGGACGCCGCGCCGCGGATCGCCGACGCGGACGTGCGCCCGTGCGGCCTGCGCGAGGAGCGGACGTCCGGACGACCGCGGTGGCCTGCCGGGCCCAGGGGGCCGGAAACGGCACGTCCCGGCCACCGGGCTGGAAGGCCCGGAACCGGGACGTGAGGGGGCGGTGGTCCGTTCGGGGAGAGGGACGGGGATCAGACGTCGGCGGTGACCGGCTCGAACTTGTAGCCCAGCCCGCGCACCGTGACGATGTACTTGGGGCTGCCGGGGTCGTCCTCGATCTTGGCGCGCAGCCGCTTGACGTGCACGTCGAGGGTCTTGGTGTCGCCGACGTAGTCGGCACCCCACACGCGGTCGATGAGCTGCATCCGGGTCAGCACCCGACCGGCGTTGCGCAGCAGCACCTCCAGGAGCTCGAACTCCTTGAGGGGAAGCTGCACGTTGTCGCCGCGCACGGTCACCACGTGGCGGTCCACGTCCATCCGGACCGGACCCGCCTCCAGTGCCGTGGGCAGCCCGGGCTCGTCGATGACCTCCCCGCCCCGGCGACGCAGCACCGCGCGGATGCGGGCCACCAGCTCCCGGGAGGAGAAGGGCTTGGTCACGTAGTCGTCGGCGCCCAGCTCCAGACCGACGACCTTGTCGATCTCGGAGTCCTTGGCGGTCAGCATGATCACCGGAACGCTGGACTTCTGCCGCAGGCTCCGGCACACCTCGGTGCCCGACAGTCCCGGCAGCATCAGGTCCAGCAGGACCAGGTCGGCGCCGGTGCGGTCGAAGGTCTCCAGGGCCACGGTCCCGGTGGGGGCCACGGCGACCTCGAAGCCCTCCTTGCGCAGCATGTAGGACAGGGCGTCGCTGTAGGACTCCTCGTCCTCGACCACGAGTACACGAGTCACTGTGCCGCCTCCTGACGGTCGGTGTTCCGGGTGGCGTCCAGCCCCCGGTCGTCGGGTCTGGGCAGACGCAGAGTGAACGTCGACCCCGACCCCTCCTTGCTCCACACGGTCACTTCTCCACGATGGTGGGTCATGATGTGCTTGACGATCGCCAGGCCCAGTCCGGTACCTCCGGTGGCCCGGCTCCGAGCGGCGTCCACACGATAGAACCGCTCGAAGATCCTTTCCAGGTCCTGCTGGGGGATGCCGATCCCCTGGTCGGCGACGCTGATGTCCACGGTGGAACGCGTCAGCGCGACCGACACGGCGACCCGGGTGTTCTTGGGGCTGTACGAGACGGCGTTCGTGATCAGGTTGCGCAGCGCCGTGCCCAGCAGCCCCTCGTCGCCCAGGACGGTGATGCCCTCGGCTCCGCTGCCCACCAGTTCGATGCCCTTGGCGTCGGCGGGCATGCGCACCGCGTCCAGGGCCTCCTCCACCACGCCGCCCAGGTCCACCCGGGTGGGCTCGGCCATCGGCTCCGCGCCCTGGATGCGCGAGAGCGTGATGAGGTCCTGGATGAGCGCGGTCAGCCGCGACGCCTCCGTCTGCATGCGGTCGGTGAACCTGCGCACGGCCTCGGGGTCGTCACTGGCGTCCTGTACGGTTTCGGCCAAGAGTGACAACGCACCGACCGGCGTTTTCAGTTCGTGGGAGATGTTCGCCACGAAATCCCGGCGCACCGCCTCCACCCTCCGGTGCTCGGTCTGGTCCTCGGCCAGCACCAGCACCAGCCCGGTGCCGCCCAACGGCGCCACCCGCACGGCGAAGGACGTCGCGTCGGGGCCGAACTTGCGCACGGCCACCTCGATCTCGGTCTCCCGGATGACGCCGTCGCGCCGCACGCGGCGGGCGAGGGAGAGCAGCTCGTCGATGACCAGCTCCTCACCTCGGACGATACCGAAGGCCCGAGCGGCCGAGGAGGCGCGCAGCACCCGGTCGGCGGAGTCCAGGACCACGGCGGAGGAAGGGAGCGCGGAGAGGACCTCGGCGATGCCCGGCGGCAGCGTGGTGCCGTCGTTGCGCGGCGGAGCGGGCAGCGGTCGCTCGGTGGCGCCGGCGCGAAAGAACGAGCCCGCGAGGACGCCCACGACGACGCCCGCGACGAGTCCGATGATGCCGGTCAGAGCGGCGAGAAGTTCCCCTTGCACGTTTCGATCGTAAACGTGCGGACTGGACCTTTACCCGGTCAGGGCCTGTGTCATGGTCTAGGTTCTTCCAGCGTTCACCGACTCTTGTCCGACTCTTCAGGAAACCACTGGGAGCATTGACACCATGCGCGATACGTACCACGAGGACCTCGACAGCCTGAGCGAGCGCCTCATCGAGATGACCCGCCTGGCCAGACACGCCATCGCCAGGGCCACCACGGCCCTGCTGGACAGTGACCTGGACGCGGCCCAAGAGGTCATCTCCGGTGACGAGAAGATCAACCGACTCGACCAGGAGGTCGAGGAGACCGCGTTCAGTCTGATGGCCCGGCAGCAGCCGGTCGCCTCCGACCTGAGGACGATCATCACCTCGCTGTACATGCGCGGAGACCTGGAGCGGATGGGCGACCACGCCGTCCACCTGGCCAAGATCGCCCGCCGCCGCCACCCCGACTCGGCGATCCCCGAGCCGGTCCGCTCCATCGTCCTGGAGATGGGCCACCAGGCGGAGATGCTGGTGACCAAGGCCGGGGAGGTCATCCGGCACCGCGACCCCGACACCGCGCTGGAGCTGGACGAGGACGACGACCGGATGGACCGGCTGCGCCGCAAGCTCCTCCAGCGCATCCTCACCCCCGGCTGGGAGTACGGGGTGGAGGCCACCATGGACGTCACCCTGGTGGGGCGGTTCTACGAGCGTTTCGGTGACCACGCGGTGCACGTCGCGGACAACCTCGTCTACATGGTGACGGGGGAGCGACGCGAGGACTACGAGCCGGAGAGCTGAGCCGGGGTGTGCGCCGCCCGCGGGACCCGGGTCCGGGGGGAGCCGGTCTCGGGGGCGCGTGCGGCCCCGGCATGGTGATACGAATCTCTTCCCGGCTGCTCCGGCGGTGCGCGGAGCCGGCTTCGCGCACCCCCGCGCGAGGGTCGTCGAACCCTTCCGGTAAAGGGCCGTCGGGCCTCCCGGACCTGCACGGATCGGACTCTCTTGACCGGTCGGGTAGACTTTGTCAAGCCCTAAAAAGTGGGGCTTGACCTGCGTGTTCGCAAACCTAATAGGTACGTTAAGTCACAGATTCATGGTATCCTTGTGGTAGCGGAAGGGGTACCTGTCACATGGCTTTCAAGGTCGGCGACACTGTTGTCTACCCCCATCATGGGGCTGCTCGTATTGAAGCGATCGAGACTCGCACCATTAAGGGCGAGGACAGAACCTACCTCGTTCTGAGGGTCGACAAGGGCGATCTGACGGTGCGCGTGCCGGCCGCGAACGCCGAGGATGTCGGCGTTCGTGACGTGGTGGGGCAGGAGGGCCTGGACAAGGTCTTCGAGGTGCTGCGTGCACCGCACACCGAAGAGCCCACCAACTGGTCGAGGCGCTACAAGGCCAACCTGGAGAAGCTCGCCTCCGGCGATGTCAACAAGGTCGCCGAGGTCGTGCGCGACCTGTGGCGCCGGGACAAGGAGCGCGGTCTCTCCGCCGGTGAGAAGCGGATGCTCGCCAAGGCGCGCCAGATTCTCGTCAGCGAGCTCGCCCTCGCGGAAAAGACCAACGAGGACAAGGCCGAAGCCCTCCTCGACGAGGTTCTCACGAACTGAAGCACGGTCGCGGAATCACATAATTCATGACGAAAATTCCTCGGGTGGGCGTCGGCACCGACGTCCATCCGTTTTCTCCTGGACGCACCCTTTTTCTCGCCGGTTTGGAATGGCCGGGAGAGGAAGGCGTCAGTGGTCATTCCGATGGTGATGTCGCCGCGCACGCCGCATGTGATGCATTGTTCTCCGCGTGCGGCCTGGGCGACCTGGGGTCCAACTTCGGCACCTCGGAACCCCGGTGGAAGGGCGCCTCGGGCGCCGTGCTGCTCGCCGAGACGGTCGCCCGCGTGCGCGCGGCCGGTTTCGAGGTCGGCAACATCGCGGTGCAGATCGTCAGCAACCGGCCCAAGTTCGCGCCCCGGCGCGCGGAGGCCGAGAAAACGCTGACGGAGATCGTCGGGGCGCCGGTGACGGTGTCGGCCACCACCACCGACGGACTGGGCCTCACCGGGCGCGGCGAGGGCATCGCGGCCATCGCCACCGCCCTGTGCGTTCCCGTGGACTGACCTCCCGAACAGCCCGTCAACGCCCCGCGGCCCCCGGCCGCGGGGCGTTCTTCTTCACACCGCCGCAACATCCCTGCCGCTACCCTCCTGAGCCGGACATGTGTTGTCCAAGTGTCATAAAAGGTTCAAGGGGGAACATGACGGACGTCAACGAGGTCGTTCCGGCCGTCCGGCCCGAGGCACCGGAGCCCGGGCGGCGTGCGACGCCGCCCGACCGGTGGGCGCCCTGGCGGCGCGGAGCGGTCGTCGCGGTGCTCACGGCGCTGGTCGCCCTCGCGGTCGCCGTTCCCGCACTGGTCCCCGACACCCCGGCGCACCTGGGCGGACTCTGGGAGACCGTGCTGCCCTGGAGCGTGCTGCTGGTCCCCGTCGCCGCGGCCGCGGCGCTCGTACGGCGCTCGATCCCCGCCGGTCCGGCGGCCCTGCTCCTGCTCGCCGTTTGGCTGTCGGGACCCGGGAAGCCGTTGATCACCCCCGACCCCGGGGTCGAACCCAACCTGACGGTGGTCACCCACAACGTGAACGCCGCCACCACCGACACCGGGTCCGTGAGCGGGGTGCTGCTGTCCGCCGCCCCCGACCTGGTGGCTCTGGAAGAGGTCACCTGGGAGCAGTGGGAGGACTACGACGCGGAACTCACCGGGTCTCTGCCGTACTCCGTGCGCGAGGGCACCGTCGGCCTGTGGAGCCGCCACCCCATCGTCGGCGCCGAGCCGGTGGACACCGGGATGGGGTGGGCCCGGGCGCTGCGCGCGGAGGTGGACGGGCCGGGGGGCGTGTTCGCGGTGTACGTGGTGCACCTGGCGTCGGTGCGGATGGGCTCCTCCGGCTTCGACGTGGAGCGCCGCAACGCCGGTGTGAGCGCGCTGGGGGAGGCGGTCTCCCGGGAGCCCCTGGAGCGGGTGGTGCTCATGGGCGACCTGAACGCGAGCACGGACGACCGGGGGCTGGAACCGCTCACGTCGCGGATGGACTCGGCGCACGAGGCGGGGGAGGGGCTCGGCTTCAGCTGGCCCGCCGACTTCCCGATGGTGCGGATCGACCACATCCTCACGCGCGGGACGACCGCCGCGCAGGCGTGGTCGCTGCCGCGGACGGGCAGCGACCACGTACCGGTCGCCGCCCGGCTCCGGCTCTGAGGCCGGTCACTCGTCGGGGCGCAGGGGTTCGCTGCGCACCCGCCGGGAGGGCGGGCCGGAGGCGAAGTCGGGCATCGGCGGCCGCGGGGGCTTGAGGACCATGGGCCGCTTCTCCAGCTCGGGTCGGCGGCGCAGGGGTTCGGTGGTGCGCTCGGCGTCGTCGTCGGTGTCGTCCTCCCGCGGACGGGCCGCGCCGGGCGGTACGGCGGGTGCGCCGGGCCCGGACTGCCGGGTCCGGCCGGAGCCGGACTCGGGCGCGGGGGCCGCCGGGGAGGTCGCGGGCACCCGGTCGTCGGGGTCCTCGGGCGTGTGCGGGTCCTCGGCCGCCGGAGCATCGGACGCGCTCCGCGCACCGGCCCGGGCGGTACGGGAGGGCGCGGGCCACAGGGGTTCGTCCTCGCCCGCGGGGGTGGCTTCGGCCGTGTCCACGGGTTCGGCGGTCGGGGGGTGCGGGTCGTCGTCCCCGGCCTGCTCGGCGGTCGTCGGCCCCGTCGCCGAGACGCGGATCCGAGGCGTGACGGGCCACAGGTCGTCGTCGGCGGCGGACGGTGCGGTGGCGGCCGGGACACCGTGGCCGGTGTCCGCCGGGCGCGGGTCGGCGGCAGGCGGGGACCAGACCGGGCGGTCGTCGGAGAGGTCGTCCGACAGCACGGAGCGGGAATCGGCCATCGGGTCGTCCGGAATGCGGAAGGCCGCGCGGACGGCGGGACCGGTGTCGTGGTCCAGCGCGGGTGCGGGCACCTCCTCCGGCTCCTCCGGGGCGTCCTCCTCCGGGGGCGTCCAGACCGGCGGAACGTATTCGGCGCGGGTCCAGGTGTCCTCGTCGTCCTCCGGCGGCTCCCAGCTGACGCCGAAGGCGGGCGTGTCCGCGGGCTCCTCCTCCGGGGTCTCCTCCCGGGGTTCCTCCTCCGGGGCCTCCTCCTCCACGGCCTCCGGGACGCCGTCCTGCGCGGGCGCCCCGGCGACGGCGGGCTCCGGGACCGGTGCGGTCCCGGGCGCCTCCGCCTCGTCGGTGACCGGGTCACCGGGCAGCGGGTCGTGCTCGAAGCCCTCGTCCGCGGGGCCCGTCGACACGGGCGCCCGCACCGGTGCGGGCTCGGGCTCCGACTCGGGTTCGGGCTCGGAGGCGATCGGGACCAGCGGCGGGTTCTCGGCGGCCTCCTTGATGGGGTTGCCCCCACCGCTACCGCGGCGCGGCAGCGGCAGGGTCGGCACCGAGACCTCCGGTTCCGGGTCCTCAGGCTCGGGGGCCGCCTCCTCGCTCCGCGCGGCGGCGGGCTCCGGGGCGGCGACGGGCTCGGGCCCGTCCGCGTCGGGGCGACCGGCCTCCTCCGGCTCCGCGGGAGGGGTCGCCGAGGGGCCCAGCCCCAGGCCCATCAGGCGCTCCTCCAGCGAGCGTCCGTCGTCCTCGGCGGTCGGCGGCTCCTCGTCGTACACCACCGCGCGGGCGGGCAGCACCGTCGTGCGGTCGTCCGACGGTTCGGGCAGGGGGCCGCCGGTGCGGCGTTTGCGCCGCAGGTGGGCGCGGGCCGCCATCCACAGCAGCAGGGCGACCAGCAGCGCCACCAGCGGGGCCACCGCCACGATGACGTTGGCGACCCGCTGCGGGATCGACTCGATCAGCCCCAGGTTGTTGAGCACCATGACCGCCCCGGCGAACAGCACCAGCAGCGGGATCAGCACCAGGTCCACCCAGGCGCGGCGGCGCGGCGGCGCGTCACGCAGCAGGTAGCTGGTCCAGCACGCCATGAGCAGCAGCAGCGTGTACGTCACCGGGAACACGTGGACGAGCAGGCCGCCGCGCGGGTGACCGTATTCGGCGAGCCGGAAGACACCGTTATAGGAGATCAGGAGGGCGCACAGGCCGATCAGCCCGACGAACAGGGCGCCGCCGGCGAGAGCGCCGGCTCCCGCGCCGCGACCCGTGGGGCTGCCGTTGCGTGTTCCTGCGCCGGGGGAATCGTTGTAAGGGGCCATCGCCTTCGCAGCGTAGTCGAGGAGATGCCGTTAACACGAGATTCCGTCCGATTCCGGTGGCTTCGCGACCGCGGGCACCAGCGGCGTTCCGTGGTGTTATGTCGGAATATGCAGCATCTCGTGACCTGCCGTTCCGTGATCACGACGCATTGTTCCGGGCTATCTCACACATCAGGTGACCGAATACGGTTCTCCATATTTGGGTGCTTCGGGACGTCCGATGAGGAAATCCCGGGTACCGGGACCCACTCGCCGCCCCGTGTCACCTCCATGGGGGGTCCCGGTTTGTGACGCCGGTGCGAAGGGAAAGACGATACGCTTGACAACGTGAGTCTGCGCTTCTATGACACCAGTGCCCGACAGGTCCGCGACTTCGTCCCCCTGCGCGAGGGACACGCCTCCCTGTACCTGTGTGGTGCCACGGTGCAGGCGCCGCCCCACATCGGTCACATCCGGTCCGGGTTGAACTTCGACATCCTGCGCCGCTGGCTGACCCACAAGGGCTACGAGGTCACCTTCTGCCGCAACGTCACCGACATCGACGACAAGATCATCAGGGTCGCCGCCGACGAGGGCGTGCCCTGGTGGCAGGTCGCCGAGCGCAACCAGCGCGCCTTCGCCCACGCCTACGACGTGCTGGGCTGCCTGCCGCCCACCGTCGAGCCGCGCGCCACCGGCCACGTGCCCGAGATGGTCGAGCTCATGGAGCGGCTCATCGACGCCGGACACGCCTACGTCGCCGACGACGGCTCCGGGGACGTCTACTTCGACGTGCGCTCCTTCCCGCCCTACGGGGACCTGTCCAACCAGCGGCTGGAGCAGGTGCAGCCCGCCGCCGACTCCGACCCCGACCGGGACAAGCGCGACCCCCGCGACTTCGCCCTGTGGAAGGGCGCCAAGCCGGGCGAGCCCACCTGGCCCACCCCGTGGGGGCGCGGCCGCCCGGGCTGGCACCTGGAGTGCTCGGCGATGGCCACCAAGTACCTCGGCCCCGCCTTCGACATCCACGGCGGCGGCCTGGACCTGGTCTTCCCGCACCACGAGAACGAGATGGCCCAGTCCCGCGCCGCCGGTGACGCCTTCGCGCAGTACTGGCTGCACAACGGGCTGCTCAAGATCGGCGGCGAGAAGATGTCCAAGTCGCTGGGCAACTCGATGCGCATCCCGCAGATGCTGGAGAAGGTGCGCGCCGTCGAACTGCGCTACTACCTCGGCCAGGCGCACTACCGCTCCACCATCGACTACTCCGACGAGGCGCTCCAGGAGGCCGCGGTCGCCTACCAGCGCATCGAGGGCTTCCTCACCCGCGCCGTCGAGGTGCTGGGCGAGGTCGTCCGGGCCGAGCGGGTGCCCGCCGAGTTCGCCGCCGCGCTCGACGACGACCTGGGCGTCTCCCAGGGGCTCGCCGTCGTGCACGGGCACGTCCGCGAGGGCAACACCGCCCTGGCCCAGGGCGCCAAGGAGAAGGCCGCCGAACTCGCCGGGGAACTGCGCGCCATGCTCGACGTGCTGGGCCTGGACCCGCTGAGCGGGCAGTGGTCCTCCGGCGACCAGGGGCTGCGCGAGGTCGTCGACGCGCTCGTGGCCGTCGCCCTCGAACAGCGCCAGGCCGCCCGCGGCCGCAAGGACTACGCGGCCGCCGACGCCATCCGCGACGGGCTCTCCGCCGCGGGTGTGGTGGTGGAGGACACCCCGCAGGGTCCGCGCTGGGACCTGCGGCGGGGCTGAGGGCAGCGCACACGGACAGGGGCGGGGCGGCCCCCCGATCTCCACGGTAGGCCGCCCCGCCGTCTGCCGCCACGGGTGTGCGGGGGCTGTGGACAACACGTGCGGTACCGCCTCGGCGGTACCCTGGGGGTTTGCCGCCGCCATCGGCGACGCGGCACCCCAACGGCCGGAGAACGCTTCCGGCATGCTCGCGATACGTAGCGGAGGGACGGCGACCATGCCGGCGAAGAAGAGCAAGAAGGGCCCCACCAAGGGCAGCGGAGGCAAGGGCCGCCGGTCCCTGGAGGGCAAGAAGGGCACCCTGCCCGCCGAGCAGCGGCACTGGTACGACGGCAAGCAGCGCTCCAAGGCGATCCGCCGGGCCAAGGAGGTGGAGGCCTCCGGCGCCGCTCCGCGACCGGCCCGTTCGGGCGAGCCCGAGCGCCGCCGGGTCGACTCCGACCTGCTCGTGGGCCGCAACCCCGTGCTGGAGGCGCTGCGCGCGGGCATGCCCGCCAGCCGCCTCTTCCTCTCCAACAGCCTCGACTCCGACGACCGCGTCAACGAGGCCGCCCGCCTCGCCGGCGAACAGGGCGTGGAGGTGCTGGAGGTCACCCGCGCCGAGCTCGACCGGCGCTGCGACAGCAACGGCCAGCCGGGCGCCGTCCACCAGGGCATGGCCCTCCAGGCGCGGCCCTACCGCTACCTGGTGCCGGAGGACCTGCTCGAACGCGCCCTGGGCGCGGACGGGCCGCCGCTCATCGTCGCCCTCGACGGTGTGACCGACCCGCACAACCTGGGCGCGATCGCCCGCTCCGCGGCCGCGTTCGGCGCCGACGGCCTGCTCATCCCCGAGCGCCGCTCCGCCGGTGTCACCACCACCGTGTGGAAGACCTCGGCGGGCACCCTGGCCCGGCTCCCGATCGCGCAGGCCACCAACCTCACCCGGGCCCTGGAGGCCTTCAAGAAGGCGGGCCTGTTCGTCGTCGGCCTCGACGCCGACGGCGACGCCGCCATCCCGGGCCTGGACCTGGCCACCGGCCCGCTGGTCGTGGTGGTGGGCTCCGAGGGCAAGGGCCTGTCCCGCCTGGTGCGCGAATCCTGCGACGTGATCGCGAGCATCCCGATCCGCAACGCCGAGTCGCTCAACGCCTCCGTCGCCGCCGGGGTGTCCCTCTACGAGGTCGCCCGCCTGCGTGCCGAGCAGCGGGACTCCTGATCCCCTCCGCCCCCGGTCCCCCGCAACGGGACCGGGGGCGGGCTTTTCCGAGTAGGCCGAAACGCGCCTCACCCGGTACCATTCGGGTGGACGCGGCTCCCCTCGGAGCCCGACGCCCCGCCGGCGTAGCTCAATTGGCAGAGCAGCCGCCTTGTAAGCGGCAGGTTAGGGGTTCAAGTCCCCTCGCCGGCTCTCACATGGTCTGACCTGGGACATCTCCAGGCGGAACACATCACTGCACGTGTGTGACCGCTTGGAGAGCCACCGCTTATGGCTATTCGCTACCTCCGCCGAGGACCGCGCAACCTGGCCGCCGGACCGCTGAAGCCGCACATCGACTCCTTCGTCCTCTACCTGCGGGCCGAGGGCAGGAGTCGCAAGACCATCACGCTTTACTCGCAGGCCGCCTCCTGGTTCGCGGCCGAGCACCTGCTGACCGGCGGTCAGCCCACTGACACCGACCGTCGCTTCGACACCGCCGATGACACCAGCGCCGACCTGGTGACCTTCGAGTCGGTACGGGACTGGGAACTGGTCGGCCGGGTGCACCTGCGCTCCTGGCTGGTGCGGCTGCGGCACCGCCAGCACACCGACTCCTACGTCAACAACCAGTACCGCTGCCTCCAGCAGTTCTTCCGGTGGCTCTCCGCGGAGGAGGAGATCCCCAACCCCATGGCCAAGATGCGCCCGCCGAAGATCGCGCCCAAGCCTGTGCCGGTTTTCTACGAAGGCGACGTCGACCGCATCCTGAAGATGCCCAAGGGGACCGACCGCTGCGCGGCCAAGCGCGTGGACGTCTGCAAGCTCCGTGACAGCGCCATCCTGCAACTGCTCAAGGACACCGGCCTGCGCCGCCAGGAGATCGCCAGGCTGCGCGTGGGCGACGTCTCCATCGCCGACCGCAGGGCCGTCGTCACCGGCAAGGGGGGCAAGACCCGCTACGTGAAGTTCACCCACCCCACCGCCCGCACCCTGGACAGGTACCTGCGCTGGCGCACCAAGCAGCCGGACGCGCACCTGCCGCACTTCTGGCTGTCGCAGAAGGGCGGCCCGCTGACGGAGTCGGGCATCTACCAGATGGTGCGCCGCCGGGCCCGCCGGGCGGGCGTGGACGACGTCTACCCGCACCGCTGGCGCCACGACTTCTCCCACCGCTACCTCGATCGCGGCGGCGAGGAGGGCGACCTGATGGAGCTGAACGGCTGGGACTCCCGCCAGATGCTCCGCCACTACGGCCGCTCCGCGGCCGCCTCCCGCGCGGCCCGCAACTACGACCGCGTCATGGGCGCCTGATGACCCACCGCCCGTGGTGAGGGCTCCGAGCCCTCACCACGGGCCCACCTCGGCGGGTTGCCGCTCCCGTGCGCCTTGTAGCGTCCGACCCGTTCATTTCAGCCCATGCTTCGGATGCCGAGGCCCCGTAATGCAGGAAGTCAGACGAGAATCGCGACTGTAGGCCTGCCGGGCTACGTCGGTGTTGTGGAGTTCTGGCACTGATCTTGTGGTGTGGTCACGGTCAGCCACTCACGTGGGAGATGGATCCACTTCTCCCAGACCGGTTCGGGTGGCATCTCCCGGTCGACGCCGGGTGGCCTAACACCGGCCGGTCCTCGTTGGTGGAGGCTCGCCTTCTCAAAGTTATTTCATCGTCACTCTGTGTGTCTTTTTGGCGAATGGCTTGTCTCGCTTGCGCAACTGGATCGCTTGAGTGTCTTCCTGTGCTTCTCTTGTGATCCTGTTTGGTTTACGGTGTTTTGCGCGCGTCTTGAGCCACGGGAAATTCTTGTCCCCGACGAAAAGTTGCGTCCGGAAAATTGATGGAGTCGTATTGATGGATTTTGTTGATCGAATCACCTCTCTGGTTGGCCCGAGTCGCGTCTTCGATAAGGAGCCGATAGATTGGGGGTCGGTTGAGGAGGGCGTTGGCATTAAACTGCCGAAAGATTATAAGCGCTTGCTGTCTCGGTATTTTCATTTCTCTTGGGGGGAATTCTTTGTTTTCACTCCGAGAGGTGGAACTCGTGGTCAATCGGGGCCGTTGGAGGCTACGGCGGACCTCGAAGCGATCATTCGGGATCGACCTTTGAGTGAGAAAGCGATTAAAAGGATTAACAGGATTGTTGATGTCGACAATCGCCCGCTGATTTCCGTGTCACCACCGTTGGTTTTCTATCCTTCTGTGCCGGGGCTGCTGCGGTGGGGTATGGATGCGAACGGGTGGGATTATTTTTGGGCTGTTGATGGTCCGGCTGAATCTTGGCCCGTGGTTTCTCGGTCGGATCGTGGCGAGTGGTGGGATGAACATTCGATGACTATGAGTGAATACCTGTATCGGTTGAATGTGGAGGGTCAGATTTGTCGCGGCTGTCCGCGTCCTCCGCTGGGAAGAATGGTTTTCGATGAAATGTGAGGGCGATTGGTAAATCGATGATCTTGGGAAATTTTGATCGAGTGATGAGATTTTTTGACGCCCGCGGGGCGGCTCAAGGTGGCGCGAGTGGCAACTTGGAATTTTGTCATACTTGCCCTCATTTGCTGTTTCTACAAGCGCTCGCGAAACTCGATTTGGGCGGTCCCGGAAGAGTGCTGTATCAGTGCCTCCGTCTGCTCCACTCCGCCTTCTTCGCGCTGTTATTCGTTCTCATTCATTTTTATCCAAGAAGCTGTCGGCGGACACTTTTTCGGTGAGATTCGGCTTCGCTGATGTCAGGTCAAATGGGAGAAGGGGTCGGTGTCCCAGCCAGGGCGGTTTCAAAGTTGATCTTCGGGCCGCTGCTCCGCCCGGCAGGGCATGGCCCCATGATCGATGCACCGCGGACCCACAACAGCGCATGAAGGCGGGCGCGGCCCCGTGACCTGTGATGATGGGAGTTCTCTACGCTTCCGTCACCACTCGCCGAGGTACCGCGCCCGTGCCCCCGGTCTCCCCTACCCTGGCCCTGCCCGACCACCCCGCAGCGGCACGCAAGGTCCTGCGCGGACAGGTCGACGACCTGCTCCAAGCGTTCGCCCCGGTGGCCGACCCCCGCCAACCCCGAGGCGTACGGTTCCCCCTGCCGGTCGTGCTCGGCCTGGCACTGCCGGCCGTGACCTGCGGCGCGATCGGCTTCGCCGAGATCGCAGCCGACCTGGACCCCGACCTCAAAGCCGGGTTCGGGCCGGCGCGCTCCGCCCCGTCGGCGGCGACGTTCCGCCGCGTGCTCAACGGCATCGATCCACTCGCTCTGGACGAAGCCCTGTGCCGGTGGGCCGAACCGACCACCACCGCCCCCGCCCCCACCCCGGCACCGGCACCGGCGCAGATCACGCGGGTGGTGAGCGCGGACGGCAAAACGATGCGGGCCGCCCGCCGCCCCGCCCCCGAGGGCGGGGCCGTCCAGGACCAGGTGGTCGAGGTGCTGGACCATGCCACTGACGCTGAAGTGGTGAAGTTACGAAATCCCGACCTTTCGTTCCTGGCCGCTTTGACCTTCCCGGCGGTATCGCGGGACACATGAGGTACGCACACGGCGGCGGCTTCACCGCCGCCCAACGCCATCAACGCGAACTCGTGCGCCTGAAGGCCGCGGACCTGTTCGCCCGCCAGATCCCGCCCACCGTCGTGGCACACCGCCTGCGCGTGAGCCGCATGGTGTGTCCTGCGTTCTTCGGAGTCGGTTTTCTGGATCCTGGGGCCACGTGACCCTTGAAGGAGGGCATCGTGGGACGTCGTGGATATCCCGCCGAGTTCCGCCGCAAAGTGCTGGACCTGGTCCGGTCCGGGCGCAGCGTCGCGGATGTGGCACGCGATCTGGGCATCAGCACCGAGACGGTCTACGCCTGGCGACGCCAGGACCGCATCGACCAAGGCCTGGCACCCGGCCTGACCAGCACCGAGAAGACCGAGTTGGCCGCGGCCAACAAGCGTATCGCCGAGCTGGAGGCCGAACTGGCCCGGCTCCATGCCATGTCGGCGGATTTCGATAGCTCCGGCCAGGACACGACTCAGCTGCTTCCGGCCACTGTCCAGGGTCACGTCCCCGGGAGTGGTGTGATTTTCGCGCGGGTGCGTCCTTGCGGGTCATCGCGATGGTCGGCCGAAGCCGGGCGGGCCAGCGCGTACCGGGGGCCCGCTGACCGGGATGAAGAAGCCGCCGGAGGCGGCGGCGCACCGATCCGCCCGACACCGCTGACGCGCATCCGTGGGAACAGGGCCGGAAAAGTCACACCACTCGATGGGACACCATCCTGTCCAGGTGCGCTCGGCCCGTGTCCGCGGCGACCTGCACGCCCTGTTCGACTCCACCATTCGGTTGCATATGTCGACGCGGGCGAGGAACGTATCTCACCTGGTCCGGGGAACACCCGGACACCTTTGGCAAGAGCATGAAACCGCTGGTCACCACGCGGTCGAAGTTCGCCACGACTTCGCCTGGAGTAGCGTCAGGGCCCATGAGGATCGCGATCATCGGCTGCGGAGGCAGCGGCAAGACCACCATCGGCCGCCGCCTGGCGGAAGCCCTGCATGCTCCGGTGACGCACCTGGACGCCGTGTACTACGACGATGAATGGAACGCGCTGCCCAAGGAGAAATTCGCCGCTCTCCAGGAGGAGCTGGTGGCCCGGGACCGTTGGGTGATCGACGGCAACTACGCCGCCACCCTGCCGATCCGGTTGCGGCGCGCCACGACGGTGATCTTCCTGGATCTCTCCCCGTTCACCTGCTTGGCCGGTATCGCCCAACGACGGCTCAGGTACGGCGGGGGCCAGAACGACGCGACCGGTGTCTACGACCGCGTCAACTGGGGCTTCATCAAGTACGTGTGGACTTTCCGCCGGACCATGGGGCCGCGGGTCCGCAGGCTCATCACCGAACACGCGACCCACGCGGACGTGCACATCGTCCGCTCGCGTCGCGCAGCCGATCTGCTGGTCGACGAGATCATCCGTGCAGCGGACAGCAGAGGCTGACCGAACAGGAGGTGCACCTGCCCCGGCTGGATCCGGGCAGATCCATCATGGAACAGTTCTTTGGCAGAGCAGTTCCTGGATACGCGGAAACAGTGGTGCCCGACAAGGTCGAGACCCCTGCCCGCTTGGAGAGTTACCGCTCATGGCCTGCGCCGCCTCGGCCGGGGCCCGCGCGACCTGGCCGCCGGACCGCTGAGGCCGCGCGTTGACTCCTTCGTTCTCCACCCGCTAGCCGGAGGACGGCTCGTCGGCCGTGATGGCGCCCCCGCGGAGCGGCCGGGGCGGACGCCCCGCCCGGTGCGGGAATCGGTGGGGCGGCGGGGATGTTGTCCACCGACATGACCGAGCCGTGGCTGGACCAGAAGACCATCGACCACCTCCTCGACGACACCGGGACCTGGGCCGTCGTCGGCCTGTCGGCCGATCCGCGGCGCCCCGCCCACGGGGTCGCCCGGGTGCTCCAGGCGAAGGGCAAGCGGATCGTCCCGATCCACCCCGGGGCGGCGGCCGCGGGTGAGGAGGTCCTGGGCGAGAAGGCCTACGCGACGCTCGCCGAGGCGGCCGACGCCGTCGGCGGCATCGACGTGGTGGACGTCTTCCGCCGGTCCGAAGCGGCCGGGGAGTTCGCCGACCAGGCCGTGGCGATCGGTGCCCGGGGGGTGTGGTTCCAGCTCGGGGTCGTCGACCGGGAGGCGTTCCGCCGGACGGCGGAGGCCGGTGTGCCGATGGTGATGGACACCTGCCCCGCCATCGAGTGGGGCAAGCGCGGCGCCTGACCGGAGGACTCCTACCGGGCGGACTCGGGGGAGTGCGCGACGCCCTTCAGGAACCATGAGGCGACCGCCGCCGTCACCACGCCCATCAGGCCGACGCCCATGATCATCAGCAGCACGGCCACCAGCCGTCCCTCCAGGGTGACGGGGTAGAGGTCCCCGTACCCGACCGTCGCGGCCGTCACGATCGACCACCACAGGGCGTCCCCGAACCCGGTGATGTTCGCGCCGGGGGCGTCCCGCTCCGCGTCGAGCACGGTCACCGCGCTCAGGAAGATCATGAGGACCGCCGCGCCGGTGACGTAGACGGAGGTCTTCTCGATCACCGAGTGGCCGATCGTGGAGCGGTTCAGCAGGCGCACGAGCGAGAACAGGCGCAGCAGGCGCAGTGTCCGGAACATGGGGATCAGGACCAGGATCACGTCGTACCAGTTGCGCAGGGCGTACGCCACGCGGTGGTCGCTCAGGTAGATCCGGATGGCGAAATCGAGCGTGAAGGCGAGCCAGATCGTCCAGGAGAGGGCCTGGAGGACGTTGTACAGGTCCGGTTCCAGCCCGGGGTCGATGACCGGCCACGCGTAGGCCACGAGGAAGGCCGCGGCCAGCAGCAGCATCGGGACCTCCGCCCTGCGCTCCCACCGGTTCACGCGGGCGTCGTGTTCGAGGGGCTGGGGTGACGTGTCCTGTTCCGCCATGGAGGCACCGATCTGCGTCCGGGAGTTGGGCCGAGGGCTGCCGGTGCGCGCGGAGTACGCGGCGGTGGGCCACCGGCATTCGGGGCGAAACTCGCAAGATCGACCCCGCTGACATGGGAGGATACGCCAACGGTCGGCCGGTGCCGCACACCGGGCGGCGGGTGCGGCCGGATGTCCGGCCGTGCCCGCCGCCCCGGACCGGGGTCAGCGGACCACGTCGAACACCTGCTTCTGCACACCGTTGGAGTACACCTCGTGCTCCACGAGCTTCAGCTTGGTCAGGTCCTTGTCGGTGTCGCTGAACAGCCGCTTGCCCGCGCCCAGGAGCAGCGGGAAGACCAACAGGTGGTAGCGGTCGACCAGGCCCGCGTCGGCGAGGCCCTGGGCCAGGGTGGAGCTGCCGTTGACGATGATCGGCCCGCCCTCGGTCTCCTTGAGCGCGGCCACGTCGTCGAGGGAGCGCAGGATGGTGGCGGGCCAGCGCTCGTCCTGCTCGGTGAGGGTGGTGGAGACCACGTAGCGGGGCATGGCGTTGTAGCCCGCGAACTCCTCGGTCATCGTCGGCCACACCGGGGCGAAGGCCTCGTAGCTGCGGCGGCCGATCAGCAGGGCGCCCGCCTCGTCCTGCTCGCGGCCCTTGATCTCGTAGGCGGCCTCGTCGAACTCGACGGCCTTGAAGGTCCAGCCGGTGTTGCGGTAGCCGGGCTCTCCGCCCGGGGCCTCCATGACGCCGTCGAGGGAGACGAAGGCAGTGACGATCAGCGTGCGCATGGTGTGCTCCTTGTTTCCTGTTCGCACCTACACCCTCTCGTCGAGCGGCATCCGCGGGGATCGACACCGCGCCGGAATTCTCCCGGGATTTTTTTCGCCGGGGACGGATGTTCCCTCGCGCCGCCGTCCCCCGGTGTCGGTGCTGTGGCCGATGCCCGTGGCTCCGCGTCGGTCAGGGCCGCCCCGGCCGTCGCCGGGGTGAGCCCGGCCCGCGCACGAACGTGCGGACCGCTCAGTCGAGGTGCGGGGCGGGGGCGGGCAGGCGGGCGGTGAGCAGGGAGATGCCGTAGGCGCACAGGCCGGCGGCCAGCACCGCCGGGATGAGGCCGAGGGGACCGCCGAGGAAGGACTCGCCCATGAAGGCGATGCCGACGACGGACGCCGCGACCGGGTTGGCGACCGTCGTCACACCCAGCGGTGCACCGAGTTCCATGCCCTGGTAGGCGGCCTGGGCCAGGAAGAGGCCGAAGACCGCGATGACGGCGGTGCCCGCGCTCGCCGGATGCAGGAGCGCGGCGCCGCCGTCGGTGCCGACGACCGTGATGGTCGTCTTGGCCAGGGCCGAGGAGACGCCGAAGGCGATGCCGGCCACCGCGGCCAGCAGGTGGCTGCGCCACGTGGCCGGGCACCGTCCCGCCGCCCAGGCGCCCGCGATGAGCAGGGCCAGGGTGCCGACGGTGACGGTGAGGCCCTCCGCGGCGGTCAGGGGTTCGCTGTGGCCGTCGGTCACGGCCAGGGCCAGGAGCGCCGCGACGGAGACGACGGCCAGCAGCGCCCCGAGGCGTTCGCGGGCGGTCAGCCTCCTACCGCCGAGGCGGGTCGCCCAGGGGATCGCCATGACCAGGGTCAGGACGCCCAGGGGCTGCACCACGGTGAGCGGGGCGAAGGTCAGGGCGCCCACCTGGAAGACGGCGCGGCCGCCGTTGAGGAGGATCGAGGCCCACCACAGGGGCCGGGACAGCAGGGCGGCGAGGGGGCGCCGACCGGTGAGCGGTTCGGGGACCAGGACCGCCAGTCGCCACTGCGCCACCGCGGCCGCCGCATAGGAGGTGCACGAACCGACGCTCAGGAGCACCCCGAGCCACACCAGGGAGTTCATGCTCATGGACCCTTCCGTACGGAAGGGGGCCCTGTCGTCATACCAAGGGATGTTCCCGCCGGTCTTCGGTCGCGGCGGGGCCTCGGGCCCCGGAGGCCGGTGGGCGGGTGGGCGCGGACACGGAGGCCTTCTCCGTTCAGGGTCGGGCCGCGTTCTCCGCGCCCCGGCGCACGGTGTCCGGAGCGGTGGTCGTCGTCGATCCCCCACCCGGTGGGGAAGGGCCGGACGGGAGGAGGCGGCAGGGGTGTGGGCGGCGTGGAACAGGTCCCGGTCACCCGGGCCCGCCTCGCCTCGGGGGCGGGGGCGAACGCGGTGGCGCCGCGGGAGATCGCGCGGCGTCGCGGTCCGGTGCCCCCGGACCGTGCGGCGGAAGCGGCCGGGGTGCCGGCGGGCACCTCTTCGGTGAGGTGGCCGCCGTCGGCGAACCCTACCCGGTGCGGTCGCACGCGGGGCCCCGGCCGCCCCGCAGGGGGCGGTGCCGGTGGTGCGGGGCGCCGCGGACGGGTTCCACCGGGGCGCCGGGGCCGCTCCGTGCGGGCGGTGTCTCAGGCGTCGGCCACCTCCGGCAGGGCCGACGCCACCAGGTCCGCCGCCGCGCGTGGGTCGGGGAACCCCTGCCCGAACACGTACACCGCGGTGATGCCCGCCCCGCGCAGCTCCAGCAGCCGCTTGACCAGGTCGTCGCGGCCGCTGCCGACATCGGCCGAGATCGTCGCGGTCTTCTCGACCTCGTCGTAGGGGCGCCCCACGTCATCGCAGTGGCGCCGGAGCACGTCGAGCTTGTGCGGCACCTCCGGGCCGCCGAAGAGGTTGCAGGCGTCCGCGTACTGCGCCACCAGCCGCAGGGTGCGCTTCTCGCCCATCCCGCCGACCATCAGGTACGGGTGCGGGTCGGACAGCCCGCGCGGGTTGTTGAGCATCCGCTCCAGGCGGTGGTGCTCGCTCTCGAAGGCGCCCTCCTTCCCGCTCCACATCCCCAGACAGATCAGCAGGGTCTCCTCCAGCCGGTCGAACCGCTCGGACACCGGCGGGAACGGCAGCCCCAGGCCGCGTGCCTCTGCCTCGTACCAGGCGGCGCCGATTCCCAGCCCGGCGCGGCCGCCGGAGAGCGTGTCCAGGGTGCTGATCTGCTTGGCCAGCACCCCGGGCGGGTGGTAGACGACCCCGGTGACCAGGGTGTGCAGCAGCACCCGCTCGGTGTGCGCGGCCAGGAACCCGAGGGTGGTGTAAGCCTCCAGCATGGCGTTCTCGGGCGGCCCGATGGCGCCGCCCAGCTGCCAGTAGTGGTCCATCACGGTGATCCGGGAGATCCCTGACGCCTCGGCGTGCCGGGCGGTGTCGGCCAGGCGGCGGCCGAGCTCGGGGACACCCCCGTCCCAGGTGAAGTCGGCGATGTGCAGCCCGAGTTCCATGTGTCCTCCAACGGGTGGCGGATACGGCCGGGAGCCCCGACCAGAACCCAGTTTCGCCGCCGGACCGGGTTCACGCCAGCACCTTTCCGGACCTGTGGACGACCCGCGGTCCCCGGGGACGCGGACCGGCCCGGGAGGCGGACCGGTCCGCGTCCCCGGCGCGTTCGAGCGGGCGCGGCCGGGGGAGGCCCGTCGCCGCCGACGGCCGTGCCGATGGCGTGCCGGTGGCACGGGAACGCCCGGCCGGGCCCTGCCCCATGCGTCTACCGAGTGCTCGGTAGGTAACGGAAAAGCCGCAGCACCAAGGGTTGTGGGTCTTTCCACGGCCGCGGGACCGTAGACTCCTGCGGGTGAGCAGAACGAGTCCGGGTCGGCGCCGGGCACCGCGGGGCGATCGCGACCGGCGGCGGGAGGAGATCCTGCGGACCGCGACGGAGGCCTTCGCGACGCGCGGCTACCACAAGGCGTCCCTCGCCGAGATCGCCGACCGGGCAGGACTCACCCAGGCGGGCGTCCTCCACTACTTCCCGTCCAAGGCCGACCTGCTCACCGGGGTCCTGGACCTGTGCGACGCCACCGCGGAGCACGGCGGCGCGGATCGGCCGCGCGGCCTGGCCTTCCTGCGCCACCTCGTGGACATGGCCCGGTGCAACGCCGGGGCCGAGGGCGTCGTCCGCCTCCACACGGTGCTGTCGGCGGAGAGCGTCACCGAGGGCCATCCCGCGCAGGAGTACTTCCGGTGCCGCTACGACGGGCTGCGCGAGACGGTCGCCGAGGCGCTGACCGAGGCCCGCGAGGACGGGGAGATCACCGCCGAACTCGACCCGGGGCCGGTTTCCGCCTCCATCGTCGCCGTCGTCGACGGCCTCCGGGTGCAGTGGTTGCTGTGCCCGGACGCCGTGGACATGGCGGCCGCCACAGCCCACACCATCGGCCGCCTGATCGGCGTCGATCCGTTCACCGGGGAGGAGGTGCGGTGAGGGAGGCGGTCGAGCGGCTGTACGCGGTGTTCGCGCGCCATCGCCTGGCGGCCCGCATCGACGGCTGCCCGCACTGTGTCACGGACGAGGACCAGGACCTGCTGCGCCGCTCGCCCCTGCGCGAACTCGGCGAGGACGACCTGCACCGGTTCGTGGCCAAGGTCCTCACGACCTGGGGCGGCGTCGACGACCTGCGCCACTTCCTGCCGCGTATCCTCGACCTCGCCCTGCCCGGCGGCGGGCTCATCGACATCGACACGGTGGCCGCCAAGCTGGATCTGGCCCGCTGGTGGCAGTGGCCCGCCGACGAGCGCGCCGCCGTCCGCGCCTGCTTCGTCGCCCTGTGGGTGCGCACCCTGGACCGCGAGCCCGAGGAGCGCCCGGCCGTCCTGATCCTGGACACGCTGGCCACCGCCTTCGACGACCTGTCCCCGTTCCTGGAGACCTGGACCCACCGGCTGCGGCACTGGGAGGACCACCCCCGGGCCCTGCGCCAGTTCGCCGACACGGCGGGAACCGTGGTGGCCACCTCGCCGACCGTGCGCCACCCCCAGGTGGTGATCTGGCTGCTCGACCTGATCCCCCTGATGGAGACCCTGTTCAAGGAGTTGGAGGACGTGGACATCGGTCTGGCCGAATCCGTCCTGGACACCCACGACCAGCTCGTCCTGCTGCGCGCCACCCCCCATCCCTGACGGCACGGCTCCCGGGCGGTCCCCGCACGGACCGGGCCCCGCCCCCGTGACGGGGACGGGGCCCGGCCTACCGGCCGATCACCGCCGCGGCCACCGCGTCGGGCGCCTGCGCGTAGGAGTCGAACTCCATGGCGAAGGACGCCCGGCCCGAGGTCCGGCCGCGCAGATCGCCCACGTAGCCGAACATCTCCGCCAGCGGCACCGCCGCCGAGACCACCCGGGCCCCGCGCCGCTCCGCCAGCGACCGCACCCGGCCGCGCCGGACGTTGAGGTCGCCGATGACGTCGCCCATGCAGTCCTCGGGCGTCGTCACCTCCACGGCCATCACCGGCTCCAGCAGCGCCGGGTCGGCCCGCACCAGGGCCTCCTTCATCGCGTCCAGCGCCACCGTCCGGAACGCAAGCTCAGAGGAGTCCTCGGTGTGGAACGCCCCGTCCAGCAGGCGCACCCGCACCCCGGTCACCTCGTACCCGGCCAGGACACCGAGCCGCAGCGCGTCCCGGCATCCCCTGTCCACCGCGGGGACGAACTCCCGCGGCACCCGGCCGCCGGTCACCTCGTCCACGAACTCGTACCCGCCCTCGAACGGCTCGACGGCGATCCGCACCCGGGCGAACCGGCCCCGGCCGCCGGTCTGCTTCCGGTGCGTGCGGTCCACCGCCGCGACCGCCCGCCGGATGGTCTCCCGGTAGGCGACGCGCGGCCGACCCACCCGGGCCTGGACGCCGAACTCGCGCAGCAGCCGGGCGACCTGGATCTCCAGGTGCAGCTCGCCCATGCCGCCCAGGATGGTCTGCCCGCTCTCGGCGTCGGTGTGCACCCGCAGGGACGGGTCCTCCTCCGACAGCCGGACGACCGCCGACGACAGCCGGTCCCGTTCGGACCGGGACCGCGGCTCCACCGCGACCTCGATGACGGGATCGGGGAAGTCCATGGCGTCCAGCACGATCGGGTCCGCCGCGTCGCACAGGGTCTCCCCGGTGCCGGTCCGGCGCAGCCCCATGACGGCGACGATGTCACCGGCGACCGCGGTGGGGATCTCCTCGCGGGTCGCGGCGTGCACACGGTAGATCTTGCCGATCCTCTCCTTCTCTCCCCGCAGCGGGTTGTACACCCGGTCGCCGGTGTTCAGCGAACCGGAGTACAGCCGGACGAACGTCAGGCGGCCCAGGTGCGGGTCGCCCGTGATCTTGAAGGCCAGCGCCGCCAGTGGCGCGTCCTCGGACGGAGGGTGCGCGACCGCCGTACCCGCGTCCCCGGGGCGGACCCCGGACACCTCGCCCGCGTCGAGCGGGGAGGGCAGGTAGCGGACCACGGCGTCCAGCAGCGGCTGCACCCCCTTGTTCTTGAACGCGGTGCCGCACAGCACCGGCGTCACCGTGACGGGGCCGTCCACCGATCCGACGGTCAACCGCCGGACCGCCGCGTGCAGCTCCGCCTCGCCGGGTTCCTCACTCCGGACGTACAGCTCCATCAGTGCTTCGTCGTGCTCGGCGACCGTCTCCAGCAGGCGGGCGCGCCACCGCCGCGCCTCCCCGACCAGTGCGTCGGGGACGGCGGTGACCCGGTACGCCTCGCCCAGGCCGGCGTCGGCCGACCACACCAGGGCGCGCATGCCGACCAGGTCGACCACGCCGCGGAAGCCCGCCTCCGCGCCGATCGGCAGGTGCAGTACCAGCGGCACCGCGCCCAGCCGGTCGCCGATCATCTCGACGCACCGCGCCATGTCCGCGCCGACCCGGTCCATCTTGTTGACGAAGCAGATGCGGGGAACGCCGTAGCGGTCCGCTTGGCGCCACACCGTCTCGGACTGGGGCTCCACCCCGGCGACCGCGTCGAACACCGCGACCGCGCCGTCCAGGACGCGCAGGCACCGCTCCACCTCGACGGTGAAGTCGATGTGGCCGGGGGTGTCGATGAGGTTCACGGTGTGGGTCGCGCCGTCGACCGTCCACCGGCAGGTGACCGCCGCCGAGGCGATGGTGATGCCGTGCTCGCGCTCTTCGGGCAGGAAGTCGGTGGCGGTGGTGCCGTCGTGCACCTCGCCGACCTTGTGGGAGGTGCCGGTGTAGTACAGGATGCGCTCGGTGGTGGTGGTCTTGCCCGCGTCGATGTGGGCCATGATCCCGATGTTGCGGACCGAGGCCCGTCCCATCCTTGTGGTGGTGGCCATGTGTCCGTTCCTCTCTGCTTCGTCGGGGCGACCATCGGGCGGTGCGCGCATGCCTGTGCGGCCGTGGGTACGGCCTGCCGCCTGCTGGGAGAGTAGGTGCGGGAACCCCTGGCGGGCCATCGGTTTTCGGACGCCCGTACACGGCGAAGGCGGCGGGTCCGTGACCCGCCGCCTTCGCCGTGCACCCGGTCAGTCCACCGGGCGCCGGGGCTCCACGACCGTGTTCGGCCCCGGGTAGATGAGCCGTTCCTCCCCGTCCGGGAAGCGCACCAGGTAGGGCGGGCCGTCCTCGGCCCCGCGCACCTCGACGATCTCCCCGGTGTGCTGCCCGTCGCTGCTGGTGACCCCGTGCGTGTGCACGTGGTCGCCGATCCTCGCCCGCATCGTCCCCCCGTTCCGGCCGGTCCCCCGCCCGGCCCGTACCGGGGATCTACCCGGCCCCGCTCCCGCCCGAACCGGACCCCGGTGCCCCCTACGCACACAGGGGTGCCCGGGTCCCGACGAACCTCCGATGCGCAGGCGGTCCGCCCGGCCTCGGGCTGGGCGGGACGGACGACACGAGGAGGTCGCACATGCCGACGGTGCGGGAACCGACCGAGCGCTACGGGGACAGGACGGTGGTGGACGGTTTCACCTTCACGGTGGAGGCCGGCCGCGTCACCGGTCTCCTGGGGCCCGACGGGGCGGGCAAGAGCACCACGATGCGGATGCTGCCGGGACCGGCCGCGCCCACGTCCGGCGAGGCGCCGGTCGACGGCCGCCCCTACCGGGACCTGCCCCGGCCCGCCCCGCCCGTGGGCGCACCGACTCCGGTCTTCGTCCCCGCGGGGCGTTAACCTGCGGCGCGGATCCACGACGTTCAGGAGTGCACCATGGCCCGACCGACCTGCCCCATCCCGAGACCGAATCCCTCCGGGAGCTCTCCGCCGCCCTGCGCGCCCTGGCCGCCGACCACGGCGGAGCGGTCACCTACACCGTGTCGATGGGGGAGCTGTCGGCCTCCCCGTCCCTGACCGCCGCGGACGGCTCCCGGCCGTACGTGCCCCTGCGCCTGCCGGGCTTCGAGCTGCGCCGCGCCGAGGCCCACCCCGAGCACGGGCGCTGGTTCTTCCTGCGCGCCCGCGCCACCCCGGAGGCGGTGGAGGTCGACCGCGCCTACGACCACTGGCCCGCGTGGGCCGGGGAGAGCTTCGCGATCGGCGGCGGTGTGCCCGTCGGGGACGTCGCCGCCGAGATGGACCGCCGGGACCCCGAATGGCGGCCCGACTGGGTGTGGCTGCTGGACGAGGAGGTCGTGTACGACCCGCCCGCCGACCCCTTCACCCGGCCGGAGCGCTGACGGCCCGGGGTCAGCGGGGGAGGAGGCCGGTGGCCAGGACGTCGATGACCCCGGGCAGCAGGGCGTCGGCCTCCTCCGGTGCGGTGGTGGAGTTGAGGGACGCGAACCCGTGCAGGGTCGCCGCCATCGTGAACGCGATGACCGAGGGGTCGCCCGCGGCGATCTCCCCGGTCCGCTGGCCCTCGGTGATGATCCCCATCATGGTGTCCAGCAGGCGTTCGACCGCCGCCGTCAACTCCTCGGAGGACTCGGGGTCGTGCTTGCGCGAGTACATGAGGTCGAGCAGGGCGGCGTTGCGCAGGGCGAACGCCACGTACACGCGTGCCATGGCGAGCAGGCCGCTGCGGGTGTCGCCCGGTGCGGCGGCGGCCGCGGTCAGCTGTGCGGTGAGGCGCTCGAAGCCGCTGAGGGCGAGCGCGTCGAGCAGGGCCCTCTTGTCCCGGAAGTGGCGGCTGGGCGCGGCGTGGCTCACCCCGGCCTCGCGTGCCAGCTCGCGCAGGGACAGCGCGGCCGGGCCCCGCGCCGCCAGGGCGCGTTCGGCCCCCGCGAGCAGGGCGGCCCGCAGGTCGCCGTGGTGGTAGGGACGATCGGTCATGGGTCCAGCATAAACGGATGTTTGCATCGACATCATTGTTGTCGTTGACAACTTCGCTGGTCGGCGCCTACCGTGGGGCCATGAACAGCACACCGGTCGCACTCCCCGACCTCACCGGCACCACGGCCGTCGTCACCGGGGCCAACAGCGGGTTGGGTCTGGAGACCGCCCGCGCGCTGGCCCGGATCGGGGCCCGCGTCGTCCTGGCCGTACGCGACGAGGACCGGGGGCGGGCCGCCGCCGCGGACATCCCCGGCGAGACCGAGGTACGCCGCCTGGACCTGGCCGACCTGTCCTCCGTACGCGCCTTCGCCGGGGGCTGGAGCGGTGACATCCACCTCCTGATCAACAACGCCGGGATCATGGCCGTCCCCCGGTCCCGTACCGCGGACGGGTTCGAGCTACAGTTCGGCACCAACCACCTGGGCCACTTCGCCCTCACCAACCTGCTGCTGGAGCACGTCACCGGGCGGGTGGTCACGCTCTCCTCCGGGCTGCACGCCTCGGTCCGGGGGATCCGCTTCGACGACGTGGACCTCGAACGCGGCTACACGCCCTACCGGGCCTACGGCCAGTCCAAGCTGGCCAACCTCCTGTTCACCCTGGAGCTCCAGCGCCGCCTCACCGAGGTCGGCTCGCCGGTGCTGTCCGTGGCCGCCCACCCCGGCTACGCCGCCACCAACCTCCAGAGCCACGGTGCCAGCGCGGTGTTCCGGACGCTGCTCACCGGCATCGGCAACCGGCTGTTCGCGCAGAGCGCCGCGGCCGGGGCCCTGCCCACGATCTACGCGGCCACCCAGGACATGCCCCCGGCCGGGTTCGCCGGACCCCGGGGCGCGGGCGGCATGCGGGGCGCCCCCGGCCTGTCCTGGCGCAGTTCGGCCGCCGAGGACGAGGACGCCGCCCGCCGCCTGTGGGAGCTGTCGGAGGAGCGCACCGGCGTCTCCTTCCCGCTCAAGGGCTGACCGGGAACGGCACGGGGCCCGCGCCGGGCCGCTCGGATGCGAGCGGCCCGGCGCGGGCCCCCGGTGCGTTCGGGCTACGGCGCGAGTGTCAGCTCGTCCACCGCCGCCGCGCGCACCGCTTCCTCGCCGAACACGAACGGCATCGTCCCCCCGCGGCTCCACGGCTCCAGCTGGTCGTCGTAGTTCGGGTGGAACGCGTGCCCGGAGTTGCCGGTCAGGTGCACCCAGGTGGAGGCGTCCCGGTCCGACAGGTCGACCACCATCCTCATCGACGGCACCGCCGTGATCGCGTACCCCTCCTTGTCGTCCCAGCCGGTGGCGTTGACGATCGCCGCCCCGCCGGAGCTCTCCACCGGGCCCCGGTTGAACAGCCACTCCACCACCCCGATGCCCGAGGTGCCGAACGACTGGTGCGTCGCGGTCAGGGTGTGCAGGTCGCCCCAGCGCCAGTCGGCGGGGTCGTCGCCCAGCAGCTCCGTCAGCTCCTCGGCGGCGGCCTCCATCGCGGCGGCCAGCACCGCGTCGCGGCCGTCCGCCTCCTCACCCGCCCACCAGGTGGAGTCGGGGTCCTCCAGCAGGGCGCCCACCACGTACATGCCGCGCGAGTTGCCGGTCATCGCGACCGGGTCCAGCTCGTCGAACAGCACCGGCAGCAGGTGCCGCCAGGTGGCCTGGTAGAACGCCGCCCCGGCGGAGTCGGGCTCGGTGTACAGGTCCCAGTCGCGCAGCAGCTCCCGGGCCTGCGCCGCGGTGCCCGAGAGCTCGACGTCCAGCAGGTGGGGGACGATCGCCTCGGCGCCCAGGTGGTAGGAGTCCATGTGGATCGCCGACATGTCCTCGCCGGTCACCGGCCCCTCGGCGATCGCCTCCTCCAGCAGGTCGTTGATGCGCTGGGAGCGGTAGCCGTAGTCCCAGTCGTCGGTGAGCAGGTGCGGGTAGTCGGCGTCCACACCGGACTGGTTGGCGGTGACGACGAACCCCGACTCCGGGTTGTGGACGCTGGGCAGCTCCTCGAAGGGGATGTACCCCTCCCAGTCGTAGGCCGAGTCCCAGCCGGGCGCCGGGTAACGGCCGTCGCCCTCGCCCCGGACCGGGACCGTTCCGGGCGCCTGGTAGCCGATGTTGCCCTCGTTGTCGGCGTAGACGAGGTTCTGCGCGGGCACCGAGAACCCGCTCGCGGCCCGCCGGAAGTCCTCCCAGTCACGTGCGCGGTTCATGACGAACAGGGCGTCGGCGGTGGTCCCGGGCGACAGCGCGGTCCACTGGAGGGAGACCGCGTACTCGGCGCCCTCCTCGGCGCCCTCCACCGGCGGGGCCTCGGCGATCCCGGCCAGGTTCTCACCCGAGGCGGTGTCGGACAGCAGCGGGCCGTGGTGGGTGGAACGGACGGTGAACTCCACGTCCTCGCCGCCGGCGACCTTCACCGTCTCGGTGCGGGTCACGAGGGGGCGCTCCTCGCCGTCGACGATGTAGGAGTCGCCCTCGATCCGCTCGACGAACAGGTCCATGACGTCGGGGTTGAGGTTGGTGAAGCCCCAGGCGATCGACTCGTTCTGGCCGATGACCACACCGGGCATTCCGGAGAACCCGAACCCGGCGACGTCGAACGGGCAGGCCTCGCTCAGCTCGGTGCAGTGCAGGCCCACCTGGTGCCAGGTGGAGGGCATGGCCGCACCCAGGTGGGGGTCGTTGGCCAGCAGCGGCAGGCCCGACTCGGTGTGCTCGCCGCCCACGACCCACGAGTTGGAGCCCAGGTCGGGGCTGTTCCGCGGACCGAGCATCTCGGGCAGGGCCAGCGCGCGGTCGTACACGGCGCCGACGGCGGCCGCGGCCTCCTCGGGCAGTTCGGGGGCGCGCCGCGCGTCGGCGGGGTCGCTCTCGGGCCCGGTGGTCAGCAGCTCGTCGGTGTCGGTGATCGGCAGGTGCTCCTCGTAGGGGTACTCCGGGTACAGCTCGGCGATCTGCTCCTCGGTGAACCCGAGGCCGAGCAGCCGGGCGCGCTCGGTCTCCTCGCGCATGTTGCCGCCCAGGTCCCAGGCCATGGCCTTGAGCCAGGCCAGGCTGTCGACCGGGTCCCAGGGCTCGATGGTGTGGCCGCCGTTGAGCACGCCCAGCAGCGCGTACTCCAGGCTCGCCTCGGCCCCGTCGTGCTCCGCCAGCCAGGCGTTGACCCCGGCGGCGTAGGCGTCGAGGTAGCCCTTGGTGTCGGGGGCGAGCAGGTCGTACTCCTGCTCGGCGACGCGCCGCCAGCCCATGGTGCGCAGGTACACGTCGGTGTCCACCTGGGCCTCGCCGAAGAGCTCGGCGGTGCGCCCGGACGTCACGTGGCGGCGGAAGTCCATCTCCCAGAACCGGTCCTGGGCGTGCACGAAGCCCTGGGCCATGAAGAGGTCGTGTGCGTCGTCGGCGTACACGTGGGGGACGCCGTACTCATCGCGCAGCACCGTGACCTCGGCGTTCAGCCCGGGGAGGGCGATCTCGCCGGAGGTCTGCGGGAACGACCTGCGCACGGTCCACACGCCCAGCAGCGCGCCGACCAGTGCGAGCACCACGATGGTCGATAGAACGCCCAGAAGAACACGAATAAGGACACGCTTCCGCAATACACCCATGGCGGAACCTTAGGGTGTTGCAGGTCACAGGCTCTAGGGCAAGACGGCCGGGGAACCCAATTGTTACCTGCGGGTAAACAGATCTGGCCCCGACGGGCCCGCGCCGACAGCGCCACCGCCGGGAACACCGCCGCCGCCATGAACCCGAAGTGGAGCGGAGCGGACGCCTCCGGCAGCCGCCCGCCCGGCACCGGCCCGACAAAGAACCCCAGGTGGCGCAGCTCCGACAGGCCGAAGTAGGTGCCCTTGCGGTCGTCGGACGCCGGTGTGTGCACCGCGATGCCGGGCGGCGGCGGCAGGACCGCGCCACCCCGGGTCCGGAACGCCACCGCCGCGAACGGCGGTGGCGCGTGTACGGATGAGTACCGGAATGAGTACCGGAAGAGGACGAACGCCACCGCGAAATTCGTGCAGTCCGCAACCGTCGGTGCCCCGGCCAGGTCCGACGGCCGGATCACCGCCGGGCGGTGGCGGCAGGACCGCGCCACCCCGGGTCCAGAACGCCACCGCCGCGAACGGCGGTGGCGCGTGTACGGATGAGTACCGGAAGAGGACGAACGCCACCGCGAAATTCGTGCAGTCCGCAACCGTCGGTGCCCCGGCCAGGTCCGACGGCCGGATCACCGATCGCCGCCCTCAGCCCGGACCCGGGGCCGGATCATGGCACGGGCCGGTGGCGTTCTCGGGCGGGTGCGGCGGTCGGGCCGCTCAGGCCGTGGTGACCTCGACCAGCCGCTCGGCCAGCAGGGGAACGCTGTAGTAGTCCATCCGGAACGACGACGGGCCCAGGGTGAAGGCCCGGTCCTCCTCCCAGCCGGCCAGGCTCTCCAGGATGGGGGCCGTCTCCAGGTAGGAGTCGAGCTCGTCGCCCTGCGGGTTCACGAACAGCAGGGTCGCGTCGCCCAGGGCGTCGGCGTTCTCGGGGGCCACGCCGACGATGTCGGTGCGCGCGCCCTGCGTGCTGTCGGCCGCCGCGCCCTCGGGCAGCTCCTGGAGGGTCAGTCCCAGGTCGGTGGCGAGGCGGCCTTGGGCGGACTCGGCGGTGAACACGTTGAACCCGTTGGGCGTGACGCTGAGGATCACCACCGGGTGCTCGGCGGAGACCGCCGCCGAGGACTCCGCCACCAGGGCGTCGTACTCCTCGGTGACCTCCTGGAACCGGTCGGCGCGGTCCAGGGCCTCGGCGTACTGCTCGGTCAGGTCCACCCAGGAGACGTCGCCCTCGCCGTAGACGACGGTGGGTGCGATCTCGGAGAGCTTCTCGTAGGTCGCCTCGTCGATGGCGTCGGCCCCGAAGCCGTTGCCGACGATGAGGTCGGGTCCGGCGGCGGCGACCGCCTCCAGCGAGATCTCCGGGCCGGGCAGCGGTTCGACACCGCGCTCCTGGGCCACCGGGGCCCACTGGGCGAAGAAGCCGTTGTCGTCGGTGAGGGCGCTGGGGCTGGTGGTGCCCGCGGCGACCACCGGGACGTCCAGGCTGAGTAGGACGGGGGTGGCGGTGACGCTGGCGGCGACCACGTTCCGGGGGGCGGCGGGGATCTCGGACTCGCCGTAGAGGTGGGTGACGGTGCGGGTCTCCTCGGCACCGGCGTCCTGCGCCCCGGCGGCGTCGGTGGCGCCCCCGGTTCCACAGGCGGTGAGGGCGATGACCAGGGCGGAGCCGACGGCTAGGCTGTGCAGGAGCTTTGCTTGCTTCATGACAAGCATATTTAGGTATGGCTATCCTAAATGTCAACTTCACCGGAGGTGAGGAACGGATGACGGCGACGCCGTCGGCCGGTCCGGGGGCACCCGGACGGCCCGACCCCCGTACGCCCTCGACGCGGGACGCGGGTGAGGCGCTGCTGCGCGTCTCCCACCGGGTGGAGGGCCTGCTGTCCGAACTGGCCGCGGAACACGGACTCACCGCGTTCCAGGCCCGCGCCCTGCGCGCGCTGCACGACGTCTCCTCCCAGGGGGCGCTGGCCCGGCAGCTGGGCTGCACCGCCTCGCGGATCTCGGTCATCACCCGGGAGCTGGAGGAACGCGGCCTGGTGAGGAAGACCGCCTCGATCAGCGACCGGCGCATGCGCATGGCGCGGCCCACGGCCGAGGGCACCCGGATCGTCGAGGCCATCGGCGCGGGACTCACCGCCCGGTCCCCGCTCAGCGCCCTGTCCGAGGACCGGATCGTCGCGCTGTTCGACCTGATGTCCGAGATCGAGGGTGTTCCCGAGACCTGAACCGGAGTACGACCGAGGAAGGGGCCGCATGCGGACCCACACGATCCCCCCGCGCCTCAAGCGCACCGTCCGTCCCGAGCGCGTGCCCACACCCTGCGTGGCGCAGGCCGCCCGGGACACCGCGGGGTTCTGGGAGTCCGTCCGGCGCACCGGCACCCCGCTGGTGGGGGAGGCCGACGCCGAGGGCCGCCGCACCGTCACCTTCCTGTGGCGGGGCGGCGACGAGTACGCCGACGTCCTGCTGGTGGCCGACAAGGTCGCCGACGCCGACTCCTACGACCACAACCGCATGGAGCGCGTCCCCGGCACCGACGTCCGGCACCTCACCTACCGGATGCGCGGCGACTGGCGGGCCTCCTACACCATCGCGCCGATCCCCGCCGGCGCCGGGCCGGACGACCCCGCCGCCCTGCCCGAGATGCTGCGCATCCGCCGCGAACGCGCCCTCGCCGTCTCCGCACCCGAGGACCGCCCGGCCGTCGCCCGCTGGTTCGCCGCCCTGGCCCACGCCGTCCCCGACCCGCTGGCCCGCGAGCAGCCGGACGGCCGCCACTCCGTGGTGTCCCTGCCCGAGGCGCCCGCCCCACTGGTCGGCGACCCCGACGCCCCTGCGGGCCGGGTGGAGGAACAGGGGTTCGCCAGCGCCGTCCTCGGCGACGACCGCCCCGTGTGGGTGCACGAACCCGCCCGTCGGCCCCCCGGCGGCCGACCCTGGCCCGTCGCCCTGCTGCTGGACGGCCGGGACTGGTACGCGGACCTGCCCCGGGCCCTGGACGGGCTCGTCCACGCCGGGACCCTGCCGCCGATGCTCACCGTCATGGTGGACTCCCTGGGCTTCGCCTCCCGCAGCGAACAGCTGGCCTGCTCCGACGACTTCGTCCGCGCCCTGGGCGGCGAACTCCTGCCCTGGCTGGGCGAGCGGTACCGGATCACCGCCGACCCCCGGCGCACCCTCGTCGCCGGGCAGAGCCTGGGCGGGCTCAGCGCGATGCACGCCGCCCTCACCGACCCCGACCGGTTCGGCCGGGTGGTCTCCCAGTCCGGCTCGTTCTGGTGGCCCAACGTGGCGGTGACCGGCGGGGAGAGCGAGCGCACCACCGGCCGGGTCGCCGTCGCCGACCGCCTCCCCGACCGCGTCCACCTCTCCGCGGGCACCCACGAGTGGTCCCTGCTCGACCCCAACCGGCGGCTGCGCGACGCCCTGGCCGCCCGCGCCGCCGACCTGGGCGGCGACCCGGGCGCAGTGCTGCTGGAGGAGTACCACGGCGGCCACGACCGCGCCTGCTGGCGGGTCGGACTGCCGGCCGCCCTGGCCTTCGCCACCGACGACTGGGAACGCTGACCGGCGGGGGTCAGAGGCGGGCGCCCGCCTGCGCGGCCTCGCGGCGCAGGCGCTCCACCACCTCGGCGGCCGGGTCGTCGGTGGCACTCCGGAACCCCGTCCCGGCCCACAGCGCCATCCCGCCGGTGTCGGCGGCCCGCGCCGCGGCCGCGCGCAGCGGCCGGGTCATGTGGTGCAGCTCCGGGTACGCGTACGGCGCCTTGGGGTGCTCGGTGACGAACCGGTTGACCAGGCCGCGTGCCGGACGCCCGGTGAAAGCCCAGGTCAGGGTGGTCTCGGTGAAGCCGGGGTCGGTCAGCGCCAGCTTGTGCGCGGGCTGGGCCCCGCTCTCGGGGCAGCGCAGGAACGCCGTGCCCAGCTGTACCGCCGCCGCGCCCGCGCCCAGCACCGCCGCGGCCTCGCCGCCCGTCATGATCCCGCCCGCGCCGATCACCGGCACCTCGACGGCCTCGGCCAGCGCGGCCACCAGCTCCACCGTCGGCAGTTCCCCACCGAGCGTCGGGTCGAACGCGGCCCGGTGCCCGCCCGCCTCCACACCCTGGGCGCACAGGCCGTCGGCGCCCCGGGCCACCGCCAGCAGCGCCTCGTCCACCGAGGTGACCGTGACGACCACCGCGGCCCCGGCCTCCTGGAGGCGGCGCAGCACGTTGCCGTCGGGGCAGCCGAACGTGAAGCCGACGACCGGGACCTCCAGCCGCTCCAACAGGTCGATCTTGGCGTCCCAGGCGTCGTCGTCGTGGACCGGCGCGCCCGGGGCCGTGCCGTACCGCTCGGCCTCGGCGTCCAGCTCCCCGCGGTAGTCCCGCACCGCGGCGGGGTCACCGGCCGGGCCGGGCACGAACACGTTCACCCCGAACGCCGTCACCCCGCGCCCGCGCACCAGGGCGACCTGTTCCTCCACCCGCTCCGGCGCCAGGTACCCGGCGGCCAGGAACCCCAGGCCCCCGGCCCGCGCCACCGCGGCCACCAGCTCCGGGGTGGAGGCCCCGCCCGCCATGGGCGCCTGGACGAGAGGCCGCTCCCGCAGCAGATCCGACAGATGACTCATGATCCCCCCGCTCTCCGCCGACACGTGCAGGGTAGCGGACCCGGGTACGGCGCCCCGTGTCACTCCGCAGCCGAGCAGAACGGTGATGAACACCGCGCCGCAAGCGAGGTCCGCAGCGGTCGCGCCCGGTGGGAAAAGGGCGTACCCGAGGATCAGGGGCGGCCGCGGGGAGGTCGTCCGGCCTCCACTGCGGGCCTTCCGGAAAAGGCGGGTTCCGGAAAGCCCCGCGCGTCATACGCATCGGTTCCGGAAGGGGGGTCCCACGCCGGCACCGCCACCTTCTCCGGGGCCATCGGATTTCCCGGCCGCTCCGTCCGCCCGGCGCCGTCAGCCGATCTTCGGGGGCGCGTGGAACAGCGGCAGCAGGACCGTGTCCACGATCTCCTCGATCGCCCCGTCCTCGATCCGGCCCTGGTGGAACAGGAAGTGGTCGCGCAGCAGCGCCTGCCCCGTGCCCAGACGCCACGGCGAGACCGGACCGGGGGCGATCTCCCCGCGCCGCGCCGCGCGCTCGACCACCTCGGCCATCATCATGCGCCCCCGCCCCTGCGAGTGCTCGCGCAGGGCCGCGATGCGCTCCGGCTCGGGCAGCGCCTCCGCCATCAGCCCGCGCAGGGCCTCGCCCGCCGGACCGGCCAGGTGGTCGGCCACCATTCGCAGCAGCCCGAGGAGGTCCTCGCGCAGCGAACCGTGGTCGGGCAGGGCCGCGGGGTCGGGCAGCAGCGCGTACACGGCGTCCATGACCAGCTCGCCGCGCGTACTCCAGCGGCGGTACAGGGACGCCTTGCCCGCCCCGGCGCGTTCGGCGACGCCCTCCATGGTCAGCGCGGCATAGCCGTGCTCCCGCAGTTCGGCGACGGTCGCCGCGAGGATCGCCGCGACCAGTGAGTCGCCCCGGCGCCGGGAGCGCTTGCGGTGGTCGTCGGTGTCGGCGTCGGCGGTCATGCCGGGCATTCTAGGGCTCCTCCGTGATCAGACCGGTGTCCCCGTCCACGGTGACCCGGGCACCGTCGGCCAGGATCGAGGTCCCGTTCCCGGTGCCCATCACCGCCGGGATGCCGTACTCGCGGGCGACGATCGCGGCGTGCGATCCCATCGACCCGGTGTCGGCCACCACCGCGGCGGCGCGCCGGAACAGCGGCGTCCACGACGGGTTGGTGGTGGGGCAGACCAGGATCTCGCCCGCGCCCAGCCGGTGGAAGTCGTCCGGGCCGCGGACCACGCGCACCGTCCCGGTGGCCCGACCCGACCCGGCCGGCGCGCCGGCGGCCAGCGCGTTCCCGTCCGAGCGGCGCGGGTACACCCGGGCCAGGTCGAGCAGGCGCACCCCGGTCAGCTCCTCGCGCCGGGCGGAGCGGGCGCGCGCCAGCGACCGGAGTCGGTCGGCGGTCTCCACGGGGATCGACCCGGGGTCCCGCACCTGCGCCACCTCGGCCATGCGCAGGTGGAACACCTGGGACTCCTCCTCCAGCACCCCGGCGCGGGTGAGCCTGCGGCCCATTTCCAGCAGGGCGCGGCGCAGCGCGGGCAGCGGGGCGGTGAAGAAGAAGTGCGAGTCCTCGCGGAACGCCATCCCGTACTGCGCGGCGCGCACCCACCGGGTCATCCGCGCCCGGGCCCGGCGCCCGCGCAGCAGCGGGTGCCCCAGCAGCGTCGCCAGCGCCCGCTCCGAACGCGACCCGGGGTCCTCCTCGCGGGGTTCGTCGACCATGACCCGGACCAGGCCGATCACGCTCTCGGGCACCTCGCCCAGAGTGGGCGGGCTGACGAGCAGCGGGCTCACGGTCTCGCGGCGACCGAACTCGCGCAGGAAGGCGTCCAGCGCCCCGGCGAACCCGGTGCCCGCCCCGACCCGGCCGCCGCGCACCTCGGCCAGGACCTCCTCGGGGGAGGCCCCGGCGAACAGCTCCAGCAGTCCCGCGTCGCCGCGCACCAGGTCTGCCAGGTCCTGGAGGGCGCGGTTGGCGTCCTCGGTGCGGGTGTGCGCCCCGCCGGTCAGGTCGCCCAGCAGCCCGCGGCGGCCCAGCAGGGTGAGGGCCGCGGTGAGCCGGGCCAGCGAGACGGCCATCCCCGGCAGGTAGTCCAGCCGCAGCTCACGGCAGGGGTCCAGCAGGCCGATCGCCTCGTCGGGCACCGCCAGCAGCTCCGGCCAGGTCAGCGCGGCCGGGTCGCGGGCGTCCAGCTCCTCCACCCGGCGCAGGAAGTCCAGGAACCGGGGGTCCTCGCGCCAGGCGGTGATCTTGCGGGTGCGGGCCTTGTGCACGAGCCGGAACGGGGTGAGCAGGGCCCGCGGCACCGGGTGCGGCGCGGGCGGGACGAGTTCGACGACCACCCCGTCCTCCTCGCGCAGGAAGCCGTCGAACGCGCCGACGATCCCGTACTCGTGCGTGATGTCGCGCATCATCGCGGCCGGTCCCCGCCCCAGCCAGGTGTCGACGTCCATGGGGTAGGGCCGGACGGGTACGTATTCGCTGAGGGCGGTGGCCATCAGCCGCTGCCGCCGGTTCAGCGGCACCGACTCCGGGGGCAGGGCGGTCATCGGGCGCGACTGCACGATGCTGACCCGGCCCGCCGCCAGCGCCCACTCCATGTCCTGGGGGCGCCCGAAGTGCTCGGCGGCGGCCCGCCCGTACCGGGCCAGCTCGCGCAGGACGCCGTCCGGCAGCGGGCTCCGGCCCTCGTCCCCACCGGGGCGCTCGTGCACGATCCCGCCACCGGGGACGGGGCGTACGACCACCTCGGCGCGGCCGGGCCGGTGCTCCAGCACCCGCCCCTGCCGGTCCAGGGCGTAATGGTCCGGGGTGACCAGGCCCGACACCACGGCCTCGCCGAGTCCCCGCCCGGACTCCACGACGATTCGTCCGCGCTCGCCCGACACCGGGTCCGCGGTGAACATGACCCCGGCGGCCTCGGACTCCACCATGGCCTGCACGACCACCGCGATCCGCACCCCGGCCGCGTCGACCGAGCGGGCGCGGCGGTAGGCCACCGCCCGATCGGTCCACAGCGACGCCCAGCAGCGGCGGACCGCGTCGACGACCCCGTCCGCGCCGACCACGTTGAGGTAGGTGTCCTGCTGCCCCGCGAACGCCGCCCCGGGCAGGTCCTCGGCGGTGGCACTGGAGCGGACCGCCACCGGCACGCCGCCGAGCCGGGCGTGCGCGTCGGTGATGGCGGCGCGGATCCCCTCGGGAACGGGGGCGGACTCCACCGCGGCACGCAGCCGCGCCGGATCGGGGTCCCCGCCCGCGAACAGGTCGGCGAGGCCTGCGCCGTCCACCGCGGCCGCGTAGGCGTCGGTGGTCACCACGAACCCCGGCGGCACCGGCAGTCCGGCGCGCAGTAGCTCGCCCAGGTTGGCGGCCTTGCCGCCGACGGCGGGCAGGTCGTCGGCCCCGAAGGCGTCCAGCGGGGCGACCATCGGGGTCGCGGCGGTCGGGATCATCGTTTCTCCAGGAGGGTGTCGGTTTCGGTGCGCAGCGGGGTGCGGGGCAGCGCCAGCGCCAGCAGGGAGGCGGCGCCCAGCAGCGGCGCCATGAACAGCAGGGAGTCGGCGACGGCCCCGCCGAAGGCGGACGCCACGGAGTCGCGGACCGCCGGGGGCAGCGCGGCCAGCGCCTCCGGGGTCGGGGTGCCGACGTCGATCCCCGCCGGGACGCGGGCGGCGAAGGCACCGGTGACCAGGGCGCCGGTCACCGCGACCCCGGCGCTCGCGCCGATCTGGCGCAGGAACAGCACGGTGGAGGTGGCCGCGCCCAGGTCGGCGCGGTCCACCGAGTTCTGGGCGGCCAGCAGGACCACCTGCATGACCGCGCCCACGCCGACGCCGATCACGAGCAGGACGCCCACCAGGGCGACCGGGCCCAGGCCGGCGCCGAACAGCCCGAACAGGGCCAGCCCCAGCCCGGCCAGGGCCGTGCCCAGCACGGGGTAGCGGCGGTAGCGTCCGGTCCGGGTGATCAGCCGCCCGGACACGACCATGGTGGTCAGGGCGCCCGCCATCAGCGCGGTCACCGAAAGCCCGGCCGCGGTCGCGGTCAGACCCAGGGTGATCTGCGCGAACGCGGGCAGGTAGGTGAGGGTCCCGAACAGCCCGAACCCGACGACCAGGCTCAGCGCGGCGGGCACGGCGAACCCGCGCAGGCGCAGCAGCCGCGGCGGCAGCACCGGGTCGCGGGCCAGCCGCGCGGACACCGCCCACCCGGCCGCCCCGACCGTGGCGACCCCGGCCCAGACCGGCACCGCCCAGCCGGGGCGGGCGACGGGGGACAGCAGGGCGTCGCAGAGCAGGATCGCCCCGACCACGGTCGCGGCCAGGGCGCCCGCCCCGGCCAGGTCGAGCGGCGGCCGGTCGGCGGCGGGCCGGGTGCGCAGGCCCAGGGCGATCGCGATGAACGCCGCCGTCGCCGCGGGCGGGTGGACCAGGAAGATCCACCGCCAGGACAGCAGGTCGACCACGACCCCGCCGAACAGCGGGCCGCCCACCGCCGCCAGGACGTAGACCGCCCCGAACAGCCCCAGGTAGCGGCCGCGTTCGCGCGGGGGGACGAGCTCGCCCAGCGCGGCCTGGGCGCCGACCACGAGGCCGCCGCCGCCCACCCCCTGGACGACCCGGGAGGCCAGGAACGCGGCAGGGGACCCGGCGAGGGCGCAGCCCAGCGCGCCGACGCCGAACAGCACGACGGAGACGAGCAGCAGCGGTCCGCGCCCGTAGCGGTCGCCGAGGCGGCCGTGCAGGGGCATCGCCGCCGTCGCCGCGGCCACGTAGGCGGTGACGATCGCGGGCATCCACGCCAGACCGCCCAGGTCGGCGGCGATGGCCGGGAGCGCGGGGGTCAGGGCGGTCTGGTCCAGGGCGCCGAGCAGCATCGCGGCGAGCAGCCCGGGCAGGGCGCGTGCCACGGGGGTCGATGGCCCGGCCATGCTCTCACCTCCTTTAGAGAACGGTGCGTTCACTCAAGGCTAGGCCCATGAGTTAAGAAACGCAACGTCTCTTAGGAGGGAATGTGCCGGAGGACACCCGGGGGCACCCGGGACCCCGTCCGGCGGGCCCGGATACGCTCGGCGCGACAGCGACCTTGCAGGAGGATGACCACATGACAGCGACCGCCGTCGTCACCGGTGCCAGCAGCGGTATCGGCGCCGCCACCGCCCGGGGCCTGGCCGCCGAGGGGTACGACGTGGTCCTCGTGGCCCGCCGTGCCGACCGGATCGAGGAACTGGCCGCCGAGCTGGTCAAGGACGGGCACAGCGCCCGCGCGCACGTCCTCGACGTCACCGACCGCGACGCCGTGGACGCCTTCGCCGCGGAGCTGCCCTCCTGCGATGTGCTGGTGAACAACGCGGGCGGCGCCATCGGCACCGAGACCGTCGCCGCCGGCGACCCCGCCGACTGGCGCGCCATGTACGAGGTCAACGTGCTGGGCGTGCTCAACGTGACCCAGGCCCTGCTGCCCAAGCTCATCGACAGCGGCGCGGGCACCGTCCTGGTGGTCAGCTCCGTGGCCGGGCACGTCGTCTACGAGGGCGGCGGCGGGTACGTGGCCGCCAAGCACGGCGCCCACACCCTGGCCGCCACCCTGCGGCTGGAGCTGTGCGGGCAGCCCGTCCGGGTCCTGGAGATCGCCCCCGGCATGGTCAAGACCGAGGAGTTCACCCTCAACCGGCTGCGCGGCGACGCCGAGGCCGCCGAGAACGTCTACGCGGGCGTGCCCGACCCGCTCAGCGCCGAGGACGTCGCCGACACCATCGTGTGGGCGGTCACCCGGCCCCCGCACGTCAACATCGACCTGATGGTGGTCCGCCCCCGCGCCCAGGCGGCCCAGCACAAGATCCACCGGGTGAAGCAGGAGGGCTGAGACCCGCCCCCGGACACGCGGACGCCCGCCCCGCACGGCTCTGCGGGACGGGCGTCCGGGTGTGCTCGGGTCGCTCAGGCGTCCAGTTCGGAGGCCAGCAGCTCGGCCAGGGACTCCAGGGCGGCGTCGGCGCCCTCGCCCTCGGCGGCGATGGTCACCTCCTCGCCGTGCTTGACCCCCAGGGTCATCACGGCGAGCAGGCTGCCCGCGTTCACCGGGTCCTTGCCCTTGGCGGCGACGGTCACGGACAGGCCGGTGGCGGTGGCCGCCTGGACGAAGAGTGTGGCGGGTCGCGCGTGCAGTCCCTGGGAGGAACCGACGGCTACGGTGCGCTGGGGCATCTGGTGCTCCTTGTGAGGGGCCGGTGGGCCGGTCAGGGCCGGTCGACGAGCGAGTCGAGGGGCCAGGAGGGGTCGGGTTCGGTCACCACCTCGACGGCGTCCGGCTCGACGTCGTCGGGTGCGGGGATGGTCGTTCCGGGCAGGGACACCGCCGCGGTCCCCCAGGCCACCGCGTTGCGCAGGCGGTCCACCGGGGAGTCGGCGGGGGTGAGGAACCCGGCGAGGGCGCAGTCGCCCGCGCCCACGGTGCTGCGGGTGCGGACCCGGGGGCCGCGCGCCCACCAGGCGTGCTCGGGCCCCACGAGTATGGCACCGTGGCCGCCCAGCGTCACGAGGGCGGAGCCGTTGCCCCGGGAGAGGAGTCCGCGGGCGGCGGCGACGACCTCGCCGACGGTCGCGGGGGTGCGCCCGGTCAGCTCCGACAGCTCTTCCAGGTTGGGCTTGGCCAGGCCGATCGACCCGGCGCTCACCGCCGCCTCCAGGGGTTTGCCGGAGGTGTCCAGGGCCAGGGACACCCCGTACTCGGCGGCCAGTCCGGCCACCCGGACGTAGAAGTCCTCGCCGGCGCCCGCGGGCAGGCTGCCGCTGGCCACGATCCATTCCGGACGCCGGGACAGCTCGTCCTCCAGGGCGGCCAGCAGGGCATCGGTCTCGGCGGGGGAGAGCGTGGGCCCCGGGGCGTTGATCTTGGTGGTGGTGCCGTCGGCCTCGGTGATCGCGATGTTGGCGCGGGTCTCGCCGGTGATGGGGACGGTGAGCCGGGGCAGGTCGCCGAGCAGGGCGGTGAGCTCGGCGCCGCCGCCCCCGCCGACCGGGAGGATCGCGCGCGTGTCCACCCCGGCCAGGTGCAGGGCCCGGGCGACGTTGACGCCCTTGCCGCCCGCCTGGGCGCGCGTGGCGTCGACCCGCAGGACTTCGCCCCGGACGAGGCGGTCCACCTCCAGGGTGTGGTCCACGCTCGGGTTGGGGGTGAGGGTCAGGATCATGGGAGCTCTTTTCGCGGTCGCTGCGCCCGGCCCGGTCCGGATGTTGGACTGCCTTTGATTATGTGTGTTCATCTGCGCGTGTCAACACTGTTGTCCGATGGTTTCCGATTCTGCGGGTTGTCGTTGGGGTGTGCGCGAGGGGGGTGCGAGAGGGTCTGCGAGGCGTGCGGCCAGTGTCGACAGGAGATGCCCGCGCCGATGGCGGTGGTTCGGGTGTGGTCGCGGGGCCTTGCTGGGATATTGGAGGAAGGTACCCCTTGTGTGTCCCAGACAACACGATTAAACTCACCGAAAACCACACCGAAACACAGGTGATCCAACATGTACGCGGAAGAGCGCCAGCAGGCGATCCTCGAACGCGCCCGCCGGGACGGCCGGGTCGACGTGACGGGGCTCGCCGCGGAGTTCGACGTCACCTACGAGACCATCCGACGGGACCTCACGGCGCTGGAGCGCCACGGGGTCCTGCGGCGGGTCCACGGCGGCGCGATCCCCGTCGAGCGGCTGGGCTTCGAGCCCGCGCTCAATGTGCGCGACTCCGTGATGACCCAGGAGAAGGAGCGGATCGCCAAGGCGGCGATCGAGGAACTCCCCGAAGAAGGGGCGATCCTCCTCGACGCGGGGTCCACCACCGGACGCCTCGCCGAGCAGCTGCCCGCCGACCGGGAGCTCACCGTCGTCACCAATTCCCTCTCCATCGCCCTCACACTCACCACGCGCACCAACGTCAACCTGATGTTCCTCGGCGGCCGCCTGCGCACCCGGACCCAGGCCACCGTCGACGCGTGGGCCCTGAGGTCGCTGGCCGAATCCTTCGTGGACGTCGCCTTCATGGCCACCAACGGCATCTCCGTCGAACGCGGGCTCACCACGCCCGACCCGGCGGAGGCCGAGGTGAAGCGCTCCATGATCGCCTCGGCCCGGCGAGCCGTCCTCCTCGCCGACCACACCAAGGTCGGCAACGACCACTTCGCCCGATTCGCCTCCGTCGAGGACCTGGACCTGGTCATCACCGACCAGGGACTCGCCGGGGGACTCGCCGACGAACTGGAGGCCGCCGGACCCACGGTCCGGGTGGTCTGACCAGGCCCGGCGCCCGTCCGACCGAGGTGCGTGACCCGTCCGATCGCACCTTCCCGTCCAGTCGGCCGGGCGCCCCACCCACCACACCACCGGCGGCGCGGCCCAGGCCCGCCGCACCTCCCAGGAGGTCCCCCACATGTCCACCGAACAGCGGCAGAGCACAGCGCTCGCCTCGGCCAGGTCCGGAATCCAGCGCTTCGGCGGGTTCCTCTCCGGCATGGTCATGCCCAACATCGGCGCGTTCATCGCCTGGGGTCTGATCACCGCCCTGTTCATCCCCACCGGCTGGTGGCCCAACGAGTACCTCGCGGAACTCGTCGGACCGATGATCACCTACCTGCTGCCCCTGCTCATCGCCTACACCGGCGGCACCATGGTGCACGGGGCCCGCGGCGGTGTGGTCGGCGCGGCCGCCACCATGGGTGTGATCGCCTCCGTGGACATCCCGATGTTCCTGGGCGCGATGATCATGGGTCCGCTCGCCGCGTACCTCATGAAGCAGGTCGACAACCTGATCCAGCCGCGCGTCAAGGCCGGCTTCGAGATGCTCGTCAACAACTTCAGCGCGGGCATCCTCGCCGGCCTGCTGGCCGTCGTGGGCGCCTACGCCGTCGGCCCCGTCGTGGGCCGCATCGCCGACGCGCTCGGCGCCGGGGTGCAGTTCCTCATCGACAACAGCCTGCTGCCGCTCGTCTCCCTGATCGTCGAGCCCGCCAAGGTGCTGTTCCTCAACAACGCCATCAACCACGGCGTGTTCACCCCGCTGGGCACCGCCCGGTCCGCCGCCGAGGGCAGCGCGATCGAGTTCCTCATCGAGACCAACCCCGGCCCCGGCCTGGGCATCCTGCTCGCCTGCATGTTCTTCGGCCCGCGGATCAGCCGCGCGACCGCGCCCGGTGCGATCATCATCCACTTCTTCGGCGGAATTCACGAGATCTACTTCCCGTACATCCTCGCGCAGCCGAAGCTGATCCTGGCCGCCGTCGCCGGCGGCATGTCGGGCGTGGCCACCTTCATGGTGATGGACGCGGGCCTGATCTCCGCGGCCTCCCCGGGCAGCATCATCGCCCTGATGGCCGTCACCCCGCCCGGCGGGCACCTGTCCGTCCTGGCCGGTGTCACCGTGGCCACGGCGGTGTCCTTCGCGGTCGCCTCGCTCCTGCTCGGCTTCGGCCGGGCCGAGCGCAAGGCCGCCCGCGAGGAGGCCGCCGCCGAGCAGAACTCCGCAAGCAGCGAGGAGAGCGTCGCATGAGCAGCATCCAAGGTTCCGATGTCAAGAAGGTCGTGGTGGCCTGTGACGCCGGGATGGGCAGCAGCGTCCTGCTGACCACCCAGCTCAAGGGCAGCCTGGGCAAGTACGGGGTGTCCGTCGAGCACGCCCCCGTGGACCGCATCCCCGAGGACGCCGACCTGGTCCTGACCCAGGAGGGCCTGGCCGCCCGCGCCCGCAGCCGGGTTCCGGGCACCGTGGTCAAGGGGTTCCGGATGTTCCTGGGCGACCCCGTCTTCACCGAGGTCGAAAGCGCCATCAGGGACGGTGGCACCCTTGCCGACTGAACCCGCCCGGCTGGTCCTGGCCGAGGACGCCGTCCGCCTGGGCCGCACGGCGAAGGACCGGGCCGACGTCATCGACCAGTGCGGGGAGCTGCTCCTGGAGCTCGGGGCGGTCGACCCCGGCTACCTGCCCGCCATGCACGAGCGGGAGGCGTCGGTGTCCACCTTCCTCGGGGAGGGGGTCGCCATCCCGCACGGGACCGACCCGTCCCGGGTGCACGTCAGGAGGACCGGGCTGGCCGTGATCCAGTTCCCCGAAGGGGTCGACTGGGGCGGGCCCACCGTCCACATCGCCATCGGCATCGCGGCCACCGGTGAGGAGCACCTGGGCATCCTCACCGCCCTGGCCGGGGTCCTCACCGACCCCGACAAGGCCGCGCGACTGCGCGGGGCCGCCGAGCCAGCCGACGTGGTCGCACTCCTCGATCCGACCGCCGCGGACGGCCGATCCCGGTAGGCCGTCCAGGCCGAGCCGTCCTCCCCGCCCCCGCCCGTCCCTCCGCTCACTCCCCGGAGCGGCGGGCGGGGGCCGCCCACCGCCCACCCGTAGCGCTCAACAGGCGCCTCCGGCGCAGTTTCCCTGAAAGGCCCAACATGCTCGTCGCCCGTTTCTACGCACCCGGTGACCTCCGCCTGGAACAGGCACCCGAGCCCACCGCCGGGCCCGGGCAGCTCAAGATCGCCGTCGTCAACTGCTCCACCTGCGGAACCGACGTCAAGATCTTCCGCCACGGACACCACCACATCGACCCGCCCCGGGTCATCGGCCACGAGATCGCCGGCCGCGTCGTCGAGGTCGGCGACGGAGTGGAGGGCTGGTCCGAGGGCGACCGGGTCCAGATCATCGCCGCGATCCCCTGCGGCACCTGCCCCGAATGCCGCGACGGTCGGTTCACCGTCTGCTCGCGCCAGCAGTCCATGGGCTACCACTACGACGGCGGCTTCGCCGAGTACATGGTCGTCCCCGAGGCCGTGCTGGCCGTCGACGGCGTCAACCGCATCCCCGAGGGCCTGGACTACGCCGAGGCGTCCGTCGCCGAACCGCTCGCCTGCGTCCTCAACGGCCAGGAGATCGCCGGGGTCGGCGAGGGCGACACCGTCGTGGTGATGGGCGCCGGGCCCATCGGCTGCCTGCACGTCCGCCTGGCCCGCGCCAAGGGCGCGAAGAAGGTCTACCTGGTGGACGTCAACCGCGGCCGCCTGGACATGTCCGCGCGGATCGTCGGGCCCGACGCCGCCATCTGCGGCGAGGAGGTCGACGCCGTGGAGGAGGTGCTGCGCCTGACCGACGGGCGCGGGGCCGACGTGGTCATCACCGCCGCCGCCTCCGGCCGCGCCCAGGAGGACGCTTTGAAGATGGTCGCCCGCAGCGGCCGGATCAGCTTCTTCGGCGGGCTGCCCAAGGACAACCCGATCATCTCCCTGGACTCCAACCTCGTCCACTACCGGGAGATCTCCATCTTCGGCGCCAACGGCTCCAGCCCCGAGCACAACAAGCGCGCCCTGGAGCTCATCGCCTCCGGCGCGGTGCCCGTCGCGGACCTGATCACCGAGCGGATGGCGCTGTCCGACGTGCACAAGGCCATCGAGACCGTGGCCGCGGGGACCGCCATCAAGGTGACCATCCAGCCCTGAGTTCTCCACAGACGGGGGAAGGGGCTACCGAGATCGGCCCCGTTGGGGTTCCCTGATAGGGAACCCACTCCCGGCCCTCCCCGGACCAGCCACCCACCATCCACGGAGCGACCATGGCGCAGACCCGAACCCTCTCCTCCCTCGGCGGCATCCCGGCGGCGCCGGGTGCGGCGGTCGGCCCGGTGGCGCGCATGGCACCGCCGCCGCGGCTGCCCGACCACCGCCCGGCGGCGGGGGACCCAGCCGCCGAGGCGGAGGCCGCCCGCGCGTCCCTGGAGGAGGTGGCCGCCGGGCTCGACGCCCAGGCCGCCGAACTCGACGGGGAGGCCGCCTCGGTGCTCGGCGCCCAGGCCCTGATGGCCCGCGACCCCGAGCTGGCCCGCCGGATCGGCGAGCGGGCCGCCGCGGGCGACCCGGCCGCCTGGGCGGTGCACTCCGCCTGCGAGACCTACCGCGAACTGCTCAAGGCCGCCGGGGGCTACCTCGCCGAACGCGCCGCCGACCTCGCCGACATCCGCGACCGGGCGGTGGCCCTGCTGCTGGGTCTGCCCATGCCGGGGCTGCCCGACCCGGGCGTCCCGCACGTGCTGGTCGCCGACGACCTCGCCCCCGCCGACACCGTCCACCTGGACCCGGCCAAGGTCCTGGGGATCGTCACCCGGTACGGCGGGCCCACCAGCCACACCGTCATCCTCTCCCGCTCGCTGGGCATCCCGGCGGTGGTCGGCTGCGGGGGCGCCGACACCCTCGCCGACGGGACGGTGGTGGCGATCGACGGCGACGACGGCTCCGTGGTCGCCGACCCGGACGCGGTCACCGTGCAGCGGGTGCGCAGACGCGCCGAGCAGAGACGCTCCCTGGCGGAGTCGGCCACCGGGCCGGGCATCACCGCCGACGGGGTGTCCGTCCCGCTGCTGCTCAACGTCGGGGAGGGGGACCCGGAGGCGGCCGCCGCCCACGACAGCGAGGGCGTGGGGCTGCTGCGCACCGAGTTCCTGTTCCTGGACCGCACCGAGCCGCCCACGCGCGAGGAGCAGACCGCCTCCTACATCCGGCTGTTCGCGGCGTTCGCCGGCCGCCCGCTCACCGTGCGCACCCTGGACGCGGGCTCGGACAAGCCGCTGGCCTTCGTCCCGGTGGGCGCGGAGGACAACCCCGCCCTGGGGGTGCGCGGCTACCGCACCGCCCGGCTGCACCGCGAGCTGCTGGTGGACCAGCTCGCCGCCATCGCGGCGGCGACCAAGGAGACCGGGGCCGACGTGCGGGTGATGGCGCCGATGGTGTCCACACCCAAGGAGGCGGGGGAGTTCGCCGACCTGGCCCGCGCCCAGGGGGTGACCCGGGTGGGGGTGATGATCGAGGTCCCCGCCGCGGCGCTGCTCGCCGACCGGCTGCTGTACGAGGTGGACTTCGTGTCCATCGGCACCAACGACCTGGCCCAGTACACGATGGCCGTCGACCGCACCCTGGGCGCGCTGCCGGACCTGCTGGACCCGTGGCAGCCGGCGCTGCTGTCCCTGATCGGCACCGTGGGCAAGGCGGGCGACCACCTGGGCGTCCCGGTGGGCGTGTGCGGGGAGGCCGCCGCCGACCCGCTGCTGGCCCTGGTCCTGGTGGGCCTGGGGGCGACGAGCCTGTCGATGTCCGCCCCGGCGCTGCCGGGGGTGCGCCACGCCCTGTCCCGCCACAGCCTGGACGAGTGCCGCCGCCTGGCCCACCTCGCCCTGGCGGCCGCGGGCGCGAACCAGGCCCGCGAGGCCGTCCGCTCCGCCGCCCGCACCGAAACCCCCTGATCGCCGCTGCGGTGGGGGAGCGGGCCCCGTCGCAGCGGCCCGAGCGCCGTGGCCGTGCCCCCGCCACGGCCCGACCTCCGCGGCCGGGACGCCGAATCTCCGGGGCCCCGTCCCGACCGCGGACCACGCCGCCGCTCGCGAGCGGCGGACCCTTCGCCGCCCTCTTTCCGGGCGGCGGACCCCGATCGTCGCGGTGGTGCGACCCGGCCGTGGGACCGGCCCGGCGCACCGGCCGCGACCCGGGGCGCCGTTCGCCTGACCGCACGGCGCCCCCGCGGCGGGGGCGGCCTGGAACCCGCCCCCGCCGCTATGTGTTCGCCCGGCCCGGCAACCCGTGGAGCGTCTGGACCAGGTGGGCCTCGATGCCGATGGTCCCCCGGGTGGTGTGGACGCGGGATCGGCGGAAGGTCGGTCCCCGCCGCTATGTGTTCGCCCGGCCCGGCAACCCGTGGAGCGCCTGGACCAGGTGGGCCTCGACGCCGATGGTCCCCCGGGTGCTGTGGACGCGGGATCGGCGGAAGGCGGGCACCCGCCGCAGCGGTGTCACATCCGGCAGGAACCTCACCGCGGTGGTGCGGCGCCGGTGAGGGACACCCACCGCAGGGCGCAGCCGACCAGGCCGCCGAGCACCGGCACGGCCCCCGCCGCCACCCAGACCCACGCGCCGTACGCCCCCCGTACGCCCCCCGACCCGTCGGTCGCCGCCTGGAGGTCCCCGGCCACGGTGCCGCCGACGGGCGGCCTCCGGCCACTGGACACCCGCAGCACCCCCCACCAGCCCAGGGCGACCCCGAAGGCGGGCGGGAGCAGCAGCGGGAGCACGGCCACGGGGGACAGTTCACCGAACCGGACGACGACCTGGTTGCAGTGGTTCGCGGCCACATCCTCCGAGGTCAGTGCGCAGGAGAACGGTTCGGCTGCGGTCAGGGCGATGACGGCCGCCCACGCGGCGGCGGCCAGGGCCACCAGCGTGACGGCGCCCATGGCGAGCCGCGGCGCGGAACGCGGCCGCTCGCCGGTGCCGGTACGGCCAGGAGGGAGCAGGGGGGAGGGCATGCGCTCCATCGTAGGAGCCCCATCCCCTTCCGGGCAGCCCCCGGAAGGGGGCTCCCCGGGCGGATTTCTCAAACCTCTTTATCCAGAGTGTTGACGAAGTCGTGTGACGTGGGCAACGTTGAGCACGTCGGCCAGGGACGTGACCGAGGAGGTCCACCGTGCACGATGACCGCAAGCTGACCGAGGCGCGCCTGGAGAGGGTCCTGCGCGAACGCGTATGGCCCGCCGTCCACGGCCCGTCCGTCCCCCTGGAGGTGTCCCGCTGGGACGCCCCCGGGGAACCCGTCCCCGCTCTCGAAGGCATCAACGCCCCCCACACCCCCGCCGCCACGGGCGACGCCTGGGGCCCGGCCTGGGGCACCACCTGGTTCCGGTTCCACGGCCGGGTGCCGCAGGAGTGGGCGGACCGCACCGTCGAGGCCGTCATCGACCTCGGCTTCGACGCGAACATGCCCGGTTTCCAGGCCGAGGGCCTGGTCCACCGCTCCGACGGGACGGTGGTCAAGGGCCTCAACCCGCGCAACGCCTGGGTGCGCCTGCCCGGCACCGAGGCAGAGGTCGACCTCCACGTGGAGGCCGCCGCCAACCCCGTCATCCTCGGCGACCCCCCCTTCCTGCCCACCGACCTGGGCACCGCCCCCGCCGGTCCGGACGGCGCCCCCCTGTACCGGCTGGCCCGCGCCGACCTGGCGGTCTTCCAGGAGCAGGTGTGGGAACTGGCCATGGACCTGGACGTGGTCGGCGGTGTCATGCGCGAACTGGACACGGGCGACCCCCGCCGCTGGGAACTGCTGCGGGCCGCCGAACGCGCCCTGGACCTGATCGACCTCCAGGACGTGCCCGGTACCGCCGGGCGCGCCCGCCGGGCCCTGGCCGGGGCGCTGTCCTCCCCGGCGGCGGCCGCCGCCCACCGGGTCTCGGCGGTGGGCCACGCCCACATCGACTCCGCCTGGCTGTGGCCGCTGCGCGAGACCCGGCGTAAGGTCGCCCGCACCTCCGCCAACGTGGTCGACCTCCTGGACCGCCACCCCGAGCTGGTCTTCGCCATGTCGCAGGCCCAGCAGTGGGCGTGGCTCCAGGAGCACCGCCCCGACGTGTTCGCGCGGGCGGCGCAGGCCGCCAAGGAGGGCCGGTTCGTGCCGGTGGGCGGTATGTGGGTGGAGTCCGACACCAACATGCCGGGCGCGGAGGCCCTGGCCCGCCAGTTCGTGTACGGCAAGCGGTTCTTCCGCGACGAGCTGGGCATCGACACCCGGGAGGTGTGGCTGCCCGACTCGTTCGGCTACTCTGCGGCGCTGCCCCAGCTCATCCGCCTGTCGGGTTCGCGCTGGTTCCTCACCCAGAAGATCTCCTGGAGCCGGACCAACACCTTCCCGCACCACACGTTCCGCTGGGAGGGCCTGGACGGCACCCGGGTGTTCACCCACTTCCCGCCGGTGGACACCTACAACTCCGAGCTGACCGGCCACGAGCTCGCCCACGCCGCCCGCAACTTCCGGGAGAAGGGCCGCGCCACCCGCTCCATGGTCCCGTTCGGGCACGGCGACGGCGGTGGCGGCCCCACCCGCGAGATGCTGGGCCGGGCCGCCCGGCTGGCCGACCTGGAGGGTTCGCCCCGGGTGGAGATCCAGCGCCCGGAGGTGTTCTTCGCGGAGGCGGAGGCCGAGTACCCGGACGCCCCGGTGTGGTGGGGCGAGCTGTACCTGGAGTTCCACCGCGGCACCTACACCAGCCAGGCCCGCACCAAGCGGGGCAACCGCCGGTGTGAGCACCTGCTGCGCGAGGCCGAGCTGTGGTGGACCACCGCGGCGGTGCGCCGCGGCGCGGACTACCCGCACGAGGCGCTGGACCGGCTCTGGCGCACCGTGCTGCTCAACCAGTTCCACGACATCCTGCCGGGGAGTTCCATCGCCTGGGTGCACCGGGAGGCCGCCGAGACCTACGCGGAGGCGGAGGCCGAACTCGGCGCGCTCATCGACCGGGCCCAGCGGCTGCTGGTCGGCCCGGGCGACGGGGTGATCGAGTTCAACGCCGCCCCGCACGACCGCGACGGCGTTCCGGCGCTGGGCGCCGCACCCCGGGTGCCCCCCGAGGGGGAGACCGTCACCACGGGCTCTGAAGGCGGGTACCTGCTGGACAACGGCCTGCTCACCGTCCAGGTGGACGCCTGCGGCCTGGTCACCTCCGTGGTGGACGCGCAGACCGGCCGGGAGGCGCTGGCCGGCCCGGCCAACCTGCTCCAGCTCCACCAGGACCTGCCCAACCAGTGGGACGCCTGGGACGTGGACTTCTTCTACCGCAACACCGTCACCGACCTCACCGGCGTGGACGGCATCGAGACCATCGACGACGGCCTGCGCGTCACCCGCTCCTTCGGCGACTCCACGGTCGTGCAGACCCTCACCCTGGCCCCCGGCTCCCGGCGGCTGGACGTGGACACGGTCGTGGACTGGCACGAACGGGAGAAGTTCCTCAAGGCCGCCTTCCCCCTGGACGTACGTGCGGAGTCCTCCGCCTCGGAGATCCAGTTCGGGCACGTGCACCGCCCGACGCACACCAACACCTCCTGGGACGCCGCCCGGTTCGAGATCTGCGCCCACCGCTGGGTGCACGTGGCCGAGCCCGGCTACGGGGCGGCGCTGGTCAACGACTCCACCTACGGCCACGACGTCACCCGCGACGTGCGCGAGGACGGCGGCACCACCACGACGGTCCGCCTGTCGCTGCTGCGCGCGCCCCGCTTCCCCGACCCCGACACCGACCAGGGCGAGCACCGGTTCCGGTACGCGCTGGTGCCGGGGGCGACGGTGGCGGACGCGGTCCGCGAGGGGTACCGGCTGAACCTGCCGCCGCGCGAGGTCGGCGGTTCCGGCGCGGTGGACCCCCTGGTGCGGGTGGCGGGGGCCGGGGTGGCCGTGGAGTCGGTCAAGCCCGCCGACGACCGCTCCGGCGACGTGGTGGTGCGCCTGTACGAGTCGCTGGGCGCCCGCACCCGCGCGAACGTGCGCTTCGGGTTCCCGGTGTCGCGGGTGCGCGCGGTGAACCTGCTGGAGGAGGAGTACGAGGGCGCCCCGGACCTGGAGCCGGGGGAGGAGGAGGTGGCGTTCTCCCTGCGCCCCTTCCAGGTCGTCACCCTGCGGCTCGTCCGCTGAGCCCGCCGCACGCGCGCGGGGCGCCCCCGCCTGGGGCTCGGGCCCCTCGGCCGGGCCCGGAGCCTCCCCGCGCGCGGGGTGCCCCCGGCCCGACCTGCCCGCCGAGGAGCAGGCCGAGGAGCCTCCCCGCGCGGGGGGTGCCCGAGGCGGGCGGCAAGGTCGCCGCCGGGGGCACCGAGCCTCCCCGCGTGCGCGGGGCGCCCGCCGGGGGTGCGGACCACGCACCCGATCCCGTTGAGCCTCCCCGCGCGGGGCGCCCCGCGGCTTGACGGCGACCGATCCTCTGATCGCTGAGCCTCCCCGCGCGCGGGGCGCCCCGGGAGGTCCCGGGGCGCCCCGCCTCGCTGGTGCGGGTTCAGCCCTTCATGGCACCGCCCAGGGTGAACCGGCCGCCCATGGCCCGCGACACCGCCACGTACAACGCCACCACCGGCAGCGTGTACAGCAGTGAGTACGCCGCCAGCTCGCCGTAGCGCACCGACCCGTACTGCCCGAAGAACGTGAACACCCGCACCGCCGCGGGCATCTTGTCCGGGCTGGTCAGCAGGATGAACGGCACGAAGAAGTTCCCCCACGTGCTCACCAGCGTGAAGATCCCCACCACCGCCAGCCCCGGGGCGAGCAGCGGCGCCACCAGGTAGCGGATGGACTGCCAGGTGGACGCCCCGTCCACCCAGGCCGCCTCCTCCAGCGCTATGGGGATGCCGTCGATGAAGTTCTTGGTCAGCCAGATCCCGAACGGCAGCGTGCTCGCCGCCAGGAACAGGGTGGTGGCCCACAGCGAGTTCAGCAGCCCCGCGTTCACGAACAGCCCGTACACCGGCACCATGATCGCCGTGATCGGCAGCCCGGTAGCGAACAGCACCGTGTACAGGAACGGCCGTTTGAACCGCAGCGTGTACCGCGACAGCGGGTACGCCGCCAGCATCGAGCAGAACGCGGTGATGACCGCCGCCCCGCCGCAGGTCAGCACGCTGTTCCAGAGCGGCCGGTAGACGATCTCGGGCGTGAGGATCGTCCGGAAGTTGTCCAGCGTGAGCGAACCCGGCAGCCCGGCCCGCAGCGTGGCCTCCCCGTCCACCGACGCGAACAGCATCCACAGCAGCGGCAGCAGGAACAGCAGCGCCAGCACCGCCAGGATCAGGTGCACCAGCACCGCCCCGGCGGCCCTGCCGGGTGAGGCGACGGAGGCGGTGGCCGACCGGCGCGGCCGCCGCCCCGAGGTGTCCGAACGCGGTCCCAGAGCGGTCATGCCTGCTCCTCCTTGCTGAGCATCCGCACGTAGACGACCGAGAACAGCCCCGCGATCACCAGCAGCGCCAGCGCGATCGCCGTCCCGTACCCCAGGTCGCCCAGGGACAGGGCCTCCCGGTACATCAGCAGCGGCAGCGTCGTGCTGCGCGAACCGGGGCCGCCCGCGGTCATCACGTAGATGAGCGTGAACACCTGCACGGTCTGGAGGGTGATGAGCAGCAGCGTGGTCGCGATGGTGCGCCGCAGCAGCGGCAGCACCACGTACCAGAGCACCTGGAGGCCCGACGCCCCGTCCACCCGGGCCGCCTCCTCCAGGTCGCCCGGCACCTCCGACAGCCCGGCCCCGTAGGTCATCATCGAGAAGGCGGTGCCCTTCCAGACGTTGGCCAGGACCACCGCCAGCAGCGGTGCGGTGAACAGCCAGTTCTGCGCCCCGACCCCGACGGAGCCGAGCAGCGCGTTGAGGGTGCCCTCGCGTTCCAGGAACGCGTACCACACGAACCCCGCCACCACCTCGGGCACCACCCAGGCGCCCACCACCACCGTGCCCACGGCGCCGCGCACGGCCCCGTGGCGGTGGCGCAGCAGCAGCGCCAGCGCCAGGCCCAGCACGGTCTGGCCCAGGATCGAACCCAGCAGGAACAGCGCGGTGAGCACCGCCGCCGTCCGGAACCGGCGGTCCCCCGCCAACTGCTCGAAGTTGTCCAGCCCCACGAACTCGGTGTCGGCGGCCTGTGCCCCGGTCAGCGCCTCGTTGGTGAACGAGGCCCACACCGTCCACAGGATCGGCCCGGCGAAGAACGCCAGCAGCAGGAACAGCGCGGGGGCCATCGGGACCACCCAGCGGGCGGCCCCGGCCCGGGCGCGACGGGAGCCGCGCGTCCGGGCCGGGGCCTGCGGCGCCCGGCCGGGGGTTCCGGGGTTCCCGGGGGCGCGGGTCATCGGCACGGTCCCCACGGCTCAGGAACCGCCCGTGACGTTGTCGGGCCCGACGATGCCCTCCACCTCCTGGGCGTACAGGTCGGCGGCCTCCTCCGGGGTGGCCTCGCCCAGCATCACCGCCTCCATGGCCTCCTGGACCGCGATGGAGACGCGCGGGTACTCGCTGTAGGCCGGGCGGAACCCGGTGATGTCCACCAGTGCCGCGAACTCCTCCGCCATGGGCGCCTCGTTCAGGAACGCCGGGTCCTCGGCGACGTCGGCGCGCACCGGGATCTGGCCGCCCTCGATCGCGAACTTGATCGCGTTCTCCCTGGACAGGGCGTAGGTCATGACCTCCCAGGCCAGCTCCGGGTTCGTGGCCTGGCCGCCCATCGACAGCGCCCAGCCGCCGGACATGCTGGTCGCCCCGGCACCCTGCCCGTCCCGCGTGGGCATGGGGGTGAACTCCATGACCTCCTCCCAGCCGTCCCAGGGCCGGTTGGCCCCGGGGATCCACGACTGGGTGACCCACGAGCCGTCGAGGCTGATGGCCAGCTCGCCGGAGGGGAACCGCTCCTCGTTGTTGACGGTGCCGACGTTGGTGTCCAGGGCGTCCTGCACGTCCAGGCCCAGGCCCTCGTCGAACACGGTCCGCACGAACCCCAGGGAGTCGGTGAACCCCCGGCCGCCGGTGATCCACTTCTGCGAGTCGTCGTCGAAGAGGGCGTCCCCGGTGCCGGAGAGCAGCATCTGGAAGCCCTGGAGGGACGCGGCCTCCCCGGCGGGCGTGCCGGAGTAGACGTTGAGCGGGGTGACCTCATCGCCGAACTCGGCCTGGACCGCGCGGGCGGCGTCCAGGACCTCGTCCCAGGTGGCGGGCTCCCAGGGGGTCCCGACGCCGGCCTGCTCCAGGAGTTCGGTGTTGTACCAGAGGCCGCGGACGTCGGTGCCGAGCATGACGCCGTACCGCTGCCCGTCCAGGGAGGTGACGGCCTGCGCCTCCTGGACGCTGAACTCGTCGGCGTCCTCCCAGGCGTCGAAGTACTCGTCCAGGGGCATCAGGTAGCCGGCGTCGGCGTCCTGGTTGATGGTGAAGCTGTCCTGGTAGATGAGGTCCGGGGCCTGGCTCGCGGAGCCGTTCATGAGGTTGACCTGGGTCTGGTAGTCCTCGGCGGGCGCCTCGATGGCCTGGAGTTCGACGGTGACACCGGGGTTGTCCGCCTCGAACTCCTCCTTCACCTTCCGCATCAGCGAATCCATCGCGATGAAGGTGCCGAACTTCTGGTAGGCGATGCGGACGGTGTTCTCGTCCCGGTCGGCGGCGCCGCCTCCGCATCCGGTGGCGGCGAGCGCCAGCGTGAGGGCCGCGGCGGCCGTGAGTCGTGTGGTGTGGGGGCCGGTTCCTTTCATCGTGCACTCCTGGCGATGAGGTTGGGGAGCGGTGGACCTGCCTTGAGGTGAAGTGACGTGTGACACATCATTACTCAAAAGCTTGGATAAAGACAATGGGGTAAGTCGGTGCTTCCAGGGCGGTTAGGCTCGGGTGGGACCACGACTGCGACCACGGAAGCGGAGGGGGAGAGGCCTTATGGGCACCAACCTGGCCTGGCTCGGCGGGCTCAACCAGAGCCGGGTGCTCGACGCCGTGCGCTCCGCCGACGGGATCAGCCGCGTCGAGTTGGCCGAACAGACCGGGCTGACCGCCCAGACCGTCTCCAACATCGTCCGCCGCCTGCTGGAGGACGGCCTGGTCCGCGAGGACGGCCGGGCCACCTCGCGCGGCGGCAAACGCGCCACCGTGCTGCGCCTCAACGCCGACGCCTACTACGCCGTCGGCATGCACATCGACCCCGCCTCCACCACCCTCGTCGTCACCGACCTGGCCGGACACGTGGTCGCCCGCACCCGGCGGCGCACCCCCTCGGCGCAGGGCCCGCGGCGGGTCATCGACGCCCTGTGCCGGTCGGTGCGCGCCATCGTCGAGGAGGCCCCCGCGCCCGACCGCATCCTCGGCCTGGGTGTGGCCACCCCGGGTCCGATCGACACCTCGGGTGCGGTCACCCCGCCCCACCTGCCCGGATGGCGGTCGGTGCCGCTGCGGGAGGTGCTGGAGGAGGGGACCGGGCTCGCCACCGTCCTGGACAACGACGCCACCGCCGCCACCATCGGCGAGCGGTGGGCGGGCGGCGAACGGCGCTCGTCCGACATGGCGTTCGTGTACGTGGGCACCGGCGTGGGCGGCGGGTTCATCCTGGGCGGTCGCGTTTACCGGGGCGGCAGCGGCAACGCCGCCGAGATCGGGCACGTGGTGGTCGACCCGCGCGGACCGAGGTGTCCGTGCGGGAGCCGTGGGTGTCTGGAGACGTATCTGGCCCCGCACGCCGTCGCCGCCGAGGCCGCCCGGAGGCGGGGGGAGACGACCGACGTCCACGAGCGCGGGCAGGCGCGCACCGTGGCGGCCTACCGGCGGGTGTGCCGGGAGGCGCGATCGGGCGACCCGGTCGCGCTGGAGGTCATCGCGGAGGCGGGGCGGCGGCTGGGCGACGCGGGAACGGCTCTGCTCAACATCATCGACGTACCGCTGGTGGTGCTGGGCGGGTGGGGGGTCCCGCACGTGGGCGACCTGTACGCGGAGGCGCTGACGACGGCGATCGCGGAGCGGACGTTGGCCCGGGGGGTGCGCCGGGTGCGGGTGGAGACCTCCCTCATCGGCGAGGACGCGGGCGCGATCGGCGCGGCCTCGCTGGTCCTGCACTCGTCGTACTCGCCGACGGTCGGGGGTGTGTGAGCGGAAGCGGGGGAGCGGGGTGCCCGAGCGGGCGCGTACCGCCCTTCGCGGTCCTCCCGCCGGGGCGGAGGGGAAAACCCGGTGCGCGGCGGCGGGGGCGCGGGTTAGCGTCGCGGCCATGAGCGATGCGAACGAAGCGCAGCCCAAGCCGAACCACTTCGACACCGACGTCGCCGAACACTACGACACCCCCGGCGAGGGCATGTTCGCCCCCGAGAAGGTCGGCCCGGCGGTCGACCTGCTGGCCGGACTGGCGGGGGAGGGGCGGGCCCTGGAGTTCGCCATCGGAACCGGGCGCATCGCGCTGCCGCTGGCCGCGCGCGGCGTTCAGGTGCACGGCATCGACCTGTCCCCGGCGATGGTCGAGCGGATGCGCGCCAAACCGGGCGGCGCGGACATCGACGTGGCCATCGGGGACTTCACCACCACCCGGGTGCCGGGGGAGTTCTCGGTGGCCTACCTGGTCTACAACACCATCAACAACGTGACCACGCAGGACGAGCAGGTGGAGTGCTTCGTCAACGCCGCCGCGCACCTGGAGCGGGGCGGGCGGTTCGTGGTGGAGGTGGGGGTGCCGGAACTGCGCAGGCTCCCCAAGGGGCAGAGCCTGGTGCCGTTCCATGTGGGCGAGGACGACTGGGCGTTCGACGTCTACGAGCCCGCGACGCAGCGATTCAGCTCCAACTACGTCCGGGTCGTGGAGGGCAAGGGGAGCGCGCGGTCCATCCCGTTCCGGTACGTGTGGCCGTCGGAGCTGGACCTGATGGCCCGCATCGCGGGGATGCGGCTGGTGGACCGCTGGCAGGACTGGGACCGGACGCCGTTCGGGAACGAGAGCGAGAAACACGTCTCGGTCTGGGAGAAGGTGCTGGACTGACGCGGGGCGGGGTGGCGGTTCTCCCTTCTCCGACCCCCCTGTGCCCGGGCGGGGCAGGTGCGCGCCCTGCACCCCCCCGTGGGTCCGGGGCGGCGGGGGATGCCTCCCCCGACCCCTCCGGGGAGGAGGTCGCGGTTCTCCCTCCGGGGCGTGGCCGGAGCCGCGGGTATCCGCGGCTTTCACCTCTGGACGGCCGTGGTGTCCGGACGCCCTACCCCGGCACTGAAGAACATGTCGGAGCGGCACCCCCTTTGCAGGCGGACCCCGCCTCCCGCCCCACCCGGTCGGGTGGACGACCCCTGCGGCGGAGGCGGCGGTCACCTGCACGCCTATGGGCCGGGACCGGAAGAGCCGCACCACTCGGTGGGGACATCATCGACACCGTGTCCTCGTTCACGGACGGATCTGTCGGAGGTGTCGGAATGCCGGGCAAGCGCGCGCGACGCGAACGCGAGCGGAGCCGTGCGCGCGAGCGCGCGGAGCGGCACGCCGCGGGGCGGTGGGAGGTGCTGTTCGAGACGGCGGACCCGGGGGAGATGCGGGCGTTCCGGGAGCGAGAGCGGGAGCTGTTGGCGGGGTACCGGGATGACGACCTACGGCACGACATCCTGTGCGGACGGTTGCGGCAGGAGACGTGGTATCGCCTGAGCGCATTCGTTCCGAACTCTGCCGCAGAATGATACGACCGCATATTTTATAAATGGTAAATATGTCTGCTTCGCGACGAAGGTGTCGTATGTGTGAAAGCCTGCTGTTGTCCTGAGCTGGGAAGACGAGGACCGGGCGATCTTCTTCGGCGCTCTGGCCGAAAAGTGTTCCCACTGTGGCCGGGCGTGCCCTATCGTGGCGCCATAACCCAATAACCGCGTGACCCCGCGACGCTCTGTCAGCGCCCGGGGTCGTGGCCAGCAATTCACCCCTTGAACCTAAGGATTGCCAGCGTGCACCAGTTTAGTGCCACGCTCCTCGGGGCTGCTTTCGCCCTGCTGCGAGCGCTGTTCACCGCTCCCTCCGGCCGCCACCACCGCCGCCGCGCCTCCCGCGTGCGCCGCTACGCCGACCCCCGGCCCGCGACCAGGCCCCTGCCTCCCGCGGCCCCGCGCCTGTCCGCGCCGCGCGAGGTGTTCCCGGCCGACGACCTCCCGCTCGTGCGGCCCTACTACACCGCCCACGAACAGAGCCGCCGCCAGGCGGCGGCGACCGCCCGCCTCCGGCAGTGGACCGCCCCGCGTATCCCGGAGCCCCGCCCGTATGAGGGCGACCTGCTCGCACCGGCCCCGGCGACCTTCGAGGATCTCGCCCGGGCCACCCGCGTCTGGCTCGCCCAGCAGGAGAAGAAGCAGGCTGCGGGGGTGGGCGCATGACCCCCACCCGCCTCTGGCAGCACCACCTCTACCCCGGTGACCTGGCCCGGCTCTCCCAGGTGCGCCGCGACCTGCGCACCGACCTCGCGGGCTTCGACGAGGACCTCGCGGACACGCTGGTCCTCTGCGGCAGCGAGCTGTTCGCGAATTGTGTGAAGTACACGGCCTCCGGATGGGACGGGCGGGTCGTGCGGACCCTGTGGTCGACGAGCGACCGTTCGCTGACCTTGGGATTCACCGACGACGGCCTGTCCGGCGGCGTCCCCGAGATCCCCCGTTCCCGTAGCTCCGACGAGTGGGGCGAGGCCGAAGGCCAGCGCGGTCTGCTCATGGTCGAGAAGTTGTCCACAGCCTGGGGATATTCGCCGCTCTGCCCGTTCGGTGACCTCGGCGCCCACACCTGGGCCACGTTCACGCTCACGAGGTGACAGCGGTGTGCATGTGTAGGGATTCGGAGAAGCGGGCAGCCCGCTGAAATGCGCGAAGGCCCCGGAATTCGTTTCCGGGGCCTTCGTCGTAGGGGCTACTTCGTGAGGGTCGCGGCGAGGGCGGCGAGCCACTCCGTGCGGCCGAAGCTGAGGTGCCCGGCCTCGCGGTTCTGGGTGTCGCGCACGTCCGCGCCGTGGACACCCTCGCGCGTCTCAACGCAGTTGTGCCCGTTGGCGCTGTAGCTGCTCTTGTGCCACTCGGCGGGGGTGCTCATGTGAGGGTCTCCAAGTATTCCAGTGATGACGCGGCGGGCAGGGCATGGGTCAGAACTACCGTGACCACAGCGTCTACGCGGTCCGCCACGTCAGCGGATAGCACCACCGTACCCTCCGCGTGATCGCTGGCGATGACGCGTTCACCGGATCGTAGTCGGTAGATCATCAGGGGGGCGACGGGCAGCGGCATTGCAGCCCCGGCGGGGGTGAGCGTGATCGTGACGCGGCCGGTCGCCGCCCATTGGAGTAGGTGTTCGGCCTGAGCGCGCCGCAAGTCAGGAGGCAGTCCGCCGACAGCAGTTGCGGGGAACGTAGCCGCGACTCGCAGGTCCGGTAGCTCCGCCAGGCGTTCGCACCTCAGGGCGACAAGGGAGGCTATGGCGTCCTCGCTGGCCGTAGGGCGCCCCGCTAAGAATACGGATCGTGCGTATTCCGGAGCCTGCAACATCCCTGGCACTCCGGCTGCGCTGACCAACGTCGCGTGTCGGGATGCGGGTTCGATTGCGGCAAGGTCTCGTGCCCACTCCGGCAGTCCGGACCGCGACGTGTGTGCTTGCCACGCAGTGAGGATTTTTCCGCCTGCATTGCACGCTTCGTCCAGTTTTTCAGCATTGTCGCGCTTTGGAGGGGAATGACCATGCTCCCAGCGGTTCACAGAGGAAACAGACACACCAACACGCTTGGCTAGCTGTGTTTGCGTGAGCCCTGCAAGTTCACGGTATTCGATGAGGGTCTCCGCGAAGGGGTTTAGCGGCATGTGCACAGGATGCCCAAGGCGTTCCTCGGACACACCGCTATTCCCGGAATTTTCTGAACACTGGGAAAGCAGGCCATGCGTGCCCACGATGGGTGACATGAGCAACACAGCGCAAACTCCCGTTTCCTCTGACGCCGAGACCTCCCTGCTGGCCATGCTCTCCGCGTGCCGCCGCCGTGGCCTGCGAGCGGAGCGTGACCCTGGTACGGACGGCGGCGTGGTGATCTCGCACGACCCGCGGGTGATCACCCTCCGCCTGATGGCGAACCGCTGGTACCGGCCGGCCCCCGACCAGACGGTTCGTTCCGTCGCCGTGGGCTATCGCGGGGCGGAAGACGCGATCGCCCGGAATCTGGTCACCGAACTCATGGGGCGGTTGTGAACGGTGAGGGGCTCACGTTCGCGGAGTTCGAGCGTCTCACCCGCCCCCGCCGAAGGCAGGTCCCGAAGCCCCGGACCGGTGAGCCGCCCCCACTGCCCCGCCGGAACCCGCCCGCGACGTCGTGTCCGCCGCACGACTGGCAGCGCGCCACCGGTTCGCGCGCACAGCGCTGCCGCTGGTGCGGCGTCACACAGCAAGTTCCTTAGCCGTTCCGGCCTCGGGGCCCGGAACGCCGGAAGGTCCGACACTTCATTCGTCTCATCGTCAACACGCCCGCGCTGTCGGCGCGGCACCGGGAGAAGAACGCGCGCTGGCACGAGCTCCTGCGGTCCGAGATCGCGCGTCGGCTCGGCGGCGACCCGTCCGATCCGGGCGACCCCCGCCCCAGCGCCGTGATCGCCGCGGCCCTGGTATGCGTCGAAGTCGCACCGGACGACTGGACCTCGAACGACCGGCCGGAGCCGCTCTCCGACATCTTGGACCACGAGATGGGGGCGTTCGGCTGATGATCCGACCGACACACGGCGGGCCCGCACCACAGGGTGCGGGCCCGGACGTTGATCAGATCACGGATTTGTTAGTCGCGTTCCTCGGTGGTGCGACGGCGACGGCCCAGGATCATGGCTCCGGCACCGACCAGTGAGGCCAGCAGGCCGCCGATGACCGGAACGGCGATCGACGCGCCGGTCTGCGCCAGCTCCGGCTGCTCGGGCACGGGCTTGGGCTGGGGCTTCGGCTGAGGTTCGGGTTTCGGCTCCGGCTTCCCCGGCTTCCCCGGTTCCCCAGGCTTTCCGGGCTTTCCGGGTTCCCCAGGCTTCCCAGGCTTGCCCGGTTCCCCAGGCTTGCCCGGCTTTCCGGGCTTCCCGGGTTCTCCCGGCTTTCCGGGCTTGCCGGGCTTCCCGGGTTCTCCCGGCTTTCCGGGCTTGCCGGGCTTCCCGGGTTCCCCGGGCTTCCCCGGTTCCCCGGGCTTGCCGGGCTTCCCGGGCTCTCCGGGCTTGCCCGGCTTCCCAGGCTTCCCCGGTTCCCCAGGCTTCCCCGGTTCCCCAGGCTTCCCGGGCTTGCCCGGCTTGCCGGGCTTCCCCGGTTCCCCAGGCTTCCCGGGTTTACCGGGTTCTCCCGGTTTGCCGGGCTCTCCGGGCTTCCCGGGCTTCCCGGGCTTCCCCGGTTCCCCGGGCTTGCCCGGCTTGCCGGGTTCCCCGGGCTTGCCCGGCTTCCCCGGTTCCCCAGGCTTACCCGGCTTTCCGGGCTTCCCCGGCTCCCCCGGTTCCCCAGGCTTCCCGGGCTTCCCCGGCTTGCCGGGTTCTCCCGGGTACTCCGGAGGCTCGGGCTCGGGGTGCATCCCCTGCAACTCCGAGGCCCTGTCGGCCTGGTCCACGGTGATCTCCGGGACGACGGGCAGGGGCCGACTGTTCAGCGCCTCCTCGACCGCCCGCTCGACCGCCGTGCCGACCGGTTCCTGCGGGGCGGAAGCGGCGGACGCCTCCCGGTGATCCGTTGTCTCGTCGGCGAGAACAGGGGCCGCGCCCCACAGGAACGGTGTGATGAGCGCGGCGCCGGTGAAGGTGGTGGCCACGCGGATGAGGTTGCGAGCACTGATGGCGTTGGAAGCCTTCGGTGCCGTCTTCGAGCAATGGTCCATATCCGAAATCGTCGGCAATCCGTCGCTTAAAGTCACTTCTGACTACTATGAGTCATGGCAAAACAATGACAAAGCTTAGGCGGGTCGCCGGGGGCGCATAGCGTTCACTCTTCATCTGTTGCAACGTTCTGCGGATGTTCGTTGCGTTAGATTCACAGCCGTTGCAACAGTTTTCGGGTAACTGCCTGCTTTTATGGGGCTTCTTCGCTGCAAGAGTGTTGCCTAATTTATGAATGCAACGTAGCGTTTCCAGTATCAGAAAGTTGAAAGGGCGCACCGTGCACCGCCGCACTCCGCAGTGTGGGACGCCTCGGCGAGGTCGCTCACGACAGCGCACACCGCCCTCCGGGGCGGCGACATCACCGCCCGCCACCACATCACCCTCCCGACCCCCTGAAAGGGGCCACGATGTCCACTACTCCGATCACCCGCGACGAGACCACCACCCAGACCGCCTCCGGGCCGGACCGCCCGGAGCTCCAGCAGACCATCGAGGAGATCGTCGACCTCGGTTTCGCCGGATTCCAGATGCGCGTGCACGACGAGCGGGGCGCGTGGGTCGGCAGCGCCGGGGTGCGCGAACCGGGCGGGACCGAGAAGCCGCCGACCGACGGTCACTTCTGGGTGGGCAGCACCACCAAGACCTTCGTCGCGACCCTGGTCCTGCTCCTGGTGGCCGACGGCCTGCTCGGGCTGGACGACCCGGTGTCGGACCGGCTGCCCGACCTCGGGTTGGACGGGCGGATCACCGTGCGGATGCTGCTCCAGCACACCAGTGGCCTGTACAACCACACCGGCGAGATCGACCCCGACGGGACGTTCGTGCCGGGGATCGACGCGACCGGCAAGGCATGGGCGCAGAACCGGTTCCGCTCCTACCGGCCGGAGGAACTCGTGCGGTTCGCGCAGTCCGAGCCCGCGCGGTTCGAGCCGGGGACGGACTGGAGCTACTCCAACACCAACTACACGCTGGCCGTGTTACTGATCGAAGACGTCACCGGCCACTCCTACGCCGAGGAGATGCGGCGGCGGATCCTGGACCCGCTCGGACTGTCGGGCACCGGGGTGCCGGGCGACTCCCCGGACCTGCCCGAACCCCACGCCCGCGGCCACTACCGGTACGAGGACGACGGCGGGTGGACGACGGTCGACGTCACCCGCCAGAACCTCTCCCTGCTGACCGGGGCCGGGGACATGTTCTCGACGACCCGGGACCTCCACCGGTTCTTCTCCGCGCTGCTCGGCGGCGACCTCCTGCCGGAACCGCTGCTGGCCCGGATGCGCGACCCGCACCCGAAGGTCGGCTACGGCCTGGGGCTGTTCGTGCAGGACCTGGGCCCGGGCCGTGGCACGGTCCTGCACCACAACGGCAGCCCGCCCGGCGGCTACGGGGCGCTGATGATCGCCTCGCCCGACGGGAGCACTACCCTGACCGCCTCGCTGACCACGGGCGACGCCGACATCGACCCGGCGCAGGTGTTCCCCGGCGTGCTGGACCGGCTCCTCACGCAGGTGTTCCCCGCCGAGCGGGCCGGATAGCGCGTGAACCGGGCCGCGCCGGACCCGCCGGGTCCGGCGCGGCCCGCGCGTGCACCGCCGTCACCACGGCATGACGAGGTCCCTGGTCCTGGTGTCCATGAAGTCCTCCAGGTCCTGGTTGGCGATCGCCAGGTTGACCACCATGATCCCGACGTCCGCGGCGGGAACCCGGAAGGCGCACCCGGGGTGGTCCTCCAGCGGCACCACGAGAACGGGGCGGTCGGGATCGCTCAGGGTGACCCCGTCCGCGATCAGCACCACTTCCGCGGTCATCTGCTCGGAGTCCTCCGGGACGGGGAGGACCACCGCCATCAGCTGCTCCGGGGAGGCGCCGTCGAACGCGGGGTCGGCCACGAAGTCGATGTGGAGGCCGAAGTCGTCGACCACGTCGCCGAAACCGTCCGGTCCCGGGTGGCGCACCGTCTCCACGAGCGAGGACCAGGCGTCGTCGTCGGTGAAGTCCGTGCGCACGAACAACCCGTCGTTGGCCTGTGTGAGCAGGGGCAGCGGCCGGGCCGGGGGCTCGTACCGCGGGGCCGGGTCCAGCTCCTCCAGATAGGCGCCGACGGGTACGGGGACCACGTACTCCTCGTCCTCCTCCGCCCCCTCGGGGTCGACGGGGGCGTGCTGTTCGTAGTCCTCCAGGGTCATGTCCAGGTCCGGGCGGTGCAGCACCAGGTGGACGAGGGCGGCCTGCCGGGGCGAGATGGCGAACAGGTCCCCGACGGAAGGGCGGAAGGCGAGCAGCGGGCGAGGCCCGGGTTCGGCCTCCGTCGCCCCGGTGGCCACCAGGACCAGGTCGGGGACCCACGTTCCGCCGTCCCCCAGGGCCTCCCGCACCTGCTCGGGGGAGGCGTCCCGCCACACGGGGTCGTCCACCACGAGCAGGAGCCGCCGGGGTGATTCCACGGACGGCTCACCCAGCCCGGGCAGCGGGCCCATGCGGGAGAGCACGTCGGCCCAGGTGCCAGCGTCGCGGCAGGCGCGGACCAGCAGCGTTCCGGACACCCGCGGGCCGTCATCGGCCGGGGGCAGGCGGAGGGAGGGACGGGTCATCGGGGGGTACCTCGCCGGGATCTCGGAGAACGGACCCTCCCCGTTCTACCGGTGGCGGACGACAGGGGAGAGGACGCGGGAAGAACCCCCGGCGCGCTCTCCGCGGAGAGCACCGGCCCGCGGGAGGTCAGGCCGCGAGACGCTCGCGCCACCAGGCCACCGTCTCCTCCACGGCGGTCTCCAGCGGGGTCGGGGTCATGCCGAACGTGTTCTCGAAGTCGGAGGAGTCGGCCACGAACGGTCGGGTGAACTGGTAGCGGACGTCCTCCAGTTCGCGCAGCATCGGCGAGAAGAGGCCGAGCGTCCGTATCAGCCAGCCCGGAAGGACGTCGACCCGCGCCGAGTCCAGGCCCGCGACCTTCCCGGCCACCTCGGCGATGTGGCGGGCGCTGACCGGGGGGTGGGAGGGCGCGTGCCAGGCGCGTCCGAAGGCCCTTTCGTCGGTGGCCGCCACGCTCAGCGCCTCGGCCACGTCGCGGTTGTAGGTCCAGGTGTGCGGCTGGTCCGCGTCGTAGACGAAGCTCGCCGCCTTGCCCCGGAGCAGGCGGGGGAAGAACCGTTCGCCGAAGTGCGTCTGGTCCACACATCCCGGACCGAAGAAGTCCCCGGCCCGGACCTCCGTCACGCGGACCCGGCCGGCCTCGTGCGCCGCGAGCGCGTCCTGCCACATCCGTGCCCGGGTGCGGGCCTTGGCACTGGGCGGGTCCAGCGGGTCGGACTCGCGCATCGGACGGGTGGGCGGCGCGTAGACGTAGAGGTTGCCGAGCAGGACGTAGTCCGCTCCGGTGTCCTGCGCCGCTCCCAGCAGGGAGGCGGCCAGGGGCGGCCAGTCCGTGGGCCACCGGTGGTAGGCCGGGTTCGCGCAGTTGTACAGGACGTCGGCCCCCCGGACGATCTCGGTGAGGCGCGTCCGGTCGGAGGCGTCGGCCGCGATCCGTTCGACCTCCTCGGGGCCGCGCCCGGAACGGCTGACGAGGACGACCTCGTGCCCCTTGCGGTGCAGGGTGTCGGCCAGCGGGGATCCGATCTGCCCCGCTCCGACGACGACGTGACGTCCCATGGACGTGGGTCCTTCCGCTCTCACGCGACGAGATCAGTGATCTCCTTCGAGATCGATGCTCTCGCTTTTGGCGCACCGAGTCAAGAGCAGTGCTCTCGAATATGATCGCCGCTCTGTTAGGCTGCGCCCCATGAAGGCAAGCCAGACCGCCCGGGAGCGCGCCCGCGCCGAGCTGACCGGCGAGATCACCCGGACCGCGCGCCGACATCTCTCCACCGAGGGCGCCGCCGGACTCTCCCTGCGCGCCGTCGCCCGCGACCTCGGCATGGCCTCCTCCGCCGTCTACCGGTACTTCCCGTCCAAGGACGATCTGCTCACGGCGCTGATCATCGACGGCTACAACGCGCTCGGCCGGGCGGTGGAGGAGGCCGACGCCGATTGCGACCCCGCCGACTTCACGGGGCGGTGGCGGGCCTCGTGCCACGCGGTGCGCGACTGGGCCCTGGCCCGTCCGCACGAGTACGCGCTGCTCTTCGGCTCACCCGTGCCCGACTACCGCGCACCCCAGGACACCGTCGGCCCCGCCACCCGGCACAGTGCCGTCCTCGCACGCCTCGCGACGGAGGCGTGCCGCGCGGGCGCACTGCGCCTGATGGGCCGACCGGACCCGGACCCGGGACCGCTCGATCCGTCCCCGGCCGTCCGAGAGCTCTTCGGCGACAGCCCGGAGGAGGTCGTGGCCCGCGCGCTGTCCGTCTGGACGGGCCTGCACGGGTGGATCGGTTTCGAGGTCTTCGGCCAGTTCGACGGGGTGCTGGAGGACCGTGAGGGCGCCTTCGCCCGGCACGTGGCCCACCTCGGCGACATCCTGGGGCTCACCGGACGGTACGGGGAGCGCTGATCCCGCGGGCCGCCGTTCGCCCGGGCCCCGCCGCGGCCCGCCTCCTCTGCCTCCCCGGAGGAAGAAACGCGACCTTCGTGCCAAGGGGTGCCCCCGAGCCGGCCCGAGCCCGGGGCCTTCGTCATCCGCGGGCCCCGGCCCCGTCCCCGCCCCCCGCGGTCGCGAGTCGGGGCGGCCCCAGGATCGGGCGCACCCGGTGCCAGTCCCAGCAGATCAGGTACACGGCCCCCACGAGCATCAGCGACGTGACCACCGGGGTCCCCACCCCGAAGTCCAGCGACACCGTGATCACGACGATGCCGGTGATGATCGGCAGGTACACCGCCGCGCCGAGCGCCGCCGTGCGCGGGACGAGCAGTAGCAGCGCCGCGCCGACCTGGCACAGGCCGATGAAGACGTACAGCGCGCCGAAGTCCTGGTGCAGCGCGGTGAACATCACGTAGATCTCGCCGAGCGACTCCGCCACGGTGAAGGGTTCGTCGACGATCTTGCGGTACCCCGAAGGCAGGAACCCGAGTGCCAACAGAATCCGGACGAACCAGGTGAAGTAGCCCAGCGCCCGGACCCCGTGCACGCGTGAGTGGAGCCTGTCGAGTGCGGCCGACAGTCGGCCCATGGGGCCCATGGAACTCATAGAGCCCGTAGGGGGCATGGGGGGCATGGGGTTTCTCCCTCCGGGGGCGGAACCGGTCCCTCCATCGTCGCCTGCGCGGCCACGGAGCGCGTCCGCCCGCGGTCCGGTTCCCGTCACCGACGAAAGTCAGCCTCACCCTGCCCCCGCCCCGACGGAAGTCGGCGCCGTCACTCGTGGAAGGGCTCGCCGGTCACCACATGGTCCGCGTGGCTGAGGGCTTCCAGGACCAGTCTGCGCAGGTGGCCGTCGGTCAGGCTGTAGATCACGTGGCGGGACCGCCTCCTCGACTCCACCAGCCCCGCCAGGCGCAGCTTGGCCAGGTGCTGTGACACCGCCGTCCGCGAGGCCCCGCAGGCCTCGGTGAGGCGGCCGACGTCGGCCTCCTCCTCCGCCAGCAGCCACAGCAGGTGCAGCCGGGTCTGGTCGGCCAGCAGGGCGAACACACCCGCCGCCACGGCGAGCCGCTCGGGTTCGGGTGGGGCCGGGTGGGACAGGCTGGGCGCCCGTTGTTCGTCGCTGGTCCGCATGTGCGCAGTCTAGGCGGGCGGACCTTCCGTCAATATGTGCGTACTTGCGCACATGTATGATGCGAAAAACGCTCCCCTCGGAGGTGCCCCTCATGTGGCGTGTCCTCGTGGACTTCCCCGCCTACCGGCGCATGTTCGCCGCCCAGGTCATCGCCCTCGCCGGAACCGGCCTGGCCACCGTCGCCCTCGGGCTGCTCGCCTTCGACCTCGCCGACGACCGCGCCGCCGCGGTCGTCGCCACCGCCCTGACCATCAAGATGATCGCCTACGTCGGCGCCGGCCCCCTGCTCACCGCCGCCCTGGCCCGCGTCCCCCGGCGGGCCGTCCTGGTGGGCGCCGACGCGGTCCGGGCGCTCGCCGTCGCCGCGCTGCCCTGGGTCGACCAGGTGTGGCACGTGTACGTCCTGATCGCCGTCCTCCAGTGCGCCTCCGCCGTCTTCACCCCCGCCTTCCAGGCCGTCATCCCCGAACTGGTCGACGACCGCGGCTACACGGGCGCCCTCGCCCTCTCCCGCCTGGCCTACGACCTGGAGGCCCTCGCCTCGCCGCTGCTCGCCGCCGCCCTGCTCACCCTCGTGCCGTTCCACGGCCTCTTCGTGCTCACCGCGGTCACCTTCGCGGCCTCCGCGGTCCTGGTGCTCACCACGGCCCTCCCCACCGACACCGGCGACCCCCGCCGGGCCGCCGCCTCCTGGCGGGTCTTCGCCACCGACCCCCGGCTGCGCGCCGTCGTCCTCCTCGACCTCGCCGCCGCCGTGATCACCGCCCTGGTCCTGGTGGACACCGTGGTCCTGGTCCGCGCGCACCTGGGCGGCACCGACGCCGGGGTGGCCGTGGCGCTGGCGTTCTTCGGCGCCGGCTCCATGGCCGTCGCCTTCGCCCTGGGTTTCCTGGTGGACCGCTTCGGCCCCCGGAAGCCCATGGTCGCCGGTCCCGCCGTGCTGGCCGCCGGGTCCGCCGTCCTAGCGGTCGGCTGGGCCCTCGCCCCCGGCTTCGCCGTGCTCGGGACGGGCTGGACGGTCCTGGGCCTGGGCTGTTCGCTGATCGCCGCCCCCGCCGGGCGGGTGCTGCGGGACGCCGCCCCCGAGGGCGCCCTGGCCGGGGTGCTGGCCGCGCGGTTCGCGCTCTCCCACGCCTGCTTCCTGGTCACCTACCCCCTCGCCGGATGGGCCGGGGGCCTGGACCCTGCGGCGGTGTTCGCCGGGACGGGTGCCGCGGTCGCGGTGTGCGGCTCGGTCGCGGCGCTGCTGTGGCGTCCGAGGCCCGTGAGTGCCCAGCGGCCTCCGTGCCGTACGTGCCCGGCGACGGGGCCGGGCGGGAGATACACGGCCCGTGGCCGGGTAGGGTCCCTTTGCCGGGGCCCGTGTCCCGGCACGGGCGTCCACCACACCAGGAGGTAATGCGTGCCCACCCGGAGCAGGACCGTTCTCGTCGTCGGCGCAGGCGTGGCCGGTTCCGCCTTCGCCCACTGGGCCGCCCGGCACGGCTTCGCCCCCACCGTCGTGGACCGGGAACCCCGGCTCTCCTCCCGGCTGTCCCGCCTGGAGATCGGCTTCGGCGGCGTCGGCGTCCTCGCACGCATGGGCCTGCTCGACCGCCTCGCCGACGAGGTCGGCCCACCGCCCGTCGTGGAGTTCCGCTTCGGTGAGGACGGCGAACCCGTCCGCTGCCCCGCGCCCTCGGCCGAGCACTCCATGGTGATCCGCCGCGACCCGCTGCTGCGCGAGCTCCGGGACCTGACCTCCGCCGACGCCGAGTTCCTGTTCGGGGACTCGGTCACCGCCCTGCGGGAGACCCCCGACGGTGTCGACGTGGAGTTCGAGCACGCCCCGCCCCGCCGGTTCGACCTGGTCGTCGGCGCGGACGGCCTGCACTCGACCGTGCGCGGCCTCGCCTTCGAGGGGACCGCCGACGACCACATCCACGACCTCGGCGTCACCGTCGCGGTGTTCACCGTGCCCGACTTCACCGGCCAGCGCGCCCTGTCCACCGTCCTGGTCAAGCCCGGCCGCGGCGCCATGCTCACCGACATCCCCGGGGAGGACGCCCTGGAGGCCGTCCTGCTCCGCCGCAGGCCGCACAACGAACGCGGCACCGGCCGGGAGACCCCCCGGGACCTGGCCCGGGCCTTCGCCGACGACGGCGGGGAGGTCCCGCGCATCCTGGCCGAGATGACCCGCGCCGACGTGCAGATCGCCTCCATCCGCCAGGTCCGGCTGGACACCTGGAGCCGCGGCCGGGTGGTGCTGCTCGGCAACGCCGCCTTCTGCGCCGACCCCATGTCCGGCATGGACACGGTGCTGGCCCTCAAGGGCGCCATGTCGCTGGCCGGTGAGCTCGCCCGGGTCGACGGCGACCACCGGTCGGGTTTCTTCGCCTACGAGGCCGCCATGCGCCCGCACGTGGAGCACGCCCAGCGGATGGGCGAGGACACCGTCGACGGGGTGGCGCCCTCCGGCGGGTCGAGCGGTCTGCGGGTGATGCGCACGGCCCTGCGCGCGGAGATCCTGGCGACCAAGGTGATCTCGTTCTTCACCGGTGGCGGCGGCACCGCTGAGACGGGCCCCGAGTTCCCCTTCGATCGCTACCTGCCGGCGGGGGAGCGCGGCACCGTCTGACACGTCATCCGGCCGCGCCCCGGTCCGCGGCCGGGGTGTTCCAGTCGGAGCCGATGACCTCGGGGACCAGTTCCAGCTGGCGCATGAAGCTGCGCAGGAGTCCGTCGAGTCCCGGGGCGCCGGCCTGCTCCCACTCCTGGTGGCCGTTGGCGAGCGCCGCGAAGAAGATCGCCGACACCAGCTCGGGACGGGGGTCGGCGGGCCCGGTCCCGGTGCGCAGCGCGATCGCCTCGGCCAGGCGGGTCTGGCGGCGCCGGCAGTAGGTCATGCCGGTGCGCATCAGTTCGGGGCTCTCGGCGATGATCTCCGCCGCCCCGCCCTTGAAGTGGTGCATCGCCGTCCGGCCCAGCGTTTCCCAGTGGTCGCGCATGGCGTTGCACAGGGCCTCGAAGGGGGTCTCGTCGGCGGGCCGGGCCAGGAAGTGCTCGATGAGCACCTCGTCGACGCTCCCCATCGCCTCCAGGACCACGTCCTCCTTGGTGGGGAAGTAGCGGAAGAACGTGCGCTGGGAGACGCCCGCGCTGGCGGCGATCTCCTCGGTGGTGGTGTTCCCGTAGCCCCGTTCGTGGAACAGGCGCAGCCCCGTCTCGATGAGCGCCCTGCGCGTGCGCGCCTTCTTCGCCTCGCGCAGTCCCGGGCGGCAGTCCCCGGCGGTCTCTCGGGAAGCCTCTCCGGCGGCTTCTCGGGCGGCCTCCCCGGAAGCCTCTCGGGCGGCCTCCCGGGAGGCCGCGCCGACGGTGCCGGGGCTCGTCGTGCTCATGGGCGCGCCTCCCGCTTCCCCGTGGTCTCCCCGCGGTTCTCCCCGTGGTCTGCCCGCGGCGTGCCGCAGGTTCCCCACGAGGATACCCCTGAGGGAATGTGCTGTCAGTCACTGTAAAAAGTCAGTGGCTGACAACTGGCAGTCGCTGCCATAATCTTGGGCGAGCCGACTTCCAAGGGGGACCCATGACCGCAGAGACCGTTCCGCCCGAGACCACGGCTCCGCCCGGCCGGCGGACGTCCGGTTGGACGCGCAGCCCCTGGGCGACGCTGGTCGCCATCGCGTTCGGCGTGATGATGGTGGCGTTGGACGGCACGATCGTGGCCGTCGCCAACCCCGCCATCGGTGCCTCGCTGGGCGCCTCACTGGCCGAACTCCAATGGGTCACCCACGGCTACCTCTTGGGCCTGGCCGTCTTCCTCATCACCGCGGGCAAGCTCGCCGACAGGTTCGGCCACCGCCGCGTCTACCTGGTGGGCGTGGTCGGGTTCGTCGCCTCGTCGGTGGCGATCGCGCTGTCCTCGGGGGTCATCATGCTGGTGGCCTTCCGCATCGCACAAGGCGTTTTCGGCGCGCTGCTGCTGCCCTCGGCCATGGGCCTGCTGCGCTCGGTGTTCCCGCCCAGCAGGCTCGGCCAGGCCTTCGGCGTGTTCGGCAGCCTCATCGGTGCCTCGACCGCCGCCGGGCCGATCATCGGCGGCCTGCTGGTGGGCTCGTTCGGCTGGGAGGCGGTCTTCTACATCAACGTCCCGGTCGGCGCGGTCGCGCTGGGCCTGGGCCTGTGGCTGCTCTCCGCCAACCGCCCCACCGACGCCGACAGCCGCATGGACCTCCCCGGCATCATCCTGGTCAGCGTCGCCGTCTTCGCCCTGGTGTGGGCGCTGGTCGAGGCGCCGGTGGTGGGCTGGGCGCACCCGGTCACCCTCGTCTCGCTCGGCGCCGCCCTGCTCCTGGGCCTGGCGTTCGTGCTGTGGGAGCGCCGCCCCGAACAGCCGCTGCTGCCGCTCTCCCTGTTCGCCGACCGGTCGGTGTCCATCGGCGTGGTGCTCACCGTGGTGATGGCCGTGAGCCTGATGGGCTCGCTGTTCTTCGTGACCTTCTACCTCCAGGGCGTGCGCGGGCTGACCCCCGCACAGACCGGGATGCAGCTCATCGCGATGACCGCCACCATGGCCGTCACCTCGCCGCTGGCGGGACGCCTGCTGGACCGGGTCGGCGCGAAGCCGCCCACCACGGCGGGCCTGCTGTCCGGGGCGGTCGGCATGTTCCTGCTCTCGGGCATGGACGCCGACACCGGCATCCTGTACACCTCCGCCGCGTTCCTGCTGTTGGGCGCGGGCCTGAGCCTGGTCATGACCGGTGCGACCGCGGCGATCATCGGCAACGCCCCCGTACGGCTGGCCGGGGTGGCCTCGGCGCTCCAGCAGGCCGCCATGCAGCTGGGCGGATCGCTGGGCACGGCCGTCCTGGGCGCGGTGATGTCCGGGACGATCCTGGCCACCCTGCCCGGACACCTCACCGCGGCCGGACAGGACGCCCCCTCGGCGGCCGACCTCGCCGCCGCGCAGAGCACCGTCGCCCAGGGCGGGGCGGTGATCCCCGAGGGGGCCGCCGCGGAGGTCGCCGACGCGGTCACCCGCGCCAGCAACCTGGCCTTCCTGGACGGGCTCCAGCTGGCCTTCCTCATCGCGTCCGGGCTGCTCATGGCCGGTGCGATCCTGTCGCTGTTCATGCGTGCCGGGCGGATGGAGGACGACCAGGAGTCCCCCGTCGTCCACGTGTGAGCCCCCGGGCGGGAGGGGGCGGGGCCGCACGGCCCCGCCCCCTCTCTCACACACGCCCGGATCGGATCAGGTGGTGTAGTCCGCGTTGATGCGGATGTACCCCTCCGTCAGATCGCAGCCGTAGGCGGTGAACCCGCCCCCGGCGATCCCCAGGTCCACCGAGATCACCACCTCGTCGCCCTTCATGTGCTCGGTCGCCCGCGCCAACACCTCGTCGGTCGACTCCGCCGGGTAGGTCTCCACGTCCCCGAAGAGGATGCGGGTGTTCTCCGGCAGGATGTCGGTCTCGTCCGAGCACTTGCCGATCGCCATCGCCACCCGCCCCCAGTTGGGGTCGGCGCCGTGCACGGCCGTCTTGACCAGCGGTGAGTTCACGACGGCCTTGGCGACCCGCTTGGCCTGCGCGTCGTCGCGCGCCCCGGTCACCCGGACCTCCAGGAGCCTGCTCGCGCCCTCGCCGTCGGAGGCGATCATCCGCACCAGCCGCAACGCCACCTCGAACAGCGCCGCCTCGAACCCGGCGGGGTCCACCGGCCCCGCCAGGCCGTTGGCGAACAGCGCCGCGGAGTCGCTGGTGGAGGTGTCGCCGTCGATGCTCAGCGCGTTGAAGGTGCGGCCCACCACCCGGCGGAACACCTCGTCCAGCAGCGGCTGCTCGATCTCGGCGTCGGTGAAGAACCACGCCAGCATCGTCGCCATGTCCGGTTCGATCATGCCCACGCCCTTGGCGATCCCGGTCAGGGTCGCGTTCCCCACCCGCGCCGAGGCGATCTTGGGGTGGGTGTCGGTGGTCATCATCGCCGCCGCGGCCCGGTCCAGGTCGGCGGGCGGGAACTCCTCGGGCAGCCCGTCCAGGTGGGCGCGGACCTTCTCCATCGGGTACGGGCGGCCGATCACACCGGTGGACGCCACCAGGATCTCGTCGGCCCGCACCCCGGCCGCCGCCGCCACCCGCTCCTGGAGCTCGCGCGCGTTCTCCTCGCCCACGCCCCCGGTGGCCACGTTGGCGTTGCGGGCGATCACCGTGACGCCCCGCGCCCGGCCGTCGGCCGCCGCGCGACGGCTGAGCACCACGCTGGGCCCCGCGAACCGGGACCGGGTGAACACGGCCGACACGTGCGCGGGCACCTCGGACACCACCGCGAAGAAGTCGTCGTTGGGGTCCTTGATCCCGATGTTCCCGGCGACACCGCGGAAACCGGCGGGAACGGGGGTCTTGCTGCTCAATCGTCCTCCTCGGGGTCGTGGGCGCCAGACTACTCCGCTCGGGACCAAGGCCCTGATTACGGCCCTGACCTGCGAGGGTTTCGTCCTGCGCGGAGTCCGGCACGGTGTGACAACGAGCAGACAACGGGGTATCCGCGGGAGTGAGTGGAGAACGTCGGGGGGAGGCGTGTGGTGCGTGATGGAGATTGGCTCACGGAGACGGGGGCGCGGATACGCGGTGTCCTGAAGGTGATGGTGGACGCGGGCTGGCTGCCCGGCGGCGCCGCCGTCATCGGCACCGGGGGCATGTGGGAGTTCGTCGCGGTCGGCCGGATCGACGAGGACAGCGACACCGCCCCCGACGTCGCCTACGACGTCGCGAGCCTGACGAAGGTGATGGCGACCTGGCCGCTGGTCGGTCAGGCGGTCGCCGAGGGGATGCTGGATCTGGACACCCCGATGTCCGAATACCTGCCCGCGGACGGGCTGCCCGGGGCCGCGGTCACCACCCGGCAGATCCTCACGCACACCAGCCGCCTCAACCAGGTGACCTGGTTGGAGAGGTACGTGGGCACCGGCCAGGACCTGGCCGAGGCGATCCTGGCCGACCCGCTGGAAGAACCGGGGTACCGGTACATCGACCGGGGGTTCATCCTGCTCGGACTGGTGCTGGAGCGGCTGTACGGGACGGGGCTGGACCGGCTGGCCGCGGACCTGTGGGACGAGCTGGGCATGCGGTCCACGGAGTTCGGCCCGCTGGCGCGCTCGCCCGGGGTGGCGCCCACCGAGCGCCGGCTGCCCGGCGCCGGGCCCGCCTGGGGTGTGGTGCACGACGAGGCGGCGGCGCTGATGGGCGGGGTGGCGGGGCACGCGGGCGCGTTCACGACCGCCATCGACCTGGGCGCGTTCGCCCGGGAACTGCTGCGCATCCACGAGGGCGGGGACGGGCCGGTGCCGTCGTCGTTCGTGCGGGCGAGCTGGCGGCCGCACGTGGACGCCGGACAGCGGCTCTGGCGCGGGCTGGGGTGGCTGGTGACCCCGGAGGGGGTGGTCTACCACAACGGGTTCACCGGGACGAGCCTGTTCATGCACCCCGAGAGCAGCAGGTACGTGGGTGTGCTGACCAACGCGGTGTACTACGGCCGGGACCGCACGGGTCTGGTGGACCTGCGCTCGGCGGCCCGGTCGGCGGTGTCGCCGCAGGCGCACGACTCCACCCCGTAGGCCGGGGCGGTCGTCCGGGACGGCGACCCGGCGCAGCGGGCCGCGGCCGTCCCGGGGCGCGGGACCGGTCGGCCGCCGCGCGGCGCGGCCCCGATCAGGGGCGGGCCAGGGCCCGGGTGAGCACTTCGAGGAACCCGGCCAGCCCGGCCGGGCCCGGCACCGTCAGGTCGGCTGCCTCGGCGACCCGGGCGGCCTCGCCGGAGGCCGCGCACACGGTCAGCCCGGGGATCCCGTCGGAGCGCAGCCGGGCCACGGCGTCGAAGGCGGGCAGGTCGCCCAGGTCGTCGCCCGCGTACAGGACCGACCCGGCGGCCCGCTCCGCCACCAGCGCGGACAGGGCCGCGCCCTTGTCCACGCCCGCGGGGCGCAGTTCGATGACCATGCGGCCGGGCTCCACCCGGAGCCCGGCCCGCTCCGCCAGCGCCGCCAGGTGCGGGGCGAGCAGCTCCAACGCGGCGTCCGGCTCGGCGGTGCGGCGGGTGTGCACCGCCAGCGAGCGGCCCTTGTCCTCGATCCAGGTGCCCTCGGGCGCGCCGAGGGAGTCGATGAGGCCGGGCAGTTCGGCGCGGACCACGGCCACCCCCGGCGGCGGGTCGGCGGCCGCCACACGGCCGTTCATCCAGCGTTCGGCGCCGTAGTGGCCCAGCACGGTGATGCCCGGGACGCGGTCCAGCCCGCCCAGGTCGATGGCGGTGGCGGCCGGGCGCCCGGTGATGACCGCGATCGTGCCCAGCCGCTCGGCCAGGCCCGCGAGCAGCTCCACGATCCCCGGCTGGGGCGCGGAGGTGCGCGGGTCGTCGACGATGGGTGCCAGGGTGCCGTCGAAGTCGAAGGCGGCCAGGGCCTTGGCGGGGTCGGTCAGCAGGGCGTCGAGCGCGGTGCGCCCCTCGGCCGTGCTCGGTTCGGGCAGCTGCATGGCGGACCTTTCCGGACGGGCGGCGCCTCCAACCTATCCGGGGCGGGTGAACGGGGGGCGTCCCGGAACGTGGCGGAACCGGCGCCCGATGGCCGTGCCGTGTTCGGCCGCCGTTCATCGGCTCCGGTGCACCATGGGGATTCGTGTGGGATGAGAGAGGCGGGTGCGCACCTGAGGGTGCGCACCCGCGTTCTTGTCTGGTTTCGGACCTGTGGTCGCATCCATGGTGCTTCGGGCAGGGAGCGACCGAAAAGGGGCCTCAGAGTCGGATGCCCAGCCGCCGTGCATTGCGTTGGCGCTGGCGGTCGGCGCGCACCCGGCGCAGCCGCTTGACCGTCATGGGATCGAAGGCCAGCGCCTCGGGGCGGTCGACCAGCCCGTTCAGCAGCTGGTAGTACCGCGTGGCGGAGAACCCGAACTCGTCGCGGATCGCCTGTTCCTTGGAGCCCTCGAACTTCCACCACTGGCGCTCGAAGGCCAGGATGCGCTGATCGCGTTCGGCCAGTGCCGACTGACCGTCTTCGGTCGGACCGATATTCGGCATGGGACACCCCCTGGGCGGGAAATTGGTTTGTCCGGATCGGCCCGACTCATGCTAGCGACTCGACATGCCGGATGAGGAGCGGAAAACCCAGGACTGGCAGCGGGGATACAGTTGCCTTTCCTACCCCCACGGCCACTTGTCCACGCCGGAAACCTGTGCTCATGACAGAATTACGGTGGTACAGGGGAGCAACATTAGGGAGCCTGTCGTGCTCGGGGGCATCAGCCGTCACAGGGAACACACCGGGATCGTGGCCATCGCCGCGATCGTCGTCCTCGGTCCGGCCGCCGCCCCCGCGGCGGCCGACGGGGTTCCCGATTTCCGCCCCGAGCAATGGGGTCTCCAGTCCGTCGGTGCCCAGGAATTGTGGCCGGAAACACAGGGACAGGGCATCACCGTGGCCCTGCCCGGGGCCTCGGTCCACGCCGACCACCCGGACCTGGTCGACAACCTGACCGTCGACGAGGAGTTCGGCGGCAACGACGGCGACGCCGACACGGGCAGTGCCGCGGCCGCCCTGGTGGCGGGCCACGGGCACGGCATGGACGCCGACGGCGGTGTGCTCGGCGTGGCCCCCGCCTCCGGACTGCTGGTCATCCCGACCGGGGACCGGCTGGCCGCCGCGGTGCGCCACGCGGCCGACTCCGGGGCGCAGGTCGTCCTGCTGCCCGAGATCCCCGAGGGGACCGACCTCACCGGGGCCACCCGCGACGCCGTCGCCGCCGGGGCCCTGGTGGTCGGCCCGGCCGACGACCGGGCCGACCCCAACGTGCTGGCCGTCGGCGGTATGGACGAGGACTCCGAGCTGATCTCCGGTTCGCCGGACCCCGGGGCGATCGAGCTGGTCGCCCCCGGCGCCGACCTGGAGACGGCCGGACCCGACATGGGGCAGGTCGAGGTCACCGGCACCGAGTACGCGGCGGCGATGGCCGCCGGGGCCGCCGCGCTGCTCCGCTCGGCCCACCCGCAGCTGCGCCCCGAACAGATCCGCGAGGCCCTGGTGGAGGGCTCCCAGCCCGGCCCGGACGGACTGCCGAGCCTGCACCTGCCGTTCGCGGAGGCCCAGGCCGCCGGAACCGCCCAGGACGTCCCGCTCTTCGACGAGGAGCTGGCCGACCGGGCCGAGGAGGGCCCCGCGGTGCCGGTGTGGGTGTGGTTCGCGATGGTCGGCCTGGTCCTGGTGCTGGGGGTGGCGCTGATCGTGGTGTGGGTGCGCCGATCCTCCGCCGACCCCTACGGCGTCAAGGCCGAACGCGCCCTGGAGGAGGCGGAGATCGCCGAGCAGCGCGCCACCGAGGCGCCGCCCGCCTCCCGTCGGAAGAAGGGCGGCCGCCGCCGCAAGGGTTGATCGCGGTCGGCCGGGTCGGTCGCGGTCCTCCCCGACGTCCCCGACCCCCGGACCCGCTGCGCGGCTTCCGGCCGTGCGAGTGCGCCCCCGAGGTTCCGGACACCGGGGCCCACCTCTATCCGTCCCCGGACACCCCGGCCGAAGGCCCGAGCGGGAACATTCGGGCCGTTCCCGTGCCCATTCCGCCGGACCGCCCCGCCGAATCCGTCGGGGCGTACCGCGGCCGCCCGGATCGGCCGCCGGGCGAGGGGCGCGGCCGCCTCCTGCCCGGCGTGGAGTTCTTTCGGGCGAGGGGCCGAGCGGCGTTTCGTCGAACACCCGTCCCGCGACCTCGCCGCCGGTGCCCGGGGCAGGAGGCACAGGCGGCTGCGCGAGCCGCCCGAGCTGGTCGGATCCCCGGTCCCGGTGGTCGCTTTGTCGGGAAGGCGGGTCTCGGAAGGAAAGATGCGCGAAAAAGGGAGAATCAGAAGAAAAAGAAGAGGAATTCTCTCCATGTGTACCCGAGGCGTTGCTCTCCGTGGTGACTCAAGTGCTGGTGGCGTTACGAATACACGTGCATATGTAAGCGACGCCGGATGCTCTTGACTCAGGCGGGTGAACGGAGAAACCTTTGTGGAATGTCTCCCCTCGAAGCATCGCCGTTGCCCTCCCGCGGGGAAACGCGGATCGATCCGGCCCCCCGACACCGCAACCTCGTCAACGGTCGGGTCCACATCCTGGACTACGACCCCAAGTGGCCCTACCTGTTCGAGCGCGAGGCCGACCGGGTGCACGGCATCCTCGGCGACCGCGTCCTGCTCTTCGAGCACGTGGGCTCCACCGCCGTCCCCGGCCTGCCCGCCAAACCCTGCGTCGACCTGCTGCTGGTCGTCGCCGACTCCGCCGACGAGGACTCCTACCTCCCCGACCTCACCAAGGCCGGGTACACGCTGGTCGTCCGCGAACCCGACTGGTACGAGCACCGGGTGTTCAAGGGTCCCGACGTCAACCTCAACCTGCACGTCTTCAGTGAGGGCTGTGAGGAGATCGAGCGGATGCTCCGCTTCCGCGACCACCTCATCGCGAACCCCGAGGCCCGGGAACGCTACGTCGAGGTCAAACGGGAACTGGCCGAACGCACCTGGGAGAGGATCCAGGACTACGCCGACGCCAAGAGCGCGGTGGTGCGCGAGATCCTCGCCGAGGCCGGAGCCCCGCTGCCCGAGGCCTGACCGGCGCCGCCGGTCAGGTGCGGCCCCGGGCCAGGTCCACCAGCACCTTCGCGGACAGGGCCGACCACACCAGGCAGTACAGGCCGAAGACCGTGCCGCCGACCCCCGAGGACAGGTCCCGGTAGATCATGCCGACCGCGCCCGCCAGCGCCATGAGCGCCACCGCCCCCACCGGCGGCAGCGACAGCCACCGGGGCACCCGGCGGGCGACGGACAGGGAGCACAGCAGGAAGAGCAGGGCCACGGCCAGTCCGACCCCGGCGTTGGCCCACTGGGCGGCGGCCACCTCACCGGGGCCGAATCCGGCGTAGGAGTCGGCCGGAACCTCGGGGCCGCCGGTCACCCCCAACCGGCCGGCCAGGGCGTACCCGACCTTGGACACGGCGTAGAGCAGGGACCACAGCGCCGCGGCCACCGCCCAGCGGGCGGCGCGGTCCGGCGGTCGGGCGGCGGTTCGGTGCGGGGTCCGGTCGTCCATGGACCCAGCATCGCCCACGGCGCGGCCGCGTTCCTCCCCCGCACGGGGGACCGGTTCCCCCGGCGGTGGGATTCCGCCGGGAGCCGGACGACGGGTACGGTGGCGGGCCGGACCGTGCCGCAGGCTCCGCTGAGGGCGTTGGCGGGCGACGGGCGGGAGGGGTCAGCCCAGGGAGCGCAGCTGGTCCTGGAACCACCGGCGCGGCGGCAGCGCCACCGCGGCCTCCGCCAGACGCTCCCGCCGGGCCCGCCGCTCGGCCGCGGGCATCGACAGCGCCCGGTGCAGTGCCTCCGCCGTCTCCACTGTGTCGTAGGGGTTGACCGTCAGGGCGTCCGCGCCCAGCTCGTCGGCGGCCCCCGCCTCCCGCGACAGCACCAGCACCGAGTCCCGCTCCGACAGCACCGGGCCCTCCTTGGCGACCAGGTTCATGCCGTCCCGGATCGGGTTCACCAGCAGCACGTCGGCCAGCTGGAACGAGGCCAGCGAACGCGGGTAGTCGTCGTTGACCTCCAGGATCAGCGGCGTCCACTCGGCCGTCGCGAACTCCTCGTTGATCTCCTTGGCCACCCGCAGCACCGTGTCGGTGTACTCGCGGTACTCGGGCACGTCGCCGCGGCTCGGGTAGGCGAACGCCAGGTGGGTCACCCGCCCGCGCCACTCGGGGTGCGCGCGCAGCAGCTCGCGGTACGCCTCCAGGCCCCGCACGATGTTCTTGGACAGCTCGGTCCGGTCCACCCGCACGATGAGCCTGGTGTCCCCGACCAGCTCCTCCAGGGTCTCCCGGCGGACCGCCACCAGCGGATCGGCGGCGCTCTCGCGCAGCCCCGCCTCGTCGGCGCCCAGCGCGTGCACGCCCACCCCGATCACCCGGCCGCCGTACTCCACGGTCCGGTTGCGGAAGTCCACGTCCGCGCGCAGGATCTCCGCGCAGCAGCGCAGGAAGGCATCGGCCCAGCGCGGGCTGAGGAAGCCCAGCCGGTCGGCGCCGAGCATGCCCGACAGCAGCTCCCGGGCGATGTCGTCGGGCAGCATCCGGAAGTACTCCGGCGGCGCCCACGGGGTGTGCGAGAAGTGCGCGATGCGCAGGTCGGGGCGGCGGGCCCGCAGAATGCGCGGCACCAGCGCCAGGTGGTAGTCCTGCACGGCCACCCGGGCGTTGTCGGCGGCCCCCGACACCAGCGCTTCGGCGAAGGCGTTGTTGTAGGCGGTGTAGTCCTCCCACCGCCGCCGGAACCCCGAGCCGAAGGACGGCTTGTTCGGGGTGTCGTACATCATGTGCTGGAGGAACCACAGCGTCGAGTTCGCGATCCCGGTGTAGGCCCCCTGGAACGTCTCCTCCGGGATCTCCAGCATGTGGACGCGCATGCCGCCCAGGTCGTGGTCGCGGTCCAGCCGGGCCCCCGGGGACTCGGCCGCGGCCCGCCGGTCCCCTTCGGACAGGGCGGCGCACACCCAGATGCTGTCGATCTCGGTGGCCACCGAGATCATGCCGGAGACCAGCCCGCCACCACCGCGGCGGTGTTCCAGGGCGCCGTCCTCGGTGATCGAGAAGGACACCGGTCCTCGGTTGGAGGCGATGAGGATCTGTGCCTTGTCCACGTGGTCTCGTCCTCTCGGGAGCGCGGGATCCGGTCGAGCGCAGGATACGGAAACGGCCCCCGTGTCCGATGCCGGGCCCGGTGCGGAAGGGGCGGACGACGGACGGCGGAGGGCGCACCCTAGGTCTCGCCGGTCGACGCGTGCCCCAAACCCGCCCCAGGTCACGGGCACACGATGTCACACGGCGGAAACAGGGCACGTGCACGGGTCCGGCCCGGACCTGCTCCGTCTCACCATGTGAGTCGGTTCGTGTTACCCGGATCACGCCCCGTGGAAAACCGGTCAACGCGTCCGTTACAGTGACCATGCCGGTTCCGGGAGGAGCCGGTGCGACACCACGACAACTTCATATTGCTCATCCAGAGGGGTGGAGGGACCGGCCCTGCGAAGCCCCGGCAACCATCTCGGCGTACATCGCTCGCGGACACGCGAGGCGGCCGGGACAGGTGCCAACTCCGGCCTGGGGACAAGGTGTCCGCCAGGGAAGATGAGGGGAGACGCCTCGCCATGGCGATGACCGCCACCGAACCCACCTCCGTCCGCGCCTTCGGCCCCGCCGCCGCGCTGTCCTGTCGCGAATGCGGCGAGCGCTACGACCTCGCCCCCCGGTTCGCCTGCGAGTTCTGCTTCGGCCCGCTGGAAGTCGCCTACGACTTCGGCACCGTCACCCGGGCCGACATCGAGAGCGGCCCCGCCAACATCTGGCGCTACCGCCACCTGCTCCCGGTCCCGACGAACGTCGCCGAACTGCCCAACATGAACCCCGGCCTCACCCCCCTGGTCAAGGCCGACCGCCTCGCCGCCGAACTGGGCCTGGACTCCCTGTACGTCAAGGACGACTCCGGCAACCCCACCCACTCCTTCAAGGACCGGGTGGTGGCCATCGCCGTCGAGGCGGCCCGCAACTTCGGGTTCACGACGCTGTCCTGCTCCTCCACCGGCAACCTGGCCGGCGCCGTCGGCGCGGCCGCGGCCCGTGCCGGGTTCGAGTCCTGCGTGTTCATCCCCGCCGGACTGGAGGAGGCCAAGGTCGTCATGGCCGCCGTTTACGGCGGCAAGGTCGTGGCCATCGACGGCAACTACGACGACGTCAACCGGTTCTGCTCCGAGCTCATCGGGGACCCGGCGGGCGAGGGCTGGGGCTTCGTCAACGTCAACCTGCGCCCCTACTACGGCGAGGGCTCCAAGACGCTGGCCTACGAGATCGCCGAGCAGCTCGGCTGGCGGCTGCCCGAGCAGATCGTCGTCCCGATCGCCTCCGGCTCCCAGCTCACCAAGATCGACAAGGGCTTCCAGGAACTGGTCAAGCTGGGCCTGGTCGAGGACCGGCCGTACCGGATCTTCGGCGCTCAGGCCACCGGCTGCTCCCCCGTGGCGCAGGCCTGGGAGAAGGACCTGGACGTCATCCAGCCGGTCAAGCCCGACACCATCGCCAAGTCGCTCGCCATCGGCAACCCGGCGGACGGCCCCTACGTGCTCGACATCGCCCGCCGCACCGGCGGCTCGGTGGAGCACGTGGGCGACGACGAGGTCGTCGAGGCGATCTCGCTGCTGGCCCGCACCGAAGGGATCTTCGCCGAGACCGCGGGCGGCGTCACCACCGGTGTGCTGCGCAAGCTGGTCCGCGAGGGGCGGCTCGACCCCGGGGCCGAGACCGTCGTCCTCAACACCGGTGACGGGCTCAAGACCCTGAACGCGGTGAGCGCCGGGGTGACGGCCACCATCGCGCCGTCCCTGACGGCGTTCACCGAGGCCGGGTTGGCCTGACCACCTCCGCTCCCCGGGGCGGCGCCACGCCCCGGGGCCCTCTCCACGACCACCACTACAGAAGAAGGACGCCATGAGCGCCAGCGTTCGCGTGCCCACCATCCTGCGCACCTACACCGACGACGCCGCGGAGGTCACCGCGCAGGGGAGCACCCTCGCCGAGATCCTCGACGACCTGGAGGCCAACCACCCGGGCATCCGGGCGCGCATCCTCGACGACACGGGGAAGGTGCGGCGCTTCGTGAACGTGTACGTCGGCGACGAGGACGTGCGCTTCGCCCAGGGGCTCCAGACCGAGATCGCCGAGGGTGCGCAGATCTCGATCATCCCGGCGGTCGCGGGCGGCTGCTGACGGGGACCGCCGGCCGTCGGCCCCCGTCGCCCCCGACGGCGGCCGCCGACGAGCCGCGGAGCGGCCTCGTCAGGGCCTTCGGAACGGATCTCCCTGCCATCGCGCCCGCCACCCGCTCCCGACGGGCCCCGGCGCCGTCCTCCGTCGACCTCCGGCCCCTCCGTGCCGCGCCCCCTTCTGTACCGCGTCTCCTCTGAACCCCGCCGGCCCGCGAGGTCCGGCGGCTCCCCGGCCCCGCGTCCACCGGACGCGGGGCCGCCCTCGTCCCCGGGTCCGTCGCGGGCGGTTCAGGTGGTGCGCGCGGCGGACCAGGAGGTGATGCCGTCCAGGAGGCGCTCGACGGCGAACCGGGCGTCGGCCGGCAGCCCCCGCCCGTCGGCGACCGCCCGGGCGTCGCCGAACCCGGGTGCGGCGGCCGCCGCGGCCAGGCCGGGGAAGCGCTCCGGGTCCACGATCCGGGCCAGTATCCGCCGGGCCTCGGCGCTCTCCCGCGCACCGGCGCCGGTGAGGTCGGCGGCCACCTGCGCCATACCGCGGATCGCCGCGATGAGGTGCAGGGCGGCGGCCATCGCCTCGTCGCCGGTCAGGCCGCCGTCGAGCAGGCGGCGCACCACCAGGTCGAGCCAGGCCAGTTGGTGGGGGCCGAGCGGGGCGTGCTCCAGTGTCACCCGCAGTATCCAGGGACGGGCGCGGAACGCCCGCCACAGGGCGTCCGCCCAGGCCAGTACCGCCTCACGCCAGTCCCCGGCACCGTCGAGGTCGGGTGGGGTCCCGGCCGCGGCATCGACCATGAGTTCCAGCAGGACGTCCTTGTTGGGGACGTGGTTGTAGAGGGACATGGTGGCGCAGCCCAGTTCGGTGGCCACCCGCTGCATGGAGAGCGCCTCCAGCCCCTCGGCGTCGGCGACGCGGATCGCGGCGTCGGCGATCCCCGTCACGGTGAGCCGGGGCCGCGGGCCGCGCCTGCCCGCGGCGCGCTCACCCCAGAGCAGGGCCAGTCGCCGTTCCAACTCGCTGCCGTTGTCGTCCGCCACCGTTGTCCACATCTGTTGGTCCGGGCCTTGCCGCCATCCTAGAACTACGTATGATGTACGTGAAAAGACGTATGATGTACGTGGTTTTCACCCCGGGCCGGTCCGAGGAGAGCGCGGACCGGCCCGGGGTGAGGGAGGAGTCCCTGTGACCGTCACCGACCCCGTCGCGTCGCGGCCGCCGCCGCGCGCCGCCGTCCGCTGGTGGCGGCGGCCCTGGATCGGCCCGCTGATGCTGGTGGCCGCGGTGTTCCTGGGCGTCTCCGTCCCGCGCTACCTCACCTTCGACCCCGCCCTGTCCCGGCTGGAGGGGCCGCCGGGCGATCCCGTGTACCACCCGGTGCTGGTCGCGCACGTGCTGTTCGGCACCGTCGCGATGGTCGCCGCCTGCTTCCAGGTCTGGCCGCGCTTCCGGGCCGGGCACCCCTGGGGGCACCGGATGACCGGCCGGGTGTACGTGCTGGGCGGGGTGCTGCCGGGCGGGCTCACCGCGCTGTACGTCGGGGCGCACACGCCCTTCGGGCCGGTGGTGATGGTCGGCAACCTGTCCATCGCGGTGCTGTGGCTCGCCGTCACCCTGCTCGGGTGGCGTGCGGCCCGGGGCCGGAGATTCACCGACCACCGGGTGTGGATGCTCCGGAGCTTCGCGCTCACCATGTCCATCGTGCTCAGCCGGGTGCTGGGCGGGCTGGCGATCCTCGCCCTGGTGCCCTGGCTGGAAACCGGCTTCGGGGGCGATGAGGACCTGCTGGTGCAGAGCGCCACGGCCATCGGGGTGTGGCTGAGCGCGCTGCTCTCCCTGGGTCTGGCCGAGGCCGGCATCCGCCGTTGGGGCCGCCGCCCGGGCCGTTCGGGTGATCCGGGCGCCGCGCGCCCCGAACGACGGCCGGGCCGCCCGCGGCCGGAGCCGGACCGACCACCGGCCGTGTAGGGGCGGCGGGTCGTTAAAAGCCTTTGTCCGGGCGCGGGGCGGCTGAGTACGGTTCCGCTATGGGTATCGAGATCAGGGATTTCCGGGACGGCGACCGTGAAGAGGTCCTGGAGCTGTCGGTGCGGGCCTGGGAGCCGGTGCACGCGTCGCTGCGGCGGGTGCTCGGCGCTCGGATCTACGACCGGATGATCCCCGACTGGCGGGAGAGCCAGCGGGCGGAGGTCGGCGGCGCCCTCGACGACGCGGACATCACCGTGCGGGTGGCCGTCCGAGACGGCGCGGTCGCCGGGTTCTACGCCGTGGTGATCCGGCCCAAGGACGACACCGGTGAGGTCACCCTGCTGGCCGTGCACCCCGACCACCAGCGGGCCGGGGTGGGGGAGGCGCTCACCCGGCACGCGGTCGACTGGATCCGCACCCAGGGCATGGGCATGGCCGTCATCGAGACCGGAGGGGACGAGGGGCACACCCCGGCCCGGCGGACCTATGAGAAGGCGGGTCTCACCGAACTGCCGATCTCCCGCTACTTCCAGGCCCTTTGAGATCCGGGCCGTGGTGTGCCGCGCCGTAATCTGGAGGCCCACCGGGGACCGGCCCCGGGGATCTCCGGATGAGGCGGCGATGTCGGCGACGCGGTTGTTGGTGCTGGGTGTGGTGCGCATGTCGGGGCGTGCCCACGGGTATCGGGTCGGCCGCGAGCTGATGGACTGGGGCGCCTCGGAGTGGGCCAACGTCAAGTGGGGGTCCATCTACCACGCACTGCGCAAGCTCACCGCCGAGGGCAGGCTGCGCGAGGTCACCGCCGAGGGCGACGACGTGGTGGAGCGGGTCTCCTACGAGATCACCGAGGACGGCGAGGCCGAGCTGCACCGGCTGCTGCGCACGGCGCTCTCCCACGCGGGTGACGACCACGGGCTGCTGTGCGCCGGGATCACCCTGATGACCTCACTGCCGCGGGCCGAGGTGATCGACCTGCTCCGAAGCCGGATCGCGGAGCTGGAGAGGAGCGGTGCCGAAGCGCTGAAGACCGCACGGCTGAGCACCGAGGAGTGGGACAAGCCCGAACACGTGCGCCCGCTCTTCAGGCTGTGGGAGCTGTACGTGGGGGCGGCCGTCGAGTGGACCCGCGGGCTCATCCGCGAACTGGAGGAGGGTCGCTACACCATGGCCGACGACAGTCCGCGGGCCTTCGGGCAGCCGCCCGCGGAGAGTCCGCGGGGGTAGGGGCGCACCGCGGACCGGGCACCCGCGCGCCCCTCGTATTAAAACTTGAATATGCGTTGGGGGTGGGGCAGACTCAGGCGTATTCAACTTTGAACAAGGAGCCGCGGATGATCCGTACCCGGGATCTCACCAAGCACTTCCGCGTCGGCAGGGAGACCGTCGAGGCGGTCCGGGGCATCGACATCGACATCGCCCAAGGCGAACTCGTCGCGCTGCTCGGTCCCAACGGCGCGGGCAAGTCCACCACCCTGCGCATGCTGACCACCCTGCTCGAACCCACCTCCGGCACCGCCGTCGTCGCCGGGCGCGACGTGCGCACCGAGCCGGCCGAGGTGCGCCGCCGCATCGGGTTCGTCGGCCAGGGCCACGGCGCCGGCGAGGACCAGCGAGCCGGGGAGGAGCTCTACACCCAGGGCCTGCTCTACGGTCTGGACCGGGCGACGGCCAGGGCGCGCACCGCCGAGCTGCTCGACATGCTGGAGCTGTCGGGGGCGACCGACCGGGACGTCACCAAACTCTCCGGCGGGCAGCGGCGCCGCCTCGACATCGCGATGGGGCTCATCCACCGGCCGCCGCTGCTGTTCCTCGACGAGCCGTCCACCGGCCTGGACCCGCACAGCCGCGCCAACCTGTGGGAGCACATCACCCGCCTGCGGACGGAGTTCGGCACCACCATCGTCCTGACCACCCACTACCTCGACGAGGCCGACGAGGCGGCCGAACGGGTCCTGGTCATCGACCACGGCCGGGTCATCGCCGACGGCACCGCCGACGAGCTCAAGGGCGGGGTCTCCGGCGACCTCGTCACCTTCACCGTCGCCGACGAGGAGGCCGCGGCCACCGGCGCCGCGATCGCCGGGAAGCTGCCGACCGCCCAGGAGGTCCAGGTCGTCCCCGGCCGCGAGACCGAGGTGCGGCTGAGGATCGAACGCGGCGACGCCGCCCTGCCCGAGCTGCTGCGCTCCCTGGACGGCTCCGGGGTCGCCCTGACCACGGTGCGGGTGCAGCGCCCCACCCTCGACGACGTCTTCCTGACCCTCACCGGCCGCAGCCTGCGGGAGGAGAACCCGTGACCACCGACACCACCACCGCCACCACGGCCGACGCCGCCGTGCGGCCGTCGTCCCCGTTCCGGGACACCTGGCTGGTCTTCGTCCGGCAGTTCCGACCGCTGCTGCACCGCCCGGTCTTCCTGCTGTTCGGCATGCTCCAGCCGATCCTGTACCTGGTGCTGTTCGCGCCGCTGCTCACCGGCCTGGCCGGGGCCCAGGGGCAGAACCCCTGGCAGTGGTTCGTGCCGGGGCTGCTGGTCATGCTCGCTCTGTTCACCGGCGGTTTCGCCGGGTTCGGGCTGCTGCCGGAGATCGCCTCGGGGGCGCACGAGCGGCTGATGGCGACCCCGGCCAGCCGGGTGGCGCTGCTGCTGGGGCGGGTGCTGCGCGACGTGGCCGTCATGGCGATGCAGATGGTGCTCATCGTCGTCCTGGTCGCACCGTTCGGGTTCCGCGTCCCGGTGCTCGGCTTCGCCGTCGGCCTGCTGCTGCTCGTCGTGCTGGGGATCGGCCTGTCGTCGCTGTCGTACCTGGTCGCCCTCAAGGTGGAGCAGACCTACGTGTTCGCGCCCATCGTGCAGACCGCCGTGATGCCGCTGATGCTGCTGTCGGGGGTGCTGCTGCCGATGGACCTGGCACCGGGCTGGCTGTACGCGCTCTCCCGGGCCAACCCCATCGCCTACGTGGTGGACGCGGAGCGGGCGCTGTTCGCCGGCGAGTGGACCGCGGCCGTGGGCATCGGCTGGGCGGTGGCCCTGGTGACCACCCTGCTGGTCCTGGCGCTGGGGTCGCGGGCGATGCGCCGGATCTCCGCCTGACCTCGCCCTACCGGCCCCGACCTCGTCCGCCGCGAGCGGAAAAATCCGCTGCATGGGAAGTTTGTGCAGGTGAACGCGTGTCGAAGAGGTGGTGGAATCGTGACCGCATCGTTTGCACTCTCCCATGCCGAGTGCTAAAAAGGGATCTGGTTAGCACTCGCCCCGGCTGAGTGCTAAACCGGATCGAGGCTGCGAGACCGCGGCCGCCGGCAACAGGGTCGCCGGAGGGTTCGCGGTCGTCCGTCGCGGGCGCACGCCTCGTCCCATCGCGTATCAGCCCGGTCACGGGAGGACAAGAACTCAATGGCAGCCAAACTGATCGCGTTCGACGAAGAGGCCCGTCGCGGCCTTGAGCGCGGCATGAACCAGCTTGCGGACGCCGTCAAGGTGACGCTCGGCCCCAAGGGCCGCAACGTCGTCCTGGAGAAGAAGTGGGGCGCCCCCACCATCACCAACGATGGTGTCTCCATCGCCAAGGAGATCGAGCTCGAAGACCCGTGGGAGAAGATCGGGGCCGAGCTCGTCAAGGAGGTCGCCAAGAAGACCGACGACGTCGCGGGTGACGGCACCACCACCGCCACCGTCCTGGCCCAGGCGCTCGTGCGCGAGGGCCTGCGCAACGTCGCCGCCGGCGCCAACCCGATCAGCCTCAAGCGGGGCATCGAGGCCGCCGTCGCCCGCATCAGCGAGGAGCTCGGCAACCTCTCCAAGGAGATCGAGACCAAGGAGCAGATCGCCTCCACCGCCTCCATCTCCGCCGGCGACCCGCAGATCGGCGAGACCATCGCCGAGGCGATGGACAAGGTCGGCAAGGAAGGCGTCATCACCGTCGAGGAGGGGCAGACCTTCGGGCTCGAACTGGAGCTCGCCGAGGGTATGCGCTTCGACAAGGGCTACATCTCGCCCTACTTCGCCACCGACCTGGAGCGCATGGAGACGGTCCTGGAGGACCCGTACATCCTCATCGCGAACTCCAAGATCTCCAACAACAACGAGTTCCTCCCCATCGTGGAGAAGGTGCTCCAGGCCGGCCGTCCGCTGGTCGTCATCGCGGAGGACGTCGAGCAGGGTGCGCTTCAGACCCTGGTCGTCAACAAGATCCGCGGCACCTTCAAGTCCGTCGCCGTCAAGGCCCCGGGCTTCGGTGACCGCCGCAAGGCCCAGCTCGGCGACATCGCCGTGCTGACCGGCGGCCAGGTCATCACCGAGGAGGTCGGCCTCAAGCTGGAGAACACCGAGCTCGACATGCTCGGCCGTGCCCGCAAGATCGTCGTCACCAAGGACGAGACCACCATCGTTGACGGTGCCGGCGACGCCACCGCCATCGCCGGTCGCGTCAACGAGATCCGCAACGAGATCGAGCGCACCGACTCCGACTACGACCGCGAGAAGCTCCAGGAGCGCCTCGCCCGCCTGGCCGGCGGCGTCGCGGTCATCAAGGCCGGTGCCGCCACCGAGGTGGAGCTCAAGGAGCGCAAGCACCGCATCGAGGACGCCGTCCGCAACGCCAAGGCCGCGGTCGAGGAGGGCATCCTCCCCGGTGGTGGTGTCGCGCTGCTCCAGGCCAGCGTCCCCGCGTTCGCGAAGCTGGAGCTGGAGGGCGACGAGGCCATCGGTGCCGACATCGTTCGCCGCGCCATCGCCGAGCCGCTGAAGCAGATCGCCGTGAACGCCGGCCTTGAGGGCGGCGTCGTGGCGGACAAGGTCCGCAACCTGGAGCCCGGGTTCGGCCTGAACGCCGCCACCGGTGAGTACACCGACCTGTTCAAGGACGGCGTCATCGACCCGACCAAGGTCACCCGTTCCGCTCTGCAGAACGCGGCCTCCATCGCCGGTCTGTTCCTGACCACCGAGGCCGTCATCGCCGAGAAGCCGGAGAAGGCGGCCCCCGCGGCCGACCCGACCGGTGGCATGGGCGGCATGGACTTCTAAGTCCCACCGCTTCCGGGGTCGGGATACGCGACCCCAGCCCGCGACGACCGGGCGGCCCTTCGGGGCCGCCCGGTTTCGCGTGTCCGGGGCCCGTTCCGGTGCCCGGGGCCGTACGCTCCCGGGGTCTGCCCGCCGGTCGGTCCCGGACGATGAGGGCGCGGACGGCGGTCGACCTCCCGGCGCGGCTCCACCGCCGTGCCCACCACCACCGCCGCAGGCGCGGGCGGCACCACGAACGCCATCGGGTCGCCGAACCCGGTCGGCGCACCCCAGGCGGTCGCGACCACCGCCGCCACCCTGCTGCCCGCCGCCGCCCCGGGCGGCCCGGCCGCCGCCGTCCCCGGACCCGGATGCCCTGATTCCTGCGCCGGGAGGAGCCCGGAGGTTATTCTGCGAAGTGTCGGGCGGGCGGGTGCACGCAGCGTTACGCTCCTGCCCGGAGGTGCAAGACGAGATGAGCCTGGCTATGACGGAGATCGCTCCGGAGACGGAGACGTCGCGATGGGACTACCTTCTCGGCACCTGGCGAGAGCTGGACGTGCCCGACGGTTGGCGGGCCGAGATCCTCGACGGCAACGGAGTCGTACTGGTGGCCCCCCCTTCCGATCCGCACAACTACATCGCAGTCCGGGTGACTCGAACTCTGAACCGCGCGATCCCTGATGATTGGGATGTGTATCAGACACTGGGCATCCAGATCCCGGCCGTCGAGCGTCTGTTCGTGCCCGACCTGGTCGTCATGCCCGAGAAGGTGGTGCTCGACCCGACCCGGTCCCCCTGCCCCGCGCACGAGGCCGAACTCGTGGTGGAGATCGTCTCCAAGAGCAGCGGGGACACCGACCGCAAGCGGAAGCTCTGGGGCTATGCCCATGCTCCTGTGCCGCTTTACCTGCTCATCGATGCCTGGGCCGATGCCGGGCCCTCGGTGACGCTCTACGAGAACCCCGGCAACGGCATGTACCACAAGGCGACCAGCGTGCTCTTCGGCGAGACCATCGAGCTCCCCGACCCCTTCGGGATCGAGCTCGATACCTCCCGTTTCCCCGCTCCGGACCAGTGGCCGACGTGACGTCGCCGGGGCGTCGCCCCTGATGTCCGACGGACCGGCCGGGCGCCCCACGGGGCGGCCCGGCCGCCGCCGTTCCCGGGCCCCGCAGGGTCAGGAGTCGCCGTGCCAGGCGTGCCAGAGGGCGGCGTAGGAGCCCCCGGCGGCGAGCAGTTCGTCGTGGGAGCCCAGCTCGGAGACACGGCCGTCCTCGACCACCGCGACGCGGTCGGCGTCGTGGGCGGTGTGCAGGCGGTGGGCGATCGCCACCACCGTGCGTCCCGCCAGCACACCCGCCAGGGAACGCTCCAGGTGGCGGGCCGAGCCCGGGTCCATCAGCGAGGTCGCCTCGTCCAGCACCAGCACCTCCGGATCGGCGAGCACCACACGGGCCAGGGCCAGCTGCTGCACGTGGGCCGGGTCCAGGGCCAGGTGGCCCGAGCCGACCCTGGTGTCCAGGCCGTCGGGCAGGGCGCGCACCCAGCCGTCGGCGTCCACCGCGGCCAGCGCACGCCACAGGGCGTCGCGGTCCACCTCGTCGCGGTCCAGGGCCAGCGCCAGGTTCTCGGCGACGGTACCGCGGAACACGTGGCTCTCCTGGCTGAGCAGGATCGCCTTGTCCCGGCGGGCCTGCGGGGCGAGCCCGGTCAGGTCCTCGCCGCCCACCCGGACGGTCCCGGAGGCGGGTGTGTGGATGCCCGCGATGAGCTTGCCCAGGGTGGACTTGCCCGCCCCGCTGGGGCCCACCACGGCCAGCCGCTCGCCCGGGGCCAGGGACAGGTCGACCCCGTGCAGGACCTCGGCGTCGGTGTAGCCGAAGCGCAGCCCGGAGATCTCCACGGCGCCCGGTGTCCCCGGGCCGCCGGAGCCGGCATCCTCGGCGGTGTCCTCGACCAGCTCCACGCCGATCAGGCGGCGCAGGCTCGTGAACCCCATCATCAGACTGTCCACCTGGTCGATGAGCAGGTCCACCGGCCGCACCACCTGCACGGCCAGGAACACCGCCGTGGCGATCTGCCCGACCGTCAGCTCCCCCTGGGCGTGCAGGTACGCCGCGGCCAGGAACGTCACCGCGGTCGGCAGCAGGTAGGAGAACTCCAGCGTCGGATACCACACGGTGCGCAGCCACAGCGTGTACCGCTCGGCCAGGTAGGCACGGCCGATCCGCTCGTCGGTACGCCGCCGCTGGCGGTCCTGGCGGCCCAGCGCCTCCAGGGTGTGCGCCCCCTCGACGGTGTCGGTCACCCCCTGGGTGAGCTCCGAGTAGGTGTCCAGCTCGCGCAGGTAGCCGCCCGGCGCGCGACGGGCGTACCAGCGGGTGGACAGCCAGACGATCACCGCCGACGGCAGCCACGCGAGCAGCAGCACGGGGTGCAGCACGGCGAGCGCACCGAAGATGACGACCACCGTCACCCCGCTCACCACCATCACCGGGATCGAATGGCGGACGGTGTGGCTGAGGTGGCCCACGTCGCGGCCGGTGCGCGCCATCAGGTCGCCGCTGCCCGCGCGCTCCACGGTGCCCAGCGGCAGGCGCAGCACGGCCCGCACGAAACCCTCGCGCAGCTCGGCCAGGACCGCCTCGCCGAACCGGATGGACAGCGCCACCGACACCAGCGTGAGCGCAGCGTGGCAGAGCAGGGCGCCGACCACGATGAGCGCCATCGTGTCGATCCGCCCCGGGTCGGCCGACGCGCGCACCGCGTCGATGATCCGGCCCAGCATCCACGGCGGTGCCAGCGCGGCCAGTGCGGCCAGCCCGTACAGGCCGACCACCGCGGCCAGGACGCCGCCGTGGCCGCGCAGCAGCCCGGACAGCCGGGCCCACACCATCGGGGACGGGGCGACCGGCAGCAGGCCCCGGCGTTCGTCGGTGGTGGTCACGGCTGTTCCTCCAGCACGGTGCGCAGAACGGTGGCGGTGTATCCGGGTTCGGACGCCAGCAGGTCGTGGTGGGCGCCCTCGGCGGCCACCCGGCCGTCGCGGACGAACCGCACGTGGTCGGTGCGGTCCAGCAGCAGCGGGCTGGTGGTGACCAGCACCGTGGTGCGCCCGGAGCGCTCGGCCGCCAGCCGGGCGCCGATGGCGGCCTCGGAGTGGGCGTCCACGGCGGAGGCGGGCTCCACCAGCACCAGGACGTCGGGGTCGTGGGCGAGCGCCCGGGCCAGCCGCAACCGCTGCTGCTGGCCGCCGGAGTACTCGCGGCCGCGTTCGGTGAGCAGCGCGTCCCACCCGTCCGGGGACTGGCGGACCACGTCCTCGGCGGCGGCGACCCGCACCACTTCGGCCAGGCGCTCTTCCGGCAGGCCGCCGTCGGGCGCCAGCTCGTCCCGCAGCGGACCGGAGAACAGGTGGGCGTCGTTGGCGGCGACCAGGACACGGTCGCGAACCTCGCGCAGCGGCAGGTCGGACAGCGGGACCGAGCGCCCGGTGGCCTCCTCCACCAGGTGCCCGCCCTCGGCGTAGCGGCCCAGCCGGGCGGAGATCGCGGTGGCGTCGGCGGGGTCGGCGCACACCACGGCGGTGAGCAGTCCCGCCGGGACGCGCACCCCGCTGGCCGGGTCGTACAGGCCGCAGGGGCCGGTCGGCGCCTCGGCGGGCGTCTCGGGGTCGGGGTGGTCGTGGTCCAGGGACAGCACCCGCGTCACCCGCCCGGCGGCGACCCGCGCGGAGATGTACAGGGACACGCTGTGCATCAGGTGGCGGACGGCCACGGCCAGGTTGGTGGTGAACCCGTAGAACGCCACCAACTGCCCGACGGTGATCTCCCCGTTCAGGGCCAGACGCGCGCCGTACCAGACGATCCCGACCAGGAGCAGCCCCGGGTACAGCTCGCGCAGGGCCTGGAGGGCGGCGTCCATCCAGCCCACCCGCACCCCGGCGGCGCGCACCTCCTGGGACTCCTCGCGGTACCGCTCGCCGACGGTGCGCTCACCGCCCACGCCGCGCAGCACGCGCAGCCCGGCCACCAGGTCGGAGGCCCGGGTGGTGAGCTCGGCCTTGCGGGTGCGCTGGTGCTCCTGGCGCCGGGCCAGGGGGCGCAGGACCGGGGCGATGCCGAGCATGATCAGCGGTACGGCGACGAGCACGATCAGGCCGAAGGTCACGTGCGAGGTGAGCATGAGGACGGCCACGACCACCATGGACACCAGGGCGGCCACGAACACCGCGGACCGCTCCCAGAAGTCGCCGATCCGCTCGATGTCCTCGGTGCCCACCGCGATGACCTCGCCGGAGGGCAGCCGCCGTGTCAGGGTGGGGCCCAGGTCCGCCGACCGCGAGCAGATCACCTGCACGGTGCGGTACGAGGAGGCGTACCAGTTGAAGCACTCGGCCCGGTGCGCCAGCGGGATGAACACGGTGCAGACGACGATGATCGCGCCCAGGACCCCGGCCCAGGTCAGTACCGACCGGGTGTCCAGCCCGGAGTCCAGGGCCGCGCCGACGGCGGCGGACAGCAGGACGGAGCCGGCGCTGTACGCGCTCGTGAGCGTCCCCGCCCACAGCAGCGGGCGCCACTCCTTCCGTGCCATCCAGAGCAGGAAACGGTCGGCGGAGCGGTGGTCGGGAACGCCCGGAGGCTGGGGAAGGTCGCGCACACACGGACTGTAATCGCGAGCGCGGAGCCGGGGCCACTCATTTTCCGGCGGCGAAGGCCCTGTTCAGCGCACCTCTCCGGTGGTGTGCAGCCGCTCGATCAGGCGCTGGGTGGCGGGTGCGCAGCGTCCCCGGTCGGCGTGGCCGACCCAGGCGATCTCGGACACCTCGGCGCTGGGGTGCGGCTCGCCCTCGTGGTCGGCGGCGTAGCAGGCCATCCGCACCCGGGTACCGGGCGCCTGGTCGTGGGCGACCTCGTCGACGACGGTGACGAGGCGGAAGGTGCCGGGGACGAGGGTGACGCCGACCTCCTCGCGGGCCTCGCGGGCCACGGCCTGCTCGTCGGTCTCCCCGGGCTCGCGTTTGCCGCCGGGGGAGTAGAGGACGTCGCGTCCGCGGGAGCGGACGCACAGGACCCGGCCGTCGCGGACGTGGACCCAGGCCAGGGCGTCGATGACGGCGGGCGGTGTGGTGGAGGCGGACATGGGTTCCAGGGTAGGGGGGCGGACGCCCGGAGCCGGTGGAGCGGGCCGGTATGAGACGGGGACCACGCCCACGGGCCGTCTGTGAGTGGGCGGGTCTGCGCTTGCAGATGGTCCGTGAGCGGGGGTCTGTGCCTGCGGGTGGTCTGTGGGTGGGAGTGCCTGCGCCCGTGGGTCGTCTGTGGGCGGGGGTCTGTGCTCGTGGGTCGTCCGTGAGCGGGGGTCTGTGCTCGCGGGCGGTCCGTGAGCGGGGGGCTGCGCCCGTGGGCCGTCCGTGAGCGGGGGGCTGCGCCCGCAGGCGGTCCGTGAGTGGGCGGATCTGCGCCCGTGGGCCGTCCCTTGAAGGTGGTGGGCGGCGGGTGGTGGGCGGGCCGAGGTAACCATTGGGAAACGTCGCCGTTGCACTCCTGGGCGGGCGCGGTGGGCCCGGGTTAGGTTACGTGCGGACTGGGAGCGCTCCCAGGTGGTGGGGACCATCCGAAGCACGAGCCGTCCAAGGAACACACATGTCCCGCACATCCCGCTTGCGCGCGGCGCTGGGCGCCGCGGCCGCCGGATCCATGGCGGTCCTGGCCGCCGCGGCCACTCTCGCCACGGCCCCGGCCGCCGCCGACACCGGCTTCTACGTCAACCCCGACACCTCCGCCGCCCGCTGGGCGGCCGAAAACCCCGACGACCCCAGGGCCGCCCTCATCGAGGAGCGCATCGCCTCGGTCGCCCAGGGCACCTGGTTCACCCGACACGACCCCGAGACCGTCCGCGGCGAGGTGGACGAACTGGTCGGCGCCGCCGCCGCGGCCGGGCAGGTGCCCATCATGGTCGTCTACAACATCCCGGGCCGCGACTGCGGCAACCACAGCGGCGGCGGAGCGCCCTCCCACGAGGCGTACCGCCAGTGGGTGGACGAGGTCGCCGCCGGGCTCGGCGGCCGACCCGCCTACATCATCGTCGAGCCCGACGCCCTGCCCCTGGTGAGCGGGTGCAGCGAGCCGGAGGACACGCAGGCGCTGCTGGATTCCATGGCCTACGCCGGCAAGGCGCTCAAGGCCGGGTCCTCCCAGGCCCGGGTCTACTTCGACATCGGCCACTCGGCCTGGCTCAGCCCGTCCCGGGCCGCCGAGCTGCTCAACGGGGCCGACATCGCCGCCAGCGCGGACGGGATCTCCACCAACACCTCCAACTACCGGCACACCGCCGACGAGGTCGCCTTCGCCGAATCCGTCATCGCCGCCACCGGGGTCCCCGGGCTGGGCGCGGTGGTCGACACCAGCCGCAACGGCAACGGCCCCGCCCCCGACGGCGAGTGGTGCGACCCGACCGGCCGGGCACTGGGCACCCCGAGCACCACGGACACCGGCAACCCCGTCATCGACGCGTTCCTGTGGGTCAAGCTCCCCGGTGAGGCCGACGGCTGCGCCGGGCCCGCCGGGTCGTTCGTCCCCGACCTCGCCCACGAGATGGCGGTCAACGCCGGCGACCCCCCGCAGGAGCCCACCGAGGAACCCTCGGGCGAGCCCTCCGAGCCGCCCGCCGAGGGCGACTGCACCGCGGACTACCGCGTCGACAACGACTGGGGCAGCGGCTTCCAGGCGACCGTCACCGTCACCGCGAACGTGCCGGTGGACGGCTGGCGGGTCGAGTGGGAGTTCGCCGACGGCCAGGCCGTCACCCAGGCGTGGAACGCCCGGGTGACCTCCTCCGGGGGCGCGGTCACCGCGCTGAACCCGGAGTGGGGCGGCGCCCTCGGGCAGGGCGCCACCGCCGAGTTCGGGTTCACCGGAACCCACACGGGTGCCAATCCGGTGCCCGAGGTGGCCTGCTCGGCGGCCTGACCCCGCGGGCCGGGCGGACACCCCCCGCCGCCCGGCCCGTGCGGGGCCCGGAGTAACCGGTTACCGACGACGTGGACTTCTGAGAACCCTGTGACCTGTGCGACCCCCGAGGCGCAGGGGTCCTGCAACGTCCGGTACCGGCCCGGGTGGACACCCCTGCCGCCCGGCCCGTGCGGGGCCCGGAGTAGCCGGTTACCGACGACGTGGACTTCTGAGAACCCTGTGACCTGTGCGACCCCCGAGGCGCAGGGGTCCTGCAACGTCCGGTACCGGCCCGGGTGGACACCCCTGCCGCCCGGCCCGTGCGGGGCCTGGAACAGCCGGTTACCGACGACGTGGACTTCTGAGAACCCTGTGACCTGTGCGACCCCCGAGGCGCAGGGGTCCTGCAACGTCCGGTACCGGCCGCCGAAACCGCCCACCGGTCCCGCGGTAACGCACTACCATCACTCTGTGTCAGCGGCTGCGGGGCCGCCACGGGCCCCGGAAGGGTGACGACATGGCGACGGAAACGCCCCCGGTGCCCGGGGCGCTCGAACCCGGGGCGGCCGCCCCGGCCGTGGAGCCCCCTCCGGCCTCCACGGCCGCCCCCCTCCTGGCGGAGAGCCCCACGGGGGGCGTCCCCCCGCAGACCGAGGGCCGACGCCTGGCCGGGGAACGCGCCTACAACCTGTTCAGCGCCGCCATCGGCGCCTGCACGGCCAGAGGTCTGCGCGACCGGGCCGCCGACCTGCTGGCGCGGGAGGCCCGCCTGCCCTTCCTCACCACGGACGAGGTCGAGCGCGCCGACGACGACCTCACCCGGACCCTGACCGGGCTGCGCTCCGCCCCGGTCCCGGACGCCGGTGAGGAGGTGGGTCCGCTCCCCGCGGCCGACGCCGCCGACCTCTTCGACCTGGGGCTGCGCGACCGGCTCACCGGAAAGGCCCGCGAGCACCCGCGGCTGCTGCTGTTCGGCGGTCAGCCGGGGTCGGGCAAGTCCACCCTCCAGCGGCTGCTGCTGCCGGTGCTGCCCGAGGGCACCGTGAGCTACGACGGCGACGACCTGATGCGGCTGTCCCCGGACTACGAGCGGGCGATGCTCCGCGACGACCGGGCCGCCTCGCGCGCGGTCGCCGCCCAGGTCGGGGTGCTGCACGCATCCGCCATGGAGCACATCCGCTCCGGCCGGGTGGACGTGCTGTGCAGCCACCCGCTGGGGCGCGCCGACTGGGCGGCCGAGTGGGTGCGGGGCTTCCGCGAGGCGGGCTACCGGGTGGAGGTCGCCTTCCTGGCCGTCCACGCCTCCGTCAGCCGGTTCGCGATCGTGGACCGCTACCAGCGCTCCCGCGAACAGCAGGGGTTCGGTCGTTGGCTGCCCGAGCACCTGCACGACCGCTTCTACCAGGGCGTGCCCAACACGGTCGAGTTCCTGGAGACCCACCGGCTGGTGGACTCCCTCTACGTGCTCTCCCGCGAGGGCGAGGTCCTCTATGCCAACCACCTGGACGCCGACGGCGACTGGCGTGCGGAGCCGTTCGGGCGGATCGCCCTGGAGGCCCAGCGCGGTCGCCGTGAACTCTGGCACCCCGACGACGGGGAGCCTCGGGTCGCGCCGTAGAGCCCGGCGGGTTCGGCAGCCGGTTCCGCGAGCCGCCGCCGGGCCGCGTCCGGGGCCGGGACCTCCACCCGGGCGCCCGACCCGGCCGACCGCGCCGAGACCACCTCGGGTGAGGGGCCGTCGACCTCGAACCGGGTCCATCCGTCACCGCCGCGCTCCCCGAGGCGCAGCCGAGGGCGGCCGTCCCGGGCACGGCCCGGCTCTCCCTCGCCCGACCGCCTCCGGGTGTTCGAGCAGGCCGTTCGGTGGGCGGTCCCACCCCGGGCGGGGCCGGTCCGCGAACGCCGCGAGGCCCTGTCCCCGTTCGGGGACGCGGGGCCGCCGGTCGTCGACCCGGTGGACATCGCCGAGGTGGCGGCCCGGGTGCTGCGGGACGGTACCCGCTCCGGGCGGGACCGGGGCATACGCCCTAAAGTGCCCGCATGGATTTCTTCTCCGCGAATCCCCTGCTGGTGAGGCAGCCGAAACGCTTCTTCGTCGACGAGTCCGAGTACCACTGCTTCGACGGGCACGGCCGACAGCTCGCACACGTCCGGGAGGAGGGGCTGGACACCGGCAAGCGGATCGCCCGCCACCTGGCCGCGTCCTACGGGGTCTCCGCCAACCGCCGGGTCGTCGTCCACGACGGCCGCGGGCCCCGCCTCACCATCGAGAAGCAGTGGTCGTGGATGACCGCCACGACCACCGTGCAGTGGCCGGACGGGCGGCCGGTCGGCAGCATCGAGCAGGACGTCGCCTTCTTCAAGGCCGGGTTCGGCCTGCTGGACCCGTGGAAGCGGCCGCTGGGGTCGATCAAGGGCGACTTCTTCGCCCGCGACTTCCGGATCAACGACCCCGGCGGGCACGAGGTGGCCCGGGTGGACCGGCGCGTCCCCGACCTGGGCGAGCTGCTCACCTCGGCCGACTCCTACGCCCTGCACCACCGCTACCCGACGCTGCCCGAGCCGCTGCGCACCATGGTGGTCGCCTCGGCCATCGCCATCGACCTGGTGCTGCTCGAAGGGCGCTGACCGCAGGGCCGCCGGACCGAGGGCCGGGCCCCCGCCCTCACAGTTCCGCCATCGCCGCCCGGTCCTCCTCCCCGAACTCCTCCTCCAGGCGTTCGGGGGAGGCGTCCAGGTCGATCTGCGCCACGGGCACGCCGCGGGCGGACTCGATGGCGCCCAGGCGGCGCAGCGCCCGGTCGGAGGCGTAGCGCACCAGCTCGCCCGGGGGCAGCTCGTATCTCGCGCTCTCGGGGGTGGCCTCCGCGGCGTTCTCGCCCCTGTCGACGGTGGTCATCACGTGCGGCAGCAGTTCCTCCAGGCGTTCGCTCACCACCGCCCAGTTGGCGTCGTCGGCGGCCACGTGCCGCCGGCAGGTGAACGTGCCCCACGCCATGTGGCGGCGCTCGTCGTCGCCGATCAGGCGCACGATCCGCCGCATCCCGGGGAAGATGTCGCGCACGGTGCAGATGTGGTTCCAGGCGTAGTACCCGGTGAGCGCCAGGGAGCCCTCGACGATGTGGTTGTAGGTGACCGAGGCGCGCACCTGGTTGCGCGGGCTCGGGTCGTCCAGCAGCGCCTCCAGGGAGGACGGCAGCTCCTCGTAGAACAGCACCCGGTAGCCCGGGTTCTCCTCCACGTACCCGTGCAGGTCGTCGTACACGCCGATGGCGTCCAGCCACAGCCGGAACGCCTGGACGTGCTTGGCCTCCTCGAACGCGAACTGGGTCAGGTACATCTCGTCGCCCAGCCGCCCCTCCGCCGCCATCGCGCGCAGGAACGGCTGGAGGTCCTCGGTGACGGCCTCCTCGCCCGCGGCGAAGAAGGCGCACAGCCGCAGGATGCGCTTCTGCGCGGCCTCGCCGATGGTCTTCCAGTCCTCGGCGTCCCGGCTCAGGTCGATGGCGGCCGGGTCCCAGAACCTGGCGTTGCCCTTGACGAACAGTTTCAGGGGCAGCGAGTCCCAGTTCAGGCCGCCGTCGCGGAGGGAGTGGAAACCGGTGCGGTCGGACATGGATGGACCTCCGAGGGGGTGCCGGGGGCGCCGGGGGGCTTTCCAGCCATGATTGGACACGAAACGGGTTCGTGTAAAGAGGGGGAGTGTCCTGGATCACGAAAATCGCGCACCCGTCAATACGGTCGGCATGGGCCGACCGGCCGCCTCCGCCGAAACGGTACGGTCGGGGTGTCCCGCCCGCACCGAACGATCCGATCGGGGTACGACGTGTTCTGTGGTGATCCCGGCACCTCCGGCTACACCGCCTGCGCCGCCCAGACCCAGCTCTTCTCGCTGGCCTCCGCGATCCCCGCGCTGCTCGGCCTGGTCCTGCTGGTCGCCGCCTTCGCCGCCCCGGGGGTGCGCGACGACCGCACGCTGCGGACCCGGACCCTGAGCTACTCCCTCATCGCATGGGTGATCGCCGCCGGGACCTACGTCATCGGCGGGCTGCCCTCGTTCTAGGGCGTGTTCCGCGGATGCTCACCCTGCCGCGCGATGCCCCGGCACCTCCCCCGCCGCGTTCTCACCGGTCGGCAGGAGAACCCGCACCGACTCCTTCTCCGGCCTCGCGATGCCTGCACCGGAACCCCGCTCGCGACGAGCGGCATCCACGGAACACGCCTCAGGAAGCGGCCCGCGGATGCCCCCGGGCCGCGAGGCGGGACACGTCCCGCCCCCTCAGACCTCGCCGCCGGCCAGGATGTCGGCGGCGTCGGTGATCCGGTAGGCGTACCCCTGCTCGGCCAGGAACCGCTGCCGGTGCGCCGCGTAGTCCTGGTCCAGGGTGTCGCGCGCGATCACCGCGTAGAACCGCGCCGACCTGCCGTCGGACTTGGGCCGCAGCACCCGGCCCAGCCGCTGCGCCTCCTCCTGCCGGGACCCGAACGACCCCGACACCTGGATCGCCACACCCGCCTCGGGCAGGTCGATCGAGAAGTTGGCGACCTTGGACACCACCAGGATCCGGAGCTCCCCGGACCGGAACGCGTCGAACAGCCGCTCCCGCTCCTTGGTGCGGGTCCCGCCCTTGATCACCGGAGCGCCCAGCGCTTCGCCCAGCTCGTCCAGCTGGTCGATGTAGGAGCCGATCACGAGCACCTGCTCGTCGGCGTGCCGCTCCACCAGCTCCCGCACCACCGCGGTCTTGGCCTCGGAGGACGCGCAGAACCGGTAGCGGTCCTCCGGCTCGGCCGTCGCGTACGCCAGCCGCTCGGACTCCGCCAGGTCCACCCGCACCTCGACACAGTCCGCCGGGGCGATCCAGCCCTGGTTCTCCATGTCCTTCCACGGGGCGTCGTACCGCTTGGGCCCGATGAGGGAGAACACGTCGCCCTCGCGGCCGTCCTCGCGCACCAGCGTCGCGGTCAGCCCCAGCCGCCGCCGGGCCTGGAGGTCCGCGGTCATCCGGAAGATCGGCGCGGGCAGCAGGTGCACCTCGTCGTAGACCACCAGTCCCCAGTCGCGGGCGTCGAACAGCTCCAGGTGCGTGTACACGCCCTTCCGCTTGGCCGCCATGACCTGGTAGGTGGCGATGGTGACCGGACGGACCTCCTTGCGGGTGCCCGAGTACTCGCCGATCTCGTCCTCGGTGAGCGTGGTCCGCTTCAACAGTTCGGTCTTCCACTGGTGCACCGACACGGTGTTGGTGACCAGGATGAGCGTGGTCGCGCCGGTCATCGCCATCGCGGCGGCGCCCACCACGGTCTTGCCCGCCCCGCAGGGCAGGACCACCACGCCCGAACCGCCCGCGTGGAAGCCCTCGGCGGCGGCGCGCTGGTAGTCGCGCAGCTCCCAGCCGTCCTGGACCAGGTCGATCCGGTGCGCTTCGCCGTCGACGTGGCCGGCCGTGTCCTCGGCGGGCCAGCCGATCCTGAGCAGCCCCTGCTTGAGGTTGCCGCGCTCGCTGGGGTGCACCGCCACGGAGTCATCGCCGAGCCGCTCGCCCAGCATGCCCTTGAGCCGCTTGGAGCGGAGCACCTCCTCCAGCACCGGCCGGTCGGAGGAGCGCAGGACCAGACCGTGCACCGGGTCGCCCTCCAGCCGCAGCCGACCGTACCGGTCCATGGTCTCGGCGATGTCCACCAGCAGCGAGTGCGGCACGGGGAACTTCGAGAAGCGGATCAGGGCGTCGACGACCTGCTCGGCGTCGTGCCCCGCGGCGCGGGCGTTCCACAGCGCCAGCGGCGTGATCCGGTAGGTGTGCACGTGCTCGGGGGCGCGCTCCAGTTCCGCGAAGGGGGCGATGGCGCGGCGGCACTCGTCGGCGGACTCGTGGTCGACCTCCAGCAGGAGGGTCTTGTCGGACTGGACGATCAGGCAGGACACACGGAACCTTCCGTCAGGAGGGCGGCCATCGGGGACGGCCATCGGGGGCGGTCCCAGGTGCAACGCACGGCGGGCCCCGATCATGCCCGGGTCAGGACGTCGCGATGTCCGTCGCGATCAGGGTGATGAAGAGCACGATCCCCAGGGCCAGGACGCCGAAATTGATCCACACCGAGAGCCAGGCGTTCCTGGTCAGGTGCTCACCGCGGTCGAGGTCGTACTTCTCGCCGAGGGCCATGGCCCCGAACACGACGCCGGGGATCGCGGTGAGACCGCAGCACAGGACCAGCTGGACGCAGGACAGGATCAGCGCGGTGGTGGCCCGGCCCTCGTGCTCGGGCTTGGCCGCGGGCACCGGGTACGGGGACACGGGGCCGTAGCCGGGCGCCGGGCCGTAGGGCGCTGCGGGATAGCCGTAGGGGTCGTGGCCGGGGGCCGAGTAGCCCCCGGTCGCGTCCTTGTACGGGTCGTACGGGTCGTACGGGTTGTCGTTCACGGGGATCCTTCGGGTGAGGGGTGCGGGGACGGCCGATCCGGCTCAGTAGCCGAGCATGAGGGCCATCACGAACACGAACAGGACGATGATCATCACGGGCACGCCCAGCAGGCCGTAGGCCAGGTTGCAGGCCCAGGTGTACCGCAGGTACCGCTCGACCTCGGGCGCGTCGGGGACCTTGGTCAACGCCACGACGGCGAGCGCGATCCCCGGGACGTTGGCGCCCAGGAGCAGGAACCACACGCCCAGGTAGGCGCCCAGCAGCGGCGGGATCAGGGTCAGCGCCGCCACCACCAGGGCGGCGACCGTGCCGCCCACCCGGGCGGGCGGTCCCGTCGGAGCCGGGCCGGCGGGCGGGCGGGCGTGCCCGGCGGGCGCGGCCGGGGACGCGGTGCGCGTCGGCACGGGGGAGACCGAGCGCAGGGCCCCGCCCTGTTCCCGTTCCCAGAAATCCCTGGGACCCCCGGATCGCCCCGGCATGCGCTCCCCCTCCCGCGGGCCCTCGGCCCTCACCACCACAGGTGTACCCGCCCGTACCCGGTGGGACGCGGAGGACCCGGCGGAGGTTCCCCGGCCCGCGGTCACGACGCGGTCCCGGCCGGCGGCCGGTTCAGTAGTTGGTCACCGGCACGATGCCCTGGATCCAGGACCCGCTCTGAGTGAACACCACGAAGGTCAGCACCAGCATGACGAACAGCATCACCCCGGCCGCCCCCAGGCAGTACCAGGAGTACCGGGTGAGCATCTCGGCCCGGCCCGGCCGCCCCCGGTCGCGGGCGTGGGCGGCCCGGATCGCGAACACGATGCCCGCGACGCCGAAGATCCAGTTGCCACAGCACAGCAGCGTGAACGCGTGCAGGATCAGCGCCATCGTGGAGCTGTTGGCCGCACCGGCGGCGGACGGACCGGGTGCGGCCCCCTCCCCGCGCGCCGGGGCGGCGTCCGCCGCCCGGCCGCGCTCACCGTCGCGCCCGTCGTCGCGGCCGTGCTCACGGGGGGACGAGGCTCCGGGGGGCAGGGACGCATTGCTCATGGGGGTGTCTCTCGCTTGTCCGAGGGCCGACTGGCAACCGCGTTCCACCCTACGGCGTACCGCTCCGATCGTCCTCCTCCAGCTCGGCCACGGCGGTGATCCGGTGGACCGCGAAACGCTGCACCGCGCCCCGGGTCTCGTCACGGGCGGTGACGAACCCGCCGTCGACCGACGAGGGCTCGATGATCCGGCCGCCCTGGCGGCCGTCGGTGTCGGTGTAGCCGATCCACAGGCGCCGCCCGGTCGCGGCGGCCCGGGACAGCGCCTCCAGCACCGCACCCGCCCGGGAGCCGGGCGGGCCGTCCTCGGGCAGGGGGACGGGGCGGCGGGCCACGGTGGCGGCCTGGTCCCCGGCCCGCACCGCACGCACGATGTCGCGCAGCCGCTCGACGGTGGGGGCGGCGGACGGCGGCTCGGGCGGCACCTCCACGGGTTCGGCGCGGCGCGCTTCGGGGCGGGAGAGCCGCATGGCCCCGTCCCCGCCCTCGGCGACGGGGTGGTGGCCGAGCCTGCGCAGCCCGTCCACCAGCGCCGCCCGGTTCACCCCGGCGGCCACCACGGTCGGCGCCAGCCGCACCAGCCCCAGCGCCTCGGTGCGCCGGTCGCCCATCACCTCGTCCAGCAGGGCGGGTTCGTCGCAGCGCAGGTAGGCGGAGGCCGTGCCGGCGCGCAACCGCCCGTGCCGCCGTCCCACGTCGGACACCAGGTACCGCAGCGCCTGCGGCAGCGGGGTGCGCGAATGGCGCTCCAGCAGGGTGAGGATGTCGGCGATGCCGCGTCCGGCGTCCAGCCCCCGCCGCACCGAGGTCTCGGTGAACCGGTACACGGTGGCGCCGCCGGTGGACTCCACGTCCGCGATCAGCGCCAGCTCCCGGGCCAGTTCGCTGACCAGCGGGCCGGGCGCGACGGCGGTGAGGTCGCCCTGCACCAGGACATGGTCCAGGGGCCGGGGCAGGTGCCCGGCCAGCAGCGCGGCGGCGGCCTCGGGGTCGCCCTCCAGCAGCGGGCGCACGTGCCCGGCCAGGGCGCCCCGGCCGGTGAACCCGAGCACGGCGGCCTCCGTCACGGCGGTCTCCACCAGTTCGGTGTACACGGGCGAGCGGCGGCGCGGCCGCCGCCAGGAGAGCCGGGCCGACAACGACTCCGCGGCCGGGGAGAACCCGGGTTCGGCGGTGCCCAGCTCGGCGAGCACATCGCGGCGGGCCTGCGGTGCCGCCGGGCGGACCAGCCCGGGGCCGAGCACGTTGCGCACCCGCCCGCCGGAGTCCCGGGAGCCGCTCAGTGCGGGCACCCGGTCGGTGTCCAGCCACGCCTGGGCCAGGCGCAGCCAGCGGCGCTCGGGCGGGCTCTCCCGCCACAGGTCGTACTCGCGGGTGGGCAGCCACTCGCCCTCGACGCGGTCGTCGGCGCCCAGCAGCCCGGCGGCGTGGGCCACCTCGACGAGCAGCGCGGCGGTGGTGTCGTCGGTGTCCATGGTGCGCGCGGCGCGGCGCAGGTCCCGTACGCCCAGGCCGCCGTTGCGCAGTACCGCGGCGGGCTCGTCGGCCCAGGACTCCAGCAGTTCCTCGACGGCGCGCAGCACCGTGAACGCCTGCCCGGCGGCGAACCGGGTCACCCCGGCGGGGTCGTGGGCGGTGCCCGCGAACGCCGGGGGAGCGGCCGCCACCTCGCGGAACAGCACTCCCGAACGCAGGTGCACCCCCACCTCCCGGGGCAGGGTGAGCGTGTCGTCGCCGCTGGGCAGCAGCAGGGCGCGGGCCAGCAGCTCCTCCACCGGCGACCCGGCGTCGGCCACCCCGACGTCGCGGCGGGCGTCGGCGACGGTGCCGTGCGGCGGTCCCCAGGTCATCCCGTCCAGCAGCCGGCGGGCCTGCTCGCCGACCCCGGACAGCAGGGCGCCGAGCCCGACGGGGTCGGACAGCAGACGGGCCAGCGCCTCGACCGGGGTGGGCGCGGAGGTGTCCGGGGCCAGGTCCGCGGCCAGCCGCTTGAGGCGGCCGTGCGGCAGCGCGGCCAGCAGCACCCGGGCGGGCGGCCCCAGCCGGGCCGGGGCGGGCAGCAGGTCGCGCAGCACCTGGACGGGGCGCAGCCGGTCCCGGTCGGGCCAGACCAGCGCCGAGCGCAGCAGGCCGTCCAGGGCGGCCGCGACGGCGTCCCGCACCGTCCCGTCGTCATCGCCGGGCGCCAGCGCGGCGGTGATCCCGGCGGCGGTGACGCCCACGGGTTCGGCCATCCGGTCGTCGCCCAGGGCGACGACGGACTCCAGGACCTGGAGGGTGAAGGCGTCCAGCCCCTCCAGGGCCCGCAGGACGGTGTTGCGGGTGGTGGCCCGGGCGGCCAGTGCGCCGATGCCGTCGGGGACGGGACGGCCCAGGTCGGGCCGGACGGACAACAGGGCGGCGAGCTCCTCGTCGGAACGTTCGCGCAGCCAGGAGGTGAAGGTCGGGGGGCGGCCCGGCCCGGCGGTCCCCGTGTCCGGTCCGTGCAGGTCGGGAGGTGCGTTGTCGGTCATCGGGACCAACGCTAGGCGATACCTGCGACGAGGTGGGAGATCCGGGAGGGAGAGAAGGGAGAGAAGCGTCCCGGCGGCCCGGATGTCCGGGCCGCCGGGACGGCACCGGGGAGGGGCCGGATCCCGGAATGTTCCGGGTCCCGGCGAGACGGCTGCGGCCCCGCCCGTCCCCCACACCCGTTCGGCCGGGCGACCGCGTCGCCTCGACCGCGGACTCACCGCGCCGGCCGGGCGGCGAGCCAGTCCTCGTAGAGGGTGGTGGCGATGGTCGCGCCCGCGCCGGGCAGCAGGGCGCCCGGCTCGACGACGGTGCCGAAGTACGGGTTCTCCCTGCCCGCGACGACCTCGCGCGGGTCGCCGTCGAGCGCGAGGCGGGCCCGGACCAGGTCCTCCATGGTGATCTCCTCCGGTCCGGCCACCTCGGTCACGCCGCCGGTCGGCGCGCCCAGGGCGCCCCCGGCCACGGCGGCGGAGACGTCCGCGGCGGCGATCGGCCGCATCACCGTGTCCGCCACGCGCACGACACCGTCGACCGGTCGTAGGCCTGCCGGCGGATCCATGCCTCCTGGAGGACGTCCTCGGCCTCGGCGGCCGACCCCAGGACCCGGTAGGCGATCACGAACAGGCGGCCCCGGACGCCCCGGAACACCGCCCCGGCCCTTTCCAGGTCGGGTCCGGGAGTGACCGGGGCGGCGTCGTGCTCGGACTCCCGCGACGGCATGGGGTCGTGGGCTCCTCGTTATTCGACGAGTTTTCCGGTGCTGGACACCTCGTGCATCAGCTCCGCGATCTCCGCGGGGACCGCGGGGATCTCCTCGTGTTCCAGCTTGCCGGGGCCGGACCAGACGAGGTTGACCCGCAGCGACGGGTCCGTCTCGGGGAAGTCGGACCGATTGTGGCAGCCCCGGGTCTCCCGGCGCTCCAACGCCGCCTCCAGCGTGGCGCGTCCGGAGAGCGCCATGGACTTCAGGTCGAAGGCGTGCGCTAGGTCCTGGAACCCGGCGAGGTCGGGGTGCACCCCCAGCCCGCCGATGCGCTCCTCGACCCCGTCCAGGGCGTCGAGCCCGGCCCGCAGGCCCGCCTCGTCGCGGACCACCCCGGCGTGCTCGGTCATCAGGGTGCGCACGGCGCGCTGGAGGGAGCGGGTGTTCTCACGCCCCTTGGCGGCCAGCAGGCCGTCGACCTCGGCGCGGGCCCGCCCGATCTCCTCGGCGGAACGCCGGTGGGCGGCCAGCCCCAGCGAGTACTCCGCCGCGGCCCGACCGGTGAGGCGGCCGTAGACGAGCAGTTCGATGAGGGAGTTGCCGCCCAGCCGGTTGGCCCCGTGCAGGCCGCTGGCGGCCTCGCCGATCGCGTACAGGCCCGCGACGTCGGTGGAGTGGTCCCCGGGCCGCACCCACACCCCGCCCATGGAGTAGTGGGCGGTCGGGGCGATCTCCATCGGCGACTCGGTGATGTCGAGCATCTGGTGTTCGAGCAGGGTGCGGTGCACACGCGGCAGCCGCTCCAGGATCGTCTCCTGGGGCAGGTGCGAGACGTCGAGCCACACCCCGCCGTTCTCGGTGCCGCGCCCCTCCCTGATCTCGGTGTAGGCGGCCAGCGCCACCCGGTCGCGGGTGGACAGCTCCATGCGCTCGGGGTCGTAGCGGGACATGAAACGCTCGCCCTGCCCGTTGCGCAGGATGCCGCCCTCGCCGCGGGCCGCCTCCGACACCAGGGTCCCGGCCGCGTTCTCGGGCCACAGCAGCCCGGACGGGTGGAACTGGACGAGCTCGGGGTCGCGGACGCGGCCGCCCGCCTCGACGGCCAGGCGGAAGGAGTCGCCGGTGTTCTCGTCGCGGCGGGAGGAGGTGCGCCGCCAGATGCGGGTGTGCCCGCCGGCCGCCAGGATGACGGCGTCGGCGAGGATCACGTGCCGGGTCCCGTCCTGTAGCCCGAACCCGTAGGCGCCGAACACCGTGCCGTCCTCGACCAGCAGCCGGGTGATGTACACGTCGTCCAGGACGGGGACCTCCAGCCGGGCCGCCCGGTCGACCAGGGTCCGCTGGATCTCCAGCCCCGTGTAGTCCCCGGCGAACGCGGTGCGGCGGTGGGTGTGCGCCCCGAAGAACCGCTGCGAGATGCGCCCGTCGGCCTCGCGGGCGAACCGCATCCCGTAGCGCTCCAGGTCCTCGATCCCGCGGGCCGCGCCCTCGGTGACGGTGAGGACCGTGCGCGGGTCGCCGAGCAGGTAGCCCTCCTGGAGGGTGTCGGCGGCGTGCTGGCGCCAGGTGTCCTGCGGGTCCATGGTGCCCAGCGCCGCGTTGATGCCCCCGGCGGCCAGCGCGGTGTGGGTGTCGTACCGGGGGCGCTTGCCCACGGCCAGGACGTCCACTCCCCGCTCCGCGAGTTCGATGGCGGCGCGCAGGCCGGCGCCGCCGGTGCCGATGACGAGGACGGATGTGGTGGTCCGCCGTTCCGAGATGTCCATGGGACTGCCTCCGGTTCGAGGTGGTGGTCCTTACCCCTTCACCCGTACAGACCTCGTGGGCGGTCCGTTCCGTGACGTGCGGCGGGGGTGATCACCGGCACAACGGTGAATGGCCCCGGTCACGGACGCCGTTCTGTGCCCCTCCGTGCCCCCGTGGCCCCGCTGCCCCGACAGCCCCCGGTCACGGACCGTATACGGCCCGCATTAGTCGACCGAAATAGGAAAAGGGGCTTAAAAGGCAGGTCATCCTCCGCCACTATGGGGACATGACCCAGCGCTCGGAACAATTGGTACTCGACTATCTGTCCGAGGTCGGCTTGGTCCTGCACGGTCGGTTGACCGCCAGGGAACGGACCGCCTACCTCACCTCCGTGCGCGCGCGGATCGACGCGCGCCGCGCCGCCGCGCCCGACGACGGCGTGGACGCCGTCCGCGGCATCCTGCTGAGCTTCGGATCCCCCCAGGACCTGGTGGAACGGGAGCTCGCCGGCCGCGACCTCGACATCGAGGACGAGGAGCTCATCCCGCCCAAGCCCCGGCACGCCGACCGGCCGCCGCCGCCCTGGCGGGGCGGCCCCAGCAGCGGGATCATGGGCCTGCTGGAAGGGCCGGGCCGCACCGAGATGCGGCTTGAGGGCGGTGCGCGCAGCGAGGCCGGCGTCCTGCGCGGAATCGTGCTGTGCCTGCGCCACCACCCCGGCGAGCTGGTCGCCCTGGCCCTGCTGCTGGCCACCGCGCCCTGGGGCTGGGGGCTGTCCTTCCTGTGGGTGCTCGGGATCACGTTCGTCCTGCTCAGCCGGGTGTGGGGGGTGCGGGACAAGTGGGTCGCGGTGCTGGTGCCGCTGCTGGCCTGCCTGGCCGGGATGGTGCTGTGGAACGGCGAGGCCGACTTCGTCGACCAGTACATCCAGCGTTCCCTGGCCGACTACGGCGTGATCGGGCTGGGTCTGGGCTCCCTGCTCTCGGTCGGCTGCCTCTACCCGCGGGCCGCCCGGTCGGCGCGGGCGGCCGAGCGGCGGCGCGCCTCCTCGCGGCCCGCCGGTCATCGGTAGGCAAAAGGAGGGGAATAACCTTTTCCGGTCGGCCCGTTACCGCGCGTTCGAGCACGTGATCTCGGGTACTCAAGGCGTACACCGCCGTTCTCGCTTCGGTGGTGGCCATGTCGGTGAGACGGCCCGGCGTCCAGTCCGGGCTCCGCACCACGTTCCTGGCGGCCCGGTATCTCCGCCGAGTCCCGTCCCGTACTCCGCACCCGCGGGGAGGGGCCGCCGGAACACACGAGGCCCGGATGAGCCGCATCCGGGCCTCGTTCCGCGTGTCCGGGGGGACGGTTTTTCCCTCGCGTTCCGTCACTCCCGGGCATTAGCCTGGCATTCAGGCTGACGGCAACGAGTGAAAGCATGAGGTCCTACGTGCCCACCGGCAAGGTCAAGTGGTACGACGGCGGTAAGGGTTTCGGTTTTCTCACACGCGACGACGGCGGAGAGGTCTTCGTGCACTCCACCGCACTGCCCCCCGGCACCGAAACGCTGCGCCCCGGCCAGCGGGTCGAGTTCGGGGTGGCCGAAGGACGCAAGGGCGCCCAGGCGCTCCAGGTCAAGCTGCTGGACACCCAGCACTCGGTGGCCAAGGCCCGGCGCAAGAAGCCCGACGAGATGGTGGTCATCACCGAGGACCTCATCAAGCTGCTCGAAGGCCTCTCCAACGGGTACCGGCGCGACCGCCACCCCGAGCGCCGCGAGGCCGCCCGCATCGCGGCCGTGCTGCGGGTCGTCGCCGACGACCTGGAGGCCTGACCCCCTGAACGGAGCGGCTCCGGTCCGCGGACCGGAGCCGCTCCGTGTCCCCAAGGGCCGACCAAGAGGGTGTATCGGACGAACCTTGACCCGCGTTGTGGTCAAATCGGTGCCGTGGATCAGTGAGAATGGGGAACGTGAGCCCTTCTCGACGTTCTCCTGTACCTGACAAGGCGTGTATCGAGGCGGTGGACCTGGCCCGCTCGGTGGCCGCCGAGGTCGGGCGACCCGAATGGGTGGGTGAGCACCTCGCTCCCCAGGTCGAGGACACCCGTCTGATCACCCACTACTTCACCTGCCTCGACCCGGCGTACCCCGGCTGGACCTACGCCGTCACCGTGGTCCGCGCATCGCGCGCCAAGGACGTCACGGTCAACGAGGTCGTGCTGCTGCCCGGAGAGGGCGCCCTCGTCGCACCCGAGTGGGTGCCGTGGAAGGAGCGGCTGCTGCCCGGCGACCTCGGTCCCGGCGACCTGCTGCCCACCGACGAGGACGACGAGCGCCTCGTGCCCGGCTACGCCCAGGTCGCCGACAGCGAGCTGGACGAGGACGGCGTGGACCGGCAGATGGTCTGGGAGCTGGGCCTGGGCCGCAAGCAGGTGCTCTCCGAGACCGGCCGCGAGCAGGCCGCCGAGCGCTGGTACAACGGCGAGGCCGGGCCGCGCACGCCGATCGCCGAGGCCGCGCCCGCCCGCTGCATCACCTGCGGCTTCATGACCCCGCTCGCCGGGGAGCTGCGCCAGATGTTCGGGGTGTGCACCAACGGGTTCGCGCCCGACGACGGCCGCGTGGTCTCCCTGGACCACGGCTGCGGCGCCCACTCCGAGGTCCGCATGCCGCAGTCGCGCAACGAGCCGGTCGCCCCCGTCGTCGACGAGATGGGCTACGACCACATCGTCTTCGACGACACCACGGAGCTGGAACTGGTGGCCTCCGACTCCTGACGGTCCGGCCCGGGCACGTCCCGACACCTCGCCCGACCAAGGGTGGGCTAGGGTCTGATGTGCATCGTGCCGGGCCGTGCCGGCCGCCAGGAGGGACCACCAATGGCCGAGCCGCTCGCCACCGGGGTTGACCCCTACGACACCGCCGAACTGCGCCGACGCGTACTCGCCGCGTGGACGGACGCCCCCGCCCGGTTCCGCGAGGACGCCAACGCCGAGGAGGACTTCGCCCTCGGCGGGTACCGCGACCGGGTCGTGGTCGAACTGGCCCAGAACGCCGCCGACGCCGCCCGCCGCGCGGGCGTCCCCGGGCGGCTGCTGCTGTCGCTGGAGGGCCGCCGCCTCGTCGCCGCCAACACCGGCGCCCCGCTCACCGCGGAGGGCGTGGAGTCGCTGGCGACCCTGCGGGCCTCCACCAAACGCGGTGGGGACGACTCCGTCGGCCGGTTCGGCGTGGGGTTCTCCGCCGTGGCCGCGCTCAGCGACGACGTCACCCTGAGCTCGGCCGGGGCCGCCGTCCGCTTCAGCGCCGACCTGGCCCGGGCCGCCGTCGCCGAGGCGCTGGCCGGGTCCGACCCGGCCGGGCTGGCCGCCGAGATCGAGCGCCGCCGAGGGCACGTGCCCATGCTGCGTCTGCCCTTCGCCGTCGACGGGGCCGCCGCCGGCGGGGCGGCGGACGTGGCGGGCTACGACACCGTCGTCTCGCTGCTGCTGCGCGACGACGCGGCCCGGGACCGGGTGCGCGACCTGCTGTCCGGAACCGGTGAGGCCCTGCTGCTGGCCCTGCCCGGACTGGCCGAGATCCGTGTCCTGGTCGACGGCGCCGAGCGCGTCGCCACCCGCCAGGCGGACGGCGGGGAGCCGGTCACGACCCTGCGCGACGCCGAGGGCACCCGCACCACACGCTGGCGCACCCTCACCCGCACCGGGGAGTTCGACCCGGCCCTGCTCGCCGACCGGCCCACCGAGGAGCGCGGCCGCACGGCGTGGTCGCTCACCTGGGCGGTGCCCGTGGACGACGACGGCGGCGTGGCCCCGCTGCCCCCGGACGTGGAGCCGGTGGTGCACGCGCCCACCCCCACCGACACCGGGCTGGACCTGGCCGCGGTGCTCATCGGCACCTTCCCCCTGAGCAGCGACCGCCGCACGGTGCAGCCCGGACCGGCCACCGACCTGCTGCTGACCGAGGCCGCCGAGGCCTACAGCGCGCTGCTGCGCCGGTTCGACGCCGCGGTCGCCCTGGACCTGGTGCCCGGTACCCGGGTGGGCGGCGGCCACGTCGATGCCGGGTTCCGCGCCCGGGTCGCCGGGCCCCTGCGCACCACCCCGTTCCTGACCACCGAGTCCGGGGCGCCGGTCGCCCCGGGTGAGGCGGTGCTGCTGGACACCGGGGGAGCGGGGTTGTCCGCGGTCCTGGCCGAGCTGATCCCCGGGCTGCTGCCCGGCCGCCTCAACCCCCGCCACCCCGGGCTGGCGGCGCTGCGCGTCCACCGGCTGGGCGCCGCCGACATCGCCGACCTGCTCGCCGACACCGTCCGGCCGCCGTCCTGGTGGGCGGGCCTGTACGCGGCGCTGGCCGCCGGGGCGGACACCGACGAGCTGGGCGCGCTGCCCGTGCCGCTGGCCGACGGACGCCTGGTGCGCGGCCCCCGGTCCCTGCTGGTCCCCGCTGAGGAGGGCGCGGCCCGGATCGACGCCGAGGCCCTGGCCGCGCTGGGGGTGCGGCTGGTGCACCCCGGGGCCGTCCACCCGCTGCTGCTGCGCCTGGGCGCGGTGGAGGCGGGCCCGGCCGCGGTGCTGGCCGACGCGCGCACCGAGGCGGCGGTGCGCGGCTCCCTGGACGCCGAGGACCCCGAACCGCTGGCCGAGGCCGTGCTGGGCCTGGTCGCCGCCTCCGGGACCACCGTGGCCGACGCGCCCTGGCTGGCCGAGCTGGCGCTGCGCGACGACGAGGACGGCTACTCGGTGGCCGCCGAGCTGCTCGTCCCCGGCGCCCCGCTGGGCGAGGTGCTGGCCGACGACGCACCCTTCGGCACCGTGCACGCCGACCTGGTGGACCGGTACGGCACCGACGTGCTGCGGGCGGTCGGCGCGCTGTGGGAGTTCACCCTGGTGCGCGCCGAGGAGGCCGCACTGGGCGAGGACGTCCTCGACGTGTTCGAGGAGGCGCCCGACGCGCTGGACGAGTGGGCCGACGAGGTCCTGGAACGGGTGGGCGACCCCGAGCTGCCGCCGGTGGTCCCCGAACTGGTCTGTGTGGCCGACCTCGACTACGTGGCCGACGACCGCTGGCCGCAGGCCCTGGAGATGCTCTCCCGGGGTGCGCTGCGCGAGGCCGTGACCGACCCGGCCCGGGTGCTCCTGCCCGACGGCCGGGTGGCGGACGTGCCGTCCTACACCGCCTGGTGGCTGCGCACCCGGGCGCTGGTGGGCGGTGCCGCCCCGGCCGAGCTGCGCGCCGCCGAGGCCGAGCCCGCGCTGTCGGGGCTGTACGACGAGGCGCCCGCCGACATCGACCCGGAGTTCGCCCGGGCGCTGGGCGTGCGCACCACCCTGGCCGAACTGCTGGCGGACCCGGAGGGCCCGGACGACCTGCTGGCCCGGCTGGCCGACCCGGAGCGGCACGTGGACCGGCCGGCGCTGCTGCGGATCTGGACGGCGCTGGCGGGGGTGGACGCCGACCTGGTCACCCCGCCCACGCGGGTGCGTGCCGTGCTCGGCGGGGCGATCGTGGTGGCCGACGCCGAGGAGGCCGTGGTGGTGGACTCCCCGGACCTGCTCCCGCTGTTCGCGGAGCGGCCGCTGGTCCTGGCCGCCGACCCGGAGGGGCTGGCCGACGTGCTGGACCTGGAGCTGGCGAGCGAGTCGGTGGACGGGGAGGTCTCCGCGGGGGGCACGCTGCGCCAGGTGCCGGCGGTGGCCGACCTGTTCCTGGACCCCGAGGGGGAGCAGCCGGACCGCACCTACCTGCACCACGCGGAACTCGTCGTGGACGGGGTCGAGGTGGAGTGGTACGCGGGCGACGGCGTCGTGCACGCCTCCTCCGTCGACGGCCTGGCCCGCGCCCTGTGCTGGCGCGCCGAGCAGTGGGACCGCCGCCACCTCCTGGCGGCCGCGCTGCGCGAGCCGGACGCGGCCCCGCTGCTGCTGGCCGAGGCCGACCTGGAGCAGTGAGCGCGCCAGGCCGAAGCGAGGCGCCAGCGGGGTTCCGGAGGCCCCGGAGGAGCGGTCTTCGAGGAGAAGTCCCTGGCCGCAGGCCATCCGTTGAGGGTGGTGGCGGGCGACGGGCGGGCGAGGACCGCGACGGAGGGGACGAAGGTTCCCGCCCTCCAGTGGCGCCGAGCAAGGTGGCAAGTCCGTGGCCGCAGGCCGTCCGTTGAGGGTGGTGGCGGGCGACGGGCGGGCCGAAGCGGAGCGGAGGCTCGAAGGGGCGCTACTGGAGCACCTCGGCCAGACGGCCGCCCAGGCCCGACTCGGCCTCGCCCCAGGCGGTGACCTCCGGTTCGTCGCCGACGGACAGTACACCCGGCCGGGTGACCGCGAACTTGGCGCCGAAGGAGACACCGCCCTCGTCGGCCCGCCGGTACCCCGCCAGGGTGCGCAGCGGCTCCGGGCCGCGCTTCTCCCCGGTGCCCTGGTCCACGGTGGTGACCGCGCAGCGGATGCACACCTTGGCGTAGCCCAGCTCGGCCGTGCCCAGGCGGACGGCGCGGACCAGGTCCTCGGTGTGCGGCTCGGCCCAGCCGGACACCACGATGTTGGGGCGGAACCGGCGCATCGGCACGGGTTCGGCGCCGCGTTCCAGGATGCGGCCGTTGAGCAGGTCCAGGGAGGACTCCGAGACCATGAGCACGGCGGTGCTGTCGGCGAAGCCGCTGGTGCCCGGGGTGAGCCCGCCGCTCTCCCGCCTGTGGTCCTCGGGCACCCGGACCAGGCGGCTGGGCGCGCCGAACACCTCGGTCAGCCAGGCCGCGGCGGCCGCGCCCTGGTCGACGCCGACGAACGGCTGCCTGTGCAGGGTGACGCCGAGCCGGGGGCCGTCGGGGTCGACCTCCAGGTCCAGCGGCTCGATCCCGTCGGTGGCCAGCCGCAGCGTGCCCTCGCCCGCCTCGGGGCGGATGCGGGCCATCCGCGGGTCCTTGCGCTGGCTGCGGAAGTCGCCGGAGTCGTCCACGACCATGAAGGAACGGTCGTGGCGGATGCCGGCCGGGGTGAGTTCCGCGGTGTCCAGGGAGACTCCCGCGCACCCCTTGACCGGGTAATGGACGAGTTCGGAGATTCGGGCCATGCCGAGCACGCTAGCGCATGAGGGGGACCCCCGGTTTGCCCCCGGGCGCCGTACCCGCTGTACTTCTCATCGAGGCCTGGAAGGAACCGGGGCACGATCCGGTACGTCCTCCCTGGCGTAACCAACCCCGCCGACATCCGAACCGACAGGACCCCTCCATGCGCACGATCCCCATCGCCCTGCTCGCGGCCGCCGCCCTCGTCGCGGTGGCGGGCTGCTCCTCCGACGACCCGGGCTCCTCCGGCAACGGCGGAGTCGAGGAGGGCGCCCCGCCCGCGGGCAGCGAGCAGACCTTCGAGCCCGGCCGGCAGATCACGGTGGAGCTCACGATGGCCGCCTCCGGCGACGGCGGCCGGAGCACCTCGTTCTTCTCGGGCTACCGCCCCACCGTCGAGTTCGAGTACGAGGAGCAGTCCACGACGTGCTACGCGCAGCTGCCGGTGGAGCTGCGCGAGTTCCCGCCGGGGGAGACGCACCGCATCGGGCTGGAGTGCGACGACGCGGTCGCCGCCCACCCGGACACCCCGGCGTTCCAACTGGTGGAGGGCGGCAAGGAGGTCGGCTCGGGTGTGATCGTCTTCACCGGCTGACCGCCGGGGCCGCACGACACAAGTAGATCAGTCTTGGCTTATATAATCTGATGCTTATATGGTGGTCCCATGCACGCCTTCGACGTCCTGGGCGACCCCGTGCGTCGGCGTCTGCTGGAGCTGCTCAACGAGGGTGAGCGCGCCTCCGGCGAGCTGACGGAGGTCGTCCGGGCCGAGTTCGGCATCTCGCAACCGGCCGTCTCCCAGCACCTGCGGGTGCTGCGGGAGAACGGCTTCGCCACCGTGCGCAGGGACGGCAACCGGCGGCTGTACGCCGTGGACGCCGCGCCCCTGCGCGACGTCGACGCCTGGCTGCGGCGCTTCGCCGCCCGCTGGGAGCCGCACCTGATGGCACTGGAGACCGAACTCGCCAGAGGCGACCGCGAGCGCCGCACCTCCGGAGACGGGGAGGAAGGGCGGCACTCGGGGTGACCCCGGTCCGGACGACGCCGGACCGGGAACCGACCCGACAGGGGAGTGGACCATGGATGTTCAGCAGCGGATCGACGAGGCCGGGCGCACGGTCACCATCACCGAGGCGGGGGACGAGAGCACCGTCACGATCTCCCGTGACTACACCACCGGCGTCGAGGACCTCTGGGACGCCTGCACGAACCCCGAACGCCTTCCGCGCTGGTTCGCCCCCGTCCACGGGGACCTGGAGCTCGGCGGCGAGTACCGGGTGGAGGGCAACGCGAGCGGCACCGTGTTGGCCTGCGACCCGCCCGGATCCTTCCACATCAGCTGGGAGTTCGGCGGCGCGCGCAGCGACGTCCACGTGACGCTGACCCCGCTGCCCGCCGAGGGCGGCAAGGAGCGCACCCGGTTCGAACTGGCGCACGTGGCCCCGTTGAGCGAGTTCTGGGAGCGGTTCGGTCCGGGCGCGGTGGGCGTGGGCTGGGACCTGTCCGTCCTGGGCCTGGGCCTGCACCTGGAGACCGGGTCCGACATCCCCGCGGAGATCGACGAGTGGGGCACCTCGCCCGAGGCGATCCGGTTCATGGAGTCGAGCGCCCGCGCCTGGGAGGCCGCCCACCTGGCCGCCGGAGCCGACCCGGAGGCGGTGCGCGCCTCCGCGGAGCGGACCATCGCGTTCTACACCCAGGCGCCGGACGAGGCCCCCGGGGAGGCCCCCGAGTAGGGGACCGCGGCCGTGGTCCGCCCGTGAGCGGGAGGCGGCGGGCGGGCGCTCAGCGGGTGACGGTGAAGAAGCCCTCCGAGATGAGTGTCCGCAGGGCCTCGGGCACCCGCTCGCGCACCTGCGCGGGGTCCTCGTTGATGAGCTGGGCGATGGCGTCCAGCAGCGGACCCACCGGCATCGTCCCGTCGCAGACCCCGGCCAGCGCGGCCTCCACGGTGCCCACCCGGGCCACCCGGTGGAGCCCGCCGCGCTGGCGCAGCACGATCTTCTCCGGATCCGGGGCACCGGGGACGCCGATGCGCTCCTCCACCACACCCGGGGCCAGCGCCACGTGCGCCGACAGCAGCGCGGCGTCGGTCAGCCGGTGCGCCGTCATCGCCCCGTCCACCACGGACGGGAGGTAGGGGCCCACCGGCTGCTCGATGTCGTGGCGCAGCTCCTCCACGCGCACGGTCGCGTCCTGCGCGACGTCGTTGCGCAGGCTGATCCAGCCGAACCCGATGCCCTTGATGCCCTCGCGCTCGAAGTAGTCCAGCCAGGCGTCGTAGCGGCGGGTGTACTCGGGGGTGCCCTGCTCGCAGGAGTCGCGCAGCCACAGCTCCACGTACTCCGCGGGGTCCTGCACGTCGCGCTGGACCACCCAGCCCGAGCAGCCGGCCCCGGTGACCCAGCCGCCGACCCGGTCCTGCCAGTCGTCGCCGTCGGAGTGCACCCAGTTGGCCAGGATCTGGCACCAGCCGCCCTCGGTGAGGTGGGCGGGCGCCCGGCGCACCAGCTCGGCGCAGACCGTGTCGCCCGGCAGGTCGGACTCCCGGTAGGTGTAACGGGAGGCGTCGGGGGTGATGACGAACGGCGGGTTGGACACGATCAGGTCGAACCGCTCGTCCGCGACCGGCTCGTACAGCGACCCCGGGAGCAGGCGCACGTCGTGCACCCCGGACAGGGCCAGGCTGATCGCGGCCATCCGCAGCGCGCGCGGGTTGAGGTCGGTGACGGTGATCTCCCGGGCGCGGGAGGCCAGGTGCAGGGCCTGCACCCCGCAGCCGGTGCCCACGTCGAGCGCGCGCTCGACCGGGCCGTCCACGATCAGCCGGGACAGGGTGGCCGAGGCGCCGCCCGCGCCCACCACGTGGTCGGGCCGGGGCACCTCCCCGACGCCGGGGCGCACCTTGGGGTCGGAGACGACGAAGCCGGGGCGGCCCTCCTCCAGCTCCCAGGGGCCCAGGTGGACCAGGGAGCGCACGACGGGCCCGTCGGCGCGGTCGTCCACGGTGACCAGGCCGGCCTCGGCGAGTTCGTCCACGGGGAGGATGGCGCGGGCCGCGCGGACGGGGATGGGGCTGCGCAGCCACCACAGGCGCAGCAGCAGCCCGAGGCGCTCCTCGCCGCCGGTGGCGCGCAGCGCGGGGACGAGCTCCTCGCGGGCCAGCGCACGGGCCGCGGCGTCGCCCAACCGGTCGCGGACGCCGGACACCGTGTAGTCGGCGTCGATGAGGATGGCGCGCAGTCGTTCGGCGAGTCCGCGCGGGAAGGCTGTCTCTGGCACCCGTTCATTATCGGTCACCGGATCCACCAGGGCGTTCGGGGCCGGTCGTGCGCGGCGCCGGGTCAGGTGGCGGACCGGTCGTGCGCGGCGGGCCCGCGGTCGGCGCCCCGCTCGGCGGCCTCGGCCCGTTTGCGCAGCAGGCGGGGGATGTAGAGGAAGCCGAAGACGCCCAGGCCCATGCCGGTCGCGCACACGCCGATCCACCAGCGTTCGGTCTCGGGGAGCGCGTCGCCCATGAACAGCAGGACGATCAGCGCGACCGCCCAGGCCGCGGTGCCGAGCGCGGCGGGTACGCGGTAGTCGCTCTCGTGAACTTCGGGGTCCGGCCGACGGGGTTTGCGCACGCCCCCAGATTAGCCGTACACCCCCGACCACTCCATGGAGTGGTGGCGCCAAGCGCGCTGAGCAGGGAAATCTTCGTCACATCCGATCACTGGATCATCCGAGCATATGGTGTTTTCTATGAAACTCGTGTGAAACACGTGTCTATCGTTGTATGAAGATGCAACTAATCTGGCCCAGAATCCTAGTTGTCCGGTAACACGACCAGGTCAGGCTGACACCGTGAGCGCTTCAAGCACATCCCCCATCTCGAAGGGCCCCCGCGGGCCCTTCGATCGCTACTTCCACATCTCCGAGCGGGGCTCCACCCTCGGCACCGAGATCCGCGGCGGTCTGGCGACCTTCTTCGCCATGGCCTACATCGTCGTCCTCAACCCGCTGATCATCGGCACCGCCGAGGACGTCAACGGCGAGACCCTGGGCATCCCCCAGGTCGCGGCCGTGACCGCCCTGGTCGCGGCGATCTCCTCCCTTCTCATGGGCGTGGTGAGCCGCTACCCGTTCGCCATCGCCGCGGGCATGGGCCTCAACGCCGTGGTCGCCTACGGGGTCGCGCCGCTGATGCCGTGGTCCGACGTCTTCCTGCTGATCATCGTCGAGGGCCTGCTCCTGCTGGTCCTGGTGCTGACCGGCTTCCGCACCGCTGTCTTCGCCGCGATCCCGCCCGGCCTGAAGATGGCGATCGCGGTCGGCGTGGGCCTGTTCCTGGCCCTCATCGGCCTGGTCAACGCCGGGTTCGTCCAGGCGGGCGAGGGCACCCCGGTCCAGCTCGGCAACGGCGGCCTCCAGGGCTGGCCGATCCTGATCTTCGTCATCGGCCTGCTCATCGCCATCGCCCTCTACGTGCGCAAGGTCCGCGGCGCGATGCTGCTGAGCATCCTCATCGCGACCGTGCTCGCCATCGCCGTGGAGACCGCCCTGGGCGACGGCGGCGAGGGCCTCGGCTGGGGCCTGACCGTTCCCGCGCTGCCCACCGGTGTGGGCAACCTGGTCGCCCTCCCCGACTTCTCCCTCGTCGGCCTGTTCGCCGAGGGCGGTCTCAACGTCTTCGGCCGCTGGTCGGAGATCGGCTTCGCCACCGTGCTGATGCTGATCTTCACCCTGCTGCTGGCCGACTTCTTCGACACCATGGGCACCATGGTCGGTGTCGCCCACCAGGGCGGGCTGGCCGACGAGGACGGCAACATCGCGGGCACCCGCGAGGTCCTGGTCGCCGACTCCCTGGGCACCCTCTTCGGCGGTCTGGGCTCGGCCTCCGTGGCCACCCTCTACGCCGAGTCGGCGGCCGGCGTCGGTGAGGGCGCGCGGACCGGTATCGCCCCGATCGTCACCGGCGCGATGATGCTCCTCGCGACGTTCTTCACCCCGGTGGTGTCCCTCGTCCCGTTCGAGGCGGCCACCCCGGTGCTGGTCATCGTGGGCTTCATGATGATGACCCAGGTCGTGAACATCGACTTCAAGGACCCGGCGATCGGCCTGGGCTCCTTCATGGCCATCATCATGATGCCCTTCACGTACTCGATCGCGAACGGCATCGGGTTCGGCCTGCTCACGTTCGCCTTCGTCAGCCTGGTCACGGGCAAGGGCCGCCAGGTCCACCCCCTGCTGTGGCTGATCTCGGTGGTCTTCCTCGTCCACTTCGCCGAGGCGCCCATCTACGCGCTGATCGGTTAGACCCGGTGAGGCGGGAATTCCCGCCACGGTGAACGGCGTTGACCCAGGTGATGAGTCAACGCCGTTTACTTCTTTTCGCCCGGAACGTTCCGGTGACCGCATCAGTCCCTCCCCCCGCCCCGGGGAGGGACTGATGCGGCGTATCGCCATGTTCCGCTCACTGTCGGTGCGCAACTACCGCCTGTACGCGCTCGGCCAACTGCTCTCCAACCCCGGTACCTGGATGCAGCGCATCGCCCAGGACTGGCTGGTCCTCCAGCTCAGCGGCGGCAGCGGCATCGCACTCGGGATGACCACGGCGCTCCAGTTCCTTCCCATGCTGCTCTTCGGGCTGTGGGGCGGGGCCCTGGTGGACCGGCTGAACAAGCGCCGCCTGCTGGTGTTCACCCAGAGCACCATGGGCCTGCTCGCCGTCGCCCTCGGTGTGCTGGCCACCCTGGGAGCCGCCCAGGTCTGGCACGTGTACCTGTTCGCCTTCGGGCTCGGGCTGATCACGGTGCTCGACAACCCCGGGCGCCAGGCCTTCGTCCCCGAGATGGTCGACCGGGAGCTGCTGAGCAACGCGATCGCCCTCAACAGCGCCAGCTTCCAGCTCGGCCGGGTCACCGGACCGGCCGTCGCCGGGCTGCTCATCGCCTGGATCGGCAGCGGCCCCGTCTTCCTCGTCAACGGGGCCTCGTTCGGGTTCACCATCGTGGCGCTGCTGCTCATCCGCACCGCCGAGCTCAACCCCACCGAGCCGGTGCCGCGGGGCAAGGGGCAGATCCGCGAGGGCCTGGCCTACGTGAGCGGGCGCCGGGACCTCGTGCTGCTGCTCCTGCTGGCCGCGTGCACACAGTTCTTCGGCGCCAACGGGCAGACCCAGATCGCCCTGATGGTCAACAACGTGTTCGAGACCGGGGCGGCCGCGTTCGGCGTGGCCGCGGCCTGCCTGGCGGTCGGCGCCCTCGTCGGCGCGCTGCTGGCGGCGCGCCGCGAGCGCCCGCGATTGCGGCTCGTCCTCGTGGGGGCGATGGTGTTCGGCGTCGGCCAGGTCATCGCCGGGCTGATGCCGACCTACTCGGCGTTCGTGGTGGTGCTGGTGCCCATGGGCATCGCCTTCATGACCTACGTGACGACGCTCAACGCCACCTTCCAGCTCACCGTGGAACCGCACATGCGGGGGCGTGTCATGAGCATGTTCCTGCTGGTGTTCATGGGCGTGGCCCCGATCGGCGCCCCGGTGGTGGGCTTCCTCGCCGACGCCTTCGGACCGCAGACCAGCATGGTCATCGGCGGCACGTTCACGGTGCTCGTGGTCGCGGTGCTCGCCGTGCCGCTCTTCCGGGTCAAGGGCGTGCGCGTGCGCGACCTGCTCCCGCGCCGCCGCCCGGAGCCCCCGGCGGAGCCGGGAGCCGACGGGCCCGCCCCCGAACGGCTTGCCGCCGCCGAGGGGGGCGCGGCCGGGACGCCCGCCGCCTCCGAACGGCTTGCCGCCGCCGGGGAGGGTGTGGCCGGGACGCCCGCCGCCTCCGAACGCCGCGGCGGCCTCACCGCCTCTCGTCCCGGCTGACCCGGCCGACCGTCCCCGGCCCGCGAAGGCCGGGGACGGATGCGAGGATGCCCGCATGAGACTGTTCGTCGCACTGACACCGCCCCCCGGGGTCGTCGACGCCGTCCGCGGCGCCCGCGAGCCGGGGCTGCGGCACAGCCCCGACCTGCGCTGGACCCCGCCACAGGACTGGCACCTCACCCTCGCCTTCCTCGGCGAGGTCCCCGACGGGCTGCTGCCCGGCCTCACCGGAGCGCTGGGCGCGGCGGTCGGCGGACACGCCCCCTTCGACCTCACCGTCGACGGCTGGGGCCTCTTCCCCCACCCCCACCGCGACCGCGCCGCCGTCCTCTGGGCGGGGGTGGGCGGTGACACCGGCGCCCTCGCGGCACTGACCGCCGACCTGCGCGCCGCGGCCGTGACCGCCGGGCTGCCCGGCGAGGACCGCGCCCACGTGCCGCATCTCACCGTGGCCCGCAGCCGCCCGCCCCGGGACCTCACCGATCTGCTCGCGGAGCTGGGCGGCGGCCCGCACGCCCCCTGGCCCGCGCGTGACGTGCACCTCGTCGAGAGCCGCCCCGGACGGGAGGACCGCTACCGAACCGTCCGGACCTGGGCGTTACGCTGGAAAACAGACCCGGGACGATCACCAGAGCGGAGCACGGCATGAGCATGCTCACCAACAACCACAAACAGCGGTGGCTGCTGCCCGTGGTGCTGGGTGCCATCATGCTGATCGTGCTGGTCGGCGCCCTGCTGGACTGAGCCGGCCGGGACCGCGGACCGCCGCGGCGCGCCTCAGGCGGCCGCGGCCGCCAACCGCACCGCGTGCGCGACCAGCGCCGCGTTGTCCTCCGCCTCCGAACCGTCCGGCATCCGCATGGTGTCCTCCAGGCCGATCCGGACGTCCAACCCGGCGTCCAGCGCGTCCTCCAGCATCGGCCAGGCGGTCGCGTCCGAGCCGTGCAGCAACCGCGGCGCCCGCACCCCCGCCCGATCCAGCAGCGACAGGATCGAATCCGCGTTGCGTCGGGCGTCCGCCACCGCGACCTGGGTGGGCTCCACCAGCACCGCCGCCACCGGCACCTGCGTGGCGATGAGGATGCGGGCGGCCTCCACCGTCCACACCCCCGCCTCCACCGCCACCCGGCGGTCCCCCAGCAGGTGGATGAGGTCCACCGACCCGGCCTCGTGCAGGTTCACCGTCACCGAGTCGGGCAGTGCCGACGACGCCCAGCGCTGCACCAGGTCGTAGCGCCGCCACGGGTCGGACTGGGCGGACAGCGCCGTGGTCAGCGACACCGGGACGTCGGGGCCCTCGGCGCGCAGCCGCTCCATGAGGGGACCCACCACCTGCGGCTCCAGTGACTCCGCGCCCCCGGGATCGCGCGGATGCACGTGGAGGGCGGTCGCCCCGGCGGCCACCGCGGCGTGGGCGTCGGTCAGCAGCTGGTCCACGGAAACGGGCAGGGAGGGGTGCGCTCCGGGGCGGCGGTCCCCGTTCAGACATGCGACGATCCTCATGGATACTCCTCACGGCACTCCGTAAGCCGAATGTGCCCGTTCATACCGGTGTGCAAAAGCCGTCCCGGATGCGCAACCGAACCGATGTCCCCTGGCAGGATGTCCGTCATGAGACGACCGCTCGTGTGCGCCCTGGCCGCGCTGTCCGTGTTCCTCCCGGCACCCGCCCTGGCGGAACCGGAGATCCCGGACGGGGGTACCGGGTTCGACTACCCGCGCGGCGGCGAGGGGCCGGAGGGGTCGGAGGTCGCCTTCACCTTCCAGGACCCGCGGATCTCGGAGTCCAGCGGACTGGCCCCCTCGCTACGGCACGAGGGGGTGTGGTGGACCCACAACGACAGCGGTGACCACCCCACCGAGGTGTACGCGGTGGACGGGGAGGGGAACACGGTCGCCACCGTCACCCTGGCCCTGGAGCGGCGCGACTGGGAGGCGATCACCGTCGCCCCCGGGCCGGACGGTGAGCCCGCGGTCCACATCGGGAACATCGGCGACAACTTCGGCGGGAGCTGGAGCGAGGTACGGGTCTACCGGTTCACCGAACCGGAGGTGCTGGCCGACACCACCGTCGAGCCGACGGTGCTGACGTTCTCCTACGCCGACGGGGGCCGCGACGCCGAGTCGATGATGATCGACCCGCGCGACGGGCGGCTGTACGTGGTCTCCAAGGAGTTCGCCGGCGGGCTGTACGCCGCCCCGGAGGAGATCGACCCCGAGGGGGTGAACACCCTGGAACGGATCGACTCGGCGCCGCTGTTCGCCACCGACGCCGCGTTCGGCCCGGACGGCACCCGGTACGTGATCCGCACCTACTGGGGGGTGACGGTCTACGACTCCACCGACGGGGTGCCGGGCACCTCGCTGGGCGGGTTCGACCTGCCCGAGTCCGACCAGGGCGAGTCCATCGCCTTCACGCCCGACGGTACGGAGCTCATGGCGGGCACCGAGGGGCCGGCCGCCCCGGTCTGGCGCGTCCCGTTGGAGGAGCGCTTCCGCACCGGGGAGGTCGTGAGCGGAGAGGCCGGGAGCGGGGAGGCCGGGAGCGGGGAGGCCGGGGCCGAGGAGGAGGGCGCGTCCCCGTCGGAGGCCGCCGGTGAGCCGGCCGGGGACGACGGGGAGCGGGGGAGCGCGGTGCCCTTCCTCGCGGGCGGCGCCGCGGTGGCCGTCCTGCTCATCGGCGGCATCGTCCTACTCGCCCGCCGCCCCTAGACCGGGGCCGCCCCGGCGGCCGGTGCCCGCGGCCGGGGGACCGGCCGCGGCGGGTCAGCCGCCCTTCTTCTGGCCGCCCTGGCCGCCCTGGCCGTTCTGGGCGGCCTGCCCGGCGTCCAGGAAGTGCTCGCGCACCAGGAACGCGTGCCGGGAGAAGTCCGTGAACACGCCGTCCACGCCCAGCTCGAAGAACAGCTCGTACTCCGCGGCGAAGGAGCCGTAGTCGCCCGCGTCGCCGTCCGAGCGCAGCGCCGGCGGCAGGAAGTGGTTCTCGCTGCGGAACGTGTACGGGTGCACCAGCAGACCCGCCTCGTGCGCGTCGTCCACCAGCGAGGTCGGCTCGGTGAAGTCCCCGTCCTCGCCGACCGGCGCGATCAGCGCCTTGTCCGGGCCGATCGCGTGCGCGAACGCCGCCACCTCGGCCAGCCCGTCCGGAGTGGTGTAGTGCCGCCAGTGCTCCTCGGTGCCCATGAGGAACACCAGCGGCAGCTCCGTCCCGGCGAGCTTGCGCAGGCTCTCGGCCTCGAACGACTGGAGGAACACCGGCACCCGCGGCTCCGGCCCGGTCAGCCCGGCCTCCTTGAGCGCCGCGATCAGCGGCGGCTCCAGCTCCAGGTCCTGGGACACGTGGTAGGAGGGGTGCTTGGTCTCCGGGTAGATCCCGATCGGCCGCTTCAGCTCCGCGGTGAGGGAGAACGCCAGGTCGATGACCTCCTCCAGGGTCGGGATCTCGTAGGTCCCGTCCATCAGCGCGTTCATCGTGCGCACGTCCTGGAGGCGCTCCCTGGCGCGCAGCGTCTTGATCTCCTCCAGGGTGAAGTCCTGGGCGAAGAACCCCGTGATCTCCCGGCCGTCGATGGTCCGGGTGGTGCGCCGGTCGGCGAACTCCGGGCGGTCGGCGACGTCGGTGGTCTCACCGATCTCCGCCTCGTGCCGGCAGATCAGCCGGCCGTCCCTGGTGGCGACCAGGTCCATTTCGATGAAGTCGCCGCCGTGCCGGGCCCCCAGCTCGTAGGAGGCCAGGGTGTGCTCGGGCCGGTGCCCCGAAGCACCCCGGTGGGAGATGATCTTGATGGGGGAATCCAACTTGTTCCTGCGCACAGTCGACCCGTCCTGGAAGTCCGGAAAAGGAGAAAAAGAGGAGGTCGGTCCGCGGGGAACGGACCGACCTCCATTCTGCCCCTTCGCGCGACCGGGCCGCGGCCGGCGGCGGGGCGGTGCCCGAAAGCGTCAGGAGAGCCGTGCGAGCACGTGGTCGATGCACTCGGTCAGGGCCTGCACGTCGGCGGGCTCGACCGCGGGGAACGTCGCGACGCGCAGCTGGTTGCGGCCCAGCTTGCGGTACGGCTCGGTGTCCACGACGCCGTTGGCGCGCAGCACCTCGGCGACGGCGGCGGCGTCCACGTCGTCGCTGAAGTCGATGGTCGCCACGACCTGGGAGCGCTTGGCCGGGTCGGTGACGAACGGCGTCGCGACCGCGGACTTCTCGGCCCAGGTGTACAGGATCGAGGAGGACTCGGCGGTGCGGGCCACCGACCAGTCCAGGCCGCCCTGCCCGTTGATCCACTCCAGCTGCTCGGCCAGGAGCAGCAGGGTGGCCACGGCCGGGGTGTTGTAGGTCTGGTCCTTGCGGGAGTTGTCGATGGCGGTGGTGAGCGAGAAGAACTCGGGGATGTACCGGCCGCTCGCCGCGATCTCCTCGGCCCGGGCCAGAGCCTTGGGCGACATGACGGCCAGCCACAGGCCGCCGTCGGCCGCGAAGCTCTTCTGCGGGGCGAAGTAGTAGACGTCCGTCTGGGCGATGTCGACCGGCAGGCCGCCGGCGCCGCTGGTGGCGTCGACCAGCACCAGCGCGTCCTCGTCGGCCCCGGCCACCCGCGCGATGGGCGCGGCCACACCGGTGGAGGTCTCGTTGTGGGTGAGGGCGTAGGCGTCCACCCCGGCCTCGGCGACGGCCTCGCCGTGGGTGCCCGGGTCGGTGCCGATGACGGTCGGCTCGGCCAGCCACGGGGCGCCCTTGGCGACCTTCGCGAACTTGCCGGAGAACTCGCCGAACGACAGGTGCTGGGACTTCTCGCGCAGCAGGCCGTGGGCGGCGATGTCCCAGAAGGCGGTGGTGCCGCCGTTGCCGAGGACGACCTCGTACCCCTCGGGCAGGGAGAACAGGTCGGAGACCCCGGTGCGCACCCGAGAGACCAGGGACTTCACGGGCTTCTGCCGGTGCGAGGTCCCCAGGTAGCGGGAGCCGGAGGAGGCCAGCGCCTCCAGCTGGGCCGGGCGGACTTTGGAGGGGCCGCTGCCGAATCGGCCGTCGGAGGGCAGGAGGTTCGCGGGAATCTGAATCTCGGTCACGGTCCCCAGGGTAGTGGTGGGGGCGGTGACGCCGCCGGTCAGGGGTGTTATTCGTGTGCGTGAAAACACGTGAGGCGGGATCGCCGCATCACAATCCTCTGGCGGTGGCCGGTACGGGCCGATGACAATTGGGCCGAATAAGTGAAATACGGGTGGCCTTTGTCGTCCAACGGGGTCGCCTCGGGGGCGACCCGGGCCGACGGCCACGACCGGGGTGCCCGCGCGTGTCCGAGCCCATCGGCTCCACGGGCTCCCCCCGGACTCCCGAGAGCACCGAGGCCGCGGTCGGCCCCGGTCCCGGCCGTGTGTGACGCGCGCGTCGCCGCGGCCGGGTGGCGCGGCCGGGCCCCGGCGAGAGAAGATGCCCCCTGTGGACCGTACAGACCCCGCCGAGCTGCGCAAACCCTACCTGGGGGCGCCCCTGCGCCGCGCCGACCTCGCCGAACACCCCATGACCCAGTTCCACCTGTGGTTCGAGGAGGCCCACGAGTCGGGCCTGGCCGAGCCCAACGCGATGGTGCTGGCCTCCACGGAACCCGACGGCATGCCGCGGGCCCGTACGGTGCTGATGAAGGGCTACGACCGCAGGGGCCTGCGCTTCTTCACCAACTACACCTCGCGCAAGGGCGTCGCCCTGGAGGCCGACCCCCGGGCGAGCGTCGTCTTCCCCTGGCACCCCATCCGCCGCCAGGTCCTCATCGCGGGCCGGGTGGAGCGCCTGGGCGACGCCGAGAACGACCGCTACTTCGCGTCCCGCCCGCGCGGCTCCCGCCTGGGCGCCTGGGCCAGCGAGCGCCAGTCCCAGCCGGTCGCCGACCGCGACGACCTGGACCGCCTCTACCGCGAGTTCGAGACGGTCTGGCCGGGCGACGCCGAGATCCCCCGCCCCGCCTACTGGGGCGGCTTCCGCCTGGTCCCGCGGGAGGTCGAGTTCTGGCAGGGCGGTGCCGACCGCATGCACGACCGCTTCCGCTACCTGCTCGCCGAGGACGGCACCTGGGACATCACCCGCCTCGCCCCCTAGACCCCGGACCGGGCCGCGGGGCGGGGAACGGAACCGGGCCCGACGGCCGGGTGCGTACGGAATTCCGGGTCCTTGCCGTCACGATATGCTTGCGGTATTCGGTGGTCGCTCCCGCGGTCGTGCGGACGCCCCGGTCCCCACTCGGCTCTCGGGAATCGCATCGCCCCGGCCTGTGTTGTGAGAGACCTGCCGTGCCCGCCGTGACCGTGCGCCGGGCGCAGAGTCATGGGAGGGGAGTCTTGACCGCACACGGGCTGATCGACACCACGGAGATGTACCTCCGGACGGTATTCGAGCTCGAAGAGGAGGGCATCGTCCCCCTTCGGGCCCGGATCGCCGAGCGCCTGCACCAGAGCGGCCCGACCGTCAGCCAGACCGTGGCCCGCATGGAGCGCGACGGCCTGCTGCGGGTCGAGAACGACCGGCACCTGGTCATGACCGCCGAGGGGCGCAGGCTGGCCACCCATGTCATGCGCAAGCACCGGCTCGCCGAGCGGCTGCTGGTCGACGTCATCGGACTGCCCTGGGAGGACGTCCACATCGAGGCCTGCCGCTGGGAGCACGTCATCTCCGAGGCCGTGGAGGAGCGTCTGGTGACGCTGCTCAACGCGCCCTCGGTGTGCCCCCACGGCAATCCGATCCCGGCCCTGGACGAACTGGGCCTGGACGACTACTCGCCCGAGCCCTTCACCGACGAGTCCATCGTGCCGATGGTCGACGTCGCCTCGGGGCCGGAGACCACCGTCACGGTCCGCCGGATCAGCGAGCAGATCCAGTCCGACGCCGACGTCATGCGCACCCTGCGCGAGGCGGGGGTGCAGCCCGAGCGCGAGGTCGTGCTGCGCGCCACCGACGACGGGGTGCGGGTGCTGGCGGAGGACGGCGAGGGCACCGATCTCACGTCGGAGATCGCCGGGCACATCTTCGTCGCCAAGCCGTGACGACGGGGATCCGTTGCTCATCAGGATTGTCACATTGCGCTGCGGGAACGTTGACGGTGTTGCTACGCTCGCTGCAAGGTGCGGTCGTTCGGGTGATCCGGGGCGGGCATGCTTGCAGTTCATGACGGCGAGGTGGCGGCTAGATGACACGGTGGGGTGAGCCCTTCCGGGAAGGCGACGCGCTCGCCACGGCCGCCGTCGTGGACCGCGCGCAGATCGCCATCGTCGTCATCGACCGGTTCAGCCTGCTGCGCTACTGGAACCCCTTCGCCCGCGAGCTCTTCGGCTTCGTCGGCGGCCGCGACTACGTCGGGCTCTCCCTGCTGGACATCGGCATCCACGAGTCCGACCGCGAACACGCCTCCCAGCTGGCCCGCCGCGTCCTGCGCGGCGAGCCCTGGGAGGGCACCTTCGCGGTCCTGCGGGGCGACTCCACCTGGATCCACGTCCGCGCGCAGGCCGTGCCCATGCGCAACGACGACGGCGAGATCGACGGCATCACGCTGATCGCCCGCGAGGCGCTGCGCAGCGGCCGGGTCGAGGAGCAGTACGGCCTGCTGGAGCGGATCGGCAGCCGGCTGGCCGGCTCCCTGGAGTTCGACTCCACCGTGCGCGGGGTCGCGGGCATCCTGGTGCCCCAGTTCGCCGACCACTGCTTCATCGACCTCTACGACCACGACCGCCTGGTCAGACGGGTCTCGGTGCACGCCGAGGGGTGGACACCCCCGGCCCGCACCTGGTTCGACGTCGGGGACGAGGTCCGCTACCCCGAGCGCCACTTCGTGACCCAGGCGCTGCGCCGCCTGGAGACGGTCGTCAGCAGCGACTACCTCTTCGAGAGTTCCCCCAACACCCGCTCCGACATGGTCTCCCGGCAGGTCGGCGTCACCTCCGCGATCGCCGCTCCGCTGCGCGCTCGCGGCGAGGTACTGGGAGTGCTCACCCTGGCCCTGTCCGGGCTGTCCCCGCGCCAGAAGGACACCTACGGCGGCTTCGACCGCGACCTCGTGGGCGCCATCGCCTCCCGCGTCGCACTGGCCATCGACAACGCCCGCCTGTTCGAGGAGGAGCGCAGCACCGCCCTGGCCTTCCAGAACAGCCTGCTGCCCAACGGCTTCCCGCCCCAGGACGGGCTCACCATCGCCTCCCGCTACCTGCCCGCCGGACCCACGCAGGCGCACGGCCACGGCATCCAGACCCAGGTGGGCGGCGATTTCTACGACGTCATCCCGCTCTCGGCCGGCCGGGTGGGCCTGGTCATCGGCGACGTCGAGGGCCGCGGCCCGCACGCCGCCGCCGTCATGGGCCAGCTGCGCGCCGCCCTGCGGGCCTTCGCCCAGGCCGACCGCGAACCCGCCGACATCCTGCGCGAACTCGACGAGTGGGTGCGCCGCCTGGGCCGCCCCGTCGACGGCGGCACCTGGATCCCCAGCGTCAGCTGCCTGTACATGGTCTACGACGCCTGGTCGCGCGAGCTCTCCTACGCCAACGCCGGGCACGCCCCCCCGCTGCTGATCACCTCCGACTCCGTCGAGGCCCTGGAGCTGGAGGTCAACGACCGCATGCTCGGCACCCGGGTCAAGGGCGGCGCGGGCGAGGACGTGGTCTACCACCAGGCGGAGCTGCGGCTGCCCACCGGTGCCACGCTGCTGCTGTACACCGACGGCCTGATCGACCGCACCCCCGTCGGCGGCGCCCGCGACCCCGAACGGGCGTTCCGCAGTCTCACCGAGCGGGTCTCCGAGGTCGCCGACAAGGACGTGGAGCAGATCGCCGAGGCGGCGGTGCACAGCGTTCCGGGCGAACTGGACGACGACACCGCGCTGCTGGTCATGCGCACCGACTCCGACGAACTGGCGCTGCGGGAGGGCTGGTTCCCCTCCGAGGCCTCCACCGTCGGCGAGGCCCGCCACCTGGCGGCCAACACCTTCAAGGAATGGGGGATGGACCGGGACCAGTCGGAGCTGGCCTGCCTGCTGGTCTCGGAGATCGTCACCAACGTCGTCATCCACGCCACCCCGCACCCGGTGCACCGCGAGTTCACCGACGGCGGGGTGCGCGACTCCGAGACGCCCTTCGACGGCACCGCCTCCTTCGACGAGTTCGACGAGGACTGGAGCGACCTGTTGGACGAGGTCGCCGAGGCCGACGAGGCGGAGGCCCAGGACGGCGACAAGGAGTTCCTGCTCCGCCTGCGCAAGGGTGCCTCCCGGGTGTGGGTGGAGGTCTTCGACCACGACCTGCGCCTGCCGCGCATCCGCAGCGCCGCCGCGGACGACGAGGGCGGCCGGGGTCTGTACCTGGTGGAGCAGCTGGCGACCCGCTGGGGTTCGCGGCCGACCCCGGACGGCAAGGCGGTCTGGTTCGAGATGCCCATGCACGCGCCGGTGGAGGACGGGGACGCCGGGCCACCGGCCTGACCGGCGCACGGGCGAACGCGTGACCTGCCGGGCACTCTGCGTTTCGTGACGCAAAAGACCTGGATTCACCCCCGGCCAGGTAGGTAATTTGTACGGCATTCCCGTCCCCCATCCCGCGGAGTGAGCCGATGACCTCCCGCCACCTGCCCGCGCTCGGCGCCCTCGCCGCCGGGGCCGTCCTGTTGGCCACCGCCTGTGCCCCGGCCGACGACGCCGCCTCCGGATCCGGCGAGGAGAACGCCGCCGAGTGCACGCCCGGCGGCCTGCCCACCCTCACCGAGGGCGTGCTCACCATCGGCACCGACAGCCCGGCCTACCCGCCGTGGTTCGCCGACGACGACCCCGCCAACGGGGAGGGCTTCGAGGCGGCCGTCGCCTACGCGGTCGCCCTGGAACTGGGCTACGACGCCGAGGACGTCACCTGGACGACGGTGGCGTTCAACAGCGCCATCCAGCCCGGCCCCAAGGACTTCGACTTCGATATCAACCAGTTCTCCATCACCGAGGAGCGGGCGCAGGCCGTCGACTTCTCCAGCCCCTACTACGACGTCCGCCAGGCCGTCGTGGCGCTCGCCGGCTCCGAGGCCGCCGAGGCGGCCTCCACCGCCGACCTGGCCGGGCTGACCATCGGCGCGCAGGTCGGCACCACCAGCTACGACACCCTGCTGGAGACCGTGGACCCGCAGACCGAGCCGCTGGTGTACAACAACAACGACGACGCCAAGCAGGCACTGGAGAACGGCCAGGTGGACGCGGTCGTCTTCGACCTGCCCACCGCGTTCTACATCACCGCCGCCGAGCTGGAGGACGCCGTCATCGTCGGGCAGCTGCCCCGCACCGAGGAGGCCGCCGAGCAGTTCGGCCTGGTGCTGGACCTGGACTCGCCGCTGACCGACTGCGTCAGCGGGGCCCTGGACTCCCTGCGCGAGCGCGGGGTCCTGGCCGAGCTCGAACAGGAGTGGTTGGCCGAGGCCGCGGACGCTCCCGAGCTGGACTGACGTGGCGGCACACGACACCGGGCACGCCCCCAGCCCCCTGGAAGTCGAACGGGCCGCGCTGCGCCGCCGCCAGAGCATGCGCTCGGTGCTGGTCGGCGCGGTCTCCACCGCCGTGCTGGGCGCCGTCCTGGTGACCGTCGTGGTCGGCTCACCCGGCTGGGAGCGGGTGCGCGAGACCTTCTTCGACCCCGAGGTGGCGCTGGAAGCCCTGCCGGCGGTGCTCACCGGCCTGTGGCTCAACGTGCGGCTGCTGGTGTTCTGCGCACTGGGCGCGCTCGCCGTCGGCCTGCTCGCCGCGGTGCTGCGCACCCTGCGCGGGCCGGTGTTCTTCCCGCTGCGCGCGATGGCGACCGCCTACACCTACGGTTTCCGGGGCGCCCCGCTGATCATCGTGCTGTACCTGATGGCGTTCGGGGTGCCCGGGCTGCGGCTGGAGAACACCCCGAGCGTGCTGGTGCTCGGCGGGATCGCGCTCGTGGTCACCTACGGCGCCTACATCGCCGAGGTGTTCCGCGCCGGGATCGAGTCGGTGCACCCCAGCCAGATCGCGGCCGCCCGCTCCCTGGGGCTCACCTACCCGCAGGCGATGCGCTGGGTGGTGCTGCCCCAGGCGGTGCGGCGGGTGTCGCCGCCGCTGCTCAATGACATGGTGGCGCTCCAGAAGGACGTGGGCCTGATCTCCCTGGCCGGACCCATCGACGCGATCCGGGCCGCGCAGATCGCCACCGCGCAGACCTACAACTTCACGCCGTACATCGTCGCCGGGGTGCTGTTCGTGCTCATGGCGGTCCCGCTGGTGGCGATCACCGACCAGGTGACGCTGCGGGCGGCGCGGCGCCAGTCCGCGGAGGGGGACCGATGAGCGAACTGGAGCGGGCGGCCCGGATCGAGGGCCCGGCCCCGGTGCTGCGCCTGCGCGGGGTCCGCAAGGAGTTCCGCGGGAACACCGTTCTGGACGGGCTGGACCTGGACGTGCCCGAACACGCCGTGGTGGTGCTCATCGGCGCCTCCGGCTCGGGCAAGTCCACTCTGCTGCGGTGCGCCAACCTGCTGGAGCCGGTCACCGACGGGACCATCCACCTGGACGGCGAGCACATCACCGACCCGCGGGTGGACGCCGACCGGGTGCGTCGCAGGATCGGCATGGTGTTCCAGTCGTTCAACCTGTTCCCGCACATGACCGTGCTGGACAACGTCACCCTGGCCCCGCGCCGGGTGCACCGGCGCGAGCGCCGGGAGGCGGAGGAGAGGGCGCGGGAACTGCTGGACCGGGTGGGCCTGGCCGACAAGGCCGGGGAGTACCCCGACCGGCTCTCCGGCGGCCAGCAGCAGCGGGCGGCGATCGTGCGGGCACTGGTCAACGGGCCGCGGCTGCTCCTGCTGGACGAGATCACCAGCGCTTTGGACCCCGAGCTGGTGGGGGAGGTGCTGGACCTGGTGCGGGGGCTGCGCGACGACGGCATGACCATGCTGCTGGCCACCCACGAGATGGGGTTCGCCCGCCAGGTCGCCGACACGGTGTGCTTCCTCCAGGACGGGCGGGTCCTGGAGCAGGGGCCGCCCGAGCAGGTGCTGGGCGACCCGCACGAGCCGCGGACGCGGCGGTTCCTCCAGCGGATCATCGACTCCGGCCGTCTGTGAACGTTCCCCGCGCCGAACGCGCGGGGAACACTCCGCTCCGGTCCCGAACACCCGGAGAACTCCGCGTTGCCCCCGTTGCGCGGGGGCGGTCCCCCTGGTGTCATCGACTCCGACCGGCACGCCCACGCCCCGCTCGCTGACTCAGAGTGATCACGCGAACCCCGTGCGGCGTTCCGGCCACCGGCGCACCCCCTGTGCCGGACACCGAGAGGAGACCCCCTTGTCGCAACGCGCACCCTCCCGTATCGCGCGCCGGGCCCTGGCCCTGGCCGCCGCCCTGGTCCTCGTCACCCCCGGGATCGCCCTGGCCGCGCCCCCGGCGGCGCTGCCCACCGCCCACACCGCGGAGGAGGGCCGGTGGCAGCCGGCCTTCGACTACGACACCGACGGCTGCTACTCCACCCCCGCCATCGGCCCGGACGGCACCCTCAACGGCGGCCTGAACACCAGCGGCGCCCTCAACGGGAGCTGCCGCGACCGGTCCGACCTGGACAACACCAACTCCTACTCCCGGTCCAAGTGCGACCCCAGCGGCTGGTGCGCGTACATGTACGCGCTGTACTTCGAGAAGGACCAGGTGCTGCCGGGCTGCTGCGGCCACCGGCACGACCTGGAGCACGTCGTGGTGTGGGTGTTCGGCGGCCAGGCCCGCTACGTGTCCGCGTCGGCCCACGGGGACTACGACACCCGCCCGGCCGACCAGGTGCGCTGGGAGGGCACCCACCCCAAGATCGTCTACCACAAGGACGGCGCGTCCACCCACGCCTTCCGGTTCGCCGCCGGGCACGACGACCCGCCGGAGAACCACTACGGCGTCTGGCAGTACCCGGACCTGGTCGGCTGGGACCACTTCCCGCCCGGCATCCGCGACATCCTGACCTCCGCCGACTTCGGCAGCGCCCAGCTCGACCTGCGGGACGGCTCGTTCCCGGGCGCGCTGAGCAGGGCCGAGCCTGCCGGCATCGACTTCGACCCCTGGGCCTGACCGTGTTCTTCCGAACCCCCGCCTCGCCGCGGTCCGTCCGTCGGGGACCGGAAGGTCCTCAACGGATGGCCTGCGGCCACAGGCCATTCCGCGAAGGTGTCCGCCCCGGACCTCCGGAACCCCGCCCCGCCGGGACCTGAGGGCGTGTCCACCCGCCCTTCTGGGCCGCCCCCGACGTAGTGTTCCCACGTCCGGGGCGCGCGGCCCGGGGCTGGGGCGGAGGGACATGGACGGCGCGGAACTGGGCACGATGGGCATGCTCCTGGCGCTCCTGGTGGCGGCCCTGCTGGCCCCGCTGCTCGGCGACCGGCTGGCGCGGTGGGTGATCGTGCCCTCGGTGGTGCTGGAGATCGGTTTCGGAATCGTGCTCGGGCCCTCGGCGCTCGGCATCGTCCGGGAGAACGAGACGATCACCCTGCTGGCCGACCTCGGTCTGGCCCTGCTCATGTTCATGGCCGGGTACGAGATCGACTTCCGGCGGATCAAGGGCAGGCCGCTCAACCGCGCCCTGCTGGCCTGGGCCTGCTCGGTGGCGCTGGGGCTGGCCATCGGCTGGGCGCTGCTCGGCACCTCTCAGGCGGCGCTGATCGTGGGTCTGGCACTGACCACGACCGCGCTGGGGACGGTCCTGCCGATCCTGCGCGACTCCGGGGCGCTGGGCGGGGCGTTCGGCACCCGGTTCCTGGCCTCGGGCTCGGTCGGCGAGTTCGGGCCGATCGTGCTGATCGCCCTGCTGCTCAGCGGCTACCGACCCTGGCAGGGCACCCTGCTGCTGGCCGCCTTCTTCGCACTGGCCGGGGCGTGCGCCTGGGCGGCCACCCGGCCGCGTTCGGAGCGGTGGGCGCGGCTGATCCGGGCGACCCTGGGCTCCAGCACCCAGGTGGCGGTCCGCCTGTGCATGGTGGTGATCGTGGCGCTGGCCTGGCTGGCGTCGGTCATGCAGTTGGACGCCCTGCTCGGGTCGTTCGCGGCGGGCGTCGTCATCAGGCTCATGATCTCCATCAACCACGGGGAGGAGGCGGAGCAGGTGGAGGCCAAGATGGACGCCATCGGCTTCGGGTTCCTCATCCCCGTGTTCTTCGTGGTCACCGGGGTGCGCTTCGACCTGGCCTCGCTGCTGGCGCAGCCGCTCCTGCTGCTGCTCCTGCCGGTGCTGCTGGCGGCGTTCCTCCTGGTCCGGGGCGGGCCCGAGTACGTGTTCTCGCGCGGGGACGTCCCCGACGCCCAGCGCCCCGCGCTGGTGCTGTTCTCGGCCACCGCCCTGCCGCTGCTCACGGTCCTGACCACGATCGGCACCCGCGACGGATCCCTGGACAGCGCCCACGCGGCGGCGATCGTGGGGGCCGGGATGCTCAGCGTCCTGATCCTGCCCCAGGCGGGCGGTGCCCTGCTGCGCCGGGCCACGGGCGCGGGGCCCGCGGCCCCCGCGAACCGGCGCCGCGAGGTGGACGAGGAGGAGGACTACTGACCCGGCCGGTTCTCCCGGCCGCCGCCGCGCTCCGGCCCCCGCCGAGCGCTCAGCGCCAGGACCAGGCCCACAGCATCAGGCACATGAAGATGAAGAAGACCACGATCGCGCTGGTCTTCCAGGGGATGTGGACCTTGGGGCGCAGCCTGCGCACACCGATGACGAGCAGCACGACCAGCAGGCCCATGACGATGAGGCCGTCCCACGCACCGCTCATGACCGACTCGACCCTTCTGGACGGGGGCTGGCCCGGCTACAGGCCCAGGCCGCGTCCCACGATCTCCTTCATGATCTCGGTGGTGCCACCGTAGATCGTCTGCACGCGGGTGTCCTGCCAGGCCCGTGCCACCGGGTATTCCATCATGTACCCGTACCCGCCGTGAAGCTGTAGGCAACGGTCCATCACCTTGTTGCACAGCTCCGTGGTCCACCACTTGGCCATGGCGGCGTCCTCGACGGTGAGTTCGCCCCGGTCGAGCAGGGTCACCGCGCGGTCCACGTAGGTGCGGGCGATGTCGACCTCGGTCGCCAACTCGGCCAGGACGAAACGGGTGTTCTGGAACCGTCCGATAGGACGGCCGAAGGCGGTGCGCTCCCGGCAGTACTCGATGGTGTGCTGGAGCATGTACTCGGCGGAGGCCGTCGCGCAGACGGCGATGGACAGCCGCTCCTGCGGCAGGTTCTGCAACAGGTGGATGAACCCCTGCCCCTCCTGCCCGATGAGGTTGGCGGCCGGGACCCGCACGTCCCGGAAGGACAGCTCGGCGGTGTCCTGCGCCTTCATGCCGATCTTGTCGAGGTTGCGGCCCCGCTCGAAGCCCGGGGTGCCGCGCTCGACGACGATGAGGGAGAAGCCCTGCGCGCCGGCCTCGGGGTCGGTCCGGCACACCACGATGACCAGGTCGGCGTTGATGCCGTTGGTGATGAAGGTCTTGGACCCGTTGATGACCCACTCGTCGCCGTCGCGGACCGCGGAGGTGCGGATGCCCTGGAGGTCGCTGCCGGTGCCGGGTTCGGTCATGGCGATGGCGGTGATGATCTCCCCGCCGGCGAAGCCGGGCAGCCAGCGCCGCTTCTGCTCGTCGTCGGTGAGGTCGACGAGGTAGGGGGCGATGACGTCGTTCTGGAGGGTGACGCCCAGCCCGCTGGCGTGGGCCCGGCACACCTCCTCGTTGACGATGGCGTTGTAGCGGTAGTCCTTCAGGCCGGTGCCGCCGTACTCCTCGGGGACGCCGTGCCCGAGCAGGCCGACCTCGCCCGCCCTGACCCAGACCTCGCGGGGGACGATGCCGTCCTTCTCCCACTGGTCGTGGAAGGGTACGACCTCCCGCTTGAGGAACTCGGCCACCGCTTCGCGGAAGAGGTCGTGGTCGGCATCGAAGAGTTCCCGCTTCATGCTTGCGCTCCGAGGGTGTCGTGGATCACGGTTGCCGCCACAGTAACCGAATCGAATTCGGTTTAGAAGAGGGGGGTCCAAGCGGCGGCAAAGTTCCCGTTCTCCGGGGCGTTTCGGGCTCTTCGCCCCGTGAGTCCGCTTCTAGGGTGACCGCACCGGCCGACGGAAGGCGGAGCCGATGGTCCAGACCCGCAGGGAGCGGCGCGAACACCGGGGCGGGCGGATCGCGGTGATCATGGCCGCACTCATGCTCACGGTGCTGCTGTCCGCGCTCGACCAGACGATCGTGTCCACGGCCCTGCCGACGATCGTCTCCGACCTGGGCGGCCTCAACCACCTGTCCTGGGTGATCACCTCCTACCTGCTCGCGGTCACCGCCAGCACCCCGCTGTGGGGCAAGCTCGGCGACCAGTTCGGCCGCAAGACGCTGTTCCTGGTGTGCATCGCCGTGTTCGTGGCCGGGTCGGCGCTGTGCGGCCTGTCCCGGGACATGCTCCAGCTGATCCTCTTCCGGGGATTGCAGGGCATCGGCGGCGGCGGGCTGATGGTGCTGTCCATGGCGATCGTGGGCGACGTCGTCTCCCCGCGCGAACGCGGCCGCTACCAGGGGTGGTTCGGCGCGGTCTTCGGCGTCTCCAGCGTGGCCGGGCCGCTGCTGGGCGGGCTGTTCGTCGACCACCTGTCCTGGCGGTGGGTGTTCTACGTCAACCTGCCGCTGGGCGTGCTGGCGTTCGCCGCGGTCCTGGCGGTGCTCCCCGCCTCCCGGCCCACCGGGAGGCGGACCATCGACTACGCCGGGATCGTGCTGCTGGCCGCCACCGCCGTGTGCCTCACCCTGGTCGCCTCCTGGGGCGGCACCGTCTACGACTGGGCGTCGCCGCAGGTCATCGGGCTGGCACTGGCCGGTGTCGCGCTCGGCTTCGGCTGGTGGCTGTCGGCCCGCCGCGCGGCCGAGCCGGTGATGCCGCTGGGGCTGTTCCGCAACCCCGTCGTGGTGATCGCCATGGGCGTCGGCCTGTGCGTCGGGTTCGCGATGATGGGCTCGATGGCGTTCCTGCCGCTGTTCCTCCAGGTCGTGCACGGCCTGTCGCCGACCGCCTCGGGACTGTTCCTGCTGCCGATGGTGGTCGGGCTGTTCCTCACCTCGATCACCTCCGGGCGGCTGGTCACCCGCACCGGCCGGTACAAGCCCTACCCCATCGCCGGGATGGCGGTCACCGCGGCGGGGCTGTTCCTGCTGTCGTGGCTGGGGCCGGACACCTCCGAGTGGCAGATGTGGGGCTCGTTCTTCGTCCTGGGGGTGGGTCTGGGGCTGGTCATGCAGGTCGTGGTGGTGGTCGTGCAGAACGCCGCCGACTACGCCGACCTGGGCGCGGCCACCTCGGCCGCGACGTTCTTCCGGTCCATCGGCGGGTCCTTCGGCACGGCGGTGTTCGGCGCGGTCTTCTCCGGACAACTGGCCGCCGACCTGGCCGCCCGCGCCGGGGAGATGACACTGCCCCCGGGCGTGGACACGGCGAGCCTGGAGAGCGACCCGCGGGCCCTGGACGCGCTGCCCGCGCAGACGCAGGCCATGTTCCTCCAGGCCTACGCCGACGCGATCGACGTGGTGTTCCTGTGGGCGGTGCCGGTGGCGCTGGTCGGGCTGGTGCTCGCCCTGTTCCTGCCCGAGGTGCCGCTGCGCACCACGGTCGGGTCGCAGCCCGCCGACCTGGGGGAGTCCGTCCCGCCGGTGGCCTCGGGCGGGCGCACGGCCATGGAGACCGTCGAACGGGAGATCTACCGGACCTGCGGCCACGAGGGGGCGCGGGAGATGTACACCCGGCTGTGCGGTGCCGCGGGGCTGGAGGTCTCGCCGCGCGCCTGCTGGACGCTGAGCCACCTGGCGGTGACCGGTCCGCTGCGGGTGTCCGAGCTGGTGGAGATGTCCCACCTGCCCGACGACCGCTGGGAGGCGGTGCACCGGGAGCTGCTGGAGGCGGGCCACCTCACCGGGGAGGGCGAACCCTGGGAGCTGAGCCCCGCGGGAGAGGCGGCCGCCCGCCGCGTCTTCGACGCCCAGCGGGAGGCACTGCGCTCCCTGCTCGACGACTACGACCCGGAGCTGCACCCGGAGGTGGCGGCCGCGTTGGAGCGGATGACCGCCGAGACGCTCGGTGACGAGGGCGACGCGGGCCGCGTGGTCCGGGAGGGCGGCCGAGGCTAGGGCCGGGGGGCCGCGATGCGTCGGCGGGGGTTTGGAGGCCCGGAGGAGGCGTCCTGGAGGGAGGTCCGCACCCGCCGGGCCGCCCGTTGAGGGCGGCGGTGGGCGGGCCGGAGCGAAGCGGAGGTTCAGAAGAACACGGCCCAGGGCGTGTTCGGCGGATGCTTTCGCAGGTGCCCCTACCGTGCCCTGCCTCGCAGGCTCGGCGGTGCCGCACGGCGAGGCCAGCCCGGGTTCGGCCGTCCAGGCGAAGGCGGTGCCGCGAGAGGCGGCCCGGCGGCTTCGCGGAGGCACCGCGCCGAAGGCGTCCGCTGAGGGTGGCGGCGGGCGACGGGCGGGCGGAATGACCCGTCGAACACGGCCTAGTCCGCGCCGTCGCCGCCGGGCGCGACGAAGCCGGGGTAGTGCCGGGCGGCCTCCTCGTCGGCGTCCGCCCAGCGGGAGGCCAGGTGGAGCCAGCCCCACAGGGCCACCGCGAGGGACACCGGGATCAGGAGGGCCCACAGCGGTGCCTCCCCCAGCAGGCGGGCGGCCCAGAACCCGGCGGCGAGAGCGCCCCCGCCGACGGCCCAGGCCAGGGCGCGGCGCCCGGAGGCGAAGGTGAGGAAGAACAGCACCATGCCTGCGGCCGTGCCCAGGGCTATGGCCACCCCGCTCATCGACGTCTCCTCTCGTCGGTTCCAGAGCAGCACACCGGGGTGAACAGACGGGGAAACGGACGGTGAAGGGGGGCCGGGGTCTTGCCGGATCCACAAAACCGAATACAGTTCGGTTCACAGGAAACGTCACCCAGGCCCTTGGAGGACCCGTGGCCGAGGCATACATCGTCGGCGCCGTACGCACCCCCGTCGGTACGAAGAAGGGCGCGCTGGCCGCCGTCCACCCCGCCGATCTCGGCGCGCACGTGCTCAAGGAACTCGTCGAGCGCACGGGCGTCGACCCGTCCGCGGTCGAGGACGTCATCATGGGCTGTGTGAGCCAGGTCGGCCCGCAGGCCCTGGACCTGGCCCGCACCTCCTGGCTGTCCGCCGGGCTGCCCGAGAGCGTCCCCGGCGTCACCATCGACCGCCAGTGCGGCTCTTCCCAGCAGGCCGTCCACTTCGCCGCCCAGGGCGTCATGTCCGGCACCCAGGACCTGGTCGTGGCCTCCGGCGTCGAGAACATGGGCATGGTCCCCATGGGCTCCAACGTCCAGTACGCCATCGACAACGGCCTGAGCCTGTACGGCGAAGGCTGGACAGAGCGCTACGGCCCCCAGGAGATCTCGCAGTTCCGCGGCGCCCAGCTCATGTGCGAGAAGTGGGGCTTCAAGCGCGAGCAGCTGGAGCAGTACGCCCTGGAGAGCCACCAGCGCGCCGCCAAGGCCCTGGCCGGGGGCTACTTCGACGCCCAGATCGCCCCGCTGGCGGGAGTGACGCAGGACGAGGGCGTGCGCCCCGACACCACCCTGGAGAAGATGGCGGGCCTGAAGCCCCTGCGCGACGGCTGGGAGCTCACCGCCGCCGTGGCCAGCCAGATCTCCGTGGGCGCCGGCGCCGTGCTCATCGCCTCCGAGCGCGCCGTGGAGCAGCACGGGCTCACCCCGCTGGCCCGCGTCGTCCAGCTCTCCCTGGTCGGCGACGACCCGGTCTACATGCTCACCGCCCCGATCCCGGCCACGAGGATCGCCCTGGAGAAGGCGGGCCTGGGCATCGACGACATCGACGTCACCGAGATCAACGAGGCCTTCGCCCCGGTCCCGCTGTCCTGGATCGAGGAGCTGGGCGCCGACCCGGCCAAGGTCAACCCCAACGGCGGCGCCATCGCCCTGGGCCACCCGCTGGGCGCCACCGGCACCGTTCTCCTGACCAAGCTGGTCAACGAGCTGCACCGCACCGGCGGCCGCTACGGCCTCCAGACCATGTGCGAGGGCGGCGGCCAGGCCAACGTCACCATCATCGAACGCGTCTGACCCCACGCGCCGACCGGGCCGCGCGTCCCCCGGGGCCGCGCGGCCTCCGCGCGTCCGGGCGGACCCGCGATCTCCGGCTCGCCCCCGAACGCGCACCGGTTCTGGAAGCATGGGCCCGGTGGCGCACGAAGTGAACGACGAAGCGAAGAAGCTCAGGGTCGCGCTCACCCGCGCCGGCCTTTTGGACGTTTCCGGTGTGCCCCGGCGGCGCCCCGAGCAGGCGGCCTTCGAACGAGCCCGCACGGCCGCCGGAAGCGGTACACCGCTGTCGGATCTCGCGTCGGAGGAACGCGAGTGAACAAACCCCTGAAGGTAATACCTCGAAAGTATTACCGTGGTGGCATGAGAATCACGGAAAAGGGTCAGGTCACCATCCCCGTCGAGGTTCGCAGAAGCATGGGCCTCAAGCCCGGTGACGAGGTCGAATTCGTGCTGGACGGGACCGGTGCCAGGGTGGTGCGTGCCGCATCCGCGCCCAGCAAGGGCGCGCGGCTGGTCGAGCGCCTGCGCGGCAAGGGGGACGTGCTGCTGTCCACCGATGAGATCATGGCGATGACCCGGGGGGACGACGATGACGGGGGCTGACTCGATCTCCTGTGCGACCCCCCGGGGCGGAGAGCCCGCCCAGGTGCTGGTCGATGCCAACGTGATACTGGATGTCTTCAGCGAGGATCCCCATTGGGGCGAATGGTCCGCTCAGGCGTTGGCCGATGCGACGAACCAAGGGCCGTTGATCATCAACCCGATCATCTATGCCGAGATCTCGATGCGCTTCACACGGATCGAAGACCTCGAAGAGCTTCTCGCCGATGACTTCGTCCGGGCGGACCTGCCGTGGGAGGCCGCCTTCCTGGCGGGTAAGTGCCACAGCCGCTACCGAAAACAGGGCGGGACCAAGACCGCGCCGCTGCCCGACTTCTACATCGGGGCGCACGCCGCGGTCTCCGGCCTCCGACTACTGACCCGGGACGCGCGCAGATTCCGCACCTACTTCCCGAACGTCAAACTCATCTCACCGAACTAGCGGGCCAGGGCGGGGCCGCCGGGGCCGTTGGGGAGGCCGAGCCAGGCGGCCATCTCGGCCAGGTGCTCCACGAGCTGCGGCAGGGTGTCGTCCGGGGCGCCGTCCTCCAGGGTGATCCGCTGGGCGAGCAGGGTGCCCGCGGCGCGGTCGGCCTTGAGGTCGACGCGGGCCACCAGGTCCTCGCCCAGCAGGAACGGCAGCACGTAGTAGCCGTGCACCCGCTTGGCGGCCGGGGTGTAGATCTCGATGCGGTACCGGAAGCCGAACAGCCCCTCGGCCCGGTCCCGGGTCCACACCAGGGAGTCGAACGGGCTCAGCAGCGCCCGCGCGTCGACCCTGCGCGGCACCCGGGCGTCCCGGTGCAGGTAGGCGGTGCGGTCCCAGCCGCGGACCCGGACCGGGACCAGCTCGCCGGAGTCCACCAGGTCGGCGACGGCCGGTCGCGCCTCGGCGCCCTTGAGCCGGAAGTAGTCGCGCAGGCAGGGCTCGGTGGCGATCCCGTGCGCACGGGCGGCGATGGCCACCAGCTCCCGGTGGGCGTCCGCGTCGCTCGGCAGGGGGGTGGCGTGCACCTCGGCGGGCAGCACCCGCTCGGGCAGGTCGTAGCGGCGCTCGAACTGGGAGTTGCGGCCGTTGGAGGTCAGGTCCCCGATCCAGAACAGGTACTCCAGGGACTTCTTCACCTCCGACCAGTTCCACCCCCAGTGGTCCTTGGCGCGCGGCACGTCGTGGGCGAGCGCGGCCTCCACCTCGCGGGCGGTGGCCGGGCCGATCCGCGCGACCTCCTCGTACACCGCCTTGACCAGCTGGGGCTTCTCCACTTGGACGCTGTTCATCCAGCCGTTCCCGGCCCCGGCCCGGTTGCGCTCCATGCGGTACCGCATGAGCTGCCGGGTGGCCGGGGGCACCAGGCTCGCCTCGTGCGCCCAGCACTCGACCAGGCGGGCCGGGCTCGTCTTGGCCGCGGTGGTGGCCGCCCGGTCCAGCAGCGCGGTGTCGTAGCCGCCCATCCGGGCGAACACCGGCAGGTACTGGCTGCGCGCCAGCACGTTCACGCTGTCGATCTGGATGATCCCCAGACGGCGCACCACCCGGCCCAGGTGGCCCAGGTTCGGGGTGCCGGCGGGCCGGGGATCGGCCAGCCCCTGGGCGGCGATCGCGATCCGGCGGGCCTGGGAGAGGGACAGTTCCGCGTCGCGGCGGGGGTGGGGTTCGGGCATGCCGAACACGGTAGCTCCCGCCGCCGACAATCCGCGGGCCGGCGGCTCAGCCCATGCGCCGGTGCAGGTCCTTCTCCCGGGAGGGCCCCGGCTCGGCCGGGGAGATCAGCGGGCCGGGCAGGGACGGGTCGACCACGCCCTCCTCCAGCCACGTGTAGGAGTCGTCCATGACCCGGCGGGCCAGCTTGCCGTCGATGTCGTCGGTGTTGGACCACAGCCCTTCGAGCAGCGCCTCGACGCGCAGCCGCGACTGGCGGCAGAACACGTCGGCGAGCTCCAGCGGCGTCGTCCCGCGCTCGGGCCGGGTGTCGGCGTCGTGCCGGGCCCGCACCACCACCGCGCTCATCGCGAACAGCTCCGCGCCGATGTCCACCACCCGGCCCAGGAATCCCTGCTTGACCTCCATCCTCCCCTGCCAGCGCGTCATCCCGTAGAACGTGGACCGCGCCAGCCTGCGGGCGGTGCGCTCCACGTACCGCAGGTGCCCGGCCAGCGGACCGAACTCCACGTACGCCGACGGCAGCTGCCCCCGGCCCACCGCCAGCGTCGGCAGCCAGGCGGCGTAGAACCCGGTCGCCCGGGTCAGCGCCCGCGCCTTGGCCGCGCGGTCCGCGTCCGGGTCGATGATGTCCCCGGCCACCGCCAGGTGGGCGTCCACCGCCTCACGGGCGATGAGCAGGTGCATGATCTCCGTGCTGCCCTCGAAGATCCGGTTGATGCGCAGGTCCCGCAGCAGCTGTTCGGCCGGGATCCCCCGCTCGCCGCGGGCGGCCAGCGAATCGGCGGTCTCGAACCCGCGCCCGCCGCGGATCTGGATCAGCTCGTCGGCGATCCGGTAGGCGTGCTCGGACGCCCACAGCTTGGCGATGGCCGCCTCGATGCGGATGTCCTTGCGCTTCTCGTCGGCCATCCGGCTCGCCAGGTCGAGCATGGCCTCCATGGCGTAGGTGGTGGCGGCGATGTAGGAGATCTTCTTGGCGATCTCCTCGTGCTTCCCGACCGGCCGCCCCCACTGGACCCGTTCGCGCGACCACTCGCGCGCGATCTTGGTGGCCCACTTCCCGGCGCCCACGCACAGGGCGGGCAGGGACAGCCGCCCCGTGTTGAGCGTGGACAGGGCGATGCGCAGCCCCTGTCCCTCCTCGCCGATCCGGTTGGCGACCGGGACCCGCACGTCGTGCAGCCGGGTGACGCCGTTCTCCAGCCCGCGCAGGCCCATGAACCGGTTGCGCCGCTCCACGGTGATCCCGGGGGAGTCCCCCTCGACCACGAACGCGGTGATGCCGCCCCGGTGCCCGGGGCCCTCCGGCACCCGCGCCATCACCACCAGCAGGTCGGCGACGACGCCGTTGGTGGTCCACAGCTTCACCCCGTCGATCCGGTAGCCGGTCCCGTCCTCGGTGGGCACGGCCGTGGTCCGCAGCCGGGCCGGGTCGCTGCCCACGTCGGGTTCGGTGAGCAGGAACGCGCTGATGGCGTCGCGGGCGCAGCGCGGCAGGAACTCCTGCTTCTGCGCCGGGGTGCCGAACATGGACACCGGCTGGGGCACACCGATCGACTGGTGGGCCGACAACAGGGCGCCGATCGCCGGGGACACGGAGCCGACCAGGGTGAGGGCGCGGTTGTAGTGCACCTGGCTCAGCCCCAGGCCGCCGTACTCGACGGGGATCTTCATGCCCAGGGCGCCCAGCTCGCGCAGCCCGGCCACGACCTCGTCGGGGATGCGCTCCTCGCGTTCGATGCGCTGGGCGTCGATCCCCTCGCAGAAGTCGTGCAGCCGGGCCAGGAAGGCCTCGCCGCGCTCGTCGTCCTCCCGGTCGGGGACGGGCATGGGGTGGATCAGATCCAGGCGCAGGCGGCCCAGGTACAGCTCCTTGGCGAAACCGGGCAGGTCCGAGGTGCTCTCGCGGGCCTGTTCGGCCACGGCTCTGGCACGGCGTTCGTCGATCTCGGGTGCGGTGGGGTCGGGGGTCTGCGCGCGGGCTTCGGGGTCGGCCGCGGACATGGTCTTCACCTCGTCCTGGAAGGGGTGTTTCGTGTGGCCTGTATCACAGCACTACCCGGGAGCGGGCGTGTCGACGCACGACGGGACCGGCTCTCCGCGCCGAGGAGGACGCCACGGCAAAAACCTTGGGCCAAATGCGAACCTCAGGGCCCACTCGGCCGTCTTACGGGACGCGACGGAAACAACCGGGCATGTGCTGGGAGTCCCGTCAGGCCCCGGTGCGGAGGACGGCCGCACCGGGGCCCACCCGTCACCCACCACCACCCTCAACGGACGGCCTCCGGCCGACCACCCTCCCCTCTCGTCGCCCACCACCACCCTCAACGGACGGCCTCCGGCCGACCACCCTCCCCCCGTCGCCCATCTGTCGCCCACCGCCCCCGTGTTCACCGCAGGTGTCGCCGCGAAGCCCTAGGCTTGCGCTGTGCGTATCGCGACTTGGAATGTGAACAGTGCCCGGGCCCGGGTCGAGCGGATCGGGGCCTGGCTCGACCGGAGCGACGTCGACGTCCTCGCCATCCAGGAGACCAAGGCCAGGGACGACCAGTTCCCCGCCGCCGTCTTCACCGACCGCGGCTACGAGGTCGCCCACCACGGGATCTCCCAGTGGAACGGCGTCGCGATCGCCTCCCGGGTCGGCCTGGAGGAGGTGCGGGTCGGGTTCCCCGGCCAGCCCGGCTACGGCGACCCCGAGGAGGCCGAGGCCCGCGCCATCGGCGCCACCTGCGGCGGCGTCCAGGTGTGGAGCCTGTACGTGCCCAACGGCCGCGAGATCGACCACCCCCACTACGCCTACAAACTGCGCTGGCTCCAGGCCCTGCGCGAGGCGGGCACGGCCGCGCTGGCGGCCGACCCCGACGCGCAGATCGCCTACGTCGGCGACTTCAACATCGCCCCCCAGGACGACGACGTGTGGGACATGGCCGAGTTCGACGGCCTCACCCACGTCACCGAGCCCGAGCGGGAGGCCTTCCGGGCCCTGAACAAGGCGGGTTTCGAGGACGTCGCCCGCGCGTACACCCCCGGCCCCGGCGTCTACACCTACTGGGACTACAAGGGGCTGGCCTTCCCCAAGCGGCGCGGTATGCGGATCGACTTCGTGCTGGCCTCCCCGGCGCTGCGCGCCCGGGTGAGCGGCGCGAGCGTCGACCGGGAGGAGCGCAAGGGCAAGGGCGCCTCCGACCACGCGCCCGTCATCGTCGGCCTGGACGGGGAAGAGGGTCTGCCCCGCGACAAGAAGAAGGAGGACGGGGCGTGAGCACCCCGCGCATCGCCGTCTTCGGCAGCGTCAACATGGATCTGGTGGCCTACGTGGACGCCGCGCCGGCCACCGGTGAGACCGTCACCGGCACCGCCTTCCGGCAGGTGCCCGGCGGCAAGGGCGCCAACCAGGCGGTCGCCGCCGCCCGCGCGGGTGCCGACACGGTGTTCCTGGGCGCAGTGGGCGACGATGCCTTCGGCACCGAGCTGCGGGACAACCTGGTCGCCGCCGGCATCGACGCCACCGGCCTGCGCACCGTCCCGGGCCCCTCGGGCATCGCCCACATCGTCGTGGACGGCCGCGGCGGGAACTCGATCATCGTCGTGCCCGGCGCCAACGGCGAGGTCACCGGCACCGTGCCCGGCGACCGGGAGCTCATCGGCGGGGCCGACGCCCTCCTGCTCCAACTGGAGCTGCCGATGGAGGCGGTCGTGGCGGCCGCGCGCACCGGCCGCGAGCGGGGCGTCCGGGTGTACCTCACCCCGGCCCCGGCGCGGGACCTGCCCGACGAGCTGCTGGAGTCGGTGGACGTGCTCGTCCCCAACGAACACGAGGCGGCCGCGATCACCGGTCGCACCGACCCCCGCGAGGCGCTGGCGGCGCTGCTGGAGTGGGTCCCGGAGGTGCTCGTCACGCTGGGCGGCGAGGGCTCCCTCTACGGCGCGCGCGGCACCGGGCCGGTGCACGTCCCGGCGCTGAAGGTCGAGGCCGTGGACACCACCGCCGCAGGTGACACCTTCTGCGGTTCCTTCGCGGTCGCCCGGACGGAGGGCGCCGACCCGGCGGAGGCGATGCGGTTCGCCGCCGCCGCGGCCGCCCTGTCGGTCCAGCGCCACGGCGCCAGCTCCTCGATGCCCTCGCGGGCGGAGGTCGAGGCCCTGCTCAGGGGCTGATCCTGCGGGCGGCGGGCCGGACGGCGGTACCGCTCCCGGCCGCCGGTCAGGCGTAGGCGTACGCCCGGGTGCCGTAGGCCGGGGTGACGACCCTGTGGGTCATCGTGTCCTTCGAGGGGTCGTCGGGGGCGTTCGGGCGGTCGGACGCTCCCGACGCCGATTCGGTGCCCCCTGCGGGAGGACGCTCAGGAATCGTGGCCGATCTGCGCCAGGAACGGCGCGGGGTCCTGGTCCTGGAGCCGCACCTCCAGGACGATGTCGACCTCGTCCCCGACCAGGCGGCCGCCCCAGGGCACCTCGCCGCCGTCGCCCACCCCGTGGTCGGACAGGCGGATGCGGGTGGTGGCGGAGAAGAAGTGGCCGTACACGTCGTCGGGGAACGCGTAGTCGGGGGCCTCGCCCACCCACTGGGCGTCCAGGGTGACGGGGGCGGTCGTGCCGTGCAGGGTGAGGTCTCCGTGCAGGCGGAAGGCGTTGCGGCCGCGGCCCCCGGGCTCCACCCCGGTGGAGGTGAACCGCAGCTCCGGGTGGTTCCCCACGTCCAGGAAGTCGGGGGAGCGCAGGTGGGCGTCACGGGCGCCGACGCCGGTGTTGATGCTGGAGGCGTCCATGACCACCTCGACCTTGGAGGCGCCGGGGTCCTCGGCGACCAGCACCCGGCCCCGGGCGCGGCCGAACGTCCCCTGGACCCGGCCGAAGCGCAGGTAATGGGCGACGAAGATGAGGCTGGAGTGCAGGGGGTCCAGGTGCCAGAGACCCGGCGCCGGGCCGACCGGAGTGGATTCCATACCTACTTCTCCCTTTTGTCCGTATAAGACCTTTTGTCCGTCCACCCTAGGTCCGATGTGTCATCCCGATCCGGGGTTCGGACGCGAGGGAGGGCGAGAGATGAGACTCGCTTCGTCCCGAGAAGCGGAGAAACCTGGTGTACAAGGAAATTCGTCCGCTATGAGAGTTCTCTCGGACGATGACCGGTCCGGGACCCTGTCCGCGTCCGGCCACGGACCCCGCGCACGACGAAGGGCCGGAACGCGCCACCGCGTTCCGGCCCTTCGGGTGCCGCGCCCTACATGTGCCGGGGAGCCTCCACGCCGAGCAGGTCCAGGCCCTGGACCAGCACGCGCAGCGCCAGCGCGATCAGCGTCAGCCGGGACTCGCGCTCGGCCTCGGTGTCGGCGGCCAGCACCGGGCAGTGCTCGTAGAACGCCGTCAGCGACTGGGCCAGTTCGAACAGGTACGTCGACAGCCGGTGCGGCTGGAGCAGGTCCCCGACCTGCGCCACCACCGGGCCGAACTCCAGCAGCTTCAGCGCCAGCGCCCGCTCGGCCGCGTGGCCGATGGTGATGTCCGCCCGCGCCTGCTCCGGGGACAGCCCGCCCTTGCGGAAGATCGACCGGATCCGGGCCTGCGCGTACTGGAGGTACGGCCCGGTGTTGCCGGTCAGCGCCAGCATGCGGTCGAAGTCGAAGGTGTACTCGGTGTCGTGCGCCACCGACAGGTCCGCGTACTTGACCGCGCCGATGCCCACCTGGCGGGCGATCTCGGCCTGCTCCTCGGCGGGCAGGTCGGGCCGGTTCTCCCGGACCACCGCGGCCGCCCGGTCGATCGCCTCGTCCAGCAGCGCCATCAGCCGCACCGGGGCGCCGCTGCGGGTGCGCAGGATCTTCCCGTCCGGGCCCAGCACGTTGCCGATCTGCACGTGGGTGGTCTCGACGGAGTCCGGCAGCCAGCCCGCCTCGCGCGCGGCCGCCCACACCATCTTGAAGTGCATCGCCTGCGGGGCGCCCACCACGTACAGGATGCGGTCGGCCTTGAGGTCCTCCACCCGGTACCGGACGGTGGCCAGGTCGGTGGTGGCGTAGCCGTAGCCGCCGTCGCTCTTGCGGATGATCAGCGGCACCGGCTTGTCCTCGCGGCCGGTGAACCCGTCCAGGAACACGCACAGGGCGCCGTCGCTGACCTCGGCGATGCCCTTGGCCTCCAGCTCGTCGCACACGGCGGCGAGCATGTCGTTGTAGGTGCTCTCACCGGCGAGGTCGGCGTCGGTGAGGGTGACGCCCAGCTTGGTGTACACCCTGTTGAAGTACACCTTGGACAGGCCCACCAGCTTGCGCCACAGGCGCAGCGTCTCCTCGTCGCCGCCCTGGAGGGCGACCACCCGGCGCCGGGCGCGGGCGGCGAAGCCCTCCGGTTCGGAGCCCGAGGCGTCGAACTTCGTGCGCGCCGCCTGGTAGAAGGCGTTGGGGTCGGTGGTGAGCAGGTCCGCATCGGGGGAGTCCTCGCCGACCTCCAGCAGGTGCTCGATGAGCATGCCGAAGGGGGTGCCCCAGTCACCGATGTGGTTCTGCCGGATGACGTTGTGGCCCAGCAGCTCCAGGGTCCGCGCCAGCGAGTCGCCGACCACGGTGGTGCGCAGGTGGCCGACGTGCATCTCCTTGGCCACGTTGGGCGCGGAGTAGTCGAGCGGGATGTTCTGCCGCTCCTGCACGGGCACGCCCAGGCGCTCGTCGTCCAGCAGTTCGCGGGTCCGCCCGGAGATCCAGTCGTCGCGCAGGGTCAGGTTGATGAAGCCGGGCCCGCTGACCTCCACGGCCGAGCAGACGTCGGCGACGTCGAGGTGTTCCATGATCGCCGCGGACACCTCGCGCGGCTTTCGGCCCAGGCGCTTGGCGAGTGCGAGCGCGGCGTTCGCCTGGTAGTCGGCGAACTGTGACGGGCGGATGACGGGGTCGGTGTCGGCGTACTCGGGGCCGAAGGCGGCCCCGAGGGCGGACTGGACCCGTCGCGAGAGTACTTCCTGCGGGTCGGCCATGCCCCAAGCGTACCGAGCCCGCAGGGGTGTTCTCAGCGCTTTTCCACCCGCCCCGCCGGACTTCAGCGCCCTTCGGCGGGGCCCTCGGACTGGGCCAGACGGTGCAGCCACCCGGCCGGACGGGTGTGCAGGCGGCGGCGGACGTGCTCGCCGATGTCCCCGGCGGCCAGGTCGTGGGCGAGGCGGCAGGCGTGGGCGATGCCGCGGGCCCGGCTGTCGCCGTGGGCGATCACGACGGTGCCGTTGAGCCCCAGCAGCGCGGCGCCGCCGTAGGTCTCGCTGTCCAGGCGCTCGCGCAGCCCGCGCAGGGCCCTGCGCTGGAGCATGGCCCCGGCCTTGGCCGCCATCGACGAGGTCAGCGCGGTGCGGACGGCGTCCATGGCGAACGCCGCGGTCCCCTCCACGGCCTTGAGCGCCACGTTCCCGGTGTGCCCGTCGGTGACGATCACGTCGACCTTGCGGGCGAGCAGGTCGTGCCCCTCGATGTTGCCGCGGTAGTCCATGACCGGGGAGTCCTCGGCGGCGGCCGCCAGCAGCTCGGCGCTGCGGCGGATCAGCTTGTTGCCCTTGCCGGGCTCGGAGCCGATGGTGAGCAATCCCACCCGGGGCCGCCGCACCTTGAACGCGGTCTGGGCGTAGGCGCACCCCAGGTGCGCGAACTGCACCAGCATCTCCGGTTTGGCGTCGGCGTTGGCCCCCGCGTCCACCAGGACCGTCGGCGTCTCGCCGGTGGGCAGGGTGACCGCCAGGGCGGGCCGCAGCACCCCGTGCTGGGTGCGCAGGCGCACGGTGGAGGTGGCCACGACGCCGCCGGTGGACCCGGCCGAGACCAGGGCGTCGGCGTCCCCGCGCCGGATCAGGCGGCAGGCGACGGCGGCGCTGGAGCGGGGGCGGCGCCAGCTGGCGAGCGCGCCCTCGTGCATGGCGAGGCTGTCCTCGGCGTGCACGACCGGGATGTCGCGCAGGGCGTCGTGCTCGGCGAGCATGCCGGCGATCTCGGTGCGGCGGCCCACGAGGACGACCCGCAGGCCCAGCTCGCGCACGGCCAGGACGGCGCCCTTGACGATCTCCCCGGGTGCGTTGTCGCCGCCCATCGCGTCGACGGCGATGATCGGCGGCGAGGTGCGGCGGAGTGCGGCGGGTGCGTCCGCGTCGGAGGTGCCGGTCACGTGGCGTCCTTCACGGTGAGGTGATTCGGTGGACGCACGCCGTCGGTGCAGGTCCCCGCGCCGGTGCGGGCACACGCCGACGGGTGCGCGGGTGGTGTGCGAACACCGTATCGGGTGGCGAGGGAAGCGCCGTGGTTCGGGATATTCATCCACTCATGCGAGGATACTTCCCGTATGTCCAGGTCAGGGCTGTATTTTGCTCCACCTGGGTACAAACCCCCAAGTAGGGGTATATCCGCTCGCTGGCCCGGGTGTCCATGACGCTCCGGGTACATGTGACAACCGAACACGAATTCCGTTTCCGGAGGTTTCCCGGGTGCACACACGCCGGAACCCCCGGATCAGGGCTGCCCTCACGACCCGCACGGGCGGCCCTGAATCACATGCAGGAGAGGAGAGGCGTGAGCGTTACGCCAGAGGCGGCACTGTCCCCGTCCACCGGACGTCGGTTTCGTGCCTACACGACGAAGCACATTGACGAGCTCACAGCGCGAGCCGGTCTCGCCGCCGATGAGCGGCTCGCGGTGCAGGCGGTGGCGACCGTCCTGCCCTTCCGGGTCAACGGCTATGTCCTCGACGAGCTGATCGACTGGGACGCCGCGCCGAACGACCCGATCTACCGGCTGGTGTTCCCGCAGGCGGACATGCTGCCGCAGAGCGACGTCGCGCGGATCGCCGACCTGATCAAGGCGGGAGCACCCCGCAAGGAGCTCAACGAGGCGGCCAACGCCGTCCGGGCGCGGCTCAACCCGCATCCGGCCGGGCAGATGGACCTCAACGTCCCCAAGGTGGACGAGGAGCCCATCCCTGGCATCCAGCACAAGTACCGTGAGACCGTGCTCTTCTTCCCCAAGCAGGGGCAGACCTGTCACGCTTACTGCACGTACTGCTTCCGCTGGGCCCAGTTCGTCGGCGACGCCGACCTGAAGTTCGCCTCCAGCGAGATCGACCAGATGGTCGACTACGTGCGCTCGCGCCCGGAGATCACCAGCGTCCTGTTCACGGGCGGCGACCCGATGATCATGGGCGAGGGCGTGATCTCCAAGTACATCGAGCCGCTGCTGGAGATCGAGCACCTGGAGGCCATCCGGATCGGCACCAAGGCGCTGGCCTACTGGCCGCAGCGCTTCGTCACCGACCCGGACGCCGACGACACCCTCCGGCTCTTCGAGAAGGTCGTCGCCTCGGGCAAGAACCTGGCGTTCATGGCGCACTTCTCGCACCCGAACGAGATGCGGCCGGAGATCGTGCAGGAGGCCGTGCGGCGCATCCGTTCCACCGGGGCGGTCATCCGTACCCAGGCGCCGCTGATCCGCACGATCAACGACGACCCGGCCACGTGGGAGAGCATGTGGCGCACCCACATGCGCCACGGGATGGTCCCTTACTACATGTTCGTCGAGCGCGACACCGGTCCGCAGGACTACTTCGCGGTGCCGCTGGCGGAGGCCTACGAGATCTTCCGCAACGCCTACAAGAACGTCTCCGGTCTGGCCCGCACCGTCCGCGGCCCGTCCATGTCGGCGACCCCGGGCAAGGTGTGCGTGGACGGCGTCACCGAGATCGCCGGCGAGAAGGTGTTCGCGCTCCACTTCATCCAGGCGCGCGACCCCGAGCTGGTGGGCAGGCCGTTCTTCGCCAAGTACGACGAGAAGGCCGCCTGGCTGTTCGACCTCAAGCCGGCCCTGGGCGCCACCCACTTCCCGTGGGAGACGCCCCCGGTGGCCGTCGGCGACGGCGGTGTGGACCCCACCCGCCTGTAGGGGGCCACCGCGGCGGCGGGGTTCTTCCGCGCCCGTACAGGGCATTGAACACAGGACGTCATCCGCGCCCCCTCCGCCTCCCGGCCCCGGGGCCGTACAGGACGAGGAGCCCGGTACCCCTCGACGGGGTACCGGGCTCCTCGTGCGTCCGCACCGTGGACGGAAGGCGGTCACCGCGCGGCCGGGGTCCGGCACGGTGGCCATCGGCGCGGACGGCTTCTCCAATGGGGTTCGGGGCGGTGTGCGGCCGAAGGTCCTCCACCGGTTCCCGGGGCCTTCGGACGCCTGCGCCTAACTCAGCAGCGCGTCGAAGTCGCCGGTCTTGGCACCGCGGACGAAGGCCTCCAGCTCGGCGTGGGTGTAGACCAGCACCGGTCCCTGGGGATCGCGTGAATTGCGCACCGCGAACTCCCCGCCGGGCAGGGTCGCCACCTCGACGCAGTTCCCATCCGGGTTGCTCCAGCTGCTCTTGGTCCACTCGACCTTGGGCAAACGGCCTGCCGGAACGCCGTTATAGATGGGAGACATCTCGACCTCCTGGGACTTCGGGGGACGTGTGAGCGGGTGTCCACGTGCTGCGGCCGACACGTCGGGGGCACTCGTGCCGGAGCCACCGGACCGGTCGGGTGCTCGGGGAGAGATCTTCCCCGATGTGCCGTTCCGTCCCCGGTGCGCACCCAGAGAGTAGCCCATGCACGTGCATACGTGATTACGTCGGTAAGCACATATGCAAGATCCGAGGGTGAGGACGTGCATGTCACCGCTAACGCCGGGGGTCGGGCGGGGGGTTCTCCGAACCCTGATCGTTCTCCAGTCGTGGCCGAAGCCGGTCAGCGCCGCCGCACAGGTGTGCGCACACGGCGAACGCCCGGACGCGGAGCGGTACCGGGCGTTGGGAAGAGGGCCGGGGGATGTGTGTCGTGGGGACGTCCGGGGTGCGGAGGCGGGGTCAGTCCCGATAGCGTTCCAGGAACGAGCGCAGGATCCCCTCGGTGGCCGAGGGCTGCGGAGCCTGGGTGGCCAGGTGGTCCATCGTCTGGGCGTAGAGGCTGGTGTCCTCGAACTTGTCGAAGTACAGCGAGCTGCTCAGCTGCTCCAGGTAGACCACGTCGGGCAGTTGCGGGGTGGGGAAGCGCAGGATGCTGAACGGCCCCCCGGCCGCCGGGTGCCCGCCCATGGCGAAGGTCGCCACCTGGACGGTGATGTTGGGCCGGCGGGACATCTCGATCAGGTGCTCGATCTGTCCGCGCATCACGGCGGCGTCACCGAAGGGCCGGTGCAGCACGGCCTCGTCGATGACCGCCCACAGGCGGGGTCCCTCCCCCTCGGTGAATCTGCGTTGTCTGTGCATGCGCATCTGCACACGACTGTCGATCTCCTCGTCGGAGGTGGCGGTGCGGGAGAGCCGGATCACCGAACGGGCGTAGCCCTCGCTCTGTAGCAGGCCGGGGACGAACTGCACCTCGAAGGTCCGGATGACCGAGGCGGCCTCCTCCAGGCCCACGTAGACGCCGAACCAGTTCGGCAGCACGTCGCTGTACTTGTGCCACCAGCCCTGGGCGTTGGCGCTGGTGATGAGGCCGAGCAGCGCTTCGCGCTCGGCGGCGTCGGTCACGCCGTACAGCTTGAGCAGGTCCTCCACGTCGCGGTGCTTGAAGCTGACCTGTCCCAGCTCCATGCGGCTGATCTTGGCGTGGGAGGCGCGGATGGCGTATCCGGCGTCCTCCCGGGAAATCCCCTTCTCCTGGCGCAGCTTGCGGAGCTGCGTTCCGAGAAGAATGCGCAGGACGGTCGGGCCACCACTGGAATTCGCCAGGAAATCTCGGGTGACCTGGAAGTTCTCTGCATGATCGGCGACCACATCGCCTCCCTGTAGCGGCTTTGGCGCGAGCGACCGCTCAGTATACCGAGCCCATTCCGCTGGGAACAGGGGTTCAGGGTGGACGCTCCGACGCCTTCTGTGCCGACTGTAAACCCGGATGCCCGTGTGTGAATTCTTCGAAGGGGATCTACCAATAAGGGCAGTTCGTCCTATAGGCTTGCCGAGCGTTGATCTGCACGTGCATCTGTGGCTTACATCGGTAAGACACGATGCCACCCGCGGACAAGGCCGAGCGAACCAGCATCACCACTCGTAAGGATCGTGATGAACGCAGAGCTGATGTCGTCGGAGCGGCACTCCGGGGCATCCTGGCGCCGTCCCTCCCTGACCGAGGTCCCCCGGCTCCCCGGCGGGCAGTGGACGGACCCGCTGGGCGGCACCCCTCTGGGCCGCACCGATCACACCTCCGACCACGTCGTCGGCTCCTTCGCCTCGGTTCCCGACTCCGTGGGCGCGGCCCGCCGGCTCGCCGACCTGGTCCTGGCCGAATGGGGCCTGTCCGAGGCCGTCGACGACGTCCGGCTCGTGCTCTCCGAACTCGTCGGCAACGCCTGCCGCCACGCCCTGACCCCCGACCACGACCCCGAGACCACCCCGGTCGTGGTGCGGCTGAGCCGGGACGGCGAATCCGGGCGGGTGGCCTGCCTGGTCGCCGACACCAGCGACCGCGCCCCCCACAGGGTCGACGCCCACCACTTCGCCGAATCCGGCCGCGGCCTGAGCCTGGTCGCCGCGTTCAGCGGTGAATGGGGCTGGAACCCGATCCGCGGCGGCAAGATCGTCTGGGCCGTCTGCGGCGGGCGGGACTGACCCCTTCCCCTCTCCCTTCCCCCGGCCGCCGGGTACGCCCCGGCACCACGGACCCACATCCCCGTCCCGGGCCCACGCTGGCCGGTCCCGGAGCAGAGTAGGCTGTCAGCGCATGTCGGTATTCGACCGATCGCGTCCGACAGGGGAAGTTTTCCGACGCGGGGAACGGGGCGTGGACGTGCTGGACACGGGACGGGACAGGTTCATCTGCGACGGCGCCGCCGTCGTCGCGCTCGGCGGCGAGCTGGACATCGCCACCGCCGAGGCCGCGTACGCCGCCATCGCGGCCGCCGCCGCCCGGGGCTGTGTCGTCGTCGACCTGTCCGCGGTGGAGTTCATCGACGCCTCCGGGGTCAACGCCTTCATCAACGCGATGCGGGTCACCACCCGCGAGCGCCACCATCTGGCCCTGGCCTGTCCGCCCCGCCAGCTCTCGCGCATCCTCGATGTACTGAACCTGCGTACCCTGCTGCCCACCCACGGTGACCTGGCCTCCGCGGTCGCCGCGCACGCGGGGACCCGTACCGCCGCCCGCTGAACGCCTCCGGGCGAATCCATCGACGCGATGCGGGTCACCACCCGCGAGCGCCACCATCTGGCCCTGGCCTGTCCGCCCCGTCGGCTCTCGCGCATCCTCGATGTACTGAACCTGCGTACCCTGCTGCCCACCCACGGTGACCTGGCCTCCGCGGTCGCCGCGCACGCGGGGACCCGTACCGCCGCCCGCTGAGCGCCTCCGGGCGAACGGCGAAGGCGCGCCCGACGGGGTCGGACGCGCCCTGTGCGGCTTCTCCGGCGGGACTACTCCACGGTCACGCTCTTGGCCAGGTTGCGCGGCTGGTCCACGTCGTTGCCCTTGGCCAGCGCCAGCTCGCAGGCGAACACCTGCATCGGCACGGTCGCCACGATCGGCTGTAGCAGGGTCGGCACCGCCGGGATCTCGATGAGGACGTCCGAGTACGGGCGCACCGACTCGTCACCGGCCTCGGCGATCACGATGGTGCGGGCGCCGCGGGCGCGCACCTCCTGGATGTTCGACACGATCTTGTCGTGCAGCACGCTGCGGCCCTGCGGGGAGGGCACCACCACGACCACCGGCAGACCCTCCTCGATCAGGGCGATCGGCCCGTGCTTGAGCTCGCCCGCAGCGAACGCCTCGGCGTGCATGTAGGCGAGCTCCTTGAGCTTGAGCGCGCCCTCCATCGCCACCGGGTAGCCGACGTGGCGGCCCAGGAACAGGACCGTGTCGGCGTCCGCCAGCGACCGGGCCAGTTCGCGCACCGGCTCGACCGTGTCCAGCACCTTCTCCACGTGCTCGGGCATGGTGGCCAACTGGGCGATCACGGCTTCGATCTCGTCGCCGAACTTCAGCCCGCGCACCTGCGCCAGGTACAGACCGATGAGGTAGCAGGCGGCCAGCTGGGTGAGGAAGGTCTTGGTGGCGGCCACCCCGACCTCCGGGCCCGCGTGCGTGTACAGCACGCCGTCGGACTCGCGCGGGATGGTGGAGCCGTTGACGTTGCAGATCGCCAGCACCTTGGCGCGCTGCTCGCGGGCATAGCGCACCGCCATCAGGGTGTCCATGCTCTCGCCCGACTGGGAGATGGCGATCACCAGGGTCTGCCGGTCCAGGATCGGGTCCCGGTAACGGAACTCGCTGGCGACCTCGACCTCGCACGGGATGCGGCACCAGTGCTCGATGGCGTACTTGGCGATCAGGCCCGCGTGATAGGAGGTACCGCAGGCGATGATGACGATCTTCTCGACCGAGCGCAGGTCCTCCGGGGACAGGCGCATCTCGTCCAGGGTCAGCGCGCCGTCCACGGACAGGCGGCCCAGGAGGGTGTCGGCGATCGCGCGCGGCTGCTCGACGATCTCCTTGAGCATGAAGTAGTCGTAGCCGCCCTTCTCGGCGGCGGAGGCGTCCCAGTCCACGTGGTACTCGTTGACCTCGACGGGGTTGCCGTCGTAGTCGGTGACGCGCACCGAGTCCGGGCGCAGCTCCACGACCTGGTCCTGGCCCAGCTCGACCGCCTCGCGGGTGTGGGCGATGAACGCGGCCACGTCGCTGGCCAGGAAGTTCTCCCCCTGGCCGCGGCCGACGACCAGCGGCGAGTTGCGGCGGGCGGCGACCACGAGGTCGGGGTCGTCCACGGAGACGGCGACCAGGGTGAAGGCGCCCTCCAGGCGCTTGCACACCGCGCGCATCGCGGCGGCGAGGTCCTTGTCGCCGTGCCGGGCCAGCTCGGTGCTGAGCAGGTGGGCGGCCACCTCGGTGTCGGTCTCGGAGATGAACTTGCAGCCCACGTCCTCAAGCTCCAGCCGCAGGGCGGCGAAGTTCTCGATGATGCCGTTGTGGACGACCGCCACCCGTTCGTCGTTGTCGACGTGGGGGTGGGCGTTGACGTCATTGGGGGCACCGTGGGTGGCCCACCGGGTGTGGCCGATGCCCGCACCCTCCCCGGCGATCGGGTGCTCCTCCAGGGCACCGCGCAGGTTCGCGAGCTTGCCGGCCCGCTTCTCGGTGTGCAGGGCGCCCTCGCCCAGCACGGCGACACCCGCGGAGTCATATCCGCGGTACTCCAACCTCGCGAGGCCGTCCACGACGACCTGGAGCGCCGATTGCGGCCCGACGTAGCCAACGATTCCGCACATGGCCGCCAGCGTAGGCCAAAAAGGACGGCGAATCGACCAACCACCCATCGATACCAATGGTCGTTTTCGCAGGTAACGGTATAGACCATTTGGTGTACCACGGGTAGACCGCGCAGGTGGGAAGGCGTGCGGGGCGTCCGAGTGGAACCGATTCCACCCGGCCGTATCCGGCCAAAAAATCTTCGCCCACGAGAGGGTGAACGTGTGGTTTCGACCACGTTCCGGCCCTGCTTCGGGCTTACCCGGGACCCGGGCGCCCGGACCGGTGGAGGCCCTCGTCTAGGGTGGTCATTCGTGTCCCACCCGACGAAGAACGGCGTCTCAACGCCGTACGTGGAATTGGACCGGGAGGCCTGGGCGGCTCTGCGGGCCGCCACTCCGCTCTCCCTGACCGAGGCCGAGCTCGCCCGGCTGCGCGGTACCACCGACCCGACGTCCCTGGAGGACGTACGGGACATCTACCTGCCACTGTCCCGGCTGCTCAACCTGTACGTCGGCGCCACCCAGCAGCGGCACGCCGCCGTCCGCGGCTTCCTCGGGGAATCCGACCGGCCCTCCCCGTTCATCATCGGCGTGGCCGGGAGCGTCGCGGTCGGCAAGTCCACCACCGCGCGCCTGCTGCGCTCCCTGCTGGCCCAGTGGCCCAACCACCCCGACGTGGAACTGGTCAGCACCGACAACTTCCTCCACCCCAACGCGGTGCTCGAAGCGCGCGGCCTCATGCGCCGCAAGGGCTTCCCCGAGAGCTACGACCGGCGGGCCCTGGTCCGGTTCGTCTCGGAGATGAAGGCGGGGGCCGACCGCATCGACATCCCCGTCTACTCGCACCTGAACTACGACATCGTCCCCGGCGAGCGGCAGACCGTGCACCGCCCCGACATCCTCATCGTCGAGGGCATCAACGTGCTCCAGCCCGCCACCGCCGGGCGGCTGGCCGTGTCCGACTTCTTCGACTTCTCGATCTACGTCGACGCCAAGGTCGACAACATCCGCAACTGGTACCTGGACCGGTTCCGGGAGCTGCGCCGCACGGCCTTCTCCGACCCGCGGTCCTACTTCCACCACATGGCCACCACCATCCGCGAGGAGGAGGCCCTGGAGTTCGCGGCCAACACCTGGCGCACCATCAACGAGATCAACCTCGTCGAGAACATCCGCCCCACCCGGGGGCGGGCCACCCTCGTGCTGTTCAAGGGGGACGACCACCGGGTCAGCCGGGTCCGCCTGCGCAAGACCTGAGGGCGGTCCGGAACGCGCACGGGCGACGGTAGGCTGATTCTTCTTTCTCTCCACGGCCCACCCCGTACGGGACGCCGTGCGCTTCACGAGGATCGGAACGAACCGGGCCCTTCGGGCGACCGGGGCGGGACCCGCGCACGCGCGAGGCCGTGCCGTGTCCCGTCGATCCCTCCCGAGGTCCGCATGACCACGACCGATCCCACGACCGCGCCCGCCGACCCCGAACTGGTCGCCGAACGAGACTCCCTCGCCGCCGCCCGCGCCGCCCTGCGGGCGATGCGCGAGGAGGTCGAGGGCACCGACCTGATGCTCGGCGACGTCGTCACCGACAAGGTCACCAACGCCGCGCTCCAGCGCGGGCGACAGCGCCGCCTGGCCTCCCTCGCCGACATGCCCGGGGCGCCGCTGTTCTTCGGCCGCCTCGACTTCGACCCCGGCACCGTGTTCCTCGACGAGGACGCCCACCGGGGCCCCGACCGGATCCACATCGGCCGCCGCCACGTCCACGACCCGCAGGGCCGCCCCATGGTCCTGGACTGGCGCGCGCCGATCAGCGTCGCCTACTACCGGGCCTCGCCGACCGACCGGATGCGCGTCCTGGTGCGCCGCCGGTACGGGTTCACCACCCTCGACCACGGGCCGTGCCGGGACCCCGAGGCGGTGCTCACCGCGTTCGAGGACGAGCACCTGACCGGCGCCCCCGAACCCGACGGGCGGCCCGGGGAACTGCTGGCCGCCGAGATCGAGCGGCCCCGCACCGGGCCGATGCGCGACATCGTCGCCACCATCCAGCCCGAGCAGGACGACCTGGTCCGCGCACCGCTGGGCACCACCCTGTGCGTACAGGGGGCGCCGGGCACCGGCAAGACCGCGGTGGGCCTGCACCGCATCGCGTTCCTGCTGTACACCGAGCGCGAACGCCTGTCCCGGGCGGGCGTGGCGATCATCGGGCCCAACCGGTCGTTCCTGTCCTACATCCGCGACGTGCTGCCCGCCCTGGGCGAGGTCGACGTCTCCCAGACCACCGTCGAGGACCTGGTCACCCGCGGCCTGCCCGACCGGTTCCGGCCCGCCGCCGGGTGGGTGCGCCGGGTGGAGGAGCCCTTCGCCGCCCGGGTCAAGGGTGACGCCCGCATGGGCGAGGTGATCCGCCGCGACCTCTGGTCCCGCCTGCGCGAACCCGCCGAGGCGCTGGTGGTCCGCCGCGGCTCGCGCCGCTGGCGGCTCTACCCGGAGGACCTGCGGCCGCTGCTGGACGAGCTGGCGGGGCGCGGCGTCGCCTACGGCTCGGGGCGCGAGCTGCTGTCCCACCGCATCGCGCACACGGTGCTCACCCTCATGGAGTCCGAGGGGGAGGTCTGCGACGACCGCACCCACGAGCAGGTCCGCCGCGACCCCGCGGTCCGCTCCGCGGTGACCGCCCTGTGGCCCAAGGCGGAGCCGGTGGCCCAGGTGCTGGGGCTGCTCACCGACCCCGGGCGGCTGGCCCGGGCCGCCGACGGGATCCTCACCCCCGAAGAGCAGGCCGCCGTCCTGCTGCCGGGGAGGCCGCGCGGACCCAAGTCGGCCCGCTGGTCGGTGGAGGACCTGGCGCTCATCGACGAGGCCGCCGCGCTCATCGACCGGCCCGCGGGGCTGGGCCACATCGTCGTGGACGAGGCCCAGGACCTCAGCCCCATGCAGTGCCGGGCCATCGGGCGCCGCTGCGAGTCGGGGTCGCTCACCGTCCTGGGCGACATCGCCCAGGGCACCAGCCCGTCGGCGGTCCGCACCTGGTCCACGCTGCTGGAGCACCTGGGCAAGCCCACCGGGCACCTGAGCGTCCTGGACCGGGGCTACCGGGTGCCCGCGCAGATCATCGACTTCGCCGCCCGGCTGCTGCCGACCATCGCCAGGGGGCTGGGCGCGCCGGTCGCGGTCCGCCGCGCCCCGGGTTCACTGCGCGTCATCCCGGCCGCCGACGGTCTGGCCGCCCACGTGGCCGAGGCCTGCCGCGCCGCCCTGGCGGGGGAGGGCTCGGTGGGGCTCATCGCCGCCGACGCCCACCTGCCCGCCCTGCTGAAGGATCTGGCCGCCGGGGGCCTGGACGTCCCGGTCCTGGACGACGACACCGGCCCGGACGCCGCCCGCCTGGTCGCCGTCCCGGCGGGCCTGGCCAAGGGCCTGGAGTTCGACGCGGTCGTGGTCGCCGAGCCCGCCGCCATCGCCGAGGCGGAGGAGCGCGGTCTCAACCGCCTCTACGTGGTCCTCACCCGCGCCGTCAGCACCCTCCACGTCGTCCACTCCCGGCCCCTGCCCGCCGCCCTGGCCGAGGAGGCGCCCCCTGCCTGACGGCTCACCCGGCGGTCCGGGACCGCTCCGCGGAGATCTGGGAGACCCGCTGGTGGGAGATGCCCAGCAGCAGGGCGATGTCGCGCCGGCCGGCACCGATGCCGCGCAGGGCGTCGATCGCCCCCGCCAGCGCCTCCCGCTCCCGGAGCACGGCCAGGTCCCGGGCCTCCCCGGCCGTACGGGCCCTGGCCACCCGGTCCTCCACACCCTGGACGTCAAGGGCGACGGAGACTTCGCCCATGGGGACGTCGAGGACACCGGCGACGGCGTCCCGGGCCATCTCCTCGGCCTCGCCGAGTGTGTGGGCGTAGGTGTGGATGCGCAGTTCGGGTACGTCGATGGACCAGGAACGGCCGTCCCGCTCGCACCATGCCTCATAGTGGTGATCGACCCGGTTCACAGGTTCTCAATCTCCTTGATGGTCTTGAGCGCGGTGAGCTCGGGGATGTCGGAGCGGCGTCCCACGGGGAAACGGTGGTCCCCGACCTGGTAGATGTCGTGTCTGCCGCCACTGCGCACGAATTCCAGCGCCATTCCCCTCTGCTCGGCGGTCTCCCTGAGGCGCTTCAGCAGTTCACGTCGCTTCACACAGCGTGGTTCCAGGATGGTGGCCAAACCATGGCTAGGGAACCGGCCGGTAATCTGTGTTCGACGGATCGACGGATCGACGGATCGACGGATCGACGGATCGACGGATCGACGGATCGACGGTCAGCGGGCGGCGGGGGCGGGGCGGCGGGTGCCGGAGCGCTTCCAGGGGCCGGGCAGGACACCGGTGGTCAGCAGCCACAGGGCGACCGTGACCAGGTGGGCCCGCTCCAGGAAGCCCAGTGCGACGCCCGGGGAGCCGTCGCCCCCGGAGAGCCGGACGGCCAGGACCAGGACGGCGACCGCGGCCAGCGCCTGGAGCGCGGCCACCACGGCGACCCAGGTCCAGGCCGGGTCGGCGGCCCGACGGCGGTCCAGGGCAAGGGACACCGCGCCGATCAGCGCGGCCAGGATCGTGACGGTCGCGATGACGGGCTGGGCGACGGTGGCCCCGCCCACCCCCTCGGCCAGCGCCTCCGACGCACAGGCCACGTCCGTGGAGACCGCGCAGCGGCCGGGCAGCAGCGAGGCGATGAAGGAGGCCGCGCCGAACACGGCCATCGACCACCAGGACACGGTCAGCCAGAAGCCGGTCCGGCGGGCGCCCAGCGTCAGGCCCAGCACGGCGGCGAGCACCACCAGGATCGACCCCGTGCGGTGGGCGCTGTCCAGGAACCGGCCGAACACCGAGTCCGGGGCGGCCAGCGCGCCCTGCACGGCGGCTCCGCCGGGCAGCAGGACCTCCAGCGTCCACATGCTGTACACGATGGCTGCGGCCACGGCGGCGACCCGGCCGTCCCGGTAGTCCCAGTGCCAATGTCCCGCGTAAGACATCGAGCCCTCCGTTCTCACCCGAAGCCCCCTCCACACCTCTCGGACGGGGGATCCGCGGATGCTCCCGGTCACGACCGGTCCGTCAGGTGGACTTATGCCCCAGGGGGTGCCCGGTCACCCTTAGGGTGACCCCGCCTCGGCCAACTCGCGGCATCACCGTTATCCACGGGTGCATCTGGGCGCGGCATCATGCAGGGAACGGAGCAGACGGGTACGGACGGACGACCCGGCCGGAGAGGGAGTGCGCACGATGGACGATCCGACCACGACACGTTGGGTGATCGTGGGGGTCGACGGCACCGATTCCAGCCGCCACGCACTGGAATGGGCGGCGCAGCAGGCGGTGCTGCGCGGACTCGGCGTGCGGATCGTGGCCGCGGCCGGCGCCCTGACCTCGGTCGGGGTCTTCGGGGCGCACACCCGCCTCGACGTCCCCCCGGACGAGGCCGACACCGGCGACGCCGAGCGCCTGCTGTCCTACGCCGCCGACTGGATATCGCGGCTCTTCCCCGAACTGCGGGTGCGGACCCGCCTGTCCTACGCCCGCCCCGTGGATGCGCTGCTGGCCGAGGCCAACGCCGAGGGAACGGTCGCCGTGGTGGTGGGCTCGCGCGGCCTGCGCGGGATCGTGGCCGCCTTCGTCGGCTCCGTCGGCATCGAGCTGGCCGCCCGTTCCCCCGTGCCGGTGGTGGTGCTCCCGCACGAGCACGCCGCCGCGCACGGCGTCCGCGGCCGGGTCATCGTCGGCATCGACGGGTCCGAACCCAGCCGCCGGGCCGTCGGCTTCGCGTTCACCCAGGCCGAGTTCGCCGACACCGAACTGGTCGCGGTGAGCGCCTGGCAGCCGCTGGTGGCGTTCGCCGCCGCCACCGGGCCGATCCCACCGGAGCTGTTCGACGACACCACCGCCGCCGAGGCCGCCCGCCAGTCACTGGACGAGGAGCTGGCCCGGGCGCGGCTGCGCCACCCGCAGGTCTCGGTGAGCACCCGCGTGGTGCGGGCCCACCCGGTGGTCGCCCTGCTGGAGGAGGCCACCCCCGCCGACCTCATCGTGGTGGGCTCGCGCGGCCGCGGCGGTTTCCGGGGCCTGCTGCTGGGCTCGGTCAGCCATTCGGTCCTGCACGGTGCCCGCGGCCCGGTCGCCATACTGCGTTAGGGGGAGCTCACGCGCAGGGCCAGGGCCGGGCACATGCGGACGGCGCGGTCGGCCTCGGCCTCCTGGAAGGCCGGGACCGGCAGGTCGGGGTCCTCGGGGTAGCCGTTCGCGTCCAGCCGGATCAGGTCCGGGAGCAGCTCGGCGCACAGGCCGTGGCCGTCGCAGCGCGACCAGTCGACCGACAGCCGGGGCCGCGGCTCGGGCCGGTCGCCGGGCATCGGCAGCAGCCCGCGCACCGGCCGCCCGCAGCTCCCGCCGAGCGCGTGCCGGGAGGCGTCGTCGGCGAACACCCTCAGCGCGCTGCGGGCGAACGCAGCGGTCCCGTCCGGGTGCGCGCACGCGCCCTTGCCGTCGCCGATGCCCGCCGCGGCCGCCGCGGCGGCCGGGTCGCCCTCACCGGAGATGAGCGCGGTGAACGCGTCGGCCAGCGCGGGCAGCCCGCGCACGCACGGCCCGCACTGCCCGGCGCTCTCCCGCGCCAGGTACCGCAGCACCCGCGCGGACTCGCCGAGCGGGCAGACCCCCTCGGCCAGCGGCAGCACGATCCCCGCGCCCAGGGTGCCCCCGATCTCGGCCATCCGGCTCCGGGACAGCCGGGCCCGGGCCACGGCGGGCGGGTCCAGCCAGGACCCGTGGTACCCGCCGACCAGCACGGCCTGCGCGGGCGGAGCCCCGCACACCCCGAGCACGTGGACGAGCGGGGTCCCGGCCGGGGCCTCCACCACCGTGTCCCCGCCCACGGTGAGCAGCACCGTTCCGGGCTGGTCGGCGGTGCCCACCGCGGCGTAGGCGTCGGCCCCGCCGGAGGCGAGCAGTGCCAGCTGGGCGTAGGTCTCGGCGTTGGACAGCAGGGTCGGCAGCCCGTCCACCCCGGTATCGCTGGCGCGCACCGGGGTGCCGGGGGGCAGCGGGATCCGGCCGTTGACCCCCTGGATCAGGGCGCCGCTCTGCCCGGACACGAACCGGTGCGGCATCCGCACCACCCGGAACCCGACCACCGAGACCGCGCTGCGCTCGGCGACCGCCTCGCGCAGCGACTCGCTCACCGGATCGGCGTCCGAGCCGCGGGTCCCGCGGTCGGCGATCCCCACGACCACCTGCGGGGCCCCCAGAGCGCGGGCGGCCAGTTCGGCGCCGTCCAGCACCAGGTGCGGGGCGCGGGTGAGCAGCATCGCGTCCTTGGCGCTGCCGGGTTCGCCCTCGGCCGCGTTGACCACGACCCGGGTTCCGGCCTGGCGCCGGGCCGCCGCGGTCTGTACGGCCCGCAGCTTGCGCGCGAAGGGGAACCCGGCGCCCCCGCGTCCGCGCAGGCCGCCCATCCCGGCGAGGGTGATGAGGTCGTCCGTGCCCAGGTCCGGCAGGGTCCCGTGCAGCGCCCGGTGGGCGTCGTGGGAGACCCGGCGGTACCGGTCCAGACCGAGGGTGAGCCGGGGTTCCCCGAGGCTGAGGGTCTTCACCGCCGCTCCCCGCCCCGCAGCGACGACCAGAACGCCAGCTCGTCGCGGACACCGCCCTCGGTGGCGCCGACCGGCGGCGTGAGCAGCTCGGAGTCGGCGCGCGGCTGCTCCGGCGCCGGGCGCACGGTCACGACGAGCCGCACGATGAGCGCCGCGCACACCGCGAGCAGGCACAGCAGGTAGCAGACCACCACCCAGCCGGGTGCGGTGCGGCCCGCGGTGAGTCCGTGCACCAGGGCGAGCGGCCAGCACAGGTACGCGCTCGCGTGCACGGCCCGCCACGTCCACGGGCGGCCGCGGCCGGCGAACCGGCCGCGCAGGACCCCGGTGACGGTGATGACCAGCAGCAGGTCCGTGGCGATGATCCCGCAGGCCACCGCGGGGTCCACGCCCAGCGGGACCAGCGCGTTCCAGGGGACCAGTCCGGTGAAGGCGATCTGGAGCACGATGTGCGCGATGAGGAAGCCCACCGAGATCAGCGCGGCGGAGCGGTGCGCCGCCTGGAGCAGCAGCCGGCCGCGCGGGGTGGCGACGAGCCGGTCGGCGGCGGCCAGCCCGAACGCGGTGGCGACGGTGAGGCCCACCAGGGCCAGCACCCCGGAGTACGTCCACAGCAGGTCCTGGACGCCGCGCAGCACGACGGTGTGTCCGGGGGCGGTCAGGGCCAGCAGGGTGTTGGCGGCCACGACCCCGGCCAGCAGCGGCACCCACAGCCGGGTGCGGACCCGGCGGTCGGTGCGGGCGGAGATCGGACGGTGGGGGTGGGGTGGGGCCAGCGGGCCCCGGGAACGCCGGAAGCGATCGAACATGTCGCCCCTTCGCGGACAGGGGGGAGGGCACGGCCCTGGGAGAGGCGCGGCACAGGGGCCGCAGGGCCCGTCAGCGGACGAAGG
>NZ_JASFDV010000002.1 GCF_030766825.1 Nocardiopsis sp. CC223A
TGGAGGGGGTGGACGTGGCGGTGAAGGCCGGGACCGCCACCGCGCTGACCGGGCCCAACGGGGCCGGGAAGTCCACGCTGCTCACCCTCCTGGCCGGACTGTCCCGGCCCTACCGCGGCGCCGTCCTACCGCGCGGCCCGCTGGCCGCCGCCGACCGCCGGCCGCTGGCGCGCTGGCCCGCGCGCAGGCTGGCCCGGCACGTGGGCACCGTGTTCCAGCACGCCGAGGACCAGTTCGTCACCGGCACCGTCCGCGACGAGCTGCGGTTCGCCCCGCTGCGCGCCGGGAGGGACACGGCGGAGACCGAGGCGTGGGTCGACGAACTGCTGGAGCGCCTGCGGTTGACCGCGCTGGCGGACGTGCATCCGTACACGCTCTCCGGGGGAGAGAAACGGCGGCTTTCGGTCGCCACCGCACTGAGTTCCGGACCTTCGCACGCACCCGACGTGCTGGTCCTGGACGAGCCCACCTTCGGCCAGGACACCCGGACCTGGACCGAGCTGGTGGAACTGCTCGGCGAACTGCGGGCGGAGGGGCGCGCCGTCGTCATGGCCACCCACGACGACCTGCTGCTGCGCCGCCTGACCGACGTGCGGGTCCGGGTCGCCGACGGCCGGGCCGAGGAGACGGGCCGCACCGGCGCGGCGGAGGGGGGCACCCGTGGCCGACCGTGAGACCCCGGCACCGGTCGCGGACACGCTGACCTTCGACGCGCCCGGGGGCGGCGCCCGCGCCTGGCTGACCCGGTTCAACCCCGCGGCCAAACTCCTGGCCGCGCTGGTCCTGGGCCTGGGGCTGGTCCCGGCGGTGGACGCCGTCACCGGCGGCGTGGTGCTGCTGGGCGTGCTGGTCCTGGTGCCGTTCAGCGGCCTGGACCGGCGCACCCTGCTGGTCCTGGGCGGGCCGTTCGTCCTCATGGGCCTGTCCAGCGGCCTGGTCAACTACCTGTACGGCGAGGAGGGCCTGGAGGGCGCCGTCGGTGCGGCGGTGCGCCTGCTGGCGATCGCCCTGCCCGGGCTGCTCGCCGCCGCCGGGAGCGACCCCACCGACCTGGCCGACGGCCTGGTGCAGAAGCTGAGGGTGCCCGAGCGCCCGGCCATGGGCGTGCTGGCCGCGCTGCGGCTGCTCCCCCTGCTGGCCGACCAGTGGCGCACCATCACCCTGGCCCGGCGGGCCCGCGGGCTGGAGGCGGGCCGCAACCCGGTGCGGATGGTCGCGCTGTTCTTCGGGCGGATGTTCGCGCTGCTGGTGCGGGCCATCCGCACCGGAACGCTGATGGCCACCGCCATGGACGCCCGCGCCTTCGGCACCGGGCCGCGCAGCCACGCCCGGCGCAGCCGCTGGCGCACCGCCGACACCCTGCTGCCGGTCGGTGCGCTCCTGCTGCTGGCGGCGGCCTACACGTTGTCCGCGCGGCTGGGCACCCTGGTACTGCTGTTCTCGTGACCCGGGTGATAGGAATCCGGAGACCGAGACACTGACGTCAGACAAGCGAAGAGGTGGAGTACGTGGCCGAGTTCGTGCGCGTGGAGACCGACCCCGAGCACCCGGCGGTCGCCGTGATCCGGCTGGACCGACCCAAGGTGAACGCGCTCAACGCGGTGCTGACCGCCGAGATCGCCGAGGCCGCCGCGCAGGTCGCCGCCGATCCGGCGGCCCGGGCGGTCGTGGTCTACGGCGGCGAGCGGTTCTTCGTGGCGGGCGCCGACATCAAGGAGATGGCCGAGCGCACCCACGCGGAGATGCTGGAGTACGCCCGCGGCCTACAGAACGCGCTGACCGCCGTGGCCCGCATCCCCAAGCCCGTGGTCGCGGCCGTCACCGGCTACGCCCTGGGCGGCGGCCTGGAGCTGGCGCTGGCCGCCGACTTCCGGGTGGTGGGGAGCAAGGCCAAGCTGGGCGTCCCCGAGATCCAGCTCGGTGTGATCCCCGGGGCGGGCGGCACCCAGCGGCTGCCCCGGCTCATCGGCCCGGCCCGCGCCAAGGAGATGATCTTCAGCGGCCGCCACGTGGACGCCGCCGAGGCGCAGGAGATCGGCCTGGCGGACGCGGTCGTCGCCGACGAGGACGTCTACGCCGAGGCGGTGGCCTTCGTCGCCCGCTTCGCCGACGGTCCCGCGGTGGCGCTGGCCGCCGCCAAGGAGTCGGTGGACCGCGGCCTGGAGACCGACCTGGACACCGGGCTGGAGATCGAGCGGCTGCACTTCGCCGGGCTGTTCGCCACCGAGGACCAGAAGAACGGCATGCGCAGCTTCATCGAGCAGGGCCCGGGCAAGGCGACCTTCAACGGCCGCTGACGCGCCGCGGGCACCGGTACCCCGTGGCCGGTGCCGTGTGGCCGGTGCCGCGGCGCACCGGCCGCGGGGCGCCGATGCGGTCATGGGCGGGCCCGCCGGCGCGGGCACGGGCGGGGCCCGTCCACGTGGCCGTCCACGGGGTACCGGGCGGGGCCCGTCGAAGGGGTGCCGACAAGGGCCGCCGACGGGGTCCCGGGTGACGAGGCGCACGGTGAGACCCGACACGGAGGACGGGGCGGGTGGGACGGACATACAGGGACCGAAACACACGCCCCGGAGTCCGAAACCGGCCAGTTCGGGCGGGCTGCGGGGAACCGCACGCCCGGATTTTCCGTCATACTCGGTGGTGGTCGCCCGACGAGGGGCCGACCGCCGGAGCCCCCAGACTTCCCGGCGGCGCCGAACAGACCACAAGGCCCCGTCGGGGTCCGTACAAGCCAATGGTGACCCATTCCCCCGGCCGATAAGCTGGACGTGGCGGTTATGCGGTCTTTTGAGGGGATGAGTACTCGATGGCAATGTCGGCAGGTTTCCCCATGGGTGAGGAGCTGCCGGAGCGCATCGGCCACTACGTGATCCGCCGCCGCATCGGATCGGGCGGCATGGGCGTGGTGTACCAGGCCGAAGATCCCCGGACCCAGCAGTTCGTCGCGGTGAAGGTCCTCAAGCCGGAGGTCGCCGGAGACCGCATCGCCCGCGCCCGGCTCGCCCGCGAGGTCGAGACGATGCGCCGGGTGCAGAGCCCCAACGTCGCCGAGGTCATCGACGCCAACATCGACACCGAGCTGCCCTGGGTGGTCACCGAGTACATCCCCGGTCCCACCCTGGACGCCACCGTCACCGACCACGGGCCGCTGCGCGGGCGCGCGCTCACCCGGTTCATCACCGGCCTGGCCCGGGCGATCAAGGACATCCACGCGGTCGACGTCATCCACCGCGACCTCAAGCCCGGCAACGTCATCATCTCCAACGGCGAGCCGATCGTCATCGACTTCGGCATCGCGCACGCCGTCGACGGCGCCAAGCTCACCCAGACCGGTACCTTCGTCGGTACGCCCAGCTACCTCTCCCCGGAGGTCATCGAGGGCACCGCGCTGGGTCCGGCCACCGACATCCACGCCTGGGGCGGCACGGTCGCCTTCGCCTCCACCGGCCGCCCGCCCTACGGCGCGGGCGCCTTCGAGGTGATCTTCTTCCGCATCCTCAACGGCGAGATCGACATGGACGGGATGCACGAGGCGCTGCGGCCGCTGGTCACGCGCGCCGTCTCCCGCGACATGCGCCGTCGGCCCACCGCCGCCGAGCTGGTGGACGAGGCCGGGCGGCTCAACCTCGACCTGCCCTGGACCGAGGACCCCGGTGCCAAGTCGTCGGGTCTGACCAACAGCCACACCGTCTACCACGCGCCGATCCCCGGGACGGACTCCGGCCGCCGCGCCGCGGACCCGGGCGGTTCCGGTGCGGGCGCCGCGGGCGCGGCCCTGGGCGGTGCGGCGCTGGGCGGCGCGGCCGGGTACCTGGCCAGCCGGATGACGCAGGGCGGGGGCGGGGGCGAGGGCTGGAACAGCGGCCCCAACCCCACCGCCAGCGCCTGGTCCGCGCCGAACGACCAGCGCCAGGAGGCGCGTTCGGAGTCGGTCGGCGGGTACGACGACGAGGCCACCGACGACCTGTCGGGCGGTCGCGACCGGGGTTGGCAGGACGAGGCCACGGACGACCTGTCCGGCGGCCGGGGCGGCCGGGGTGCCGAGGAGGACGCCACCGACGACCTGGGCGGGCTCGGAACCGAGCGCATCGCCTCCGGGGCACCGCACGACCGGGGTACCGAGCGCATCGCCCCCGGCCGCTACGGCGAACCGGGCGATCAGGGCACGGAGCGGATCGCCCCCGCCGGTGCGGACGACCTGGACGACCCGCAGGGCACCATGCGGATCAACCCGCTCGCCGACGACGCGGGCACGCAGCGCTTCACCCCGGTGCCCGCCGACGACGACCAGGGCACCGTGCGGATCGACCCGGCGGGCGCCGACGCGGGCGACCCGCAGGGCACGATGATGCTCGACCCGCACGAGGCGGCGCGGGGCGGCGAGCGCTCCTCCCTCGACTACGAGGAGCCGTACGACCAGCAGTACGACTCGCCGCAGACCCAGTTCTTCAACACGCCGCTGTACAAGGGCGACTTCTCGGACATCCTCACCCCCGTCGACGACGGAAGCGGGCGCGGAAAGCAGACGCAGGAGTTCGACGAGGACGACTACGAGGAGCAGAGCGGCTGGCTGAACCGCTTCCGGCGCGGCGGCAACGACCGGATGGGCGGCTACTTCCGGGGCGACACCGACACCGGCGAGTACGACGAGTACGACTCCCTCTACGAGGACGGGGAGGGCGAGGAGTACGAGGAGCGGGTGTACCGGATGCACCCGCTGATCCTCATCCCGGTGGTGCTGGCGCTGGCCGGGCTGGGCCTGGTGTTCCCGTGGATCGGTATCGGGCTGGGCATCCTGGTCATCGCCGGTCTGAGCGCGCTGGACGTGGTCAAGGCCGAGCACGCCAAGCGGCTCCAGACGCGCGGTCCGCGCAACTCCGACAGCGTGGTGGTGGCGCTCAGCTTCCCGTGGGCGTTCGGCCGGATGCTGCTGCGCACCGTCGGGTTCGGCCTGGTGTACCTGGTGGCGGGCATTCTCCTGGGCCTGGTCTACGCCCAGATCGTGGAGACCAGCGACCAGGGGGCCAACTACATCGGCGGGTTCGCGGTGTTCGTGACGATGCTGCTCAGCTACCTGATGCCCAGCGGCCGCCAGGCCCGGCACCAGGCGGTGTGGCTGACGGAGCGGGTCCGGTTCCGCAACCTGTACCTGTACATCGGTGTGATCGTCGCCGTGGTGCTGCTGGCGATGCTCATCCTGTCGTTCGGCTTCGGCTCCGCGCCGGACTGGCGGCTGGGTCCGCTCCAGGGACCGGCCGACTGGTTCGGCTGATGCGTTCCGGGCGCCCCCGTTCCCTGGAGGAGCGGGGGCGCCTCCGTGTCCGGGGGTGAGGGGACGGGGAGCGGCGGGGCGAGGAGCGGTGGGGGCGGCAGGGGGCGCCCCGGAGTGGGGGCGCCGGTTCGGGGCACGGGTGTCCGGGCGGGGACGCCGGCGCCGGGGTGTCCTCCGGGTGGGGCGCCCGGGCGCAGGGGCGGTGCGACGGCGGGGCCGCGGCGTGTGGTGGTTAAGGTGTGAGAAGGGCCTCCGACCCCGCGTGCGCACGGCCCGCAAGACCGGTGGAACGCCTGATGGCGCCGCTCGTTCGGTTCGCGCTATCCGTAGGGGTTAGGGTTTCCTAAGTAAAAGCGGGGGCCGCGGGTTGGCCTTCATGCTACTAGCCAGTAACATCTGGACTATGAGCACACCGCGGGGACGATCGACCGGAAAGACCGGACCCGCCGTCGGATGACCGAACGTCATTCGGCATTGTTGGCATACGGGGCGCGCCAGCGTCCGACCGCCGCACGGCGGATCATGGAGTGCAGGGAGGTCGGCCACCGGCCATGAATATTGTCGTTTTGGTCAAGCAGGTCCCGGACACGGCGACCGAACGGAAGCTCAACGCCGCCGACAACACGCTGGACCGCGCAGCGTCCGACGGCGTCGTCAACGAGCTCGACGAGTACGCGATCGAGGAAGCCCTCCTGCTCAAGGAGAAGCACGGCGGCGAGGTCACCATCCTGACGATGGGACCGGACCAGGCCACGGACTCGATCCGCAAGGCGCTGTCCATGGGCGCCGACAAGGCCGTCTTCGTCAACGACGACGCCCTCCACGGCTCGGACTCCCTCCAGACCGCCTACGCGCTCGCGCAGGCCCTGGGCACCCTGGAGTTCGACCTGGTCGTCCTGGGCTCGGAGTCCACCGACGCCCGCACCGGCGTCGTCGGCGCCGCGCTCGCCGAGTACCTCGGCCTGCCCCAGCTCACGCTGGCCGGCAAGGTCGACGTGGACGGCGGCGCCATCAAGATCCAGCGGCAGACCGACTACGGCTACGACGTCGTCGAGGCGCAGCTGCCCGCCGTCGTCTCCGTCGTGGAGAAGATCAACGAGCCGCGCTACCCGTCCTTCAAGCTGATCATGCAGGCGAAGAAGAAGCCGGTGGACAAGAAGTCCGCGGCCGACGCCGGCATCGACACCGCCAAGGTCGGACTGGCCAACGCCACCACCGAGACCGTCGACTTCGCCGCCGCGCCGCCGCGCGCCGCGGGCACGATCGTCAAGGACGAGGGCGACGGCGGCGTGAAGATCGCCGACTTCCTCGCCGAGAAGAAGTTCGTGTAGGTCAGGCGAGAGACTCAGGAAGGTTCAAGGATTATGGCTGAGGTCCTCGTCCTCGTCGACCACGTCGACGGACAGGTCAAGAAGGTCACCACCGAGCTGCTGACCGCCGCGCGCCGCATCGGCGAGCCCGCCGCGGTCTGGGTCGGCGAAGGTGTGGAGTCGGGCAAGGCCGCGCTGGCCGAGTTCGGCGCCGAGAAGGTGTACGTCGCTCCGGCCGAGCTCAACGACTACGTCGTCGCGCCCAAGGCCGAGCTGCTCGCCAAGCTCGCCCAGGACAAGGGCGCCGCCGCCATCCTCGTCTCGGCCACCGCCGAGAACAAGGAGATCGCCGGCCGCACCGCCGTCAAGCTGGGCTCGGGCGTGCTCACCGACGTGGTCGACGTCAACGCCGACCTGGTCACCGAGCACAGCATCTTCGGTGGCGCCACCGTCACCCACGGCCGCGTCAAGACCGGTGTCCCGGTCATCGCGGTCCGCCCGAACTCCGTCCCGGCCGAGGCCGCCGCCGGCGCCGCCGCCGAGGAGGCCGTCTCCGTCGAGCTGTCGGACGCCGCCAAGGCCGCCAAGGTCGTCGAGCGCGTCGTCCAGGAGCAGGGCGAGCGCCCCGAGCTGACCGAGGCCGCCATCGTGGTCTCCGGCGGCCGCGGTGTGGGCTCCGACGACTTCACCGTCGTCGAGAACCTCGCGGACTCGCTCGGTGCGGCGGTGGGTGCGTCCCGCGCCGCCGTCGACTCCGGCTGGTACCCGAACCAGTTCCAGGTCGGCCAGACCGGTAAGACGGTCAGCCCGAACCTGTACGTCGCCCTGGGCATCTCCGGCGCGATCCAGCACCGGGCCGGCATGCAGACCTCGAAGAACATCGTCGCGGTCAACAAGGACCCCGAGGCGCCGATCTTCGAGCTGGTGGACTTCGGTGTCGTGGGCGACCTGCACACCGTCGCCCCGCAGCTGACCGAGGAGATCAAGAAGCGCAAGTAGTCGGACAGCAGTACCGACACGGCGCTCCGCGACCCCGAACGCCCGGCCAGGGTCCTGGCCGGGTGTTCGCGCGTCCGGGGGAGGGGTGAGGGGTGGGGCGGGGGCGGGTACCCGGGGTTCTCGGGTTCCGGGGGCTTCGGGGCCCGGGTGATCCACCGCTCCCGTGTGCGGGAAGCCCTGACGTCCATGTACGCCGCTCCCGCGTGCGGGATGCCCGCGCCCGTCGCCGGTTGCGGTGCGGGTTGCGGGGTTCGTGGGTCGGCGGTGCCCGGGGGTAAGTAGGCTTGTCGGAATACCCGGTCCGCAGCGCGATGGGAAGGGGTCCATATGGGTGCTCCCGATGTGGATGTGACGGCCTCCACCGAGTGGTGGCGCGGGCTCAACCAGGCCAAGGCCACGACCCGCCCCGCGAACGAGGCCGAACCGCTCATCGCCGAGCACCTGCGCTGGTACCCCAAGGCCGACACCGCGCTGCTGGCGCGCGCCTACGCCGTCGCCGAGCACCTGCACCGGGAGCAGAAACGCAAGAGCGGTGAGCCGTTCATCATCCACCCCCTGGCCGTCGCCACCATCCTCGCCGAACTCGGCCTGGACACCGCCACCCTCGTCGCCGCGCTCCTGCACGACACCGTGGAGGACACCCCGTTCAGCCTCGCCCACCTCGCCGCGGAGTTCGGCACCGAGGTGGGCGTCATGGTCGACGGGGTCACCAAGGTCGACCGGTCGATGTACGGCAGCGCCGCGGCCGGGGAGACCTTCCGCAAGATGGTCGTGGCCGCCCGCGACGACCTGCGGGTCCTGCTGATCAAGCTCGCCGACCGGGTGCACAACCTGCGCACCCTTCAGTTCCAGCCGCCGCACAAGCGGGTGAAGATCGCCAGGGGCACACGGGAGCTGCTCATCCCGCTGGCGGAGCGGCTGGGCGTGTACAAGCTCAAACGCGAGCTTGAGGACCTGTGTTTCGAGTACCTGGAGACCGAGGAGTTCGAGCGCACCCGTGAGTGCGCCGCCCTGGCCCGGGGGCGGGCACGGCCGGAGACCGAGGCGCTGACGGGGGCGCTGCGCGACTGCCTGGCGGCGTTCCGGGTCAAAGCGGACGTGGAGGTGCGCCCGCGCCACCTGGCGTCGGTGTTCCACTCCGGCGCCCCGCTGGCCTCCCTGGACCCGCAGGCGACCGTGCGGTACCTGGTGGTGGTCCGCGGTGAGGAGCGCAACGCCTACCTGGCCCTCGGGGCGGTCCACGGGAGGTGGCAGCCGGTCGGGGGGAAGTTCCGCGACTTCATCGCCTCGCCCAAGTACAACCTGTACCGGGCGCTGCACACGACCGTGCTGACCGACAGCGGGCACCGGGTGCAGATCATCATCTGCGACAACCGCGCCCAGCAGGTGTCGGAGTACGGGATCATCGCCGAGATCCACGAGCACACCGGTCGCGACGGGCGGTTGGTCGCCGGGGGCACCACCGACCCGGAGTGGCTGACCCGGCTGCTGCGCTGGCAGGAGGGCGCCTCGGCGGAGGAACTGCTGGAGGGGGTGCGCACCGACCTGGCGGACAGCATCACGGTGCTCACCGCGGACGGCGTGATCCTCACGCTGCCCGAGGGGTCGACCCCGGTGGACGTGGCCTACGCCCTGGACAACGACATCGGCGACCGGTTCTCGGCGGCGACGGTCAACGGGCGGCTGGCGCTGCCCAGCGCCCAGGTGCGGGAGGGTGACACCGTCCAGATCATCACCAAGGCCGAGCCGGGCCCGGACCGGGCGTGGTTGGAGTCGGCGCGCACCGGCAAGGCGCGGGTGGCGATCGGGGCGTGGCACCGCACCCGGGACCGGGAGCGCGCCGAGGTCGCGGGGCGGCGCACGATGGCGGAGTTCATGGGCGGCGACCGGAGCCTGATCGAGGCGGAGTCGTCGGGGGACATGATCAGCGTGGCGCGACGGGCGGGGTACGCGACGCTGGAGGAGTACTACGTGGCGATGGGGTACGGGCAGATCGACCCCGCGGACACCTTGGGCCGATCGGCCTCCGAGCCTGCTGCGGATCGTTTGGCCGACCCTTCCGCTGGCAGTCCGGGGGAGTAGCGGTCGGGGCTGGGCTGGGGTCGGCTGGTCGGGGCTCGGGTCTCACCCTTGGGTGGTGGGGGCGGTGGTTCTTTCTCCCCGATCCCGCTGTGGCGGGGGCGGAGTGGAGATCTACGGCCTTCACCCCCGGGGGAGGGGCCGAGGGGATGCCTGGCTTTACCCCCTAGGGTCGGCGGATGCGGTTCTCCTTCCGGCGGGGGCTGGTGTCGTGGGTGCGCGCGGCTTTCACTCCCTGACCGGCGGGAGGGCATGGGTGTGTGCACGTTCGTTCCACAGACCCGTCGGAGCAACGGTTCCTTTGCAGGCGGACCATTCCTCCGTGTCCACGGGGCCGGGCGGGGCATGCCTCGCGCGGAACCGGCTCCGGCGATGACACCCCCGCCGCCCAGGGTGTGCGCCCAACGAAACCGCCTGGCACTCTGCCGGTGCGCCGACTGCGGCCGGGGCCGGAACCACGCTCCGCAGGCCGCCCTTTCCAAGCGGTTGCGCTTTTGGAAAGCTGCGGCTCTGTCGCGAAGACCCCCTGGGGTCGGGGACCCTGGTGGTGTGACACGGCTATGGCCGGGATTTCCGGGCGGGTGGACAACCCCCTGCGGCGGAGGCGCGATGTCTTCCGGACGACCGGTCCGACGGCGGTCCCGGCGTGTTCCAGCAGTGAGGCGAAGCCGATGATCGGCGCGGCGATGGTGCCCGGGGTGAAGTCGCAGGCGTTGAACCAGAAGTCTCCCTGGATCGATCTGAACCAGGTCTGAAGGATGCCGGTGAGCAGGGTGCCGCCGGTCGCGGAGTAGGCGATCACAGTCACCGTGCGGCGCAGTCCGGTCCATCCCCGCGTGTGCGGGGCTCACGGACTCGCTGTCCTCAACCCGACCGGCCTGTTCGGTCCATCCCCGCGTGCGCGGGGCTCACGATTCCACCCGGTACGCCATCCAGTCGATGATCGGTCCATCCCCGCGTGCGCGGGGCTCACTCCGTAGCAGCATCACCGCTCCTATCTGCGGAGGTCCATCCCCGCGTGCGCGGGGCTCACGCCTACTACACACCCCGCCAGTACGGCTACGACGGTCCATCCCCGCGTGCGCGGGGCTCACCGGTCCGGGTACGTGGTCCGCGTGAAGTGGCCCGGTCCATCCCCGCGTGCGCGGGGCTCACCATACCCTCGGTCTGCCCACTCACTTACTCACCGGTCCATCCCCGCGTGCGCGGGGCTCACTACTCGCGCTCCACATAACCCAGCCACGCGGACGGTCCATCCCCGCGTGCGCGGGGCTCACAGTTCACGACCTGGGAAAACGCGGGGCGTTATCCCCGCGTTATAAAGCCTGGGGGTCGTACGGCTGCGTCCACTTTGGCACGAGGACATGCAGGCACTCAAGAAGAACAGGCAGGCACGGTTGAGGGGCCAGGACTGCGGGCTGTGCGGTCCTCGACCCGGTTGGGCGGGCGCCTGTCATGGTCGGGGGTGTGGCTGGGCGGACGAGGGCGCCGCGTGTCGGCGGAGGCGGTCTTCGAGCTGGGCCGGTGTGGGTTCGACATGCGTGCGCCAAGAAGCGGCCGGGTCGCGGTGGACCGCGACCCATAGCGAGCCGGTCCAGGCGATGCGGTGGGTGGTGCCCCAGGTGGCGCGCAACCGTTCCAGCACTGGGAACGGGGGCTCCCAGCGCCAACCGGTGAGGTCCTCGTGGTGGCCGGGGTGGTCGGCGTCCAGGACACAGGTGCGGCGGGCCCCGCCGGGGTTGAGTGCGCTCTCCCCGCAGGGGTTCGGGATCATGGCGCGCTCCTCGGGTGCGGGGGCCGAGGGGTGTAGGTGACCGGGTGGGTCTCCACCGCCGTGTCGAGGAGGCCGATGGCTTCGGCCGGGTCGCCGGTGGTGCGGATGTGGTCGACGGCCGCGCACACGGCCGCGATGCGGTGGTCCAGCACGGTGCGGCGGATGGCCTGGTCGGCTTCGGTGGCGGCGGGCGGCAGGGCCAGGGCGTCGCCGATGGCGTCGAACAGGTCCGTGATGTGGATGTCTCCGGCGAGCATCAGCGCACTCCCTGGGAGAGGTAGGTGCGGACCGCGAGGGCGAGCGGGGCCAGGTCCCGGGCGGGGTGGGCGACGTAGGCACGCACTCGGGACGCACAGCGGCGGACGCGCGGTCGGGGCTGCGGGAGGGCCTGTCGTGCCGGGGTGTGGTGGGCGTAGCCCGCCAGGGTGAGGTGGAGCGGGGCCTCCGGCCGGTGGTGGCGTCCGCGCCCAGGGGTGGGGTGCAGGGGTCCGCCGCCGGTCAGGGGCCGGGTCCAGCCCGCCAGGTCGGGCCGCAGCGGGATCACCCGCCCCGGAGTCAGGTTGGTGGTTTTGGCCGGTCGGTTCGGGAGTGGCCGGGGGTGGGGGGAGAACTCTGGGGACAGCAGATCACCGCCGCCTGTGTGGTTGAGTGCGAACGCCGTCGCCGCCCTGGCGGTGCGGCGCACGGCGGCGAGTTCTGTCGGGCGCAGGTGACGCACCCCCGCCCGTCCCCGCACCACCACCGATGTGCTCTGGTCGGCCCCCGGAGGGGCGTACTTTCCGGCGATACACTGCATTCCGTCTCACCTCGATAGGTACATGCCTGGTAGGGACACGCGCCCTGGGGTCGTCGCAATCGACCTCAGGGCCTTTTTGTGGGCGACATGGGCGCCTTGGGGGGTTTGTGCGATTTCTAATTCTGGTGCTGAGTCGCGTCGTTCGCGGCCTCGAAGGCCAGTGAACCTGCTGATCACAAGCTTGCACCGCAGTCGAGTCAAGGGAAGGGGGAAGGATAATTCCGAGACGATTTGATTCCTTGGTGGAAAACTTGAAACTTCTTGGAACTGGGATATTCTTTCTGGTGACCCGCCTTCGGAGGTGATGTGTGAGTCAGCAGAGGGATACGAGGCACGCGAGGTTTGGAATGGCCATGGGGCGCGCCAGGCGTGCAAAAGGGAAGAATCAGACATGGCTGGCAAGTCGCCTGGAGTGCAGCAAGAGCCACATCAGCTGCGTCGAGTCGGGTGAACGAAAACTCCAGCGCATCGACGCCGAAGCAGCGGACAACGCCCTGGAGCAGGGCGGGGCCCTACTCCGCCTGCACGACGAGCTGTACGAGACTCAGACTCTGGACTGGCAGGACCATCTCCACCAACTTCAATCCCAGGCTGAAGTGATCCGCGAGTACCAGAACACATTGGTTCCCGGTCTGCTCCAGTGCGAGGATTACGCGAAAGAGGTGATCGCCGCCGGCGGTCCGTGGCTGCTGCAAGAAGAGATCGACAAGCGTGCCGGTGAGCGAATGGAACGCTCCCGGAGAATTTTGGAATCCAGCCTTCCCCATCTGTACGTGGTCCTGGACGACCTGGTGATCAAGCGGCCGTCGGTCGGGGCTGAGGTCATGGTCCAGCAGTGTCGGCACCTTCTTGACCTGGTGGATTCCAGGAGGGTTAATCTCCAGTTCTTCCCCTGGGACAGTAGGCCGCATGCCGGTCTGAACGGTCCTCTCGCGTTGATCGCCTCGGAAGCCGCGCCTGAAGTGTTCCACGCCGAATCGGTCTACCTGGGTCAATCCTTCTACGACACGGCCACCGTTAGGCGGTATGGCATGCTGTTTGCCAAGTTGCAGGCGAACGCTAGGACAGAAGCCGATTCCAGGCGCTTCCTGCATGAGGTGATGAAGGAGTACGCCGATGCCTGAGTGGCACAAGTCCAGCTACAGCGCTGGTACGGACAACTGTGTCGAGGTCGCGGAGGGGCGGATCATCCTCGTTCGGGACACGCAGTACCGGGAGTCGGGGCATCTCGCGTTCACGGCCGGGGAGTGGACCGCCGTCCTCAACACCCTCTCCGTGAAGTAGTCACCGAGCGCCAACCGGCCCCGCCGAGGGCGTCTCGGCGGGGCCGGTCCTTGTTCTCCGACAGGCGGTGTCCGTTTGGGGCCGGGGCACCGGACGAGGGTGTGTGCGGGGGCGAAGGGTTCTCCGGCTGGTGGGGGTCCTCGGGAGGTGGGTGTTGTGAGGATCCGGGCGGGGCGGCGGGTGGTCGAGGAGCTGTTCGGGGCGGGCGGCCCCACCAAGGAGGACCTGGCCCCCACCACGTGCGGATCGTGCCGCTGATGCTGCCGCACCTGCGGGGCCGTCCGGTCGCGCTGGAGCGCTACCCCGGCGGCGTCGCCGGGCCCACCTCCTGGAGACCGGCGGCGGAACGATGTTGGAGGTCCGCGACGCCGCCACCCTGGTCCGGTGCGCCGAGCAGGCCGCGATCACCCTGCACGCCTGGCAGTCCAGGGAACCGCGGCTGGGCCGCCCCGACCTCCTGGTCCTGGACCCCTCCGAGGGCGGGCCGGAGGGGTTCGCCGACTGCAAGGCGGCGGCGCGGGAGGAGGCGGGCCCGGCCGCCTACGTGATGGCCACCGGCTCCGAGGGCCTGTACGTCCACTCGCCGCTGCGCCCCGAACCGGACGACCGGGAGGTCGGGGACCTGGCCGAGGCGCCGGCGGAGCGGGCTCCCGGGGAGCGCACCACCGAAGTCCGCAAGGACGAGCGGGAGGGCCGCCCGTTCGTCGACTACCTGCGCAACGGACGGGAGCAGTCGGCCGTCGCCCCGTACTCGGTCCGTGCGCGGGAGGGACGCCTGTGCCTGGAGCGCGAGGAGTGCCCCCTCCGGGCCCGCTCCCCGAAGCGGGTGCGGGACCGGCCGGGGTGACCGTGCGCCGCCCGGTCACGGGCGGCGCACGGCCGGTGGCTAGTAGCCGTAGATCATCTTGTAGGTGACCTCCGGCAGGAAGTCCCCGGCCCTGGACCCCTGGCCGACGCCGCAGTCACCGTCGGACTGCCCCGGCGTCTTGATCCACAGGAGCATCTCCGCTCCGCCGTTCAGTCGCGTGGGAGTGCCGAGCTTGCGCCCGGCCGGGTTGCACCACTCGCCGTTGGACCCGTTGCCGTTGCGGCTGGTGTCCACCACGAACGGCTTCCTGTACCCGTACCGGGAGGAGAGTTCCCGGTTGATCTGCTGGGCGTAGACGATGTTCTCCGCGGTGGTGAAGTAGTTCGACACGTTCAGCGAGAACCCGCGGGCCTGGGGGAGCCCCGCCTCGTGCAGGCGCTCGGCCACGGTCGCGGCGTCGAGCCACCCCGGGTTGCCCGCGTCCATATACACCCAGGTGTTGGGCGCCTGGTTCCGGAACTGCGTGAGGGCGTTGGACAGCATGCCCCGACGCTCGGCGATCTCGCCCGGGCTCATGCAGTCGTAGTCGCCGAGGGAGTCCGGTTCGAGGACCACGACGGCCGGGCGGTTCCCGATGCCCCCGGCGAAGGCGCCGATCCAGGTCGCGTACTCGGCCGGGGAGGCCGCCCCGCCGGAGGAGTGCCCGCCGCAGGCGTCGCGGCCGTACATGTTGTAGGCGACGAGGATCGGCAGCTTGTCGTGGTAGTCGGCGCTGCCGACGTAGGAGCCGGTGGCCGGGCCGATGCTCCCGCTCCAGGACCCGAACCAGCGGGCCATGGGCACGGAGGCGATCGAGGAGTCGATCGCCGCGGCCCGGCCGTCGCCGGGGTTGGCGGCGACCCATTCGGCCGGCGGGGAGTTCGGGTCGACGTAGAAGCCGCTGGTCATGGCGACCGGGTCTCCGGCGCGGGCGGCGTTGGCGGGTTGGGCGATGGCGAGAGCCAACGGCAGGGCGAGGATCGCGGCCGCGATCGAGCGGGTGAGGCGACGCATGGTTGCACCTGTGTCTCTGTGCTGTTCCTGGGGGACGCCGTGCGGTTCCAACTCTGCGTGGAAGCGCTCCCATATGGAACCGCTTCCAGTCGAAGAAGCTCGAACCGGTGAGGTGACTCACATCATGGATTTCCTTTACCTGCGCGTCAAGAGGGTGAAACAAAATCTCGGTCGATGAACAAAGCGCAGCCTGTGGTCGGTAAACTGGAAGCGCTTCCAGTGGCGTCCACGACGGGAGAACGATCACGATGGCCGAGCAGCGCCCGCCCACCCTCGACGCGGTGGCCGCCCGGGCCGGGGTGTCCCGCTCCGTCGCCTCCCGCGCGCTCAACGGCGCACCCAACGTCAGCCGGGACAAGCGCGAGGCCGTCCGGCGCGCCGTCCGGGAGCTGGGATACGTGCCCGACACCAGGGCCCGCGCCCTGGCCACCCGGCGCAGCGGCACGGCCTCCCTGGTCATCTCCGGCGAGGACCCGTCGATCTTCGCCGACCCGTTCTTCGCACAGGTCATCGTGGGCCTGTCCGCCGCGCTGGAGGAGGGCGACCTGCACCTGATGCTGTGCCTGGCCGCCTCCGAGCGCGGGCGGCGCAGGGTGGAGGAGCTGCTGCGCTCCCGGGGAACCGACGGGGTGATGCCGATGGCCGTCCGCGAGGGCGACCCCCTGCTCCCGGTGTTCGCGAAGGCCGAGGTGCCGGTCGTCTTCGGGGGACTGCCCGCCGGTTCCTCCCCCCGCTGGTACGTCGACGTCGACAACGCCGGCGGCGGACGCCAGGCCACCGAGCACCTGCTCGCCCGCGGGCGCCGCCGCGTGGCCATGATCTCCGGCCCCGCCGACACCGAGGTGGCCCGCGCCCGGGAGCGCGGCCACCGCGAGGCCCTCGCCCTGGCCGGACGGGAACCCCTCGCCCCCGAACGCGGGGACTTCACCGAGGCCGGCGGCGCCGCCGCCATGTCCCGCCTCCTGGAGCGCCTCCCGGACGTGGACGGGGTGTTCGCCGCCAACGACAACATGGCCGCGGGAGCCCTGCGCGCCCTGCACGCGGCGGGCCGGGACGTCCCCGGGGACGTCTCCCTGGTGGGGTTCGACGACCTGGACACCGCCCGCACCTGCGAGCCCGCGCTGACCACCGTGCACCAGCCCGTCCGGGCACTGGGACGCGAGACGGCCCGGATGCTCCTCACCCTCCTCGGGGGAGGGGAGGCCACCCCCCTCATCCTGCCCACCTCGCTGGTCGTCCGCTCCACGTCCTGAGCGATCCCGTTCCGTTCCTGGTGTGACCGGTGGGGAATCGGGGAAGACACCCATCTCCGACACAACCGATCCACGGGAGCACCCCATGGAGGGCTACGGGGCCCAGATCGGCCTCGTGCTGGTCTTGGTCGTGGTGAACGCCCTGTTCGCCGGTAGCGAGATCGCGCTGGTCACCCTGCGCGAAGGCCAGATCCGCCGCCTGGAGGCGGGCGGCCGGGGCGGCCGGGCCGTCGCCAGGCTCGCCCGCGACCCCAACCGCTTCCTCGCCACCATCCAGATCTTCATCACGCTCGCCGGTTTCCTCGCCTCCGCGACCGCCGCCGTCACGCTCGCCGGCCCGTTGGTCGGTCCGCTGGACTTCCTCGGCTCCTACGCCGCCCCGACGGCCGTCGTCCTGGTCACCCTGCTGCTGACCTTCCTCACCCTGGTCCTGGGCGAACTCGCACCCAAACGCATCGCCATGCAGCGCGCAGAGGCGTGGTCGGTGCTGGTGGCGCGGCCCCTGGACCTCCTCGCGGCGCTGTCGCGCCCGGTGGTGTGGCTGCTCGGGGTGTCCACCGACCTGGTGGTGCGGGTGTCCGGGGGCGACCCGAAGGCGGAGCGGGAGGACGTCACCGAGGAGGAGCTGCGCGACATGATCGTCTCGCGCGGCGACATCACCCCCGAGCAGCGGCACATCCTGGCCGGAGCGTTCGACATCCGTGAGCGCAAGGTCCGCCAGGTGCTGGTCCCGCGCCCCGAGGTCGACGTGGTCCCCGCCGGGACCGGTGCCGGGGACGCGCTGCGCATGCTCGCCGAGCACGGGCACTCGCGGGCCCCGGTGGTGGCGGCCGGGGACGTGGACGACGTGCTCGGGGTGGTCCACTGGTCTGACCTGATCGGCGGGGGCGGCACCGACGTCGTCGAGCTGGCCCACGAACCGCTGCTGCTGCCCGACTCGCTGTCGGTCTCCGAGGCCCTGCGCCGGATGACCGCCGGCCGCCGCCAGCTCGCCGTGGTCATCGGCGAGGCCGGGGAGGTCGGCGGGATCGTCTCCATGGAGGACCTGCTGGAGGAGATCGTCGGCGACATCGTCGACGAGACCGACGACGACCCCGGGGTGGACCGGCTGGACGGCGGTGCGCTGCGCGTCCCGGGCGCCTACCCCGTGCACGAGCTGCCCCTGCTGGGGGTGGAGGTCACCGACGCGCCCCGGGGCTCCTACGTCACGGTCGCCGGGATGGTGCTGGTCCTGCTCGGCCACATCCCCGGGGGGCCGGGGGAGCGGGTCGAGCTGGGCGGGTGGAGCGCGACGGTGGAGGCGGCCGACGGCCGGGTGATCAGCAGCCTGGTGCTGGCGCCGTCAACGCTTGCGCAGCACCAGGAGTAGGTTCCAGGTGACGACCTCGCGCAGCCCCGGGACGTGTACGACCGGTTTGGCCCAGGTCGGCAGGTAGCGGGGCCGGATGTCCACCGGGTCGACGTCGGTGCGGGTGCGCGCCCAGCGCAGCATCTCGCCGGCGTGGGCCGCGTACATGGTGCGGCCGAAGTCGTTCTTGGGTCGGCGCCCGTTGCGGCGGGCGAACCGCTCGGCGGCGTACCGGCCGCCGAGGTAGTGCCAGGGCGAGGTCTCGTGGCCGCCCCAGGGGGAGAACCACAGCGTGTACGACAGGTACACGAGCCCTCCCGGACGGGTGACCCGCACCATCTCGTCGGCCATGCGGGTCCGGTCCGGGACGTGCTCCAGCACGTTGGAGGAGAAGCACACGTCGACGGAGCCGGTGCGCAGCGGCAGGTCCAGCGCGCTGCCCTGGAGGGCGAAGGCGTCCGCGGAGCGGCCGTGCAGGGTCATCTCGTGGGCGTCGGAGTCGACGCACAGGCAGCGGGCGCCCGCCTCGCGCAGCGCGTCGGCGAAGTACCCGGGCCCGCCGCCCACGTCCACGACCAGCCTCCCGTCCAGCGGCGTGTACGAGCGCAGCTGGGCGACGGTGTCGCGGGCGAGGGCGCCGTAGAAGAACGCCGGGTCGGTCTGCTCCCTGCGGAACGCGGAGAACAGGGCGACCGACCGGCCCAGTGTGGCGCGGAACGGCACCGTGCCGTCGGGGTGGGTGGCGGTCCTCATCCGCCCACCGCCACGTAGTGGCGCAGGTGCCGCCAGTGGTCGCCGCCCCAGTACTCGTCGGAGGCGGCGATGCGCGACTGGGGGAGGAGCCCGGCCAGCCGCTCGGTGCGCAGGGTGTGCATCCGCATCGGCGCCGGGTAGCGCAGCAGCGTCTTCTGGGCCCAGGCCACCAGGGGCCAGGGCGCGTACCGGAACACCAGCCCCTTGAAGGTGCGGCGCTCGCCTTCGGGGACGCCCAGCACCATGGCCCCGCCCGGGCGCACGACCCGGGCGAACTCGCGCACGTACCCCTCGGCCAGCTCCGGGGGCAGGTGCTGGAGCACCAGGTCGGTGTAGACGAGGTCGAAGGAGTCGTCCTCGAACAGCGACAGGTCGGGCCGCTCGTTGAGCACGAACTCGATGCGCCCGCCGGAGCGGTCCAGCCGCCGCGCCTGCTCCAGCATGGGCGCGGAGATGTCGACGCCCACCACCCGGTCGAAGTGCGCGGCCAGCGCGTTGGACAGCCGTCCCGCACCGCAGCCGAAGTCGAGCACCCGGCCGCCCCGGGGCCGCAGCCCCAGTTCGTCCAGGCGGGCCACCGCCGGGTCGACGGCGGCGCGGCCGGAGGCGAGGAACTCGTCGTCGTCCCAGCCGCCGTCGCGCTTGGCGGGGTCGACGCACACCGCCCACAGGGGTTCGGCGGCCCCCAGCCGGGTCCAGTCGCGGCGGACCTGTTCGAGTCCCACCACATCACCTCCAGGGGCGTTCTGAATCAAGTTCCCGTTCGGAGCATTCCGAGTGGAAAGACCAGTGTCAACAGTGAGGGCTGAAACTGGAACCTGTTGTATTCTGGCATCCGTTTTCCGGCTTGGCCAACCAGCGGCGGGGAGAGTACCGATGCCGTCCACCACCCCCACGACCGGTCCGGATCGGGAACCGGAGGTCGAGGTCAGGGTACGCCGCCCGGTCGAGGAGCCCGAGGACGAGGGACCCGGCATCGGCGCACTGGCGGCCGATGCCCTGCGCGGTCTGCGGGAGGTCTCCCGCGACGCCGTGTTCCGTGCGGCGATGGCGGTCCTGCTGGTGGCGCTGGCCGCCAAGGTGTACGTGCTGAACGCGTCCTACTTCGTCGAGGACGACTTCCTGTTCTTCGGTGCCGCCTACGCCACCGACCTCACCCCGGACTACCTGTTCTCCCTGCACAAGGGCCACTTCATGCCCGGGGCGATGTTCCTGGTCTACCTCCAGACGGCCTTCTGGCCGTACAACTGGTGGGTGAGCGCCGGGGTGATGCTGGTGTTCCAGACCCTGGCGCTGCTGACGTTCCTGCGGCTGATGTGGGAGCTGTTCGGCCGCCGCTGGGCGCTGCTGATCCCGTTCTCGGTCTACGCGCTGGCCCCGCTCACCATCCCGGTGCTGGGCTGGTGGGCGGCGGCGCTGAACGCGGTGCCGTTCCAGCTGGCCATCCTGCTGTCCCTGCTGTGGACGGTCCGCTACGTGCGCACCGGCGACCCCCGCTACGGCTGGTGGACGACGGCGGCGGTGGTCTTCGGCATGTTCTTCTCGGTGAAGGCGCTGTTCCTGCCCTCGCTGCTGTTCGTGTTCGCCGTCGCGTTCCTGTACCCGGGCCACCTCTGGGCGGGCACGGTGCGGGCGTTCCGCGCACACCGCGCGTTCTGGGGCGCGATGGTCGCCCTGACCCTGGGCTACCTGGTCCTGTACCTGGTCAGCCAGAACACCGGCAGCGGCACCGAGGGCGCCGGGGTGCCCGAGGCCGAGGCGGCCACCGAGTTGCTGCGGCGCATGCTGGGGCAGGTGTTCCCGGTGGGCGCGCTGGGCGGCCCCTACGAGTGGGCGCTCATCACCCCGGCGGGCGGCCTGGTCGAACCGCGCGGGTTCGTGGTGCTGGGCGCGGGCGTGATGTGGCTGGCCATCGTCCTGAGCAGCCTGTGGCTGCGCGGGCGCGCCTGGCGGGCGTGGGCGCTGCTGCTGGGCTACCTGGTGTTCGTGGACGCCGTCCCGACGGTGATCGCGCGCGGGCGCGGGCACGGCCTGGCCGGGGCCGACCCCCGGTACGTGGCCGACGCGGCGCTGATCTTCGCCCTGTGCCTGGCGCTGGCCTTCCTCGTGGTGCACGAGCAGCGCGCCCGGGAGTCGGTCTCAGCGGCCGGGGTCCCGCTCACCACACGGGCGGCACCCGGCCGCCGGGCCCGGCGCAACCGGGCGGTCGCGGCCGCGGTGCTGACGGTCGGCTACGCGGCGGGCGCCCTGTACTCCACCTACACCTACGCCGGAACGCTGAGCGGTGACCGGCTGCGCGAGTACATGGACAACGTGCGGGCCTCCATGGCGGACCTGCCGGAGGAGGGCGCGTTCTACCCGCGCCCGGTCCCGGAGGACGTGGTCCTGGACTGGAACGGCGACCTGCGGCTCACCTCCCACGTGCTGCCGCCGCTGGCCCCGGGGGACGACGGGGACCGGTTCGCGTACCCGGGGCAGGGGGCCGCGGCGTACGTGTTCGACGACGAGGGGACCCTGGTCCCGGGCGAGCACACCCTGTTCAGCAGCACGTTCCTGCCCGGTCCGGAGGACGAGTGCCTGGGGACGCTGGAGGGCGCGGTGTCCTGGCCCGCACTGGCGATGGGCGGCCCCGAACAGGTGGCGACGCTCGCCTACACCTCGGACGCGGACACCGACCTGGTGGTGTCGGTGGGCGGCGGCTGGATCGAGGCGGTGCTGCCGGCGGCCCCCGACGGTGGATTCTGGCACCTGCCGGTGCCCCAGCAGGGGGACCGGCTCTCCCTGCTCACCGAGGTGGACGCCCTGTGCATGACGGCGGTGGCCATCGGCAAGCTGGCCCCGGACGCCGACGGCGGCCACCCGATCCCGCTCTCGCAGGAGGAACCCGCCGACCCCGCGGAGGACGCCGGGGACGAGGGCGAGGGCTGAAGGCGAGGGTGTGCGGTGGCCTCGCCTGAGCCGCTCGGCGGCATCCACGGGGGTTCGGCGTCCCCGGGCCCTCTCAGGCCCGGCGGTCCTCCCGGAAGAACCGGCGCGACCAGCGCCGGGACGGCTCCTCCACCCAGCGGTACGTGGCGGCGGCCAGCAGCACCGTCACGAGCGTCACCGGCACCATGTCCAGCCAGAACGTGCCGGTGAAGATCTCCTGTCCGGTGAAGTCCCGCCACAGGTACAGCGCCAGGAACTGCCACAGGAACACCCCGTAGGACACCTTGGCCAGGTACTGGCACACCCGGTGCCGCAGCAGCGCCTCCAGCCACCGGCCCCCGCGCCAGGCCGCGGCCGAGCGCAGCGGGGCCGGCGGGCCCGTCGGCCGGGGGGCCAGTGCGGCGGGGGCGATGATCCAGAACGCGAAGCCGATGTCGGCCGCCGAGGAGAAGGCCGAGGTCCACAGGTCGCCCGAGCCGATGAACCGGCCGCCGGTGGCGTCGGTGGCGGCCAGGGCGAAGAACCCGCCCGCGGCCAGCCAGCACACCCCGGGCGAGGAGGCGACGGTGCGGCAGAAGCGCCGCACCGGGCCGTCGGGACCGGACTCCCGCCAGGCCCACTCCGACAGCACGGCCAGTGCCATCCCGCCGGCGAACATGCCCAGCGTGCGCGGCAGCCAGGCGTGCATGTAGTGGCGCGGCTCGGGCAGGAACTGCGGCAGCAGCGCCGCGAACCCCAGCAGCGCCATGACGCCCAGACCCCACAGCAGGCGGCGGCCCCGGGCGTCGGGGGTCCGGCCGCGCCGGGCCCACAGCGACAGCAGCAGGGCGAACACCGGCAGCAGCAGGTAGAAGCTCACCTCGACGGACAGGCTCCACATCTGCCCGAGGCCGTAGGGGCCGGTGCCCACCCACGACGGGTCGGTGTTGAACGGGAAGGTGAGGGTCATGGCCTCCAGCCAGTACCGCGGCGAGTCCAGGTGCTCGCGCGAGTACAGCAGCAGTGCGGCCAGGGCCACCACCCAGTAGGCGGGGAACACGCGCACGACCCGCCGCCACAGGTAGGTGCGGGAGGAGGGGGCGGGTGTCCCGGCCAGGGCGGCCCGCGCCCAGGGGCGGTACAGCAGCACCCCGGACAGGGTGAAGAACAGCGGTACCGCCAGGTCGAACGCCGACAGCGCACCGCCCAGCACACCGGGTGCCAGCGAGTCGCCGGTCTCGGTGGCGACGTGGAAGACCAGGACCATGAGGGCGGCCACGGCGCGGATGCCGTCGAGGGTCTCGTGGCGGCCGTCGACCTGCGGCAGGAGCCGGGCGGGGTCGGGGACCGCGGGGGAGGTGCGCGCGCCGCCGGAGGGGGTGCCGGTGGGGTCCTCGGGCGCGAAGGGAGTGGGCGCCATGGGGCCTTCCAGGACGGGGAGGGGCTGGAACACGGTCCACTAGAACGTGTTATAAAAATTCAGACACGCCCTGGTGACGTCGTTCACTACTGGGCAGTACTCTACCCGGAACTGAAGCTAGTTCCACTGAAGCCCGTTTCAGATCCAGACTCACATCGCCCAGGAGGGCAAATGCGCCGTGCCATAGCGGTCGTTCTCATCGGGTTTGGAGTCTTCTTCCTCGCCGTTGCACCCCTCATGCGCACGTGGGTGTCCAGCTCCCTGATGAAGACCCCCCTGACCTACTACAGCGAGACCGTCAACGTCGCCGAGGGGGCGACCTACTTCAACATCGAGGAGGTCGAACTCGTCGAGAACGCCACCCTGGAGGCGCATTCGACCATCCGCGCCGACGTGGCCTCCAGCACCGACGAGGTCGTGGTCTGGGACCAGTTCACCTGGCTCAAGGACGCCGACACCGACTTCGGCATCACCTCCAACAGCCGCCGCGCCGGCCACGACCGGGTCACCGGCGAGGCCGTCGACTGCTGCGACGCGATGGTCAACGAGGAGGCCACCGTCCAGAGCGGACAGCTGTGGAAGTTCCCCTTCTTCACCGAGCAGCGCGACTACGACTTCTTCGAGACGACCGTCAGGGAGGTCGTCCCCATGGAGTTCCAGGGCGTCGAGGAGATCGAGGGCGTCGAGGTCTACCGCTTCGAGCAGGTCGTCGACGGCGCGGTCACCGGCGAGCGCACCCTGCCGCGCTCGGTCGCCGGGCTGGAGGGCGACGGCGACGTGACCGGCGACGAGGTCTTCTCCATCACCCGCACCTACTGGATCGAGCCCACCACCGGCTCCCCGCTCAAGGTCAGCGAGGACCAGAACCGCGTGGTCGTCGTGGACGGCCAGGAGGTCCTGACCCTGCTCGACGCCGAGCTGGTCTTCGACGAGGCCTCGGTCCAGCAGGCCGTGGCCAACTCCGAGCAGGGCCGCACCATGCTGCCGCTGATCCACACGACGATCCCGCTCGCCGCCCTCATCGTCGGCGTCGGCTTCATCGGGATCGGCGTCGTCCTGTACCTCACCGGCCGATCCCGTGCCCACCACAACTGAAGGGCCCGTCGGACCCCGCCCCCGCCGCGACCGGCGGGGCGGGGCCGTCCGCACGGCCGGGAGGGCGGGCCTATGACGTCGGTGCTGCCGGGGACCGGGACCGGGGGAACCCCGTCCGGCGGCCGCCGCGTGCGCGACACCCTGCCCTTCGCCCTGGTGCGGGCCTGCCGTCCGCGCCAGTGGCTGAAGAACCTGCTGGTCCTGGCCGCCCCGGCGGCCGCCGGGGCGCTGGCCGAACCGCGCGCCCTGCTGCTGTGCGCGGCGGCCTTCGCGCTGTTCTGTGCGGCGGCGGCCGGCACCTACCTGCTCAACGACGTCCGCGACGTCGAGCGCGACCGCGCCCACGAGCGCAAACGGCACCGCCCCATCGCCGCCGGGCTGGTCCCGGTGCCCCTGGCGGTGACCGTGGGGATCTCCCTGTGCGCCCTGGCCCCGGCGGCCTCCCTCGCCCTGGGCGAGCCGCTGCTCACCGGCGTCCTGGCCGGGTACGTCCTGCTCACCCTCGCCTACACCCGCTACCTCAAGGACGTCGCGATCTGCGACCTGGTCGCCGTCGCCGCCTGCCACGTGCTGCGCGCGGTCGCCGGGGGCGTCGCCGTCGGCGTCCCGCTGACCTCCTGGTTCGTCATCGTGGTGTCCCTGGCGGCGCTGCTGGTCGTGGTCGGCAAACGCGAGGCCGAGCTGCGCGCCCTGGACGCCCAGGACACCGGCGGCCCGGTCCGGGCCACCCTGCGCGCCTACACGCCCACGTACCTGTCCCAGACCCGCACCATGGCGTCGGCGGCGATGATCGTCACCTACTGCCTGTGGGCGCTGGAGCAGGACGGCGGCGCGCAGAACCTGTTCCACGTGGGCAGTATCGTTCCCTTCATCATGTTCGTCCTGCGCTACAACCTGCTGGTGGACCGGGGTGTGGGCGAGGAACCGGAGGAGATCGCCCTGCGCGACCGCCCCCTCCAGGTCATCATCGTCTCCCTCGCCCTCCTGGTGGGGCTGGGCATCTACCTCTAAGGGGGACCCCGTCGTGGCCTCGCAGCCCGAACGCCCCGTGCTCCTCACCGGGTGGGGCCGCACCGCGCCGACCGCCGCCCGCGTCGTGCGCCCCCGCACCGCCGCACAGGTGGCACACGCCCTGGCCGACGCCGGCCCGCGCGGAGTGCTCGCCCGCGGCCTGGGCCGCTCCTACGGCGACGCCGCCCAGGCGGCCGGGGGCACCGTCCTGGACTGCACCGGGCTGACCGGGCCGATCCGGTTGGACGCCGACCGCGGCGAGGTCACCGTCCCGGCCGGGGCGTCCTTCGACCGGCTCATCGCCCACCTGCTCGAACGCGGGTACTTCGTACCGGTCACCCCCGGGACGCGGCAGGTCACCGTGGGCGGGGCGATCGCCGCCGACGTGCACGGCAAGAACCACCACGCCGACTCCTCGCTGGGCGCGCACGTGCGCTCCCTGACCCTGGCGGCGCCCACCGGGGAGGCGCTGACGCTCACCCCCGACGGCCCGGACGCCGAACTGTTCCGGGCGACGCTGGGCGGGATGGGGCTGACCGGGGTCATCACCGAGGCGACCCTGGCCGTGCTGCCGGTGGAGACCTCCTACATGCGGGTGGACACCGACCGCACCGACTCCCTGGACGCCACCCTGGACCTGATGGCGCGCACCGACGCCGACTACCGGTACACGGTGTGCTGGGTGGACCTGCTCGCCAGGGGGAGCGCGATGGGGCGCGGGGTGCTGACCCGCGCCGACCACGCGGGCCTGCGCGACCTGCCGCCCGCCCTGCGCCGAGCCCCGCTGCGCCACCGCGCGGGCAGCCCGCTGGCCGCCCCGCCGTGGGCGCCGCCGGGGCTGCTCAACTCCTGGACGGTGGGCGCGTTCAACACCGTGTACCGCGGCGCCGCGCCCCGGCGCAGGCGCGGGGAGGCCCAGCCCATCGCCGGGTTCTTCCACCCGCTGGACGCCGTCCGCGACTGGAACCGGCTGTACGGCCCGCGCGGGCTGGTGCAGTACCAGTTCGTGGTGCCGCTCGGGGCCGAGGACACGCTGGTCCGGATCATGGAGGGGCTGTCCCGGGCGGGCGCGCCGTCGTTCCTCACCGTGCTCAAGCGGCTGGGCGAGGGCACCGGCGGCCACCTGTCGTTCCCCCGGCCCGGGTGGACGCTGGCCGTGGACCTGCCCGCCGACCTGCCGGGCCTGGGCCGGATGCTGCGCCGCTTCGACGAGCGCCTGCTGGCCGCGGACGGCCGCCTCTACCTGGCCAAGGACGGCCGGGCCGACGCGGAGACGGTCCACGCCATGTACCCCGACCTGCCCGCCTGGCGCAAGGTCCGGGAGCGGGTCGACCCCGACGGGGTGCTCGTCTCCGACCTGGCCCGCCGCCTGCGGCTGCTCTGACACCCCATTCGTCATCCGGAAGGACATCCAAGGCACATGCGCGACTCGGTGGGAACGGTGCGGACCGTGCTGCTGCTCGGCGGCCGCAGCGAGATCGGCCTGGCCATCGTCGAACGTCTGGTGCGCGAGGGCGCCCGCGAGGTGGTGCTGGCCGCCCGCGGCGGTGTCGCCGAACCCCCGGGCGCGCTGACCGCCCTGGGCGCGAAGGTCCACTCGCTGGAGTTCGACGCGACCGCCCCCGACACCCACACCGCCACGGTCGACGCGGCGGTGGCCCTGGTGGGCGACCTCGACGTGGTGGTGGACGCGTTCGGCGTGCTCGGCACGCAGTCCGACTACGAGGCCGACCCGGCGGCCGCGGCCCGGGCGGCGGCGGTCAACTACACCGGGCACGTCTCCGCGGGGCTGGCGGTCGCCGCCCGCCTGCGCGAGCAGGGCCACGGCGCGCTGGTGGTGCTGTCGTCGGTGGCCGGGGTGCGGGTGCGCAGGTTCAACTTCGTGTACGGGTCGGCCAAGGCCGGCCTGGACGGGTTCGCCCAGGGGCTGGCCGACTCCCTGCACGGCAGCGGGGCGCGGGTGCTGGTGGTGCGCCCGGGCTACGTGCCCACCCGGATGTCGGCGCACGTGGACCCGGCACCCTTCCCGGCCACCCCGGGCCGGGTGGCCGAGGCGGTGTCGGCGGGGCTGCGCTCCGGGGCGACCACGGTGTGGGCGCCGCGCGTGCTCGCCCCGGTGTTCGCGGGCATGCGACTGATGCCGCGCCCGATCTGGCGCCGCCTGGGCCGCTGAACCGCGTTCCCCGGCCCCGCTCCGGGTCACGTCCCGTGGAGTGGTGTGGGAACAACGGCTGTTCGAACGAGAACGGATCGCGGACCGGTGCGTCGTCGCCTCCGGGGCCCGGGGTGGAACGACGTCGCACCACTCGGTGGGACACCATCCCGCTCCGGGCGGGGCCCGCGCTCCGGCGGGCCCCGCGGATCACCTCGCGGTGTCGGCGGCCGACGCGGTGTCGGCCTCGGTGAGGCGGTAGAACGCCAGCGGCACCAGGCACAGCAGCATCACCGCGGCCGGGACCAGCGTGCTGCCGATCAGCATGCCCCGCAGCGCCTCGTCGCTCTGCCGGACGACCTCGCCCGCACCCGACTCCACGTAGCCGCTCAGCGCCAGCGACAGTGACAGCAGGCCGGTGCCCACCGACTGGGCCAGCGCCTCGCCCGCCGTCCACACCCCCGACAGCACGCCGCCCTGGCGGCGGCCGTCGTCGGTGGCGGCCAGGCAGTCGGCCAGCATCGACCACGGCAGCAGCATCGTCCCCGACAGGCCGATCCCCACCAGCACCGAGGAGGCGACCGCGATCGGTACGCCCCCCAGCGGGATGCACAGCAGCCCCAGGCCGCCCAGGGAGAACACCGCGGCCGAGTAGGCGGCCGCCCGGCGCTTGTCCACCCGCACGGAGAGCCGCCGCCACAGCGGGGCGGCGGCCATCAGCGGGACCAGTACGCACACCATGAGGATGCTCGTGTAGGCGGGCTCGCCCATGACGTTCGCGGTCACGTACGGCACGCCCGCCACCATCGTCCCGCCGGCCACGGACATCAGCAGCTGGGCGGGGAAGAGCACCCGGAAGTGCCGGTGCGTCAGCGCCGTCCGCAGCTGGGCGGCCATCCCCTCGGTGCGGTGCGGGAACACGGTGCGCGGCGCCCGGCGGGTGCCGATCACCGTGCCCAGCATGGACACCAGCAGCACGACGCCCATGAACACGCCCATGAGCCGGTACCCGGTCACCTCGTCGGCGGGCGCGGTCTGGATCACCGGGGCCAGCGCCCCGCCCAGCATCAGGGCCAGGCCCACGAACACGGTCCGCCACGCGGTGAACGTCGACCGCTCGTGGTAGTCCGAGGTGATCTCCCCGGGCATCGCCGCGTGCGGCACCTGGAAGGCCGACGACGCCAGCGCCGCGGCGACGAACACCGCCGCCACGTACACCGCCGCTCCGTTCCCCTGGAGCGGCGGGCCGGCGAACATCGCGGCGAACAGCAGCGGCAGGGTCAGCGCACCGGCCAGCATCCACGGCCGCCGCGGCCCCCAGGAGGAGCGCGTCCGGTCCGACCAGACCCCGATGTAGGGGCTGACCGCCAGGTCCACCAGCTTGGGCAGCAGCACCACCAGCCCGGCCACCGCCGGGCTCACCGCGAGCGTGTCGGTGAGGTAGATGAGCAGCAGCAGGCCGGGGACCGTGTTGAAGACGCCGGTGGCCACCGCGCCGCTGCCGTACCAGGCGTGCACCGAGCGGGGCAGGGGGCCGGTCGCCGCCGCGGGCGCGGCGGTGGCGGGATCGGAGGTGGCGGTCACGCGTGCCCGTCCGCGGTGGCCTCGGCGGACTCGGCGGACTCGGCGGCGCCGTCCTTCTTCCCGTACAGCTCCTCGTGCGCGACCGGGTCCACGTCGTGGGCGACCGGGCAGCCCGCCGGGAACGTACCGATCCTGTTGACGTCGTAGCCGCCGGGGTAGCTGCGGATGTTCGGGTTCTGGTCGGCCCAGAACGGCTCCTCGCGCGGCTTCATCCGGCGCACGACCTTGGCGCGGATCTTCAGCGCGATGTCCGCGGACCTGCGCCAGGCCTTGGACGGCGGCTCGTAGCGGAAGGCCTCGATCAGCGACTCGTCCAGGATCGCCATGGAGAACCTGCGGGCCAGCCCGGCCACCCGGGGCGGGTAGAAGGTCACCATGAGGTCGAGGGTGGCGTCGGAGACCCTGCGGCCGCCCTCGGTGTAGGCGAAGTGCTCCTTCTCGTAGGCGTCGAGCAGGTCCCGGAACTCCGTGTAGGTCTCGGGGATCTCCTTGATGCCCATGTACTTGCCGAGCCTGCGGTAGTAGTTGGTGATCGCCGAGACCTCGTGGTCGGACAGCCGGCGCCAGCCGTACCCGTAGTCGTTGAGCCAGCGGACCGGCATGACGACGAAGGTGCTGAGCACGTAGCGGTAGTCGTCGTTGGAGATGTCGTAGGACCGGTGCATCTGGTTCATGCGCCGCAGCGAGTCACGGCCCTGGCCGGGCTCGAACCCGTACCGCATCATGCTGTTGAGGATGAGCGCGGTGTCGTCGTAGCGCTTCTGGGTCCGGCCGGTGAACTCGTCGGTCTTCCCGAGCAGTTCGCCGATGCTCGGCACCGCGTAGGTCCGGTACAGGGCGATGCCCAGGGCCCGGCCCATGTCCCAGGGGAACTCGTGGGCGTTGAGGATCTGCATGATCCGCACGCAGTCGGCCTCGGCGTCCAGACGGTGGATCTCGTCGCGGAAATCGAAACGCTTCATCAGCGGCTCCTTCGTATCAGGGGAGAGACGGGGGGTGTGTGGGGGTCAGTCGGCGCCGGTGGCCTCGGGGGCCTCGACGGGTGCGCCCTCGGTGGCCAGAGCCTGGCCGGGTGCGGGGACCCGGGCGCCGGTGGCGGGCACCTCCACGGTGTCCATGCCGTGGGGGACGGGGCAGCCCTTGGGGAAGGTGCCGATGCGCGAGGGGTCGTAGCCGCCGGGGTAGCTGCGGATGTTCGGGCTCTGGCGGGCCCAGCGCGACTCGGTGCGCGGCGGCATGAACCGGACCACCCTCGCCCGCAGGCGCAGCGCGCCCGCGGCCAGGGCGCGCCAGGCCGCGGACGGCTCGGGGTAGCGGAACGCGGTGATGAGGCGGTCGTCCAGCAGCGCCTTGGTGAAGGGGCGCACCAGCGGTCGCTGCCAGGCCGGGTAGAAGTCCACCATCAGCCCGAGGGTGGCGTCGGAGACGGCCCGGCCGCCCTCGGTGTAGGCGAAGTGCTCGCGCTCGTAGGAGTCGAACAGCTCGTGGAACTCCGCGTAGGTCTCGGGGATCTCCTTGATGCCCATGTGCCTGCCGAGCCTGCGGTAGTAGTTGGTGCTCGCGGCGATCTCGTGGTCGGACAGCCGGCGCCAGCCGTACCCGAGGTCGTTGAGCCAGCGGACCGGCATGACGACGAAGGTGCTGAGCACGTAGCGGTAGTCGTCGTTGGAGATGTCGTAGGACCGGTGCATCTGGTTCATGCGCCGCAGGGCGTCGCGGCCCCGCCCGGGGCCGAACCCGTGCTCCATGATGTCGTTGAGGATGAGCGCGGTGTCGTCGTAGCGGTGCTGGGTGCGCTCGGTGAACTCGCGCGTGTGCGCCAGCAGCTCCCCGATGCTCGGCACCGCGTAGGTCCGGTACAGGGCCAGCCCGAGCGCCTGCTCGATGTCCCAGGGGAACTCGTGGGTCCCCAGGATGCGCACGATCTCCTCGCAGTCGGCCTCGGCGTCCAGGGCGTGGATACGGTCGCGCCACTCGAACCGCTTCATGGGGGTGTCACTCCAGTCACCTCGTGCGGGCCCGCCCGGGACGGGTCCATGGTCTGCGGGGCGGGGCACATCCGGGACGTGCCACGGGGCGCACTTTACCTGGAATGTCCTTTTGTACAGGCGGTCCGGGTGCCGTGGCCACTCCGCCGAACCCTAACCGTGTCCGGTTCGTATCCCCCCGTACCCGCCCCCGCAACGCGCCGGGGCGGGCGGGTCGATGACCCGCCCGCCCCGAGAGGAGACGTCGTTCCAGGTCAGGCGGCCATGCGCTCGGCGACCCGGGTGACCAGGGTGAGCAGGACCTGCTTGGCCGAGGAGCGCACGCGCGCGTCGCACAGGATCACCGGGATCGCCGGGTCCAGGGTCAGCGCCGCCCGCACCTCCTCCGCCTCGTACTCGTGCGCGCCGTCGAAGCAGTTCACCGCGACGACGAACGGCACCCCCCGCCGCTCGAAGAAGTCCACGGCGGCGAAGCAGGTCTCCAGCCGGCGGGTGTCGGCGATGACGATCGCGCCCAGGGCGCCCTCCGACAGCTCCTCCCACATGAACCAGAAGCGCTCCTGGCCGGGCGTGCCGAACAGGTACAGCACCAGGCTGGGGCTGATGGTGATGCGCCCGAAGTCCAGCGCCACCGTCGTGGTCGTCTTGGACTCCACCCCCGACAGGTCGTCCACACCGTAACTGGCCTCGGTCATCACCTCCTCGGTGCTGAGCGGGGCGATCTCGCTCACCGAGCCCACCAGGGTGGTCTTGCCGGCCCCGAAGCCGCCCGCGACCAGGATCTTCAACGCGGACGGAACGGTGTCCCGGGAGAGGTCAGAGTCGCTGGATGCCATCGAGAACCGCCTGGAGTACGTCCCGGCTGACCGGGCTCTTCGCTGTGTAGGGGGCGCGGGCCAGGGCCAGCCCGCGGTTGAGGAGGTCGCTGAGCAGGACCTTCACGACGGCCACCGGGATGTCCAGGTGGGCCGACAGCTCGGCGACCGACAGGGGGCGGCGGCACAGTTCCAGGATCCGGAGCTGTTCGGGCTCCAGGGCCATCTCGTCGACCTCGGCCCGCTTGGCCGCGATGACCACGCTGATCATGTCCAGCTTGACCGTGTCGGCGTGGTCCCGCCCCTGGGCGATCACGTACGGGCGGACCAGCGGTCCGGCCTCCGGGCCGTCCGGATCGCCGGGTTCCGCGTCCCCGTACCCGCCGACCGCGTCGCGGTGCGGCAGGCCGTGGGGATCCCCGCCCGGGTCGAATACGTCGTGCGCTTGCATGGCCGTCCCCTATCGCGTGGCTTCTCCGGTCGCTCCCTCATGGCGGGGCGCCGCGTCGAGGTAGCGGCCCACCTGCTCGACCAGGACGTTCATCTCATAGGCGATGAGGCCCACGTCGGCGCTCTCCTCGGCCAGGACCGCCAGGCAGGCGCCCCGGCCGGCACCCGTGACGAAGAGGTAGGCGCTCTCCATCTCGACCACGGTCTGTAGGACGTCGCCGCCGTTGAAGTGCCGCCCGGTGCCCCGGGCCAGGCTCTGGAAGGCGGAGGCGACCGCCGACAGGTGCTCGGCGTCCTCCTTGGCCAGTTCGTGCGAGCGGCCGATCAACAGGCCGTCCGCGGAGAGGACGATGGCGTGCCGGGAGCCCACCGCGCGTTCGAGCAACTCGTCCAGCAGCCAGTCGATGTCCTTCTTGCCCGAGCCTTCGCGCTCGATGCGTTCGGGAGTACTCGTCACTGTCAGTCGTCCTTGTCGGTCTCGTGGGTCTGATGCTTGCCTTCGCGCCGACCGCGATCGGTCCCCTTCTGGAACGCGGTCATGTTCCGGCGCAGGCGCGCCAGCCGCTCGGCACCGTCGATGCCGCCCGCACCGGGGGCCGGAGCCCCTTCGGCGTCCCCGCTCCGGGAGGGGGGTTCGGGGTCGGCGGCCAGTTGCGGGGCCAGGTTCTCCTGGGGACGGCGTTTGGGGAGGGCGGGCCGTCCGCCGCCCGCCTCGACCCGTTCCGGCTCCGCCGCCCCGGAAGCGGGGGCGGGCACCGCGCTGATGGTGGGCCGGCGGGTGGGCAGGGCGGGACGGGGGTCGAAGCCCCCGGCGAGGACGTCGGCGCCGTTCGCCCCGTTGGCACCGTCGGCTCCGTTGACACCGTCGGCGGAGTGGGGCGCCGCGCCGTTCCCGGCCGCGTCGTCGCCGGAGCCCGTGTCGGCGGACGGGGAGACCCCGGCCTCCAGGGGGTCCGCCGCGGGGGCGGGGGCGGGGGCGGGGGCATCGGGCGCGGGCACCGGGGCCAGGACCGGGGCGGACCCGGACCCCAGGGCGCCGCCGGGGGCGTGGTCGATGATCTCGCGCACCTCCCAGATGTCGCCGTCCTGCTCCTCGGCGGCGGGCAGCGGGGAGCGCTCGCCGGTGATGATGTCGTGCGGCAGCAGGACGATCGCCTGCACACCGCCGTACGGGGAGGGGCGCAGGTGCACCTTGATGCCGTGCCGGTGCGCCAGGCGGGAGACCACGAACAGGCCCAGGCGCATCTTCTCGTTGAGGCGCATGACGTCGAACTCGGGCGGGTCGGCCAGCAGCCGGTTGGCGGCGGCCAGCTCCTCCTCGGTCATGCCCAGGCCGCGGTCCTCGATCTCGATGGTCACACCGTTGGGCACGTCGTCGCTGCTCAGCCGCACCTGGGTGTGCGGGGGCGAGAACATGGCGGCGTTGTCGACCAGCTCGGCGACCAGGTGGATGACGTCGGCGACGGCCGGGCCGTTGAGGTGCACGCGGGCGATGCGCTCGCGCTTGACCCGGGTGTAGTCGCCGGACTCGGAGATGGCGCCGCGCAGCACGTCGATGAGCGGCATCGGCCGGTGCCAGGTCCGCCCGGGCGCCTCGCCGCCGAGGATGAGCAGGTTCTCCGCGTTGCGGCGGGACCGGGTGGCCAGGTGGTCGAGCTTGAACAGCTGGGCGAGCTGCTCGGGGTCCTCCTGCTCGCGCTCCATCTTGTCCAGGAGGCGCAGCTGGCGGTGGACCAGGGTCTGGCTGCGGTGGGCGATGTTGAGGAACACCCGGTTGATGCCCTGGCGCAGCTCGGTCTGCTGGACGGCCTCGTCGACCGCGGCCCGCTGGGCGGAGTTGAACGCGCGGGCCACGTCGCCGATCTCGTCGTCGCTGGTCGCGATGAGCGGCAGCATCGCGTCGGTGTCCACCCGTTCGCCGCGGTGCAGCCGGTCCATGAGGTCGGGCAGGCGTTCCTCGGCCAGGGCGTTGGCGTCGTCGCGCAGGCGCAGTAGGCGGCCGGTGAGCGACCGGGAGGAGCGGCGGGCCAGCAGGAAGGCGGCGGTGAAGACGGCGGCGACGCCCAGACTGCCGCCGACGGCGACGAGCACGGACCGGTTGGCCTGGTTCCGGGTGACGTCCGCGGAGTACAGGGCCTCGTCGGCGCCGATGTCGGTGAGCTCGCTCAGCACGTACGCGTGGTCGGCGTCCCATTCGTCGCCGTTCACCGGCATGGAGAGGTCCTCGACCTCGGTGACGGCCAGGGTGGTCGGGTCGGTGACGGACTCGGTCCGGATCCGCCGCTCGATGATCCGCGTCTCCATCTCGGTGAGCCGCGCGTACTCGGGGCTGTCCAGCACCGCTTCGAACCGGTCGGCCTGGCCCGGCCCGCTGAGGTAGGGGCCGTTGGCCTCGATCAGGTGGCGGTAGGAGCCGACGAGCTCGGTGAAGACGACCTGGTCCTCCCAGGTGAGCTCGTCGTTCGCGAAGGCGCGGGCGAGTTGGGCGTCGGTGCGGGCGAACAGGTCGACGGTGCGGAACATGTACACGGCGGTGAAGCCGGGGTCGACGGCCGCGTCCGTGGCGCCCGAACGGCCCTGGCTGTCGAACGTGTCGGCGCCGTGCAGGATCAGCTGGTTGTAGTACTCCAGGACCTCGTCACGGGAGAGGGAGCCGTCGTCCACGCCCGCCCGGATCTCGTCGATCCGCCCGTACTGCTCGTGGAGCATGGTGATGTGGTGGCCGGCCTGTCCCGGGGCCAGGTCCGCGAACCCGATCAGCTCGCCGATGACCGCGCCGAGGGAGGCGTCCGTGTCCTGGCGGGCCTCGGACAGATCGGCTGCCAGCTCCTGGTTCTCGGGGTGCTCGATGAAGGCGATGCTGCGGGCGCGCTCGCGCATGGCGTCCACCAGGCCGACGGCGGCCGGGGTGACCATGTCGTCGGTCGCCGAGGAGCGGATCAGCTGCATCACGGCGCCGTAGCCCAGCACCAGCGTGAGGATCAGCCACAGGGCGAGCAGAGCCGCCGTGGGGATCGTGACCATTGCGCGGATGCGGGACGCGATCGTCCGCCCGCGTCTCGGGGGTACTGCCTGCACGGTTCTCCTGTCGATCCGCGTCGAAACTCTTCTCGGGGTGCGGTATCAGGGGCGCCGTCCCGACCGGTGCCCGGTCGTCGACACCGCAGGCCCCGGGGGGGTCGCCCGCCCTGCGGGCCGTGTCCGTTCGGGGGTGTCTCGACACGGGACCTACCGCAGGGTAACCACAAAAGCGGTATTTCGGCGCTGGGGATCGTATCTCGGCAGAGAAACGACGAAATATCCGGGTGGTGGAGGCAGTCTGCCATGACGAGGCGGAATGTCCACCTGGAGGGTGGGGGCTAGCGTGGTGTGCGGCCTCATGGGTTCTATGGGACGAATGTCACATATTGCGGAGTGAAGCGCAAGGAGTGCCCCGTGTGACGGCGTCCGAGGGCGACCATATCGGTTCAAAGCGGCGTTCGACACCCGGGGAGGCGCCCGTCGTACTACCGTTGCGCCCTGGACAGGGAGCAGGGAGGGCAGTGCGTGTGATCCGACCGTTCGGCACCGGGCAGGAGGCCGTGGACGTGGCCGTCGTCGCCGTGCCCCTGCTCGTCCTCCTCGCCGCCGCCCTCTACCTGCGCGGACAGCACCGGCGTTACGGGCGGCTGTACGGCCGCCCCGGGCGCGCCAGCCTCGCGGCGCTGCTGACCGGCCTGGCCCTGGCCGCCTACGCGGTCTGGCCGCTGCCCGCCGCCGTCGACGGGCTGTGCTGGCCCGGGGCGGGACAGGACCCCGCCGGCCGGTACGGACCGGCCCTGGCCTTCGCGCTCTTCCTGCCCGTCGGCTGGCTGGCCCGCGACCGCTTCCGCCGCGGCCCGGTGGTCACCCTGCTGCTGGGGGCCGCCCTGGCCCTGGCCGCCGACGCCGTCCGCGGCACCGGCCTGCTGGGCGTGTACCCCTGCGCCTACGCCGAGGCCTCCCCGCTGTTCGTCGCGCTCGGCGTCGCCGGGACCGCCGTCGGCTGGCTGCTCGCCCGGTTCCTGCTGCCGCTGTGGCCCTGGGGCGACACCCGCGGCTGGCCGGGCGCCGTGCCCGACCGGGTCGCCCCCGACCTCACCCGCCGCACCCTGGGCACCCTGCTCGACCTGGGGCTGTGGTGGTACGGGGCGAGCACCCTGACCGCCGCCATGACCGCCGTGGGCGTGATCGGCGCCGACTCCGACGGGCACGTCCGCACCGCCGTCCTGCTGGGCACCGCCGCCGTCTTCGGGGTGTTCGTGCCGCAGCTGCGCCGGGACCGCTGCACCCCCGGCCGCGCCGCCGTCCGGCTGGCGCTCACCGAGCCCGCCCGGCCGGCCCCCGCCGCCCGCCCGCGGGTGCTGGCGCGCACCGCGCTGCTCACCGTCCCGGTGGTGCTGTTCATCGCGTTCGGACACCCGTGGATCGCGCTCGCCGTCGTGGTCGTGCACGCCAGCTCCGCGCTGGTCCGCCCGGACCGGGTCGGCCTGGTCGACCTGCTCTGCGGTACCCGGGTGCGCACCCGCGCGATCACCGACGGCTCGCTGCCCTCCCGCCTGGTCCGCTACACCGAACCCCGCGAGCCGGCGGCCGCGCCCTAACCCCTCAGATCCCAGTCGAGGTCCCAGGCGAAGTAGCCCAGCAGCACCCCGGCGGCGATCAGGATCGTGCCCAGGGTGGCGAACATGCCGCGCACCCAGTGCGACAGCCAGGGCGCCGACACGATACGGGCCAGCTCCGGGCTTTCCGGGTCGTAGGAGACGGTGACGATCTCACCCGCCCGGGACGCCGTCCAACCCGTGTTCTCGTGCTCGGCGTGCACCTCCTGGCCGTCCTCGGTGCGGAACTGCACGATCATCCGCGAGGCCGTCGAGGTCTCGTTGTAGCCGATGACCCGCCCCTTGGCGCGCACACCGTGGCGTATCAGGCGCAGTTCGAGCCGGGTGTCGCGGGTGACCACCGCCAGGATGGCCAGCCCGGACAGCAGGGGGAGCAGTGGGTACAGCGAGGCCATGTCGGGCGTCCTCTCAGGGATCTGTGGGGGAGACGGGCGTCCCCAGGAAGCCGTGGACCATTCGGGCCAGGGTGGCGTGGATCTCCTCCACCGGCCGGTCCGGTTGGAGGGTCCGCCAGTCGAGGGCCACCGTCACCACCATGCCGAACAGCGCGGATCCCACAAGCCCCGTGTCCAGGTCCGGCCGGAGGAGTCCGGCGGCGGCCAGCGCGTCCAGCCGCGCGGTGACGACGCCGATCGCCTCCGTGCGGATCTGGCGGACCGTGGCGTACCAGGTCCGGTTGGTCCGCCAGGCCTCGGCCATGAGCAGCCGGGCCAGGGCCTCGTGCTCGCCGATGAACTCCACCCCGGCCCGCAGGACCGCGGTCAGCGCCTCGGCCGGATCGGCGCCGGGGTCCGGGGCCGCCTCCTTGAGGGTGTCGGCCAGCCGGGTGATGCCCCATTCCATCAGCGCCGTGTAGAGCTCGCTCTTGCCGCCGAAGTTGTAGTAGACGGTGCCCTTGGCGACACCGGCGCGCTCGGCGATCTCGTCGACGGTGGTGGCGCCGTACCCCTGCTCGGAGATCAGGGTCACGGCGGCCTCGAACAGCCGCCTGCGGGTGGCCTCGCGGCGGCCGCTCACGGGGCGGTCGGGGGTGCTCACACTCATCCGGTCCATTCTGCCCCCGATCGGCGCCGGAACCCTTCCGGCGCCGATCCGGGCTCGTTGCTCCCGCGGGCTCCGGTCAGAGCTTCAGGGAGGGGTACAGGGCGCTCATCGTCCACATCCGCTTGCGTTCGACGGTCATCCAGGTCAGCAGCAGGGGCACGACGAGCCACAGGGCCATGACCCCGAACGCGGGCCAGACCAGGGACAGGTCGCCGCCGCCCATCAGGTTGCGCAGGGCGGTCACCCCCCAGTGCAGCGGCAGGTAGGGGCCGATCGCCTGGAAGAACGCCGGACTGGTCTCGATCGGGTAGGTGCCGCCGGCCGAAGTCAGCTGGAGCACCAGCAGGGCCAGCGCCACCACCCGGCCGGCCGCGCCGAACCGCACGTTCAGGTACTGGACCGTGGCGGCGAACGCCGCGGCGGTCAGCAGCAGGAACGCGATGAGCACCGGCCAGTTCCAGGACCGCAGACCCAGCAGCAGATGCAGCGCCGCCATCATGACGGCCACCTGCCCGAACCCCAGCAGCATCGGGACCATCCGCCCGGCCAGCGCCACCCGCCACGAGGGGGCGGAGGAGGCCAGCGCGCGCGTGGACAGCGCGGGCAGCACCATGAACACCACCATCGCGCCCACCCACAGGGACAGGGGGACGAAGAACGGCGCGAACCCGGTGCCGTAGTCGGGCGCCTCGTTGTCGATCTCGCTGCTCAGCCGGACCGGGGCGCTCATCATGTCGCCCGCGTCCTGCCTGCCGGTGTCACTGTAGGTGGGGATCTGCCCGACCCCGTCCTCCAGCCCCCCGGCCAGCTCGTCGGAGCCCTCGGAGAGTTCGCCCAGCCCCTCGTGGAGTTCGCCGGAGCCCTCACCGAGCAGCTCCAGGCCCTCGTCGAGCTCACCGGAGGCGATGGACGCCTCCTCCAGGCCGTCGCGCAGCTCCCCGGCGCCCTCGGACAGCTCCTCCAGGCCCTCGTCCAGCTCGTCGAGCCTCTCGCGGGCGTCCTCGGCGTCCTCGATGTAACCGGGCAGGTCCTCGGCCAGCTCGGCGGCCTTCTCGCTCAGGTCGGCGGCCTCGTCGGCGGTGGAGACGATGTCCTCGCGGTTGTCCTCGACGAACGTCGCCGTGGACAGCGCCACGTCCATCCCCTCCTGGAGGTCGCACAGCAGCAGGTAGAGGTCGGGCTGCTCGGTCTCCAGCTCCGGGTGCTCCCGCAGGTAGGTGTCCAGCCGCCCGTCCAGCTCCTCCAGACCCGCGGTGTCGATCTCCTCGGGGAGCCCGTGCAGGAGGTCGGCGATGCCGCCGGAGACGTCGGCGACCAGCTCGGCCCGCTCCTGGATGTCGGGGGTGTCCTCCTCCAGCCGGGGCAGCCACTCGTCGGCGAGCTCGTCGATCTTCTCGACCTGCGCGGACACCTCGGTCGAGGCGGTCGATGCGCCGGTGGCCAGGGCCTGCGAGCCCGCGTACAGCTCGCCCAGCCCGGTGTCCAGCTCGCCCATGCCCTCGCCGGCGGTGCCCAGGTTGGTCGACAGCTCGCCGGACCCGTCGTAGGCGTCGCCCGCGCCCTCCGACAGCAGCCCGGCGCCCTCGGCGGCCTCCTCGGTCTTGCCGTGGATCTCGTTGAAGCCCAGGAAGATCTCGTCGAGGTAGCCCCTGATCGCGGTCTGCTCGGCGGCGTCGCGGACCTCCTTGAAGGCCGAGCCCGCGAGCTGGCGCACGACGAAGCTGTTGGCGTCGTTGTAGTGGGCGACCAGCATCGCCTGCACCGGGGCCTCGCGGTCGCGGGAGGGCGAGGTGAGGTCGGCGCTGAAGTTCGCGGGGATGGTCAGGGACACGTAGTAGTCGCCGTCGGTGACCCCGCGGGCGGCCTCCCGCGCGTCCACGAGGTGCCAGTCGAGGTCGCCGCGCTCCACCAGGGTGTCGGCCAGCTCCTCGCCCGCGTTCACCTCCTCGCCGTCCACCACGACGGTCCGGTCCTCGTTGACGAGGGCGACGGGCAGGTGCTCCATCCGGCCGAAGGGGTCCCAGAAGGACCACAGGTACATCCCGGAGTAGAGCAGGGGGATGAGCAGCAGGGCGGCCAGCGCCGCGGTGGGCAGGGGGGAGCGGAGGAAGGACCGCATGGTGAGCAGACCGAGGCGGGGGACGGCGAAGGGGCGGAACCGGGGGCGGCTGGTCTCATCGGTCACGGTGCTCGTTCCCGTCCTCTCCGTCGGCGGTGGCGGTGTCGCGGTCGGCGAACAGCTCGGAGAGGCGCATCTCCCCGGCTTCGCCGGTGTCCGCGGTGTCTTCGGGGCCCTCCTCCGGGGGCCCGCCCTGGTCGATGGGCAGCGGTCCCTGGGTGTCGGTGTCGGCGACCTCGGCCAGGGCGGCGGCGTCGGCGCAGGTGGCGATCACGGTCAGCCCGGCGTCGGTCAGCCGCTTGAGGCTGTGCCACATCAGCGCCTGGTGCTCGTCGGACAGCCCGCCGTCGACGTCGTCCACGGCCAGCAGCCGGGGTTCGGCCATCAGGGCCAGCGCCACGCCCAGCCTGCGGCGCTGTAGTGCGTCCAGTTCCTTGACCAGGGTGCGCCGGTCCAGGTCGCCCAGGTCGGTGGCCTCCAGGGCGAAGTCGGCCAGTCCCCGCGCGGCGGGCCGGAAACGCAGCAGCGCCGCCTCGGACAGGTGCTCGCTCACCCGCAGCCGCTCGTCCAGGGAGTTGACCTCGGTCATCAGGCCCAGCGCGCTGATCCGGCGCACCCGGCGCGCCCGCTTGGGCAGTTCGTGGCCGTCCACGTACACGTTCCCCGAGGTGGGCCGCATCCGGCCGGTGAGGGTCAGCAGCAGGGCGCTGCGTCCGCCGCCGGAATCGGCCTGGAACACGGTGAGGGTGCCCGGGCGCGCGGTGAAGTCCACGCCCGTGTACACGGGGCCTTCGCGGGTGACCAGCGCGACGTCCTCCGCCACGACCCTGGCCCCGGTGGCCAGACGCATTCTCCGCCTCCTTTTGAACTGACTGGTCAGTGCAAAACCAACGGGTTCACCGTACCGCCACGGCCGGCCGCTTCGAGCATCGGCCGCCGTGACTCCGCGCACAACGCGACGCACGCTGCGGCGGCGGGGAACACGTGAGGATTTGACGAGAGGGTTGCCCCGCGCGCGACCACGGCGCGGGTGCGGTTGGATGGGGGAGCGGCCGGAACGGGCCGGGTCGAACGAGCGGGCCGCCCGCGGCCGGCGGGCCGGATGAGGAGGCGTCGGGTGTCGGACATCGCCGAACGGGTCGGCCGGATCCTGGACGACCCGGAGAACTGGCCGGGCGACCCCGGGGAGGCCGTGGCGCTCCAGCGCCGCATGGCCGACCTGGTGCGCGAGGAACCGCTGGACGCGGCGGCGGTCCGCACGGTCGCCGGGCTCGATGTCAGCTACGCCAAGGACGACTCGGCGCTGTCGGCGGCCGCCGTGGTCCTGGACACCGCCACCCTGGAGGTCGTGGAGTCGGTCGCCATCGCCTCCGAGGTGTCCTTCCCCTACATCTCCGGGCTGTTCTCCTTCCGGGAGCTGCCGCCCGTGCTGGAGGCCCTCGGACGGCTGGAGACCACGCCCGACGTGTACCTGTGCGACGGGTTCGGGCTGGCCCACCCGCGCCGCTTCGGGGTCGCCTCCCACCTGGGGGTCCTGCTCGACCTGCCGGTCGTCGGCTCGGCCAAGTCGGTGCTCTACGGCAGGCACTCGGTTCCGGGGCCGGAGCGCGGATCGTGGGCCCCCATGGTCGCCGGGCGCTCGGAGGTCGTCCCCGACTCCGCCGCCCTGGCCGCCGGCGGCGCCGAGGTGATCGGCCGGGCCCTGCGCACCCGCACCGGGGTCAAGCCCGTCTACGTCTCCGTGGGCCACCGGGTGGACCTGGACGGCGCCGCCGACCTGGTGATGCGCCTGTCACCGAAGTACCGGGTGCCCGAGCCGGTACGCCACGCCGACCGGCTGTGCGGCGAACACCGCAGGCAGGTCCTGGCCGCCCGGACCGCGTCCGAGGAGTGAGGGCCGCCCCGGGAACAGCGCCGGCCCCGGGAACGGGAAAGGGGAGGCGCCGCGGCGCCTCCCCGGGGTCCGTCGGCTCACCCGCGGGCCCGGGTCACCAGCTGGTGGGGACCGGGCGGCCCTCGGCGTAGCCCGCCGAGCTCTGCACGCCCACCACGGCGCGCTCGTGGAACTCCTCCAGCGAGCTCGCGCCCGCGTAGGTCATGGAGCTGCGCACGCCCGCGATGATCTGGTCGATCAGGTCCTCCACACCGGGGCGCTCGGGGTCCAGGTACATGCGGCCGGTGGAGATGCCCTCCTCGAACAGCGCCTTGCGGGCCCGCTCGAACGGCGAGTCGTCGGCGGTGCGCAGCCGGACCGCGCGCGCCGACGCCATACCGAAGCTCTCCTTGTACTGGCGGCCCTCGGCGTCGCGCATGACATCGCCCGGCGACTCGTAGGTGCCCGCGAACCAGGAGCCGATCATCACGTTGGACGCGCCCGCGGCCAGCGCCAGGGCCACGTCGCGCGGGTGGCGCACACCGCCGTCCGCCCACACGTGCCCGCCGAGCTCGCGCGCGGCGGCGGCGCACTCCAGCACCGCCGAGAACTGGGGGCGGCCCACCGCGGTCATCATGCGGGTGGTGCACATCGCGCCCGGGCCCACACCGACCTTGACGATGTCGGCCCCGGCCTCGATGAGGTCGCGGGTGCCCTGCGCGGTGACGATGTTGCCCGCCACGATCGGCACCGAAGGGGCCAGCGCCCGCACCTTGGCGATCGCGGAGACCATCTTCTCCTGGTGGCCGTGCGCGGTGTCGATCACCAGGGTGTCCGCCCCGGCGGCCAGCAGGTCGGCGGCCTTGCCCGCCACGTCGCCGTTGATGCCGACGGCCGCGGCCACCCGCAGTCGGCCCCGGCCGTCCACGGCCGGACTGTACAAAGTGGAGCGCAGCGCCCCGGTACGGGTCAGCACGCCCACCAGGGCGCCCTCGCCGTCCACCACCGGCGCCAGCCGGTGCCGGGAGTCGTGCAGGATCGCGAACGCCGCCTCGGGGTCGGTGTCGGCCGGGATGGTCACCAGCTCCGTGGACATGACGTCGCGCAGCTGGGAGAACCGGTCGACGCCGGCGCAGTCGGCGTCGGTGACCACGCCGACCGGGCGGCGGGCCTCGTCGACGACGATGACCGCGTTGTGCGCCCGCTTGGGCAGCAGGTTGAGGGCCTCGCCCACGGTGCTGCCCGGGTTCAGGGTGATCGCGGTGTCGTGGACCAGGTGCCGCCGCTTGGTCCAGGCGATGACGTCGGAGACCACCTCGATGGGGATGTCCTGCGGGATGACCGTGATACCGCCGCGCCGGGCGGTGGTCTCGGCCATCCGGCGGCCCGCGACCGCCGTCATGTTCGCCACCACCAGCGGGATGGTGGTGCCGGTGCCGTCCGGCGAGGACAGGTCCACACTGAGCCGGGAGCCCACGGCGCTCCGGTTCGGGACCATGAACACGTCACTGTAGGTCAGGTCCTGCTGGGGCGCCTGGTCGTTGAGAAAACGCAATGCCTCTACCTCGGTCGAGACCGAAGGGGGTGGACCATCCTGTGCCAGCGCACACGGCCGCCTGTTGATCCCCCTCTTACCAGTCAAGTATGCCGTCACCGATTGGCTCGGACGACCCCCCATCTGGCATGATGACTCGATTCCGCTGACACGGCCCCTCCCTCGGCCCCTGGCAGAGCGCTGTCGCAGGGTGCGGGTTCGGGGCGTCGCCTCCCTGGAGACACACGCATGCCGCGTTTCACGTTCGCGCAGGTGAAGGAAGAGACCTACAAGGCGAAGGACGCCTGGTGGACCGTCTTCCTGGTCGACCCGCTCGCCGGTCGACTGGTGGTCTGGACCGCCAACCGCACCGACGTCACCCCCAACCAGCTGACCCTGGGGGCGGGGGTCCTGGGCCTGCTGTCCGCGGTGTGCTTCGTCATGCCGGTGTCCGGGGTCGGCGCGGACTGGGCCTGGGCGGTGGCCGGCGCCCTGCTGTTCCACCTCAGCTTCGTGCTGGACTGCATGGACGGGAAGATCGCCCGCCTCAAGGGCACCGGCTCGGTCTTCGGCAGCTGGGTCGACTTCGTGTTCGACCGCATCCGGTTCTTCGTCTGCATCATGGCGCTGCTCGTCGGCCAGTGGCTGGTGACCGGCCAGGCCGCCTACCTGATCGCGGCCCCGGTCATCGTGTTCTTCGACCTGCTGCGCTACCTCAACGGCTCCCAGGTCGCCAAGACCCGCCGCGGGATGCACCGGACCCTGGCCGAACTGGCCGGCGACACCGACCGGCTGCACGCCGACGCCGCCTCGGACCTGGGCGACGACGGCGCCGAGGACGACGAGGGCGACGCCGTGTCCGGTGCGGCCGACCCGGAGCAGGCTCCGGTGCCGAGCGGGCTCTATGGCCGGGTACGCCACTTCCTGCTGCGCCACCGCGTGCGCCCGCACCTGTTCAGCGGCATCGAGTATGAGATGTTCCTGTGCGTGGTCGCGCCGGTCACGGTCCTGGTCTCCCTGTTCACCCCGCTGAACAGCCTCATCATCCCGGTCGCGGTGTTCTCGGTGCTGGCCCTGGGGTTCTTCGAGGTCGTGCTGGTCGCCCGGCTGTGGAAGGACACCCGCCGCTTCGAGGTGCGCCGCCGCGAGCTGATCGCGGCCGGGGCGGTCCCGGAGGGGGCGCGGGCCGGCGGCAGCTGACCCGCGGGCCCGCCGGACCCGGCGACGACGAAGGGGCGGTGCGCGTCGGCGCACCGCCCCTTCGCGGTTCCGGGACCCGGCGGAGCGGGAGGTGTCAGACCTCGGCGGTCCTCTTCTCCCTGTTCCCGTTCTCCTTGTTCCCGACCTCCCCGTCCCCGCCGCCCGGGGGGACGGGGGTGGCCTGCGGCTCGTCGCGCTTGAGGAACCAGGACATCTGCGGCTCCACCGCCCAGCGCATGCCGGCCCGCACCCACGGGGTGCACAGCAGCAGCGCGACCGCCAGGCCGAGGGCGACGGTGACCGCCGCGCCGACCATGTCGTCCATGGCGTCGTACCAGGGCGACGCCTTGAGGAGGATGAACACCACCGAGTGGCCGAGGTAGACGTACAGGGTGTAGGAGCCCAGAGCCGTGAACCAGGTCCGCCTCTTGGGGGTCAGCGCCAGGAACGCGACGGTCATCGCCAGGGCCAGGCCCATGAAGGCCAGCCGGATGCCCAGGCTCGGGATCAGCGGGTCGATGTCGCGGTCGGTCAGGCTGTCCCGCCAGAACAGCCAGTCGCTGCTGAGCCCGTCGGAGATGGGCACCGCCAGCGCGGCGGTGGTGCCCAGCACGACCAGGGAGGCCAGCCGCAGCCACAGCCTGTCCAGCCACAGGAAGTGCTCGCGGCGCAGGCTCAGGCCCAGCACGAAGAACGGCAGGAAGCTCACCACACGGCCCAGGGACAGGGTGTCGCTGAGGCTGGTGGTGGCGGCGAACAGCGAGATCGCGAACGCGACGAGGACCGGGGCGCGCAGCCGCTTCCACACCGGGACGCTCAGCCGCCACAGGAACAGCGCGACGAGGAACCACAGGGTCCAGGTCGGCTTGAGCAGCGACAGGGAGTCGCCCGGCCCGCCGCGTTCGACGGCGTAGATGGACTGGTGGATCGTCCAGAAGATCAGGTAGGGGACCGCGACGGTCAGGACCAGCTTCTCCACGCGGTTGGAGGACCCGTCGAAGGATCTGGAGAGGTACCCGCTGATCACGATGAACGCGGGCATGTGGAAGAAGTAGATCCAGTAGTACAGCGCGCCGACGGCCGGGATGTCCCGCATCGGCTCGATCGCGTGGCCGACGACGACCAGCACGACCAGGAGGAACTTCGCGTTGTCCAGACGGGCGTCGCGGTACGGGGCCGTGCCGGTCGCAGCGCCGTCCCCCGCCGGGGCGGTGGCTCCGGGCTCTGTGCCGGTCGACGGTCTGGTCATGAATGAGGCCACAAGTGGACTCCGGGTTCGGTGGACTTCACAGAGGTGTGTTCATTGCGGTTCCGTCCCAGGGCTCCGGCGGGGGTCCCACGCCGTCCGGGGGTGTCGCGGTGCCGCGTGGCGCGCGAGGGGAGGCACCGGAACATCGGATGAATCGAATCGTGCTGCGTTACCCTACTGTGATGTAGGAAGGTGCGCCAGCGGTTCTCCGGAATTCGGCGAAATCTCCTCCCGGTCCGCGGTGCGAGCGGGGAGCGAGATGGCTCGTGTGACACATGAGCATGTTTCGGGCCAGAAGACGCCGTTCCGTGTGCAGACACTAACCCATCCGAGTCACCGGACCGCACCCGGGGACCACGGCGGTGGTGCGGACCGGCACGAACGTGTCAGTGTGGGGACGTGGCGGTCACGCCGATAAGCTGTGCCGTCAGGTGGCGCCCGCCGGGCGCGACAGGCCCGGTCGAGTATTGAAGAAGGCGGTGGAATACCGTGCCGCACGCGGTGGACCCCAACCGTGCAGCCCAGCACGGGGGCGTGGTCATGCGACTCCTCGACGAGCTCTTCCCGCTCGTGGAGGGGTTCTACGTCGACCTCCACAAGAACCCGGAACTCTCCCACGCGGAGCACCGCACCGCCAGCGGTGTCGCCGAATGGCTGACCCGCACCGGCTACGAGGTCCACAAGGGCGTCGGCGGCACCGGCGTCGTCGGTGTCCTGCGCAACGGACCCGGCCCCACGGTGATGCTCCGCGCCGACATGGACGCGCTCCCCGTCGAGGAGAGGACCGGGCTGCCCTACGCCAGCACCCTGCGCACCGAGGACGAGACCGGGGCCGAGGTCCCCGTCATGCACGCCTGCGGCCACGACGCCCACACCGCCTGCCTGGTCGGCGCCGCCGACCTCCTCTCGGAGACCCGCGAGGAATGGTCCGGCACCGTGATGATCGTCGCCCAGCCCGGTGAGGAGACCCTCGACGGCGCCCAGAAGATGCTGGCCGACGGGCTCTTCGAGCGGTTCGGCCGCCCCGACGTCGTCCTGGGCCAGCACCTGGGCCCGCAGCCCGCCGGGCTCATCTCCCACCGCGCCGGGGTCATCCTCGGCTCCTCGGCCTCCTACCGGGTCCGCGTGTACGGCGAGGGCGGACACGCCTCCCAGCCGCACACCGCCGTCGACCCGGTGCTGATCGCCGCCAACATCGTCACCCGCCTCCAGGGCGTGGTGTCCCGCGAGGTCAGCCCCAGCGAGATGGCCGTCCTCACCGTCGGCCGCATCCAGGCCGGGACCAAGGCCAACATCATCCCCGACGAGGCCTACCTGGAGATCAACACCCGGGCCCTCAACGACGCGGTCGCCGACCGGCTGGAGGAGTCCATCCAGCGCATCGTGCGCGCCGAGGCCGCTGCCTCCGGGGCCGTCCGCGAACCCGAGATCGAACGCTTCCAGGGCGCCGGGGTGACCCGCAACGACCCCGAGAGCGTGTCCGCGGTCGCCTCCGCCCACCGCGCCTACTTCGGCGACCAGTACGTCATCCACCTGCCCGACCCGTCCCCCTCCACCGAGGACTTCGGGTACTACGGGCTGCCCGACGACCCGCGGCCCATCCCGTACGTGTACTGGTTCGTCGGCGCCACCCCGCACGACGTGTGGGACGCCGCCCCCGGCGACACGCCCTACGAGAAGCTCGGCAACGTGCCCAGCAACCACTCGCCGTTCTTCGCGCCCGCCCGCGAGCCCGCGCTGCGGGCCGGGCTGGCCGCCCTCACCGTCGCCGCACTGTCCTACCTGGGCAGTGACCGCGAGGACGCGCCCGCCCCCGCGCCCTCCGGCGCGATGTTCCCCGGCCCCGCGCCCGACGACGTCCCGGTGCCCGTGCCCGTCGCCGACGTGCGCCCGGCCCACGAGGAGCCCACGATCGACCCGATCGGGCAGCCCTCCGGCCCCCAGGAGGCGGGGGACTACGGCAACGACGCCTACGACAGCGCCTTCCTGGCCTCCTCCTGGGACACGCCGCCCAGGGAGGCCGACTCCACCCACGACGCCGACATGGGCGCCGTGTTCAACGCCCAGGACGAGGAACTGCGCGAGGAGTGGCGCAACGAGAAGGTCGAGGAGTCGACCCTCTCGGCGGACATGGCCGCGTTCCTCGACGAGGACGAGGAACCGCGCCGGCCCCCCGCCGGTCCGGCGTTCGGCGGACCGCCGCCCCAGGGCAGCGCCCACCACGCGCCGCCCCCCGGGCCGGAGGAGGACCGGCCCGGCCCCGACCACCGCTACTGACCGGGGGTGGGGGTCCTCCCCCGCCGCTGGGGCGACCCCGGGAACACCCGCTCGCTGCGGCACCCGCGGGAGGTCCCGCTGCTGGCGATGTGCGTCGGAGCGACCCTGTTCACCGTGGCGGGCGCGGTCAGCCGCGCCTACTCCGGTGACCCCAACGAACCGCTGCTGCTGCTCAGCATCCCCGCGCTGGTGTACTTCGTGCGCGGCCAGCTGTACGCGCGCCAGCGGGTCAACGGGGTGCGGATCACCGAGGGGCAGTTCCCCGAGGTGCACCGGATGGTGGTCGAGGCCGCGCGGGCGTTCGGGATGCGGCGGGTACCCGAGGCGTACGTGGTGCCCGGCAACGGGGTGCTGAACGCCTTCGCCTCCGGGCACGGGTCGCGGCGGTACGTCGCCGTCAACAGCGACCTGTTCGAGGTGGGCGTGCGACTGGGCGACCCGGACGCGCTGCGGTTCTTCATCGGGCACGAGGTCGGCCACATCGCCGCCGGGCACACGTCGTTCTGGCGGCAGTTCGGGATCTCCGTCGCCAACGTCATCCCCGGGGTGGGCAGCAGTCTGGGGCGGGCGCAGGAGTACACGGCCGACAACCACGCCTACGCGTTCTGCCCCGAGGGCGTGCAGGGGTTCCGGGTGATGGCCGCGGGCAAGTACCTGTACCGCTCCGTCGACTTCCAGGACATCGCCGACCGCGCCCACACCGACACCGGGTTCTTCGTGCTCCTGGTCAACCTCCTGTCCGGCCACCCCGTCAACACGTTCAGGTTCGCCGCCCTGGCCGACCGCAGCCGGCCCGGCCGGGTGTTCTGACGTTCAGGCGTCGTCGCGCTGCCGGGGCAGCCTGGCCGCCACCTGCGGCGGCAGCGGCTCGTGGCGCAGGTAGCGGCGGGTGAACACACCCGTTCCGTGCGACAGCGAACGCAGCTCCACCGCGTAGCGGGTGATCTCCAGCTCGGGGACCTCCGCCCGGATGACCGCCCGGCCGCCCGGGGCCGGCTCGGAGCCCACCACCCGGCCGCGGCGCGCCGACAGGTCGCTCATCACGGTCCCCAGCAGCTCGTCGTCGACCTCCACCTCCACCGAGTCCACCGGCTCCAGCATCGCCAGCTCCGCGGCGGCCGCCGCGTCCTTGAGCGCCAGCCGGGCCGCCTTCTGGAACGCCATGTCGGAGGAGTCCACCGAGTGGGCCTTGCCGTCGTAGAGGGTCACCCGGATGTCCACCAGCGGGTAGCCGGTGTCCACGCCGTCGGCCATCTGGGCGCGTACGCCCTTCTCCACGGACGGGATGTACTGGCGCGGGACCACACCGCCCACGATCCTGTCGACGAACTCCAGGCCCGCGCCCGACTCCAGCGGCTCCACCTTGATCCGGCAGATGCCGAACTCGCCGTGGCCGCCGCTCTGCTTGACGTTGCGTCCCATGCCCTCGGCCGGACAGGAGAACGTGGTGCGCAGCGGGACGCGCACCTCGTCGGTCTCCACCCGCACCCCGTACCGGTGCCCCAGCCGGTCCAGTGCCGCGTCCAGGTGCGCCTCGCCCAGGGTCCACAGCACCATCTGGTGGGTCTCCGGGTTCACCTCCACCCGCAGCGACGGGTCCTCGGCCACCAGCCGCGCCACCGAGTGCGACAGTTTGTCCTCGTCGGCGGAGGACGCCGCGGAGATCGCCACCGGCAGCAGCGGTTGCGGGAAGTGCCACGGCGCCACCCGTAGCGGGCGCTCCGGCGAGGAGAGCGTGTCACCGGTGCGGGCGTCGGGCAGCTTGGCCACCAGGCAGACGTCGCCCGCCCCCACCGCGCCCACCGGGTGGTTGTCCCGTCCGACCGGCACCGACAGGCCGCCCGCCCGCTCGTCGCGGCCAGAGGTGTCCAGGTCGTCCGAGCCGGTCAGCCCCGACGGGACGCCGTGGCCGTGCAGGTGGACCACCGAGTCCGGGGACAGGGTCCCCGAGAACACCCGGACCAGGCTGGTGCGGCCCACGTACGGGTCGCTGGCGGTCGCCAGCACCTCCGCCACCAGCGGGCCGTCCGGGTCGCAGGACAGGCCGCGCACCGGGCGGGTCTGTAGGTCCACCACCTCCGGGAAGGGGCGGCGGGTCGGGTCCGGGCAGGAGACCGGGAGCTCGCGCAGGAGTTCGCGCACGCCCACGCCCGTGGTGGTGCCGATCGCCAGCACCGGGTGGAAGCCGCCCGCGGCCACGGCCTTCTGGAGGTCGGCGATGAGCAGGTCCGGGTCGAGTGCGCCGCCCTCCATGTAGCGCTCCATGAGGACCTCGTCCTCGCTCTCGGTGATGACCTCCTCCACGAGGGTCTCCCGCAATGCCGCGGCCCGGTCGCTCAGGTTCTCCGGCGGGGTGTGCCCCTCGGCGGAGTCGTAGTCGTGGTAGCGCTCGGAGACCAGGCCCCACAGGCCGACCAGCCGCCGGTCCTCGCCGGAGCCCTCGAAGGCCGGGAGGTAGGCGGCGTGGACGCCGTCGCCGAAGGCCTTGCGGCACTGGGCCACCACGTCCTCGAAGTCGGCGCGGGGGTGGTCCACCTTGGTGACCGCGACCGCGCGCGGCATGCCCACCGCGGCGCACTCCTCCCACAGCACCCGGGTGCGGCCGTCGACGCCCTCCAGGGCGGAGACGACGAACAGGGCGGCGTCGGCGCCGCGCAGCCCGGCGCGCATGGCGCCGATGAAGTCGGCGTAGCCGGGGGTGTCCAGAAGGTTCACCTTGACGTCGCCGACCATGACCGGGTTGACGGTCAGGTGCACCGAGCGCTTCTGGCGGATCTCCACCTCGTCACGATCGCTGACGGTCGTGCCCTCCTCCACGCTGCCGGGCCGGTGGATCGTCCCGGCAGCCGAGAGGAGGGCCTCGACCAGGCTCGTCTTGCCGGCGCCGGTCGGTCCGACCAGCGCGATGTTGCGGATGTGCGCGGGCCCTGCGGCCCTCGGTACGTCTACGGTTCGATCGACCATCCCACTGCCCTGCCCTTCGGGATCCGTACGGGGCCGGCCGGTCACCGACCTCGATGTGACCTGTGACACTCTCTACGGTCGCCTCTGGTCCGGATAACCACAAGAGGACGATGTCCGGCATGTGCTCTATGGCTCGTTTCGGACCTCTACTATTGCCCCGTGCCATGGTCCGAGACACTTCCTCAGTTCAGCCTCGCGGGGACCCTGCTGACGGTCCTGCTGCTCTTCTTCGCGGCGTTCGGCGAGCCCTACCTCGGCAGGCGGACCTTCGCCTGGCTGTCCCGCCGCCGCGATACGGACGCTAACGCGCTGGTCAAGGTGCACGCCGTGACCATGGGTGTACACGCGCTGTGGGGGGCGCTGGTACTGGTCGTGCTGTTCACCTCCCCGGACCTGGCCGCCGCCGACCTCGGCCTCCGGCTGCCGCACGCGTTGGGCCCCGTGGTGGGCGGCGCGCTGGGCGGCCTGCTCGCCCTGGTGGTGCTGTGGGTCCTGGTCAACGGGCTGCCGCCGTGGCTGAAGGACCGCCTGCCCCGGGGCAGGCCGAAGGGGCGCAAGCGCGGCGGCCGCCGCGTGGCCGCGGACCGGCCGGTGTCCCTGCCCGAGCCCGAGCGGGACCGGTGGCTGCTGATCCCCTACACGCGCAACGAGCGCCTGGCCGCGGTCGGCGCCGCGGTGACCGGCGGCCTGTGCGCGGAGCTGCTCTACCGGGGGCTGTTCATCGTCCTGGTGGCGAGCATGGGCGTGCCCCTGTGGATCGGCGCGGTGCTGTCGGTGCTGCTCTTCGCGGTGGCCTACCTGTACCAGGGCTGGTGGGGGCTGGTCAGTGCGGGGGCGTCGGGCACCCTGTTCGTGGTCCTGTACCTGGGCACGGGCAGCCTCTGGGTGCCGGTCCTGGTCCACGTGGCGCTGAACCTGCGCTCGCTGGCCTTCCCCCCGGCCGAGCTCCGCGAGGAGTCGTACGCCTACGACGGGTACGAGGACGACGGGTACGAGGACGACGCCCCCGGTCCCCCCACCGCTCCGACCCCTCCGCACGGCACCCCGGCCCTCGCGGCCCCGCCCGCCCTCGCAGCGCCTCCCGGCGTGCCGGGCACCGGCCCCCGGCCCGCCGGCGCGCACGGCGGTCCGCAGTCGGGTTCGGCGGTGTCGTGGGGTACGCCTGCCGGTGGCGTGCCTGCTCCGGGTGGGGTGGAGTCCGGTTTCGGTGTTCATGGTGTTGGTGGGGCACCGGGGGCGGATGGTGGTTCCTCGCCCGCACCGGTTCGGGGCGTCGATCCTCGCGGTGGTCCGCAGTCGGGTCCGATGGCGTCGTGGGGTACGCCTGCCGGTGGCGTGCCCGCCCCCGGCGGTGTCCATGCCGCGGGTCGGGGCATCGGCCGCCGGTCGGATGAACCCGTACGGGGCGCCGACCCGCAGGGCGGACCACGGCCCGGTGCACCGGCATGGGGGGCTCCGGGGGCGCCCGGGTACGGCGGAACCGGCCTCCACTCCGGCGCGCACGGTGCCGACGGGGCACCGGGTACCGGTCCGCGGCCGGGCCACGACCATCGGGGCGAGCCCCGGGGCGGCGGAACTCCCTACCCGGGCGGGGCGGAGTACCGGCCCGGTGCCCACGGTGCGGGTGCGGCGGGGCCGGGGAACCGGCCGCAGCCCGGTACGCCCGCCGGGGGGCCGCCCCCGTTCGGTGACGGCCGTCGGCCGGACCCGTCGGCCCGGGGTACCGGGCCGCAGCCCGGCGCCCCGTACCGGGGCGCGTCCGGGCCCGCCGGGGACGCCGCGTGGAACGGTGACGCACTCGGCGGATACGGCGGCGGCGACCTCCTCGGCGGGGACACCGCCGACGAGTACGGGAACCGCCCGCTCTACCCCGACGAGCGGATCGACCGGCGCTTCGGCGACCACTGACCGCACCGCCGGGGACACCCCGTCGAGGCCCGCCCGTATCCGGGTCGGGCGGAGACGGGCGGGCGTTCCGGATTCGGAGGTCGTGTCCGACACACCCGGTGCGGGTTTTCCGATCGGGACGGATCGGGCACGATGGAGGTGTGTCCGACGCCATCGACCATCCGCAGTCGACCTCCCAGCGCTACTGGCTCACCACCGCCGACGGTGTCGGCATCGACTCCGTGCTGCTGCGCGGCGCCCCCGGCCGCACCGCTGCCGTCGTGCTGGCCAACGGCTTCACCGGCAGCTACCGCAGCCCCCACACCCGGGCGATCGCCGAATCCTTCAGCCTGATCGCGGACGTCATGACCTTCGACTTCCGCGGCCACCACGGCTCCGGCGGGTACAGCACCGTCGGCGACGCCGAGATCCACGACCTGGAGGCCGTCGTCTCCCACCTGCGGGGACTCGGCTACACCTCCATCGCCACGGTCGGCTTCTCCATGGGCGCCGCCGTCGTCGTGCGCCACGCCGCGGTCTACAAGGGCGTCGCCGCGGCGGTCTCCATCAGCGCGCCGAGCCGCTGGTACTACCGCGGCACCCGGCGGATGCGGCTGATCCACCTGGGCGTGGGCCGCACCGCGGGCCGCTTCTTCCTGCGCAGCTTCCGCAAGGTCCGCGTCGCCGACCGCGGCTGGGACACCCGGCCCGCCGAACCCCGGGAGATCGCCGGGGACGTCGCGCCCGCTCCGCTGCTGGTCGTCCACGGCGAGGCCGACACCTACTTCCCCACCTCCCACGCCACCGCCATCTACGAGGCCGCCGCCGACCCCAGGGAGCTGTGGATCGTCCCCGGCATGGGCCACGCCGAACCGGCCGTGTCCCCGGAGCTGACGCTCCGGCTGCGCTCGTGGCTGCGGGAGCACCTCGCCCTCGAATGAGCACATGGGCTAGAAAGGGAGGATGATCCCCTCTTCTTCCTCCGTCGGCGCGGCCCCCGGCCTCCGAGGCCGCGGCTTCGCCCTGCTCATCGTCGCCACCGCCGTCGGACTGTGCGGCTTCGCCGCCGTCCTGCCCCTGGTGCCGCTGTGGGCGATCCGGGGCGGGGCGGGGGAGTTCGGCGCCGGGACCACCACCGCGGCGTTCATGCTCACCACCGTCCTCACCCAGCTGGCCATGCCCCGGGTGCTCGAACGCGGCGGCTACCGCTGGGCCTTCCCCGCGGGCTCGCTCATCATGGGCCTGCCCACCCCGCTGTTCGCCCTCAGCACCGACCTGGCCCCCCTCATCGCGATCTCCGCGGTCCGCGGGGTGGGCTTCGGCATGGTCAGCGTCGCCGGGACGGCGCTGGCCGCCCGGCTGGTCCCGCCCGAGCAGGTGGGCCGGGCCACCGGCTACTACGGGCTGGCGGTGGGCCTGCCGCAGGTCGTCATCCTGCCGGGCGGCGTCGCCCTGGCGCTCGACCTCGGCTTCGACACGGCGTTCTGGCTCACCGGCCTGTGCTCCCTGATCGGCGCCGCCCTGTCGGCGGGCGTCTGGTTCGCCGACGGCGGCCGCAACCGCCCGCTGCTGCGCGCGACGCCGCGCCCGGCCCAGGACGCCGGCCGCGGCGCCTCCCTGGCCGGTCCGCTGGTGCTCATGCTGCTGACCGCCTCGTCGGCCGGGGCCGTCGTCACCTTCGTCGCGGTGCCCCTGGCCGATACCCCCTGGCTCGTGGGCGCGTCCCTGGCCGCCTACGCGGCGCTGGTGGTGGTCGGCCGGTGGAGCGCTGGGTCCTCCTACGACCGCTACGGCCGCACCCTGTTGCTGCTGCCCGGGATGGCGGCCGCCGTCTGCGGCACCGCTCTGATCGCCGCGGGCCTGTGGGGCCAGGACGGCTGGGTCCTGGCCGGTGCCGCCCTGTTCGGCCTGGGGTTCGGCGCGGTCCAGAACGAGACCGTCACCCTCATGCTGAACCGCGCCGGCCCGACCGGTCAGGGTCGGGCCAGCGCGGTGTGGAACATCGGCTACGACGCCGGCGCCGGGGCCGGCGCGATGTCGCTGGGCCTGCTCATCCAGACGCTGGGCTACGGTCCGGCCTTCGCGGCGCTGGCCGTGGCGCTGGCGGCCGTCCTGCCCCTGGCGCGGGTCAGTAGGCGGTGATGTGCACGTGGTCGTAGTGGTTCTGGGTGATGCTGCCCCGGTCGTTCATGAACCGCCACGACCGGTTGGCCGAGTGCCAGATCTGCTGCTCCCAGATCACGTACTCCACGCCGAGCCGGTCGGCGTTGTTGATCGCGTAGTCGGCGATCCGCTGCCCCCAGGCCTTGTTGTCCGCCGAGGGGTGGGTGCCGTAGCTCACCATGAAGTCGCAGGCCCGCCCCTGGCCGTGGTCGTCGGCGCTGTTGCGCCAGCAGCCAACCGGGAGCGGGACGCCGACGTTGCGGATGATCTCGTCGCGGATCGCGGCCATGCGGGGGGTGGTCTGCGCCCACCCATTGCCGACGGCGCTCTGCGGGATGTCGCCGGTGCCGCCGCCCGCGGGCGGTTCGGGCACCTGTGACTCCTCGTACTCCTTGATCTTGGCCGCGACCTCCTCCTTGTTCTCTTCGAGTTCCTCGATGAGTTCCTCGGCGTCCTTGAGCTCGACTTCGAGCTCGTCGCGGACCTCCTGGGCCTCGTCGCGGGTCTCGATCAGACCGGAGATCTGCTCGGCCTGGCTCGCGCCGAGGTAGGTGAGGGTGGCGGCGTCCCCGTACATGTCCTGGGGTTCGCTGGAGAAGATCACGGAGAACGCGGGGTCGAAGCCGTTGCTGCTGGACTTGTACTGGGTGGCGACGATGGCCGACACCCCCGCGCGCGAGCCGTCGAGCCGCTCCTCGATCTCCTCAAGGTCCTCCTCGGCCTTCTTGACGCGCTCCTTGACCTCGGTGAACTGGAGCAGTTCGCCCTGGTAGGTCTCTTCGAGCTCGTCGGCTCGCCGCTCCAACTCCTCGATGTCCACCTCGTCGTCGTCCGGCTCCGCGAGGGCGGTTCCGGGCATGGCGACGGCGAGGGCGGCGACGGCTGACGCCAGCGACAGCGCGGCGCGCCTACCGCGCCGTGAACGGGGCGTGGGTGTCATGTCTGCTCCGAGAGGGTCAGGGGGCATCCGGACGGGGGCACCGTGGCGGAGGATGCTCAGCCGACCCTATGAGATCGTGGCGTTACATGCCTAGTGCGTTGACTCACGGGACTGTGGGGGAGTGCGCGGGGATGTGTCCGAAGATACCCGTACCGAAGGACCGGAGTGACCCTTTTGCTCCTGGTTCAGCCGGTCCCACCGAAGGCGCTCGGCAGCGGTCCCGCGGCCTTGGTCTCCCCCTGCGGCATGAACCAGTCCGAACGCCGGATGTCGCGCAGCGCCTTCTTGCGCAGCTCGGGGGTGAGCCGGTCGATGTACAGCACCCCGTCCAGGTGCTGGGTCTCGTGCTGTAGGGCGCGCGCCATGAGGCCCTCGCCGGACACGGTGACCGGCTCGTTGCGCAGGTCCACACCGGTGACGACCGCGCGCATGGCCCGCCGCGTGGGGTACCAGAGCCGGGGGATGGACAGGCAGCCCTCCTCGCCGTCCTGGGTCTCCTCGGAGAGCTCGGCCAGCTCGGGGTTGATGACGTAGCCGATGCGCCCCTCGACGTTGTAGCCGAACACCCGCAGGCCCACCCCGATCTGGGTGGCGGCCACCCCGGCGCGGCCGGGTGCGTCGACGGTGTCCAGCAGATCCTTGACCAGGGCCTCGGTGTGCCGGTCGAACCTGGTGACGGGCGTGGTCGGGGTGACGAGGACGGGGTCGCCGAAGCGGACGATGGGGCGCAGGGTCATGCCCACAGGGTAGTCGCTGCGCCACGTGGCCGTTCCGGGGGTGCGAGTCGTCTGCGGGGTTTCGGAGGACCCGCAGGGGTGGTCCCGGAGGAGGGGCCCGTGGCCGTGGGTCACCCGTTGGGGGTGGTGGGCGACGGGAGGGCGGGGACCCCGCCGGAGGGGCCACCGTGTCTTCCGAAAGCCGTTCCGGGGGTGCGAGTCGTCTGCGGGGTTTCGGAGGACCCGCAGGGGTGGTCCCGGAGGAGGGGCCCGTGGCCGTGGGTCACCCGTTGGGGGTGGTGGGCGACGGGAGGGCGGGGACCGCGCCGGAGGGGCGACCGTGTCTTCCGAAAGCCGTTCCCGCCCGCGAAGGGGGTCGGGCGCGAACCGCAGCGGAGGTCCGGGGGACCAACGGTTTCAGGCGGCGGCCAGACCGGGGCGCAGGGCGTCGTCGAGGACCATCTCGATGTAGTCCAGAGCGGCCCGGCGGCGGGCCAGGGCGCTCTCGTACAGGGAGGGCGCACCGCTGCCGCGGCGGACGCGCAGGCACTCGTTGACGATGCGCTGCCAGCGTTCGGGGAAGGCGTGCAGGGCGTAGGCGCCGGCGCTGGACTTGGAGGTGATCTCGCCGGTCTTGAGGGTGAAGTGCAGGCGGCTGACGCTGAGCACGCTCCAGGAGGGTGCCAGGGAGCCCAGGACGGCGAGGCCGCGCGGGGTGACGAGGCGGCCGGCCTTCTCCCGCCAGCGGCGCCACTGCTCGTCGAGGGAGCCCAGCGACCAGGTGCGCAGGCTCTCGCGTTCGTCCCACACGTCGAGTTCGAGCGGGTGGGGGCCGCGCAGGGTGACTCCGTGACAGGCCAGGATGTGCCAGGTGACCGGGTTGACGTCGGAGGCGGCCCGGTCGCGGAAGCGGCCGCCGATGACGGAGGGGACGGAGCCGCAGGCGGAGGGGTCGCGGGTGAGGTCGTCCCAGGTCACGTGGATGCCGTTGAACTGGGGGCGGGGGACGTCGGCGCGGGTGCGGGCGTGTGCCTGGCGGAGCAGGTCGCTCTCCCGCGGATCGGGGCGCCGGGAGGTGACGATGACGAAGTCGACGTCGCTGGTGTGCGGGCGGAAGTCTCCCAGGGCCACCGAACCGGTCAGGTAGAGGCCCTCGACCAGGCCGGGGGAGACCCGGTCGGCGTGTTCGAGGAAGGTCTGCGCGAGTGTCCGTACCCGAGGGTGGACGGCCATGCTCACTCCAGTCTGGACGATGCGGTGCTCCGGCGGAACACACGACCCGGGGTGAGGGGGCTCCGGGACGATGCGCAGGGAGGGGCTGTTGTGGCCCCCGGGCCTGCGGTGACATCCGTGTTCCGCTTCTTAGTTTGAATCCCTTTTCAGGCCGATGGCAAGTGATGGCGCCGCACTCTCACCCTGACCCCACGGGGTGAGTGGTGCGAGGTCCAGGGCGAAAGAGGGGGCTGTGCACCCTTGACTTGATGGTCGATCCTGTGCTATCCGATGCATGCGCGGGGTGGTGCCTTTGGGGTGCTTTCCGGGCATTCGACGGCAAATCGGTACCCGGTGTCATTTCGGGTGTCATGTCAGGCGGTCCGGCGGGCACATTCTGTGGCACGTGCATCCGCACGAGGCGAATGCATGGGAATTACTTTGCCGGGAATTTCTCCAGAGAACTTCCCGGCAAATTCCGGCGTTCCCGGGGATGGTTCCACCGAGGTGTTCTCCGTCATGTCCTACCGATCGGTAACCCCTGTAGGGGGTCGGTTCTCGCGAAGTTCGGCCAGGTGGTGGCCGGAGTGTACGCGAGATGTGGGAGAAGTGTCGGAGGGGCAGGAGAGCCGGTGAGGTGTAGACCACTGTGCGAACAAGTGGACAGGGCCCGGTTTTTCGACGATTGTTATGGTTCACCAAGAGATGCTCTGGTGATAACCATCACAGCCATTGTCCGCTGTTTTCCTGTGCGTAACACGGGGCCACTCCCCTGAAACTGTGCCCCTTTACCCTCGCAGAGAACGGCAGCGATCCGAAAGACGACGAAGGAGCCGCGCATGGTCCCGACGATGGTTCTCGTAGCCGACGACTCGCGTGACGCCCAACGGCGAGAGGCCCTGTGCGGCCTGGCCGAAGCGGTGGCCGGTCGGGGGGAGGCGCCCGTCACGGCCGCCTTCGGCAGCCCCGACGAGGTGGCCGCCGCACTGCGTTCCGTCCGCGGCCCCAAGGTGGTCGTCCCGGCGTTCGTCGCCGGAGGGGACGTCGCCAGCGCCCACCTGCTCTCCCGTCTCGACCTCGGCGGGATGCCCGACGCCTGCCACACCCCGCCCCTGGGCGCGGTGCCCTCGATCGTCGCCGACCTGGCCGCCCGCCTGTCCGACTCCGGCTGGGGGAGCGGGGACGGTGTCGTGCTGGCCGCCGACGGCACCACCGGCACCGAGGAGCGCCAGGTCGTGATGGACGTGGCCCGTATGCTCAGCCGCCGCCTGGGCTCCCCGGTGCAGGTGGGCTACCTGCGCACCTGGGCGCCCTCGGTGTTCGACGCGGTCGACCGGCTGCGCCGCGACGGTCACGAGAACGTGGCGGTCGCCGCCTGGAGGCTCGTGGACGGCCCCGACTTCGACCTCCTGCGCGGACTGGACGTCACCGCCATCACCGCGCCGCTGTGGCCGTCGGAACTGGTCGTGGACACCCTCCTGGCCCAGCACCGGGCGGCGAAGGGGCGGCTCGTGTGAGATGTCCGGAACGACCGCGCGAACCTCACCCGAGGTGACATGATGAACTCCGAGGGTGGTGACGGAGGCGGACCGGGCGAACATCCCGGATCCGGGACGGCCGCGGGCCGTTACCCCCTCGACGGGTCTGGGTATGGGCCTGGAGGGCGGGAACTCCCCGCACCCGCGGCACGGCCCGTACCGTGCCCGCACCCAGGGGGGCGCGCGACCGCCCGGACTGTCCCCTCCCCGACCCCGCGGCCGGGACGCGGGGCACGTGCGACCCGGTGAACGGCCCTGAGCCCCGGAAACGCTCGCGCGTCGGCGGCTCGACCCCGGCAGGCATCGACGTGAGCGGACCGAAGGTGGATGTATGAACGACGTCACGATGCAGTTCGTGGACGAACCGCAGCGCCGTCGGCTGGAACGGCGCTTCGGCGCCCATGTCGGTGACTGGCTGGCCGGACTGCCCGCCGTCGTCGACAAGCTCGCCGCCGAGTGGCGGCTCACCGTCGAGGGCACGGCGCCCCACGGCCGCACCTCGGTGGTCCTGCACGTCCTGGGCGCCGACGGGCGCAAGGGTGTGGTCAAGCTCTCCCCGGACAGCGGCCTGGCGGTCGCCGAGGCCGGGCTGCTGCGCCTGTGGGAGCCCACCGGGAGGGTGCCGCGGGTCTGGGGGCTGGACCCGCGCCACGGCGCGGTGTTCATGGAGCGCGTGGAGGGCGACACCGTCGCGGCCAAGGGAGAGGTCCCGGAGATGGAGACCGTCGGGGCGCTCATCGCCGACCTGCAAGCGGTCGAGGTGTCCCGCGCGCGGCTCCAGGAGCTGCCGCCGCTCACCTCCCGGGTGCAGTTCGTCTTCGACCTGTGGGAACGCGAACGCTGCGAGGGCCCGGCCGCCGAGGCCGTCCCGGCCTCGGTCATGCACCGCGCCCGCGCCCTGGCCCGCGACCTCGCCAACGGCCGTGAGGGGGGCGTCCCCCTGCACGGCGACCTCCACCCCGGCAACGTCATCGACGGGGGAGAGCGCGGCCTGGTCGCGCTGGACCCGCGCGGCTGCCTGGGCGACGGCGCCGTGGACGCGGTGGACTGGGCGATGTGGCAGGCCGGCGACAACGACGAGGTGGAGCGCCGGGTGTCCGTCCTGTCCCGCGTGATGGACGTGGACGCCGAGCGCATGATGCTCTGGGTGCGCGCCTTCGCGCCCTGCCTGGCCGTCTCCAAGATCAACCGGGGACACCTGCGGGCCGGCGAGTTCGACCTGCTCATGGGGCTGGCCGCGGGGGACCCCGCCCCCGCGCGCTGACCCCGGGCCGCGGGGCCCGGCGGCGGCCCCGGACCGGCCCGGGATCAGGTCGTGTTCTCGAACCGGTACCCCCGGCCGGCCTCCGTGATGAGGTAACGGGGGCGGCCCGGGTCGGGCTCCAGTTTGCGCCGCAGCTGCGCCATGTACACCCGCAGGTAGTTCGTCTCGCTCTGGTAGGCGGGCCCCCACACGTCGTGCAGCAGACGGCGCTGGCTCACCAGCTGTCCGGCGTTGCGGGCCAGGATCTCCAGGATGTGCCACTCGGTGGGGGTGAGCCGCACCTCCTCGCCGTCGCGCACCACCCGCTTGGCGCCCAGGTCCACGCTGAAGGAGTCGGTGCGCACCACCGGCGCCTCCTCCGCGCGCACCGACCGCCGCTCCGCCGCCCGCATCCGGGCCAGCAGTTCGTCCATCCCGAACGGCTTGGTCACGTAGTCGTCGGCGCCCGAGTCCAGGCAGCGCACCTTCTCCCCGGCCGAGTGCCGCGCCGACAGCACGATGATCGGGACCTGCGACCAGCCGCGCAGCCGCCGGATGACCTCCAGCCCCTCCATGTCGGGCAGCCCCAGGTCGAGCAGGACCACGTCGGGATTGTGGTCGGCGGCCAGCCGCAGCGCGCGGGCGCCGTCGCCGGCGGTGTCCACGTCGTGCCCGCGCGCCCGCAGGTTGATCGTCATGGCCCGGATGATCTGGATGTCGTCGTCAACGACCAGGACCCGCATCGGTCCCCCTCGCACTCTCGTCGTCCGTGCCGCCGGTACCGGTCGCGGCCTCGTCACCGCCCGGTTCCACCGCTCTCAGGGTGAACACCATCGTCAGCCCGCCTCCGGGGGTGTCCTCGGGCGTGAGGGTGCCGTGCATCGCCTCAACGAAACCACGGGCGACCGCCAGCCCCAGCCCCACCCCCGTGCCCTGGGGTGCGTCCCCCAGACGCTGGAACGCCTCGAACATCCGCTGTTTGGCCTCGTCGGAGACGCCGGGGCCGCGGTCCACCACCCGCAGCTGCACACCGTCGCCGTGGGCGCTGGCCGCCACCAGCACCGGGGTGCGCGGATCGGGGTTGTGGCGCACCGCGTTGGAGACCACGTTGGCGACCGCCCGCTCCAGCAGCCCGGCGTCGGCCACCACCCGGGGCAGGCAATCGGGGACGTCGACGGTGACGGCGCCGTGCGGCAGCCCCAGCAGCGTGATCGGGACGACCTCCTCCAGGCCCACCGGGCCCAGTTTGGGCCGCACGCTGTCGGTGTGCACCCGGCTCATGTCGAGCAGGTTGTCGATGAGCCGGTTGAGCCGGTCGGTGGACTCCTCCACGGTCTCCAGCAGCGCCTCCCGGTCCTCCTCGGCCAGTGTGATGTCGGTGGCCCGCAGGCTCGACAGGCTCGCCTTGATCGAGGTCAGCGGGGTGCGCAGGTCGTGCGAGACCGCGGCCAGCAGGGCGGTGCGTATCTTGTGGCCCGCCGCCTGACGCCGGGCCTCGGCCGCGTCCCACTCCAGCCGCTGGTGCTCCAGGGCGATCCCGATGTGCGCCGCGAACGCCCGCAGCACCCCCCGGTCGGCGGCGGGCAGCACCCGCCCGCGCAGCGCCAGGGCCAGGGTGTCGGAGATCGACACCAGCACGTCCGCCTCCTCGGGGGAGTCGGCCGCGGGGGACCCGACGCTGTGCACCGGCCGCCACCGTTCGCCGTCCAGCGGTCCGCCGTCGTCGCCGCCCCCGTCCTCGGCGGTGGCGTCCACCCGTTCCAGCAGGGTCGCCGACCGCTGCCCGAAGGTCTCCCGGATGCGCCGCAGCAGCGCGTGCAGGGGTTCGTTGCCGGACAGGACGCTGCCGGCCAGCAGCGTCACGGCGTCGGCCTCGGCCCGGGCCCGCGCCGCCTGCGCCGACCGGCGGGCCGCCATCTCCACGACGATCGCCACCAGCGTTCCGACCAGGGTGAACGCCACCAGCGCCAGCATGTTGTCCACCGACACCGAGGGCCGCCCGTGCAGCGGCGACAGCAGGGCGGTGAGCAGGATCGCGCTCCACAGCGCCGACACCAGCGCCGGACGCAGGCCGCCCACCGCCGCCGTGGACACGGTGATGAGGAGCAGCAGCATCGCGTCGGAGGCCGGGCCGCTGTCGGTGAACGGCGGCAGTGCCAGCACCAGGGACATCAGGGTGGGCGCCAGCAGGGCCAGCGACCAGCCCGCCAGCCTGCGGTGCTCGCCCAGCCCCCGCCCCGGCGGCGGCAGCGGCCAGCGCCCGCTGCCCACCTCCTCGTGCGTGACGATGTGCACGTCGATGTCGCCGGACTCACGGGCGACGATCGCGCCCACGCCGGGCCCGAACATGTACTGCCAGGCGCGCCGCCGCGACGAGCCCAGCACGATCTGGGTGGCGTGCACCCCGCGGGCGAACTCCAGCAGCCCCGTCGGCACGTCGTTGGCGACCACCTGGTGGTAGGTGCCGCCCAGCTCGGCGAGCAGCCGCCGCTGCCGCAGCAGATCGTCGCCGGGCGCCCGGGAGATCCCCTGCGGGGGGACCACGTGCACGGCCAGCAGGTGGCTGGGCTGGGGGTGGCCGCCCCGGGAGCGGGCCGCCACCCGGGCGGCCCGGCGGATCAGGGTCTCGCCCTCGGGGCCGCCGGTCAGCGCGACCACGACCCGCTCGCGCGCCTCCCAGGTGCGGCGGATCTCGTGCTCGCCCCGGTACCGGGCCAGCCCCGCCTCCACCTGGTCGGCGGTCCACAGCAGCGCCAGCTCGCGCAGCGCGGCCAGGTTGCCCTCGCGGTAGTAGTCGGCCAGCGCGGCGTCCACCCGTTCGGCCGGGTGGATGTCGCCGTGCGCCATCCGGCGGCGCAGCTCCTGGGGGGTGACGTCGACCAGTTCGACCTCGGCGGCCCGGCGCACCACGTGGTCGGGGACGGTGCGGTCGGGGCGGACACCGGTGATCTGGTGGACGACGTCGTTGAGCGACTCCAGGTGGTGGATGCCCACGGTGGACAGCACGTCGATGCCCGCCTCCAGCAGCTCCTCGACGTCCTGCCAGCGGGTCGGGTTGGGGGAGCCGGGCGGATTGGGCCTGGCCAGGTCGTCCACCACCGCCAGCCGGGGTGTGCGGGATATCACGGCCGCGGTGTCGACCGATCCCGAGGGGTGGAGCGGGACCGACTCCAGCCGGGAGAGCAGCTCTGCCGTACGCTCCCGCCGGTGCGTGTCGACCGCCGTGACCACCACGGAGACGCCGTCGGCGGCCCGGCGGCAGGCCTCGGCCAGCGCGCCGTGCGTGGTGCCGACCCCGGGTGCCGAGCCCAGATAGATACGGAGTTTTCCTCGTCCCACGGCATCCATTGTCGGGCCGCGGGAACGCTCTGTGGCCGGTATCGGCCGGAAAAGCGGGTCCCGTGGGTCGGGGTGCGCGCGCAATCCGTGCAAACCTGTGACAGCGCTTCGTGCGCCGCACGCGGCGTCCTGTTCACCGGGACGCGCCCCCACGCCCGTTCTCCCCCGAGAATCACTGTTCTGGAGTGCCTTCCGATGTCGGTTCAGCCGCCCTACGGCTTCCCGGACCCGAACCAGGGCCACCGCCACCCGCAGGGAGGGCCGCAGGGCCCTCACGGCCAGGGCCACGGGCCCGTGCCGCCGGGATACCCGCAACAGCCGCCGCAGGGCGGGTTCCCGCCCCCCGGCGCCCCGGGAGGCCCCGGGCACCCCGGACCTCCCGGGTACCCCGGCGGCCCCGGCCCCGGTCATCCCGGTGGCCCGCAGGGGCCCTTCCCGCCCGGTGCCCCCCAGGGCGGGTTCCCGGGTGCTCCGGCGCCCAAGCCCAGGCGGACCGGGCTGATCGTCGGCGGCGCGATCGCGGGCGCGGTGGTCCTCCTCGCCGGCGCGGGCGCGGCCGTCGCCCTGAACATGCCGCGGGAGTACGTCTCCTTCCCCGACTGCTACGAGGTCTTCGACCCGGTGATCTTCGAGAACGCGGCACAGGTCACCGGCCTGACGGTCTCCGGCGAGTTCACCGAGGACGACGGTGAGGACCATGGCGACCTCCAGTGCGAGATCGTCTCGGGCTACGGCGACGAGAGCTTCGGCGCGTTCAGCGTCTCGGCGGAGGCTCTCGACCCCGAGGGGGACCAGTGGGAGGAGGCTTTCGGCGCGATCGAGGAGATCCGGGAGGAGGTCCCCGAGCAGTTGTCCCAGGGTGAACGGGGCCCGCTGACCATCGACGGCGAGACGTCCGAGGACGCCATGTGGCGGACCAGTTCCGCCGGGGACACCGGCATCGTGATCGGGTTCGCCGAAGAGTCGGCGTTCTTCTCCGTCGCCACGGCCACGAACGTCTTCTTCGTCGACAACCTGGCGGTGGGCATCGTCTACGGGTTCGAGCCCGGGGACCTTGAGCTGGAAGAGGCGATGGACATGGTCCACTCCCTGGGCGGCGGCGTCGAGACCGCGCTGCGCCGCACGGGCGAGACCGCCTGAACCCGGTGCCCCCGGCGGGATGCGTTCCCGGCGGGGGCGGGTATCCCCCGGGGAGCGGCCCCCGCCGCTCCCGGCAACGACGACGCCCCCGGCGAGGAGGTGCGGCGCGGTCCACACGGGCCGGCGCCGCGGAACCGATGACGTATCCCCCCGACGACCGCTCCTTCCCCGGCCCACCCGGCGGCCGGGCCTTTCCCGGCGGGCCCGGGACCCCCGGCGTTCCCGGGCCGCCCGGATACGGCCCGCCGCCCGGTTCCGGTGCCCGCTTCCCGCCCCCCGGCCCGCCCGGAGGCGGTCCGTATCCACCGTCCGGCGGCCCGTATCCGCCCCCCGGCCCGCCGCCGCGCCGTTCCCGCAAGGGGCTGGCGATCGGCGCCGGCGCGGTCGCGGCGGTGCTGGTGGCCGGACTGCTGGGCTTCGTGGTGTGGGAGGCGGCGGGCGGACGCCCCTACGCCGAGTTGGCCTCCTGCCGCGACCTGCTGCCCGCCCGGGTGGTCGACACCATTCCCGGCGCCGACCGCCCCCGGGCCGAGGGCGGGTACACCCCGGCGGAGGAGGACGAGTGGTATTCCGACAACGACGACCTGGTGGACGCCGGCTACCTCGGTCAGCTGTCCTGCCAGGTCCTGGACCGGGACGACGAGTGGAGCCTCGGCGTCGACGTCTCCCTGTTCGACCACGAGCTCTCCCAGGAGTTCATCGAGGACGACGACGAGAGGTTCGAGGACCGCGTGAGCGACCTGGAACGCGGCCGCGACGACGATGACGTCCTGGAATGGGCGCGCACCTCGGTGGGCGACGGCGGACTCGTGACCCTCCACGACTTCGAGGGCGAACGGTCCGCCAGCGCCGTCTTCCGCGACGTCAACGTGTTCGTGTACGTCCACTACCCGGTCCCCGAGGACGTGGACGACACCGAGGCCGTGGAGTTCCTGGAGGACTTCTCCGGGCAGGTCCGCCGCGGGCTCGCGCGCGACTCGGAGAGGGTCTGACCCGGCCGGACGGGTGCGCGGGCGGCCCGCCCGCGCACCCGTGGCCGGTCAGTCCCGCGCGTCCGGGATGAGCTTGCCCGGGTTGAGCACGCCCTCCGGGTCCAGCGCCGCCTTGACCGCCCGCAGCACCTCGGCGCCCAGCGGGCCGATCTCCGCGGCCAGCCACGGCCGGTGGTCGGTGCCCACCGCGTGGTGGTGGGTGATGGTCCCCCCGTTCGCGACGATCGCGTCGGAGGCGGCGCGCTTGGCGCCCTCCCAGCGCGTCAGCGGGTCCTCGCCCGCCGCCGTCGCCACCGTGAAGTACAGGGACGCCCCGGTCGGATAGGTGTGCGACACGTGGCACATCACCACGACCCCGCCCTCGTCCCCCTCCAGCGCCCCGGTCAGGGCGCCGGTGACGGCGGAGTACAGCGGGAGCAGGTCGGTCCAGCTCGCCGCGGTCTCCAGGGTCTCGGCGAGCACGCCCGCCGACAGCAGGGTGTCGCGCAGGTAGGGGGAGGAGAACCGGTTCTCCCGCCAGTGCGCCACCGGCCCCGCGCCCAGCAGGGTCCCGCCCGCCCGGGACAGCACCTCGCGCACCACCGCGGAGCGGGCGGTGACCTCGGCGTCGGTGCCCTCGAACCCGAGCACGGCCTGGCAGCCCGGCCGCGCCTCGTGCCCGCCCAGGGCGGCGCCCACGAACGTCTCGGACTCGTCCAGGACCCGCGCCATGGTGGGCCGGGTGTCCGACTGGGCCAGGGTGCGCAGGGCGTCCACCCCGGTGACGAAGTCGGGGAACGACCACGCCTCGTCCAGGACCGCCTCGGGGATCGGCCGCACACGTACACCGACCTCGGTGATCACGCCCAGGGTGCCCTCCGAGCCGAGCAGCAGCCGGCGCAGGTCGGGGCCCGCCGCCGACGCCGGGGCACCGCCCGCCTCCAGGGTCCCGCGCGGGGTGGCCGCGCGCAGCGACACCACCATGTCCTCGAACCGGCCGTAACCGGAGGACGCCTGCCCGCTGGAACGGGTGGCGGCGTACCCGCCGATGGTCGCGTACTCGTGGCTCTGCGGCAGGTGGCCGAGCATCAGCCCGTGCTCGGCCAGCAGTGCCTCGGCCGCCGGGCCGCGCACACCCGCGCCCAGGACGGCGGTCATCGAGGTGGGGTCCAGGGAGACCAGCCGGTCCAGGCGGCGCAGGTCCAGTGCCACGACGGAGCCGAAACGGCCGCGCAGCGGGGTCAGCCCGCCCACGACGCTGGTGCCGCCGCCGAAGGGCACCACGGCGATCCGCTCGGCGGAGCAGACCTCCAGCAATGCCTGCACCTCGTCGTGGTCGGCGGGGTACAGGACGGCGTCGGGTGCGGGGTCGGCCGCCCCCGAGCGGCGCAGCAGCAGGTCGGGGGTGCTCTTGCCGCCCGCGTGGCGCAGCCGGGTCGCGTCGTCGGTGCGGACGTGGTCGTCGCCCACGACCGCGGCCAGCGCGGCGCGGGCCCGCCCGGTGAGAACGGGGGGCGCCAGCTCCACCGCCTCCTCGGGGACGGGGGGACGTTCGGTGAGCCGGGCGCGCAGCACCTGGGCGATGAGGTCGCGCAGACCGGGGTCCAGTTCCCGGGCCCGGTCGGGGTCACCCCAGGCGAACCAGCTCATCTCGGGGGCGGTGCGGGGTGTGGTGTCGTCAGCCATGCTCTACAGTTTTACACATGTCGTCAAAACGTAACGTTGAAGACAGCATCCTCGACGCGGCGCGCGCCTGTGTCGTGGACTTCGGGGTGCGCCGCACCACGCTGACCGACGTCGCCCGCCGCGCCGGTGTCAGCCGGCCGACCGTCTACCGGCACTGGCCCGACGTCACGGCCCTGGTCGCGGACCTGCTCACCCGGGAGCTGCGGCGGATCCTCCTGGAGGAGGAGATGGCCGCCGAGCACGACCTCGCCGAGGAGAGCGTTCGGGTCCGGCTGGTGCTGCACGTGGCCGGGGTGGCCCGGGCGATGCTGCACCACCCGCTGTTCACCCGCATCGTCGACACCGAGCCCGAGCTCATGACCACCTACACGTTCCAGCGCCTGGGCACGAGCCACCGGGCCGCCCTGGAGATCCTCGAACCCGTGGTCGCCCAGGGACAGGCCGAGGGGTCGATCCGCGCCGGGGACCCGGCGGTCCTGGCCCGCCTGGTCATGGTCACCGCGCAGAACACCGTCACCTCGCGCCACCTGTTCGCCGACCTCTTGGACGAGGAGGCGCTCGTCGACGAGCTGGCCACCCTCGTCGACGGCTACCTGACCCCCTGATCTGGGCCTCCGCCGACCGCATCCCCCGGAAAGGACCGCTCTCCCATGAGCAGCAGCACCTCCCTGAACGCCGCCCGCCGGGCCGCCGACCTCACCGCCCTGGAGTCCGACCCGAGAATCGACGTCCTCGTCATCGGCGGCGGGGTGACCGGTGCGGGCGTGGCCCTGGACGCCGCCTCCCGGGGGCTGTCCACCGTGCTCGTCGAACGCCGCGACCTGGCCTTCGGCACCAGCCGGTGGAGTTCCAAGCTGGTCCACGGCGGCCTGCGCTACCTCGCCAAGGGCCGGGTCGGCATCGCCTACGAGAGCGCCCGCGAACGCGACGTCCTCATGCGGACCACCGCCCCCCACCTGGTGCGCCCGCTGCCCATGGTCGTCCCCGTCCACCGCGACCTGGGCGGGCTGCCCGGCGGGCTGTTCGCCCGTGCCGGGATGGGCATGGGCGACGTGCTGCGCCGACTGGCCGGGACCCCCGCGTCGGTGCTGCCCCGCCCCCGCCTGCTGGACGCCGCCCGCACCCGTCGGCTCCTGCCCGCGGTGGAGGCCGAGGGGCTGCTCGGCGGCGTCCTGTCCTTCGACGGCCAGCTCGTCGACGACGCCCGTCTGGTACTGGGCCTGGCCCGTACCGCCGCCGGGCTGGGCGCCCGGATCATCACGCGCTGCTCGGCCGAGACCGTCACCACCGACGGCGCCGTGCTGCGCGACGAGGAGACCGGCCTCCCGCTGCCGGTGCGCCCGCGCGCCGTCGTCAACGCCACCGGCGTCCACGCCGACCTGCTCGACCCGGGTGTCCGGCTCAGCCCCAGCCGGGGCAGCCACCTGGTGCTCGACGGCGCCGTCCTGGGGCACCCCAAGGTGGCGCTCACCGTTCCGGTGGCAGGGGCCCCGGGCCGGTTCGTCTTCGCCCTGCCGCAGCCGGACGGGCGGGTCTTCCTGGGCCTCACCGACGAACCCGTCGAGGGGCCCGCGCCGCACGTGCCCGAGGTCCCCGAGGAGGACGTCGACTTCCTGCTGCACCAGGCCAACCGGGCGCTGCGGACGCCGATCCGCCGGTCGGACGTCCTGGGGGCGTTCGCCGGGCTGCGCCCGCTGCTGCACGGTGACGAGGACAGCACCGACCTGTCCCGCGAGCACTCGGTGACGGTCGCCCCCAACGGCACGGTCACCGTGGTCGGCGGCAAGCTCACCACCTACCGGGCGATGGCCCAGGAGGCCGTGGACGCCGCGGTGGCCCGGCACAGGCTGCCCGCCGGTCCCTGCCGGACCCGGACCCTGCCGCTGGTGGGCGCCGCCCCCCGGGAGGAGCTGGACGCCGTGGACGCGCCGCGCCGCCTGGTCGACCGCTACGGGAACGAAGCGCCCGCGGTGCTGGCCGAGGCCGCGGGCGACCCCGCCCTGCTGGAACCGATCGCCGCCGGGATCACCGGGGCGGAGCTGCGGTTCGGGGTGCGCCACGAGGGCGCGCTGGACGTGGACGACCTGCTGGAACGGCGCACCCGCATCGCGCTGGTCGACGCCGACCGCGAGCGCGCCCGGGAGGCGGCGCGGGCGGCGCTCGCGGCCCGGGTCTGACGCCCGCGGCGCCGGGCGGGGCGGTCCCCGGTGGTCGGGTACGGCGGTGCGGGGCGGCCGCGGAGCGCGCCCGGCGGTGCGGGGGAGGGGTTTTCGGGGAGTGCCGAGGAACGCGCCACACCGACATCCCCTGTCCCAGGGGAGCCGGATCGCGTATGGTCATACCGGTCCCGCACCGCCCGTCCCCCGCGGTGCCGTCGGACACTCCCGCAGCCGCCCCCTCCCACGGCTCGCCTGCCCACTGAGCCGCCCGCCCAAGGAGTCAGCCATGCCCTCACTCGTTTCCGTGCCCGCCCTGGCCGAGGCCGAGGACACCGCCCTGGCGGGGGTCCCGGACGAGTACCGGCACTACTTCAACGGTCGTCCGCTGCCCTTCGTCAAACGCCACTGGGAGTTCCCGGGCCGGGCCGCGAACATCCCGCTGGCGCGCGCCTTCCTGGACACCTGCGCGGCCGCCCGTGACAGCGATTTCCGCTACCTCTTCGCGCTCCTGGGCACGGAGCTGGCGACCAACGCGATCAAGCACAGCAGGTCGGGGGAGGAGGGCCAGACCTTCGTGCTGCGGGTGACACGCACCCCCACCGGGCTGACCCTGGTCTGCCGCGACAACGGCACCCCGCACGACGGGCCGCTGACCCCGGTGGTCCCCGCCGCCGACCGGCTCACCGCGGAGAACGGCCGCGGCCTGGCGCTGGTCGACAGCTTCGCCACCACCTGGGGCGACAACGGCCACCCCAGCATCCGCAAGGTCTGGTTCCACCTCGCCTACGACATGACCGGCAGCTCCTGGCCCGCCGCCTGACACCGCCCCCCCACCGCACCCCCGACCCCGGCCCTGACCGGGGTCTTGTCATATCCGGTCGCGGCGTGGGAACATACCGGCCAGTAGGTCGGGTGTGACGCATATCACCGGAAGGCGCGATCCGGGTGTCCCCCCGGCACTGCACCGCACCGTCACCGAACGCGGTCCGCGACCCCCGTCCCCCGAGCCGCACCCCCGGCGGCCCGACCACGAGGAGCCGGCCCCCTTGGACTCCACCATCGCCACGATCGCGCTCCCCGCCGCGCTCGCCATCATCATGCTGGGCCTGGGACTGAGCCTGACCGTCCCCGACTTCACCCGGCTGGCCCGCATCCCCGGCACCGTCGCCCTCATCCTGGGCTGCCAGATCGTCCTGCTGCCGCTGGTCTGCTTCGGCCTGGTCCTGCTCTTCCGGCCGCCGCCCGCCCTCGCGGTCGGCATGATGCTGCTGGCCGCCTCGCCCGGCGGCACCACCGCCAGCCTGTTCAGCTATCTGTTCCGCGGCAACGTCGCGCTCAACATCTCGCTGACCGCGCTCAACTCCCTCACCGCGCTGTTCACGCTGCCCCTCATCACCAACCTGTCGCTGGCCTACTTCATGAGCGACGGCGACACCCTGGGCCTGCAATTCGACAAGATCCTCCAGGTCTTCGCGATCATCCTCATCCCCGTCGGCATCGGCATGCTCATCCGGGCCAAGGCGGAGTCGGTCGCGCGCGGCCTGGAGAAGCCGGTCAAGATCGCCTCGGTGTTCGTGCTGCTGGGCGTCGTGGCCGTGGCCATCTACCAGGAGCGGGAGAACATCGGCGACTACATCGTCGCGGTCGGCCTGCTGGTGCTGCTGTTCAACATCGCCAGCCTCACCATCGGCTACTGGGCGCCGCGCCTGGTCGGCACCGGCCGCCCCGAGTCCATCGCCTCCTGCATGGAGATCGGCCTGCACAACACCACGCTGTCCCTGGCCATCGCCCTCAGCCCGGCGCTGCTCGACAGCAGTGAGATCGCCGTCCCCTCGGCGGTCTACGGGGTGCTGATGTTCTTCACCGCCGCCGCCACCGGAACCCTGCTCGCCCGGCGCTCGGCCCGCGAGGACGCCGCCGCGGCGGAACAGGCGCCCGCCTGACAGTGAGGATGTAGATGGCACCGCTCGCGGGTCTGCCCCGCCGCCTGACCGACGCCCCGGCTGTCCTGATGGGGAATCGTCGACCCACCGGGCGGTGCCGCCACACGCGCGGCCGACCGGGTGTCCGTGACCTCATAGGAGCCTGGCCAAAGGTCCCATCACTGTCCTGTCCGTCCACCCGGCCGGGGCCTCGGCCACGTCCCGTCGAGTGGTGTGGGAACAACGGCCGCCCGAACAAGAACGAACCGCCGACCAGCGCGTCGTCGCCTCCGAAGTCGAACGGGGGCACACCACCCGGTGGGACACCGTCGGAGCCTCAGTACCCGGTCGCCCCGTCGACGCACTCGCGCAGCAGGTCGGCGTGCCCGTTGTGGCGGGCGTACTCCGCGACCAGCTTGACCAGGCACACCCGCAGCTGGGTGGGACCGCCCCGGTCGGCGTCGGCCCCCAGCGCGTCCAGCGGGGAGCCCGCCGTGATCCGCCGGGCGTGCGCGACCTCCTCCCGCCACCGGGCCAGCGCCCGCGCCGGATCGCCGGCCAGGTCGTCGAAGTCCTGGTCGGGGTCGTCGTCGGAGTAGTACAGCAGCGGCAGGTCCTCGCCCGCGAACCGGATCCGGAACCACCACCGCTCCACCCCCGCCAGATGGCGGAGCAGCCCGTGCAGGGACAGCGTGGAGGGCGGGACCGCCCGCAGCGACAGCTGCTCGGCGGTGAGCCCGGCGCACTTGGCCTCGAAGGTGGCGCGGTGCCAGTCCAGGTGGGCGGTGAGCACCTCCCTCTCGTCGCCGGCCGAGGGCAGGGGAGGGCGGTCGGCGGACATGGGCCGCGCCAGGTTCTGCGGCGGAACGTGTTCCATGCCGTCAGCATCCCCCGCGCCGGTGACACTCCGGTCGGCGGGCGGCCGTTTCCGGGTGCGCGCTGTAGTGTCCGGTGCGCACCGCATGCCCCAAACTGTCGGATGTACGACGGTGCGGGCGAAGGAGGACGACGGATGGGCGAGACGTGGGGGGCCACCTGCTCAAGGACCGGGTGGGCCGGGTCGGGGAGTTCGTGGACGCCCTGCACCGGGTGGCGGCCGGGGGCGCCGTGATGGACCCGGAGGCGGCGGCCCGGCTGTCGGCCCGCCGTACGGTGATCCGGTGGAGTCGCTCACCCGGCGCGAGCGCGAAGTGCCGGCGCTGATGGCCGAGCGCGCGGACGACCGGGGGATCGCCGAACGGCTCGTGATCGGGGACGACGCCGTGCACAAGCACATCGGCGATATCTTCGCCAAGCTGGGGATGGCCCCCGCCGTCCCCGGGCACCGCCGGGTCCGCGCCGTGCTCGCCTGCCTCGACGGCGAGCGGCGGTGACCGCTTCCGGCCCGCGGCTGACCGGCTCCGGCCCCGGAGGGCGAAGGAAGGGGAACGGCGGGGTATCTTCGGTCCTTTCAGTGGGAATACAGGACTGCATCCGAGTCGCCCCACACTCCGGAAGGAGAGGTCGAGTGCCTTCCCGGAACCGCATACCCCTGACGCGCCCCATCGCCGGCGTCTACGTGCGCAGTATCCGCCACACCTGCGGGGGCGGTCACTTCGCCGCGGCCTGGGCGGAGGCCGAACCGCTGCCGGCCGGGACCCCCGACGGCTTCGCGTTCGTCGACGCGGTGCCGCCGCACGGCCCGCGGGGCGAGCGGATGCCCCCGGAGCTGGCCCGTGCCTTCGCCGAGGGTGTGCGACAGTCCTGGACGCCCCTCACCGCCGAGGAGACCGACGAGTACCGCGCCGAGGACGGGTCGTACCCGCTGGCCGCCCTGGTGCGGTTGGTCGACGCCCGCTGGCACGCGGAGGACTCCACCCCGATGTCCTTCAGGGTGGCCGGTTCCATGGCCGCGCGCGAGATCGCCCGCTGCGCGGTGGAGGGCGGCCTGCCCAGGCCGGTGCTGCGCAGCCGCCGGGAGCCCTACCTCCCCTGGGAACGCGGACTGGTCGTCTCCGTCGGCGACTGACCGCCGGGCACGCCGGGGTCGGGGGCGTGTACCGGGGGCCGGGGCGTCACTCGGCGGTCACCCGTCCGAGTCGTCCTCATCGTCCCCGTCGTCGGCGGTGAGGGCGTCCACCGCCACCGCGACGCTGAGCGCCAGCACCGGGTCGCCGCCGAGGTCGGATCGGTGGGTGTTGACGTCCACCGCGTAGGTGTCGCGGATGCTCAGCAGCTTGCGGGAGATGTGCGCGACGGTGCCGTGCTCGTCGGAGACCACGTACTCCTTGCCGAAGAAGTCGCCGGTCACCTCCCACTCCGGACCGCCCTCGATCTCCACTATGAGCTTCTCCTTGAGCGGGTCGAAGAGGCGCTCGCGCACGGTGGCCACCGTCTCGCCGTCGCGTTCGATGCGCATCTGGTCGCGTACCTTGAAGAGCTTGCGGCGGATGGTGGTGAGGACGTTGCCGTCGGTGTCCTCAAGGTGGAACGTGGTGCGGATGCGCAGGGCCTTACCGTCGATGTGGTAGACCTTCTCGCCGTCCTCGGTGGTCACCCAGAAGTCGTCGCCGATGTCGAAGAAACGTTCGCGTACCAGGAATTTCATGCCCCCAACCTAGAGGGCGCCGTCCCGGCGCACCAGGGGGAGGGGCCGCCTGTGGACAGCGGGACCCGTGGGCCGCGGGTCAGCGGAGCGGGCGGGGTTCCAGCTCGCGCAGGGCGCCCGCCAGCGGAGCCAGCTCCGGGGTGGCCTCCGCCTCGGCGAGCGCCTCGCGCAGCACCCGGTCGTGGGTGGGGCGGGCCCGCTCCAGCAGTTCCATCCCGGCCGGGGTGAGCTCGGTGTAGATGCCCCGGCGGTCGTCCGCGCACAGCACCCGCGTGAGCAGCCCGCGGTCCTCCAGCCGGGTGACCAGCCGGGTGGTGGCGCTGTTGGACAGGGCGGCGGCGCGGGCCAGCTGGCGCATCCGCATGTGCCAGCCGTCCTGCCGGTCGAGGGCGTCCAGGACGGTGTACTCGACGACGGAGAGCCCGTGCTCCCCCTGTAGCGCCCGCTCCAGTGCGGTCTCGATGAGGGAGTGCACGGCGGCGAGGGTCCGCCAACCGTGGGCCCGGACCTCGACGGCGTCGTCGGCGATCCCCATGTTCAGCCTCCCGGTGTCAGGGGCCACAGGATACCAGCTTGCGCAGGTAGAGCGCGTGTGCAACTATTTTCGTTGCGTCTGCAACTAGTGCAAGCGCAACGATTCGTCGTCTCTCCGGGGAGCACTCCTCATGCCGCTCGCGCTCTACGCCCTCGCCCTCGGGGGCTTCGGCATCGGCCTCACCGAATTCGTCATCATGGGCCTGCTGCCCGAGGTCGGCGCCGACTTCGGCGTCACACCCACGGTCGCCGGACACCTCATCTCGGGCTACGCCCTGGCCGTCGCGGTCGGCGGCGTGGGCCTGACCGCACTGCTCCACCGCGTCGACCGCAAACACGCCCTGCTGCTGCTCATGCTCCTGTTCATCGCGGGCAACGCCGTCTCCGCCCTGGCCACCGACTACGGCATCATGATGCTCGGCCGCGTCATCGCCGCCCTGTGCCACGGCGCGTTCTTCGGCATCGGCGCGGTACTCGCCTCCCGCATCGTCCCGCCCGGCCGCGGGGCCGCCGCGATCTCGATCATGTTCGCCGGGCTGACCACCGCGAACGTCCTGGGCGTCCCCTTCGGCACCTTCCTCGGCCAGGCCGCCGGGTGGCGCTCCACCTTCTGGGCCATCACCGCCATCGGCGTCGTCGCCTTCGTCGGCATCCTCGCCCTGGTGCCCGCCGTGCGCGAGGAGTCCGGCCCCGGCGGCCTGCGCCCGGAGTTCTCCGCCTTCCGCAGCGCCCAGGTGTGGCTGTCCCTCGCGGTCACCGTGCTCGGCTTCGGCGGCATGTTCGGCGGCTTCACCTACATCGCGTTCACCCTCACCGAGGTGAGCGGGTTCGCCGCCGGGACCGTGCCGTGGCTGCTCGTGCTGTTCGGCGTCGGGCTGTTCGCCGGGAACCTGCTGGGCGGCCGGGCCGCCGACCGCGACCCCGGCCGGACCCTGGTCGGACTGCTCGCCGCCCTCACCGCGGTCCTCGCGGCGTTCTCCCTGGTCGCGCACATTCCCTGGGCGGCCGTGATCGCGCTGCTGCTCATGGGCGGCCTCGGGTTCGCCACCGTCCCCGGGCTCCAGTCACGTGTCATGGGGTTCGCCTCCGCCGCGCCCACGCTCGCCTCGGGCGCCAACATCGCCGCGTTCAACGTCGGCAACGCGCTCGGCGCCTGGGCCGGGGGACTGGGCCTGGCAGCCGGCTTCGGGTACACCTCACCGCTGTGGGCCGGGGCGCTCATCACCCTGGTCGGCCTCGCCGTCATGGTCGCCGCCACCCGGCTGCCCGGCGGAGAACACGCCCGTCCTTCGGCGGAAGCGGGCACCGAACGTCACCGCGAGGGGGCACGATAGGACTGCACCCCGAACGGAAGGGCCCACATGAGCTGGCACACCCGCCCCATGGCCGCGCTGGACTTCGAGTCCACCGGACTCGACGTCGCCACCGACCGGATCGTCACCGCCGCGCTGTGGCGCGTCGATCCGGCCGCCGGTACCAAGGAGAAGCTGTCCTGGCTGGCCGACCCGGGTGTGGAGATCCCCGAGGAGGTGACCGCCATCCACGGCATCACCACGGAGCACGCCCGCCAGAACGGGCGCCCCGCGGTGGAGGTGGTCACCGAGATCGCCGCCGCGCTGGAGAAGGTCGCCGCCGACGGGCTGCCGGCGGTCGTCTACAACGCGCCCTACGACCTCGGGCTGCTGTCCGCGGAACTGGAGCGCCACGGTCTGTCCGCCGGGTTCCTCCGGGACCTGCGGGTGATCGACCCCTTGGTGCTCGACAAGCACACCGACCCCTACCGGCGGGGCGGCCGCAAGCTCACCGACGTGTGCGCCCACCACGGGGTGCCCCTGGACGAGAGCCAGGCGCACGGGGCCGCCGCCGACGCGCTGGCCGCGGCGCGGCTGGCCTGGCGGCTGGGTGCGACCCACGAGGAACTCGCGTCCCTGGACCTGGACGCGCTGCACGCCGCCCAGGTGGCCTGGAAGGCCGAGCAGGCCGCGTCCTTCCAGGCCTACCTGAGGCGCGGCCGCGACCCGCAGGCCGTCATCGACGGGAGCTGGCCCCTGGCCGGGGGCTGACCGGCCGGGGCCGGGCGGGGCCGCCGTCAGTCCCCGCCGGACCGGAACCCCGGGAGGTGCGCGAACGCGTAGCGGATGTGCTCCTCCACCAGGTCCGCCGCCGACTCCCCCCGGCGCGCCTCCACGGCCTCCATGATCCCCCGGTGGTGGCCGCGCAGCACCTCCGACGTGGCCGGCCAGTCCGGTGCACCGCGGAAACCCGCCAGCACCCGGTGCTTCATCGACTCGCGGATGGCGATGGTCATGTCCGCGACCAGCCGGTTCCCGGCCGCCTCGGCGATCGCCACGTGGAAGCGGGTGTCGAACTCGTTGAACTCCTCGCGGCTGAGCGCCGGGTCGTCCATGGCGTCCACCAGGGAGCGCATCAGTTCCAGGTCCTCGGCGGAGGCCGCACGCGCGGCCAGCGCGGCGCTGGTGCGTTCGAGCATCACCCGCGCCTCGATCACGTCGACCAGCGGGAAGCTCGTCAGCGCCACGTGCAGCCGCAGCATCCGGGTGAGCGCACCGCTGGTCAGCGCGGTGACCACGGTGCCCGCCCCCTTGCCGGAGCCGACCGAGGAACTGACCACCCCGTGCGCCTCCAGGGTCCGGATCGCCTCGCGCACGGCGGCGCGGCTGACCTCCAGCCAGGAGGCGAGCTCGCGTTCGGGGGGCAGGTGGTCGCCGACCCGGAGGGCCCCGTTGACGATCTGCTCCTCGATGCGATCGACCACGAGCTCGTAGGCCCGGCTGCGGGACACCGGCCGCCAGGCCGGTTCCGCCCGGGTCGCATCGCCCGTACTCGCCTCGTTCACGCCGGCGGCCCTCCGCTTTCCCCTCGTAGCGTCGCGGTGCCGTCATCCTATGGTCCGCGTTCCCGCGGCACCCCATCGGGAGACCCCGCACCTGTGGCGGAGGGCACTCGACACCACGCCGCGCGTCGCACGGCGGTCCCCTCGGTCGGCGGAGTTCACCGAGGAGGGCGCACCGGCCCCCTCCCGCGGCAGTGCCGACCCGGTCGCGCGCCGCGTCGTGCGGGAGGCCCCGACCGACGCCCCCGCGCGCCCCCGGCGCGACTGCTGCGGCGGCCACCGGCGCCGCACCCGGGTCTGCGCGGCCGACGGGTCCCCACCCTCGCCGCCGTCATTCCGGCCGCACTGCGCACGGTCGCGGTGACGTTGCTGTGGACCGCCGGGCGGGTCTCCACCTGGCTCGGGGTCACCGTTCAGGGCGACCCCGCACCCCCCGGCTTCCCCACCGGGGCACTGACCGGCTGGCCGTTGGCCGCCTTCTACGCTGCCCACCTCCTGCTCGGGGGTTCTCTCCTGGGAGCGGTGACCGTCGCCTACCGGCGGCGGCGCTCCGCCAACGGCCATGTGTCCGGGCCGGGGCACTGACGACGTGCGGATCGACCGGACGGGCGACCACCGCTGAGCGACCCGGACCCCGGGCCGGGGCAGCACCAAGGGCGGGGACTCCGAGCGATCGGAGTCCCCGCCCCTTTTTGTGTCTCGGTGTCCTGACCACGGCTCGACCACAGAGGCTCGGGGAACCTGCTGGAAGATGACGCGTCATGAAACACGAAAGGCGCCCCGAAGGACGCCGTCTCGCCTGGTCAGCGGAGTGATTCCGCTGGCCCGTCTTGTGTGCCCCCTGCAGGATTCGAACCTGCGCACACGGCTCCGGAGGCCGTAGAGCTGAATCGCGCTGACCTGCCCGAACACCGCCGCAGGCGCCCCCTCTGTCCACCACCCGACCAGAGGCCGCCCACATAGCTCCCTCGAAGGCCCGCTTTCCGGCGGAGCGCTCACCCCTCCATGGCTAGCCAGTGGGGGGTGGGCGCCTGCTGTACTTCACCTTCTTAGAGAGTAAGAAGAACCAGCCTCCGCAGCCTCCGCAATGCCGCCACCGGTACCGCTCACCTGCCCAAACACTGCGGAGGCTGAGCGCGCTCCTCAGCCTCCGCTAGCCTCCGCAGGCTCCGCTTCAGCCTCCGCTGCCGTTTGCCTGAAGCAGCGGCTACCGGTTCAGTCCCCTCCTGAGTAGCCTTGGGAGGCATCGGTGGACAGCAGCCGTCCGTATGGGGCGAATGTCCGTTTCTTGAGAAGTCATAAATTTGGCTGGTTTCCGGTGGAATCTTTGCAGGTCGTTGACTGTGCTCCCCGCGCACGCAGGGATGGCTGCTCGTTTGCACGAGCCATGATCCCCAAGGAAGCGTGCTCCCCGCGCACGCAGGGATGGCTGTGTCACGGTCTCGGAGGCCGTCAGGCTGAATCGTGCTGACCTTGCCTGAAAACCGCCGCAGGCGCTCCCCTCGTCCACCACCTGACCAGAGCCCGTCCGCAGAGCCCTCTCGAAGACCTGCTTCCCGGCGGTGCCCCCGTGGCTGCTGCTGCGCTCACCTTTCTGGAAGGTAAGAAGGATCGACCTCCGCTAACTCGATGCTGATACCGTTCACTTGTTCAAACACTGCGGAGGTTGAGCTCCTCTGTCGGCCTTCTTGTCAACCAGGATCGGATAATGACTACCGACTCACCTTTCCCTGGGGTATTCTTGAGATATATTGGTTGGGCAGGGAAATTTCTATCAAGATAATGCTTTTGGGGGCTGGATTAATGTATTCGAATGGCAAGTTTTCTGATTTTGGAGATGGCTCCAATCGAGGAGTTGTGGAGGGGGTTGAGTTTGCTCCAAAGAGGATGAGAATTAAAGTTACCGAAGGGGATCTTGGGAAGATTGTCTACGGAAGCGACTCTCCGGGGCAGAAAATAACTGGAGTTTGCCGACTCTGCCAAGAGGAGAAGAGGTTGATGCTTAGTCACGTCGCTCCGAAGTGGTGCTACAAGTGGGCAAAATCCGAGGGACATATAGTTCACAAAATGACTTCTGAGAATTATTCGGCAAAGGCGGATGATGGCACCAAGCATTATCTCCTTTGCTATGAGTGCGAACAGCTGATGAGTCCCTGGGAGAAGTATGCTGCTGATCTTTCGAAGGGGGCTCCAAGGTATCTATCAAAAATAGGAGTGGTTCCGCATCCGGGTCCGACTCTCCATGGTGTGAGTCGAGAGAAGGTTACAAAATTTCTTCTGGGTGTTCTATTTAAGGGGCATTTTTCCGATTCTACCTGTTGGAGGAAAATAAGGCTAGACGAACTCTGGCTTGAGGAAATAAGGCTATACTTGCTGGGGAAATCCGAGTCGACTATGTATAAATTTGATATAGTCGCAACTCGGCATTACTCAAGATTGGCGGACGGGGTTAATCCGAGGGCGATCATGATTCCCAATCTGGGAACTGTTCGAGGTCTCTATTGCTACGAGCTGTTGATGGCGGGATGGGATTGGCAGTGTCTTTTTAGAACTTCTCCGAGGGTGAAGGCAAGGAAGGGGTGGAGTCCCATTCTCGCTGTCGATTCCGTTGATTCCTCAAGAGGTTTTGTTCTCAGGGATGGGGCTGGTTGGAATATTCGACAGGCTGATATTATGATAAATCATGTCATTAATCCAGAAATTTGGCATACTTTGGAGGATCCAGGGGGTGTGGTTGGAGATCTAGAAAAATGTCCTTGTGGTCTTGATGGGGCCAGTTTTAGTAAGTGCTGTAAGTATTCTTGGTATCGTCTCTATGTCTAATGCTTGCTCTGAGAAAAAAAGCCTGGGTCGGATAGACCCAGGCTCTAATTTCTTTTTCTTAGTCTTTGGCTAGGCGATCCGCTTTCGAGTCGTCAAGGTCCTCCCAGGTGCGGTCCATGTTCCGCTTGAGGACTTCGACATGGTCGAGGACCGGTTCCACACCGAGGGAGCGCAGCAGGAGCGCCGCCGCGTGTTCCGGAGCCGGGTCGGTCTGGTTGATCGGCCGAATGCCCTCCTCACGGAGCAGTTCACGGACCTGCCGGAGCAGGCGGTCACGGTCGTAGGTCTGGTACATGGTCACGCCTCCCAGGTCTTCCCGGTGAGCCTCTCATACACCTCGATATAGCGGGCGCGGGTGGCCTCGACGATCTCGTCCGGGATCTCCGGGCCCGGAGGGGTGCGGTCCCAGCCGGTGATAGTGCTGGACCAGTCTCGGACGAACTGCTTGTCGAAGGCGTGCTGCGGCCGCCCCGGCTGCCAGTCGTCGGCCGGCCAGAACCGGGACGAGTCCGAGGTGAGCACCTCATCGGCCAGCATCAGCGTGCCGTCGGTGGCCCGGCCGAACTCCAACTTGGTGTCCGCGATGATGATCCCGCGCTCGGCTGCGATCTCAGCCCCGCGCTTGTACACCTCCAGCGTGACCTCCCGCAGGTGGTCGGCGGTCTCCTGGCCGATCTCCTGAACGACGTCGTCGAAGGTGATGAACTCGTCGTGCCCCTCGGTCGCCTTGGTCGTCGGGGTAAAGATCGGCTCCGGGAGCTTGGACGCCTCAACGAGCCCCTCCGGCAGCCGGATGCCGGAGACGGTGCCTTGCTTCTCGTACTCCTTCAGCCCCAGCCCCGCCAGGTAGCCGCGGGCGATCCACTCCACAGGGAGCATGGTGAGCTTGCGGCAGCGCACCGCACGCCCCGTCCACTCCTCCGGGACGTCGGTGGCAGAGACGACGTGGTTGGGCACCACGTCCGCGAGCTGGTCGAACCACCACAGCGAGAGCTGGGTGAGGATCTTGCCCTTGTCCGGGACGGGGGTGGGCAGGACGACGTCGTAGACGCTCACCCGGTCGGAGGCGACCAGGATGAGGTCGTCGCCATCCGCGTAGACGTCGCGCACCTTGCCCGAGTGCACCAGTTCCATTTCGCTCCCTACCTGGAGATCTCGTAGTTGTAGGTGGACCAGCGGCGGGCGATCGACACGGACTGCCCGAACTCGATCACCTCGCCGTCGGCGTCGTACACCCAGTTCTGCTTGCGCAGCACGGGGGACCCCAGCGGGATGCGCAGGGCCTCGGAGTCCTCTTCCCCGGCGATGTCGGCGCGGACCTGGTCCTTGCCGGTCGCCGCGGTGAGGGAGGAGGTCTCCTCGATGTACTTCGGGGTGCCCTGGGGAAGCCGTTCGGCCACCAGGAGCAGGGGGGAGGTATCGGCCAGCTCGCCCTTGAACCAGGAGGTGCTGGCAGAGGAAGGGATGTCGTCTCGGAAGGTGACCCGGCGGCGTCGGATAGCCCGGGACCCCTTCGACACATTCAGGGCTTCGGCGATCTCGTCCGGGGCCTCGATCAGTTCGGCTACCTGGATCTCGGCGCGCTCGTTGGCCGGGTAGATCTTGCCGCCGATGCTTCTGGCAACACGGTCCTTGGGGCTGTCCTCCGAGTTCCCCAGGGACACGACGGTGCCTTTGCCGGGCTCGCCGCGCACCAGGCCTTCGGCTTTGAGAGCCCCCATGGCCTTGGTCGCCGTGGCCAGGGAGATGCGCCATTCGTTGGCGATCGTGCGAACCGAGTCGATGCGGTCCCCATCCCGGAGGGCTCCGGACTCGATCTTGGCGCGGATGTGCTTGACGACCTGCATGTACGGCGGGTCGGGGCGGTGAATCTCGGGGGACACGATGTCTCCTTCGCTGGCGAACGGGGCCAGTGTACTAGTACATGACGGGCGTAAGCCTGTGAGCTGACACTCTCCCTGCCTGTGGCTTCCGCGAAAAAGAGACTATGCGATCTGTACTAGTACACCGGAGGCTAGCGTGCTATAACAGTTCCACGGCGGTTCGCTGCAACCGCCGACCGGAGACGGAAGACCGGTGTCCAGGGGTGATCCCTGTCCACCGTGAGACCGCCCCGGGGTCGGCTCCCCGCTTGGTGATCGGGAGTCCTCCTTCCTCAATAGCGCGCACGCCCCGACCCCATCCCGAGCTCCCAAGGGACGGCGAACGGCACCGGCCACGGCACCCAGACCTCGTGCACCGCCTTCACCAGGGCGGTACGGAATGGCCGCGCTTCACCCTGCACCCCCAGGGGTGCCCGTCCGGTCCTCACCCCGCTGGCACAACACGGCGGACCGAGGGCCGGGCGGGGACCACCCGGGTCCACACCCACACCTCTTGGAGGAACACGATGCAGAACACGCTGCCCGTGGGAGCCGACTACGCCCGCCAGATGCTCGCCGAGGACCTCGCGGCCGGCCACATCACCGACGCCGAAGCCGCCGCGATCGAGCGTCGGCTCGATGCCGACCAGGCCCGGATGATCTCCGGCCAGCTCCCCGACCTGAACCGCTGACCCGCCGATGCCTGTCCGCCCCCGACAACCCCGTCGCCGCCCGCCCTGCGGTGGCGGGGTGGCCGGGGCCGGGCGGGGACCGACCGGGTCCACCTTCCGGACCGGAGCCCACTCGCGGTCCCGGACACGCCCACCGTGTCCGGGGCCGCCTCATCTTCTGGAGCCCACATGCCCAACACGCCCAACACCGCCGACCTGGTCGACCCCTGGCTGGAGCTACTGGCCGACCTGGGTGCCGAGACCCTGCCCGAGGAGACCGAGGATGAACGCGCCGCCCGCGAGTCCGCCCGCGACGACATCCTCGCCGACCTGCTGGATACCCGCGCGGTCGACCACCCCACCCTGGCTAGCCCGATGGCCGACCACCCCGACGGGCTGCGGTCCGGTGTGGAGGAGGCTGCGGCCGCGATCAGCGCCCTGGTCACCGTCTACAGCGACCGCATCACCGCGCTGACCCTTCCCTTCGAGCACGGGAGTGCTGCCGCATGATCCGACTCACCCACCGCCGATGCCGCACCGAGGCCGCCGCGCTCGATGCGCAGGCCCACGAGCTGAATGAGGAAGCCGCGAGGCTGACCACCGAGGCCGACCGGTTGAACGACCGCTGCGAGGTCCTGGCCGATGACCTGCGGGCCACCGAGCACCAGGTGCAGGAGATCATCGACGCCTGCACGAACCTGGAGTACGGGCTGACCGAGGCCGCCGTCCCCGACAAGGTCCGCGAGCGGCTGTGCGAGATCGACCGGCTCACCGACCAGGTCCGCACTGAGCATGAGCGCACCAACGCCTACGTGGACTGGTTCGCGTTGGGCCGGGCCCGGATGCTGGCCGCTGCGCACGAGGCGGGGATGCTGGCCCGCACCTACGCCTTGGTCGAAGGCGCCGGGATGGGCAACCCGGCCGGGGAAACCGAGCGTCTGCTGGCCAGGGTGCAGTTCAGCGGCTGGGAGGGCGTGCCCGGGTGGGACTGCCAGGACCCGGACTGCTCGCGGTCCACGCGAGAGCTGGTCTGGCACGCCGCGGCTCCGGAGCGAGCGCATCTGGTGTGCGCCTGCGGCCGGATCTGGGAAGCCGAGTCCGGAAGGGTGGACCGCTCCGAGCGCGAGACCCTCACCCGCCAGCGAATGGGACGCAGCTACCCGGTGAAGCGTCGCTGGTCGCAGACCCCCGCCCCGGTGCTGGAGGCCATCGACCGGGCGCTGCCCGCTCCCGCAGATCTGGCGTCGGCGAAGACCTCCCCGGCGGCGCTGACCGCCTGAGACCGCCCCCTGGGGTGCCCGTCCCCACCAGCCCGCCGAGCCGGTGGGGTCCGGGGGACCACCAGGGTCCACCTGCTGAACATGACGAGCCCGCCCGGGATTGCGCCCCGGGCGGGCTCTGTCACGCACCCGCCTGCAAGGAGATGAGGATGCGCGACCACCGCAAGTCTACGAACCCCCGCACCACCCCGGCGACCACGAAGGAGGTCGACCCGTGCTGACCTTCCTGACCTGGTACCCGGCCGTCGTCTACCTGTGCTGCGGCGTCCCGATGGACTTCGAGCCCCTGCCCCGAGCCTGCTACGTCTGCGGCACCTGCGGGGACACCCGGTGATCGGCACCGTGATCGGCCTCGCCGCGCTGGCCCTGGTCTTCGCCCTCGTAGCGGTGCTGCTGGCCTTGACCGGCGGCCCGCACCTGATGACCCAGACCCGCACCCGCCAGAAGGAGACGACGTGACCGACGCCGAGTTCCACGCCGAGAACTGCTCGGCGTGCCAGAAGGGCCTGCCCTGCAAGACCGCCGACATCATCGCCGGCCGCACCAGCGGCTGATCCGCAGAAAGGAGGACTCCACATGGACTTCGAGAAGGCGCTCTCCGGCTTCGGCCTGTTCATCCTGGCCCCGGCCGTGCTCATCGCCATCGTGCTGATCGCCATCCACGGCGGCTGACCGCCCACCCTCAACCCCAGGACACGGCCAGACCCCCGCCAATCGACGTGGCGGGGGTCTGGCCTGTCCCCACCCAACCACACAACCGGCCTTGAAAGGAGGCGCACGATGCGCCCGTTCCGATTGGGCAAGGAGCACACCTCCGACGCCCCCGCACCCGAGACCACCATTCCCTCCCCGGAACCCCCGGCCCCGGTGCCGCTCCGGTCCGCTCCCGACCCGGGCAAGCCCGCCGCTGCCACCCCGCCCAAGGTCGCAACTGCGTCCCGGTCGCTGCCCTTGCGGATGGCGGCGTTCGCTGCGTGGGCCACCCCCACCCGGATGATCGTCGGCGCGGCAGCGGTTCCGTCGGTGCTGTCGCTGATCTGGACGGCGACCTCGGTCGCGGACATGATCACGATCGGCGGCCCCGTCGTGGCGCTGGCCGTCGGTGTCGTGCTCGATGTGGCCCTGGTCGGCGGGGTACTGATCGCCTGGGTCGCCCCGGAGATCCGCCGCACCGCTTCCAACGCCTCCTGGGTCTTGGCCGCCATCGCCGCCGCCGCGATCGGCTTCCACCACTGGGGGCAGGAAGCGGTCATCTTCGCGGTGGTGCCGCTGATCAGCAAGCTGCTGTGGCACCTGGCCCTGGCCGCCCGCACCGCCTGGGAACAGCACCGCGACGCTACCGCCCGCACCGCAGCCGAGCAGGAGGCAGAGAAGCACCGCCAAGCCGAGCAGGCCGTCCGGGACGCCGAACAGGCCGCCGCAGCCGAGGCCGAACGGGAGCGCGAGCGCACCGAGGCGCTGTCCTTGGAACTGACCGAGGCTGAGGAAGTCGAGCACGCCGAATTGCGGCGCAAGGCCCGCCGCATCCGGGCCCGTGCCGAGGCCGAACGCGAGGTCATCCAAGCCGAGGCCGAAGCCGACCGCATCCGCCAGGAGGCCACATCCGAGGCCGAACGGATCCGGCAGGAGACCGAGCACCGGATGCGCCAGGACGCGATCCGCCGCCGGGTCGAAGAGGAGATGGCCGTGCAGCAGGCCGACGCCGACCTGCTCAAGCAGCGCTTCGCCCTGGAGCGCGAGCTGCGGCTGATCCGCCCCTACGAGCTGACCGGCAACGAGCCCGCCTCCCGCGTGCCCGACGACGCCTCCGCCCTCACCCCACCGCCCGGCGGCCCCACCGCCGGGTTCGGCGGCTTCGGCAACCGGGGCGGACACCCGTCGGCGGGTGAGGCCGAACGCAACCGCCGCCTGGTCGCCGACGCCCGCGCCGCCCTGCTGGCCGAAGACCGGGAGGTCACCATCGGCGCGCTGGCCCGCCACACCGGGCTGAGCGAGCGCACCGTGGGCCGCCACCTCAAGGCCCTCACCGACCCGTCCTGACCCCAACTACCCCGGCACCCCGGCACCTTCCCTGACCTGGAGGTGCCGGGGTGTCGCCCCGCCCTGATCGGCGGGTGCCACAGCCCACCGGCGCGCTTCGTGCCGGTGGGCTGTGGCACCGCTCCGACCGGCGCCGCGCGAACCACCGCCACCCCGCCTACGGGGTGAAGTGGCGCCGCGCGAACCAGTCCCCGGTGCCGTACCTGGCCGCCCCCACCCCGCGAAGGAGGAGCCACTGCCCCTCAACCCCCATGACCGCATCCGCGCCCCGCCCCCGGCGGGGTGACACCCCAGGGCTCGGGGCCGCCGCTCAACGTGACCGGCGGCCCCGAGCCGTACCCCCGTAAGGAGGACTTTTGGCCAGCAAGTACCTCGATCGCGACGGCACCCGTTACGGCATCCCCACCTACCCCCGCAACCTGGCCCCCACTGGCCTGGCCACCAAGAACCAGCTCCGCTCGATGGGTCTGCGGCCCGGCGGCCAGGAACTCGCGGCTCAGCTGATGTGGCGCTCCCGCTGCGGCGGCTCCCGCCACGGCGTCCGCGTCGCCTACCTGTACCGGCTCGATGCCGCCAAGCCGGTGCGGCCCATGACCCCCGCCAAGTGGGCCGCCCTGGACAAGGCCATGCAGGCGCGGCGCACCTGCCGCGACTGCGGCCTCGAACACCCCTACTGCCTGCCCACCTCGCTGGGGCGCACCTGCCCGCCCGGCACCGGATGCGCCGCACTTGCGGCCGCCTGACCTGCAAAGGAGATTCACCATGTTCCGCGGCTGCTTGGGCCAGCTCTTCGTCATCTTCGTCATCGGCGCCCTGGTCCTGTGGTTCTTCCGCGCCCCCGAGAGCGTCGCTGCGCTGATCATCGGGTTCGTCGACCTGATCATCAGCGGTGCCGACTCGCTGGGGCGCTTCGCTAGCTCGCTGGCGCCGCTGTTCAACAACCTCCTCTGAAAGGGGGCGACACCTCATGACCCACGACACCGACACCGACTCCGATGTGGAGATCCCCGAAGCCGAACCGCTCCCCGACATCGACGACGTCGAACGCGCCGCAGCCGACGCACCCTTCCCCACCCCCGCACCCGGTGAGGACGTCTCGCCTTCTGCTCACCAGGACGACACCTGGGGCGGGCGCCCGCCGCCGCTGCCGCCGGTGCTGGAACTGGCCGGGTCGAACCTGGCCACCGCCGGAGGCGCCGCCTACGGGGTGGCTGGCCCGGCCGGGCTGCTGGCGGTGGGTGCGGTGGCCACGGTCGGAGCGGTCGCCTACATGGCGCGTAACGCCCACCGCAACGCTGCCGAGCGGCGTGCCGGTGCGCCGGGCGTGCGCAACAGCCGTACTGGTCGCCTGCGAGGCCTGTTCGGGCCCGGAGGCGCCGGCCGGGCCGCTGGTGCCCGAACCGGTGGGTTCGCCGGGAAGGGCCGCCCCGGCTTCGGTACTCCGGGTGGGCGTCGGACCAGGGCCGGGATGGCTTCCGGAGGGCTGGGGCGCCGCGGCGATGCCGGGCTCGGTACTGGGGCCAGTGCCGGTCGGGGTTCTGCACTGCGGGGCTCCCGGGGTGGTGCGGGGCGCCTTGGGGCGTTCCGGGGCGGCTCTGGTTCTGTCGGGCTGGGGGCGCGCCCGGGTTCCTGGGGCCGTACCGGGTCCGGATTCTCGACTGGCCGCACGGGTTCCGGGGCTCTGGGGCGCGGCGTAGGCCGGATCGGTGGGCGCTCGCCCCGTTGGGGTGGCGCAGGCGGCGCTCGCGGCTTCGGGTCCCCGACCCGGGGTCGGTTCCGCACCACCGCGATCTCCGACCCCGCGATCCCGATGCGGGGTGGCCGCCGTCCTCTGCGGGGGGCGTGGGGCGCGTTCCGCCGCGGCTGGAACCACCCCCGCATGCGCGGGGGCCGGGTCCGGGTACGCCGCGCGTCGGTGCGTACCCGCGACTACATGCGCAAACGCATCCGCCGTCTCAAGGTGTCCGCGTTCTGGCAGGCCCTGGCCGGATGGTGGGGGCGGCTGTGGTCCCGCATCCGCCGCGATGACCGCTACGGGCCGATGTGGTCCGCGTCCGCTGCCGCCTCCGCCTTGGCCGTGGCCGTACTGGGGCCCTCCCGCAAGGCCTCGCAGCCGCGGCGGGCCCTGACCGGACGGGTCATCGGCGCCTCTGCCCGCACTCCGGGCGAACTCACCGCCAAGGGGCGTCTGGCCATCGGCGCCGGAGAGGCCTCCGGCGCACCACTGGAAGGGAACGTCATGAAGAAGCCGAACGAGATCATCCGAGCCGAGGCCGCCGCCGACGAGTTGCGCGCCGCCCTGGCGGCGTTCGGTGGTGCCGACGTGCACATGCTCACCTACGAGGGCGGCCTGCAGGCGCTGCCCGACATGCTCCGCACCATCGGCAAGGGCCTGCACGAGATGTCCTCCATCGCTGAGGGGGAGCAGCCGCTGCACCCGTCGGTGCTGCAGTACATGCACCAGATCAGCGCCGCCGTCCACCAGGTCGCCGCGGTCGCCGACGAACTGCCAGGGCTGTTCCGGGCCGCCCATGAGACCGAGCTGCAGCGTCTGGAGGCGCCGCGGGCCGGGGAACACCGCTGGGACGCCTCCCAGCGCGACGACTGACACCCGCCACACCGCGCTGCAGGGCCGCGCACCTCTGACCGGGGTCGCGGCCCCGTTGCTCTCCCAGGAAGGAGCACATCCCGTGTCGATCAGCACACCGTCGTCCCGCAAGTCCAAGAAGAAGACGAAGCGCGACCGAGAAGAACTCGCCCACCGGTGGTCACACCGCCAAGGCCCGTTCCTGGCCGCCGCCAATGCCGCCTCCCTGTCGCTGGCCGCGGCCACCGTCGGATCGCTGCCGGAAGTCGGCCTGCCCTGGTGGGGCCCGGCCGCCGTCGGCGCGATCGGCGCCACCGCCTCCTACACCCGCGCCGCCACCGCCCACCTGCCGCTGCTGTCCAAGCTGTACAAGCCGGGCCGGTGGGCCGCCTTCACCGGGTGGACCTCGCTCGCGCTGGCCACCGGCGGCCCCTGGTCCGCGGACATGCTGGCCGCCCTGGGAATCGGCGCGGTGGGCTCAGCCCTATTGCGGCCTGCCACCACAGCCTGGGAGATCGCAGCCCAGGACCGCAAGAGCGCCGAAGCCGAACAGAAGGAGCGCCTGTCCAAGGCGGTTGAGTGGGAGCGGCGCATCGACCGGGTGTGCCGGATCACCGACACCGTGGTCACCGACATCCGCGACTGGGACTACCCCGACCCGCGCGACCCCTCCCAGACCTGGAAGACCGGCTACACCGTCAAGGGCAAGCTGCCCCCGGCCGCCGGGTTGGACGTGCTGGAACGCAACACCCGCCGCCTGGCCGACGACGCCGACCTGCCCTCCGGGTGCGGTGTCGAAGTCGCCGGCCTTCCGGAGTCCCGGCGCACCTTCGAGCTGTTCATCTCCACTGTGGACGCCTTGGCCGAAACCCTGCCCTACCCGCAGGACTACTCCCGCCGATCCATCTACGACGGCATCCCCAACGGCGTCTACCGCGATGGCTCCGAGGTCGCCCTGGACTTGAAGTGGGCGACCGCGCTGCTCATCGGCGCCACCGGCTCGGGCAAGTCCTCCCAACTGGCCGCGATCATGGCCTCCCTGCTGCGCTGCGACGACGTCATCATCTGGGGCATCGACCCCAACGGCGGCGGCGTCTTCGAGCCCTACCTGCGGCCCTGGGTCGAAGGCAAGGTCACCCGGCCCGCCATCGACTGGGTGGCGACCGGTCCCAAGGAGATGCACCGCATGCTCGACTTCGCCCTGGCCGCCATTGAGGCCCGCAAGATCGGCTACGCCGACCTGATGCGGGCCGCGAATGACACCAAGGTCCCGGTGAGCAGCGCGGTACCGCACATCGAGATCGTCACCGACGAGACCGCGTCCCTGCCCACCGAGATCAAGGACAAGCTGACCGACCTGTCGGACCGCTCGCGGGCGGCGTCCATCCGGGCGCTGATCTGCTCCCTGCGGGCGGTCTCCGACGCGGTCCCCAAGTCGCTGATCTCCCAGGCCAAGGTGCGTCTGGGGCTGCGGGTCAACGACGAGACCGAGCTTAACCACCTGTTCGGGTGGAAGGGCAAGCTCCCGTCCGCCTCGGAGATGCCCGCCGAAGGGTACGGGCTGGTACGCCACGACGCCGCCGAGAACCCCCGCCTGTTCCGGGGCCTGTACGCCGATCCCGCCAAGGGCTCGGAGGTCGCCGAGGCCACCGCCGAATGGCGACCCGAACTCGATGACGTCACGGTGCGGGTCAACCCGGGCCTGTACATGGACCGGTGGGATAGGGCCCGCAAGATCGGGTGGCTCCCGGGTCTGGGGGAGGCACCCAAGCGGCGCCCCGCCACCCCATCGGCCCCGGCCCCGGAGGCCGCCGGTTCTTCGGAGGCAGAGGAGCCGAAGGCCGCCGGGCCGCTGGGGGACATGATCCAAGGTCTGGGGGACGCCATCCGCCGAACCCGTAAGGAGATGGAGCAGCAGAACCGCCCCGGCAGCGGCGGCCCCGGATCGGTCGATGAGACCTTCCGGGCGCTCACCGACGGCCTGTCCCTGGGAGACGGCGACCAGCTCCCGCTCCTGCTGCACACCGCGCTGCAGCTCTCGGAAGGAACCAAGGGCGTGGCGGTGGTCGACCTGGCCACCGAGATGAAGTGGTCCCGGCCCACCGTCCGGGCCCGGATGTCCGCGCTGGAGATCGACGAAGAGCCCAAGCCGGTGCGGTGGCGGTCGGGCGACAAGCCCGAGCGCGGCTACACGCGCGAGGCCCTGGAGGTCGCCCGCGACCGCGTCCTCACCGGGGACCTGAGGGTCCCTCCCGGCATCGACACCGACGAGTAACGGCCCGTTACAAGGCCCGTAACAAGGGGCGTCTCGAGGCCGTTACGAGCCTTGTAACGCATCCCGTTACGAGGCCCTGTAACGCACTTCGAGACGCCCCCGTAACAGCGGCCCGTAACGGCACCTGAGCTGCCGTTACGGGCAGTTGTAACGCCGCCGCCGAAACCCCTCACGGCGCCTTGTGAAGGGCCCTGTGGCGACGCCTACCCGGGGGTGCCCCGGGAGGCAGGAAGGACTCGTTCGATGCCCGACGGGCTACTCGCCGCCGGGGTGCTCACCCTGGCCTACCTCGCGGCGGTCTACGCCGCCGACGAGATCGAAACCCGGCGCTCTCTGGAACCGGGACCAATCGGCCCCGCGCCCGCAGTCGGCGGACTCCTGGGGGTCGCGCTCTTGCTCGCTGTGGGCGCTGCCTGCTCCCCACCCGGGTGATGGCCCGGTGCCCTCGCCTACCCGCTGGGCGGGGCCACCGGGGGACCGCCCGGTTCACCCCGATACGCCACTCGGAAGGCCTCTCCCGTGAGCGACACCGCCAGCTGCCCGATGACCGTTGCCCACCTGCGGATCGTGCTCGACAGCATGCACGACGACACCCAGATCACCAATGTCTTCGGGATGCCTCTCATCGCGGCCTTTTCCTGCGACGACGTCTTGGAGCTGGCTTTCGGGCCGCTTCACAGCAAGGCGAGCAACAACGCCATCCACGCCAGCGGCCCCGTGTCCGGGGTAATGCAGGTCGGCGGCGACTTCTACGGCGACCTGCGCATGTGACCCCCGCGTCGGGCGACCCGCCCCGCAAGAGCGGGTTACCCGACCGGTCCTGGAAGGAGACGAACCTGATGGCTCTCACCCGCCTGCGGCCGCGCCCGCGCGGCACCGACCTGCTCCCGGCCCCGCCCCGGTGGGCGGAGCAGGCGCTGTGCGCCCGTGCCGGCCAGCCCGGCGACTGGTACCCGGACGAGGACGACCAGGCCGCCACCGCCGCCGCCATCGAGGTCTGCGACCGCTGCCCCGTCCGAGCCGCCTGCTTGGAGGCCGCGATGGGGTCCCGGTGGCTCGAACACGGCATCTGGGGTGGCACCACCCGCGCCGACCGGCGGCGCCTGCGCCGCAACCGCAAGAACGCCGCCCGCAAGGCCGCTGCCGCCTGACTCCGAACACACGCGAGGGGCACCCGCCGACCCATACACGGCAGGTGCCCCTCACCCCTTTTCTACCTGACAAGAAGGAGGTCCCCGATGCGGATCACCGCTACCGCCGGGGTACTGGCCGAACAGCTCACCTGGGCCGCCAAGATGCTCCCGGCCCGCCCCGCGATCCCGATCCTGGCCGGGATTCGGCTGGACATCGCCCCCGACCAGGTGCGCATCACCGCCACCGACTACGAGGTCTGGGGCACCGCCGCACTGGAAGCCGACACCACCGACACCGGAACCGTGATCCTGCCCGGGCGGCTGCTGGCCGACCTGGTCTCCCGACTGCCCGCCTCCCGCACCCTCACCCTCACCACGGAGGAAGCCCGCGTGCGCATCGCCTGCGGGCCGGTGTCGGCGACCGTGCGCACCTTCCCCACCGACGACTACCCCGACCCGCCCGAGCGGCCCGCCACCGAGCTGGGCACCATGGCCGCCGCCGACCTGGCCGACGCCGTGGACCGCACCAGCGTGGCCGTCTCCAACGACGCCACACTGCCGATGCTGGCCGGGCTGCACCTGGAGTTCGGGCCTACCGGGCTGGTCGTGGAAGGCACCGACCGGTACCGCATCGGCCACCGCACTGTGCCCTGGTCACCGACCCTGCCCGACCCCTCCGAGCCGGCCGGGGACAGGCCGGTGACGGCGCTCATCCCCAGCACCGCACTGGCGCTGGCCGCCAAGTCGATGACCGGCATCCTCACCCTGTCCGCGGACCTGGACACCGAGGCCACCGCCACCGTTCTGGCCGTGGCCGACCAGGCCCGGTTCCTGGTGATGCGCCCCCTGGATGCCGCGTGGGTCAAGACCGCACCCTTTCACGACAAGGCCCTGAACGAGGCCGCCGTGCAAGTGGTGGCCGACACCGGCGAGCTACTCGATGCCATCGACCGCGCCCGCCTGTTCGCCGACACCGCCCCCGTCCACCTCACCACCGGCCCCGACCAGGTCACCGTGCACGGTGGGGCCGACGGCGAGGACGCCAGCGAAGACCTGTCCGCCGCCGTCACCGCCCTTGATGACGGCGAGCCCAAGGTGACGGTGGCGTTCAGCCACCGCTACCTCACCGACGCGCTGCGGGCCTGCCGCGCCGACACCGTCCGCCTGCTCCTGCGGCGCACCCCGGTCCCGGCCCTGCTGGTCCCCGAAACCGACGACGCCACCTACTGGCACGTCGTCATGCCCGTCCGCCAGTGACCCCCGGCAAGGAGAAACCGTTGACCCTCACCGTGACCGACTTCTTCTGCGGCGCCGGCGGATCCTCCTCCGGCGCCGTTCAGGTTCCCGGGGTGAGCGTGCGCCTGGCCGCCAACCACTGGCGGCTGGCCGTGGACACCCACAACACCAACCACCCCAGCGTCGACCACGACTGCTTCGTTGCCGGAACCCTCATCCTGACCGCCGCTGGTATGCGACCCATCGAGGAGATCCGTCCCGGAGAGCTGGTGCTCACCCACAAGGGTCGATGGCGCCCGGTGGTCCGCAAGTTCGAGAAGCAGGACAGAACAGTGATCGCCAAGGCTGCACTCCACGCAGCGGGCACCGAGGTGACACCGAACCACGAGTTCTGGACGCGGCGCACCACGCTTCGCAGTGCAGGAAACGACTACGCCCGCGAATACGGAACCCCCAGGTGGGCCCCAATCGGCGACGCGCACGTCGATCGAGTCCGCCGAGCCGGGCATCACCGCGACATGCTCGCTTTCCCGGTTGCCTTTGGAGAACTCCCATGGTTGGAGGCTCCCGAGAAGCTGGGAGCAGACCCAGTAGCAGCGTGGTGGCTCATCGGCCGATGGCTTGGGGACGGGTCGTCGGGTAACCACAACGGCGACGTCACGATCTGCTGTGGCCGTCACGAGACTGAAGAGCTTCGGCGGAAGATTCCCCCTCGCTGGCGTGGGCGAGAGACCAACACCGCGTATGTCTTCTACGACTACAACCGGAAACTGGCGGACTGGTTGCGTGAGCACTTCGGATCGGGAGCTGCGGGCAAAGGCATCCCCGGGTGGGCACTCACCATGCCGGAAAGTTACCGCCGGGCACTCCTGGCCGGGTACGTGTCAGCTGACGGTTCTCAGCGCGAGGGGGTCACCCGCACCTCCACCATTTCCAAAAGCTTGGCGTTGAGTGTCCGAATGCTGGCTCACTCCTTGGGCTACAAGGCTTCCCTGCACTACATCGACCGCGGCCCATCCTGCGTCATCCAGGGGCGCACCGTCACCCGCCAGCCAGTCTGGTCGGTGCACTGGAGAGAACAGCCGACCAGGCAAAACACGATGACCGATGAGCTGCACTGCTGGGCCTACGTCCAAGAGATCAGCCCTGGCCAAGAAGACGTTCCCGTCTACACCATGGAGGTGGCCGAAGACCACAGCTACGTTGCTGATGGCCTGGTCGTGAAGAACTGCGCGGACCTGTCCCAGGTCGACCCCCGCCGCTACCCGACCACCGACATCGCGTGGCTGTCACCGTCGTGCACCAACCACTCCATCGCCAAGGGCATCGCCCGCCGACTCCAACAGCCGGACCTGTTCGACGAGACCGCCGCAACCGAGGCCGCCGAACGCTCCCGGGCCACCATGTGGGACGCGATCCGGTTCGCCGAACACCACCGCTACCGGGCGCTCATCGTCGAGAACGTCGTCGACGTGTGCTCCTGGGTGCTCTGGCCCGCCTGGTGCACCGCCCTGCTGGCCCTGGGCTACGAGCACCGGGTGGTCTCGCTCAACTCCATGCACGCCGCAGCGCTGGGGCCCGCGGCCCCGCAGTCCCGCGACCGGGTGTACGTGGTGGCCTGGCGGTCCGGAGACCGCGCCCCGGACCTGGACAAGTGGATCCGCCCCACCGCCACCTGCCCCACCCACGGCCCGATCCGGGCCGTGCAGTCCTGGAAGGGCAAACGGCAGGTCGGCAAGTACCGCAGCCAGTACCTGTGGCGGTGCCCGCGCATCGAGTGCCGCCACCGCCCGGTCGAACCCGCGGTGCGGGCCGCGGCCGAGATCGTCGACTGGTCCCTGCCCGCCGAACGCATCGGCGACCGCGCCCGGCCGCTGGCCGCCAAGACCATGGCTCGCATCCGCGACGGGCTGGCCGCCTACGGGCGGCCGCTGTTGGTCCCGGTGGAAGGCCGTCAGGGGAAGAAGGCCGCCCCGGCCTGCGGGCCGCTGCGCACCCTCACGACCTGCAACGAGACCGGCCTCGCGGTGCCCCCGTTCGTTGCGGAGCTGCGGGGCGGCGGGTCCAAGCACCGGCCCCTCACCAGTCCGTTGTCCACGGTGTGTGCCTCCGGCAACCACCACGGATTGACCATCCCGGACCTGATCGCCCCCTACTACGGCACCGCCTCCCCGCGCCCCGCCGACCAGCCGCTGCCGACGGTCACCACGGTGGAACGCCACGGCCTGCTGCCCGGCGGCACCGTGGCCTCGGTCGAGGAACTGCGGTTCCGGATGCTCACCCCCGGCGAGTACGCCGCGGCCATGAGCTTCCCCGACGGCTACGTGCTGCTGGGTAACAAGCGCGAGCGGGTGCGCATGACCGGCAACGCCGTCACCCCGCCTGCGGCCCGTGACCTGGTGGCCGCCGTGGCCGAAGCCCTGGCCGGCGAAGAGATCACCCCCGCCGCCTGACCGGCACGCCCGCCCGGGTGCTCGCTCTGCCCGCCAGCCCGCCCACACCGGGCGGTCTGGCGGGCGGAGGGTCCGCCCGGGCCACCACCGGACCGTATCGGTCCGGCCCGGACCAGAACGGCCCGCCCCGGCTCTGACCAAGGACCTCGGGGCGGGCCGACCCCTTACAACGAAGGAGTTCCACCAGTATGACCGCCGAACTGATCGAGGGCCTGCGCAACTGGGCTGAGGGCTACACCGCCCCGCTGGCAGCCGTGAACCTGCTCATCGACCACAACGTGTGGCTGCGGCGCACCGACTTCGTAAGCCGGTGCGTCCACCAGGTCCCCGACTCGGAGCTGTTCGAGCCCGACCGCCCCTTGGCGTGCATCGACTGGAACAAGGCCGCCAAGGCCCTGAACCGGCAGGCCTTCCCCGCCTCCTCCTCCGAGGTCGCCGTCCTGAGCATCGCCGTGTCCCTGGCTGAGGACCACCCGGTGAAGCTGCGGGACGCCCTGGTCGGCATGGACGCGACCACCACGGCCGCGGTGCTCACCGCGATCATCGCCGCCACCGGTCACCACGACCGCATCACCCTCACCCTGGCCGCCCGCAACCGGCCCGACTGGCTCTGACCGCACCACCCCAGGGGCGAGCCGTCACAACCGTGGCGGCCCGCCCCTTGCCCTTGATGGGTGGTCCCGAGAACCACCGCCGAATCCGCCGGGGCCGGTCACAGCCTGGCCGGTCCCGTGCCTTGTCCTTTCTGTAGCACCACCCGACCCGAGGAAGCTCTTGTGAGCACCGGGAGGCCCCCATGAACGCCTTCAAGCCCATCGACTACGCCCTGGCCGCCGCCCGCCGCGGCTGGCCGGTCTTCCCCCTCACCCCGAACAGCAAGAAACCCCCGCTGGTCAAGGACTGGGAACGCGCGGCCACCACCGACCCGGCCCGCATCCACGCCTGGTGGCGGCAGTGGCCCGCGGCGAACTACGGCATCGCCACCGGCCCCGCGGGCCTGGTCGTGATCGACCTCGACACCCCCAAGCCCGGACAGGCCCCGCCCGCGACGTGGGCGCTGCCCGGGGTGGTCGACGGTGCCGATGTGCTGGCGGTGCGGGCCGAACAGGCCGGGGAACCGCTGCCGCTGGACACCTTCACCGTCCGCACTCGCCGGGGCGGCACCCACCTGTACTTCACCCACCCCCACGACGGGCCGAAGCTGGGCAACACCAGCGGCGACCAGGGCGCCGGGCTCGGATGGCTGATCGACACCCGCGCCCACGGCGGCTACGTCGTCGGCCCCGGGTGCCCCGTCACCGCACCCGACGGCAACGGCACCTACGAAGTCACCCACCGCGAAGATCCCGCACCGCTGCCCTGGTGGATTCATAGGCGCCTGCTCCGCAGGCCCGACTCCCAGGAGAAGCCGACCACCAGCTCCCGCCCCACCCCGGGGCTCGCAACCGGTGGCCTGTCGGCGATCCTCACCGACGACCGGCGCCGTGCCGCCTACGTGCGGGCCGCGGTCAAGGGGGAGCTAGCCAGGGTTCGGGACGCCGCTCCCGGGACGCGCAACGAGAACCTCTACATCGCCGCCGCCTCGCTCGGTCAGCTGGCCCGCGAAGGCCTGCTCGATGCCGACTGGGTCGCCGACGCGCTGCGCAACGCCGCCCTGGATGCCAACACCGCAGGTGACCCAAATCCGGTGCGGGAGATCGAGGCCACCATCCGCTCCGGACTCGCCAAAGGCCTCCGGGAGCCCCGCCGCACCACCCCACGCCCAGGAAGGACGGCCGCGTAGATGAGCGGGAACAGCGACGAGAAGAAGCCCTCCCAGGCCACCCTGCTGATCGAGATGGCCGACCGGCACGTCAACGTGGTGGCCGGCCCCGGCGGCAAGGCCTACGCCGTTCGGCGGGGCGGACCCCAGATCGCGTTCCCGCTGCTGCGCAAGGACGGCCTGCGGGTCCAACTCGCCCGCCAGTACTACGACGAGCACCATTCCGTTCCCTCGCAGTCGGCCCTCACCGACGCCATCGCGGTGTTGGAGGGCCGGGCGGTGGACCAGGAACCGCAGAAGATCAACCTGCGGCTGACCACCCACCGCACCGAAGCGGGTGCCCAGGTCGTCATCGACCTGGGCACCCCCGACGGGCGGTGCGTGGTCGTCGGCTCCGACGGATGGCAGGTCCGCGAACGGAGCCCGGTGCTGTTCCGGCGCACCAAGCTGACCAGCCCCATGTCCGACCCCGGCCCGGCCGGGCACACCGACCAGGGCCTGGCCGCCCTGCGAGGGCTACTCAACGTCGACGAGAGCGCGTTCCGGCTCATAGTCGGATGGCTGGTCTCCGGGCTGCTCCCGGACATCCCGCACCCGATCCTGGCCGGGAAGGGCGAACAGGGCACCGGCAAGTCCACCGCACTGGAGATGCTGGTCAACCTGGTCGACCCCTCACCAGCCGCGCTACGGTCCCTGCCCAAGGACATCAAGACGTGGGCGACCGTCGCCACGGCGAGTTGGGCGGTGTGCCTGGACAACGTCTCAGCCATCCCCATGTGGCTGTCGGACACCCTGTGCAAGGCCGTCACCGGCGACAGCCTGGTCGACCGGGCCCTGTACAGCGACGACGACGTGTCCGTGCTGTCCTTTCAGCGGCTGCTCGCGCTGACCAGTATCGACACCGGAGCCCTGGCCTCGGACCTGTCCGAGCGGATGCTCGCCGTGGAGTTCCTGCCCATCAAGCGCAGCGAGCGCCGACCCGTCGCCGAGATCAAGGCGGCCTTCGACCAGTCAGCGCCCGCCATCCGGGCCGCGCTGTTCGACCTGCTGTGCCAGGTGCTGGCCACCCTGCCCGACATCCGTCTGGCCGAATCGCCGCGCATGGCCGACTTCGCGCACGTCCTCGGAGCCCTGGACAGAGTCATGGGCTGGGAGACCCTGGCCACCTACCTGGCCGCTTCCCAGGTCACCACCGCCGACCTGCTCGATGCCAAGCCGTTCACGTCCGCGGTGGCCGACTTCGTCGACCAGCACGGCACCTGGACCGGATCGGTCAGCCAGCTCTTGGACCTGGTGGCCGTCCCCGATCCGCGGCCCCGCTCCTGGCCGGTGGACGCCACCCGTGCCTCCGGCCAGCTCAAGCGGGACGCCCCGGTGCTGCGGTCCATCGGCATCACCGTGACCGAGGCCGGGCGCTCCGCCGACCGGCAGCGCCGTCAGCTCTACGCCTTCACCGCCCACCGCATCGCCGAGGCCGCCCCGGCGGGAGCTGCGGAGGCTGGTGCGGAGTCTGCCGGAGGCTCAGCCTCCGCACCAGCATCCGCACATTCGGCCAGTTCAGAACAGGTGATGGAGGCTGCGGACCCTGCGGAGGCTGGGTTCCCCCAACTCTCTGAAAACCCTCAGGAGCCTGTGGAGACCGGCCCCTGCATCCGCTGCAGCGCCGCCTTCCGCCGGTTCGAGGCCACCACCCACCCCAAGGTGTGCACCTCCTGCGCCCATCACGCGAGGCGCACCTACGAACCCGCTCACGAAGCGGCCCCGGCCTGATGCCTACCAAGCCCTGGCCGGGGCCGCCCAACCCAACCCGAAGGAGAGGCACCACCAGCATGGCCCATGACCGCAAACCCCGTCCGGAGTTGGCCAAGGTCCGCGTGATCGGACCGCCCGACATCGTCGACCGGGTGGTCGACGCGATCACCACCGCCCTGCCGGCCATCGACCCCTCCGAGCCCTACCCCAGCCGCAAGAACCCCGGCCACGTCCGCGTCTACCTGGAGGTCACCCCCGAATGAGCACCGGAACGCGCACCGACCGGCCCAACTCCTTCCTCACCGTGCGGGAGGTCTGCGAGGAACTCCGCATCTCCCGCAGCACCTGGGACCGCATGGTCCGCCTTGGACAGGTCCCCAAGATGAAGCGGATGGGCGGTCGCCGCGGCGAGATCCGCATCCGCCGGAGCTGGCTCGACGCCTGGCTGGAAGAGGGCGGCGCCTGATGCCCATGACCTATGACGTGCAGTTCTACAAGGTCCGGGACCGAGGAAAGGGTGCCCGGCCCTACCAGGCGCGATGGCGCACGGCGGAGAGGGTCCACCCCCGGTCCTTCCTCACCGCCGAACTCGCCGCGAACTGGATGTCGGAGCTGCGGGAGGCCGCCCGCAAGGGCGAGATGTTCGATGTCGAGACCGGCCTGCCCCAGACCAAGCTCCGCCAGCTCCGGGACGTCTCCTGGTTCACCCACGCCCGCGAGTACGTGGCCGAGCGCTGGCCCGGCATGGCGGGGAACACCCGGGTGAGCACCATGGAGGCCCTGACCGCGGTCACCCCCGTCCTGGTGCACGACACCCCGGGCACGCCGGATGCCGACTCCCTCCGCCGGGCGCTTCGCGACTGGGGCTTCCGGATGGAGCGCGACGGCTCGGGGGAGTGGGTCTTCCCCGAGCCGCCTCCCCCGGCCCGGGAGGTGTTCGCCTGGCTGGAGAAGGCCTCCATCCCGGTGAGCGAGGTCGCCGACACCCGACACCTGGGGGCCGCCGTGCGCGCGTGCGGCCGCCTGCTCGATGGGGGAGAGGCCGCGGCCGACTACTTCAGCCGCCGCCGGCGCGGCTTCTCGGCCGTGCTCGGCCACGCCGTGCTGCTCAAGCGGCTCTCGGAGAACCCGCTGGGGAAGAGGGACCTGCCCACGGACTGGCGGCCGCCGAAGGCGGAGGAGGAGGTGGACCCCCGCTCGATCGGGAACCCGGTGAGGGTCCGGCAGACGCTCGCGATGGTGAGCTACGTCGGCCGCCGCCAGGGGCCTCGGTTCGCCGCCTGGTTCGGCTGCATGTACTACGGGATGATGCGCCCCCAAGAGGTCGCCAACCTCCGCCGCTCCGGCTGCGAGCTGCCCGCCCAGGGCTGGGGCAAGCTCACCTTCTCCGAGAGCTCGCCGGCCCCGGGGAAGAAGTGGACGGACTCCGGGGCCTCGCACGAGGAGCGGGGCCTGAAGGGCCGCAAGAAGGGGAAGGGCCGGGGGAAGCGCCCGTCCCGGACCGTGCCCATCCCGCCCGCGCTGGTGGCCCTGCTGCGGGAGCACATCGAGCGCTACGGCGCCGGGCCGGACGGGCGGCTGTTCCGGAGCGAGCGGGACAACCCCATCCAGCCCTCCACCTACTGGCGGGTGTGGGACCGGACCCGTCGGCTGGCGATGACGCCGGAGGAGTACGAGGGGCTGCTGCTGAAGCGCCCCTACGACCTGCGGCACGCCGGGATCACCTACCGGCTCAACTCCGGGGTCCCGGCGACCCAGGTGGCCAAGTGGGCCGGGAACAGCGTTGAGGTGCTGCAACGGGTCTATGCGCAGGTGTGGACGCAGATGGACGAGGTGTGGATCGACCGGATGGGCGATCACAGGTGACCCGGATCACATGCTGATGAAGCGCCAAGGGCGGGGGCTCCGAGTGCTTTCGGAGCCCCCGCCCTTTTTGTCGTTTATGCCCGGTCCACCGGTGGTCCACAGGCGGTCCACGAGTGGTCCACAGAAGCTCGGTGAACGTGCTGCACGATGACGTGTCCTGACATACGAAGAGACGCCGCCCACCAGGTGTCTTGCCTGGTCAGCGCGGCGTCTGTCGTGGTCGGTGTTCTGTGCCCCCTGCAGGATTCGAACCTGCGCACACGGCTCCGGAGGCCGTTGCTCTATCCCCTGAGCTAAGGGGGCTGGCTTGCGTGAACAACTGTAGCAGGGGCTCCGCGCGCTTCGTCCACCCGTTTGGCGCGCGCGGCGGATCCCCCGATTCCGGTGGTGCGGCCCGCCCCCGCGGCGGTAATGTCGCGCCGTGAACGCCTTGCCCGCACGGGTTCTCGTCGTCGAGGACGACGACGTGATCCGGGAACTGATCCGCCTCAACCTCGAACTGGAGGGGTTCGAGGTGTTCACCGCCGTGGACGGGCAGGACTGCCTCGACCGGGTCGGCCACATCGACCCGCACGTGGTCACCCTCGACGTGATGATGCCCCGGCTGGACGGCTGGACGACCGCGGAGCGGTTGCGCGCCGATGAACGGACACGGACGCTGCCCATCGTGCTGGTCACCGCGCGCACCCAGGAGGAGGACGTGCGGCGGGGCGACCGGATCGGGGTGGACGCCTACGTCACCAAGCCGTTCGACCCCGACGCGCTCATCGATGTCATCCGCGGCCTGCTCGGGGGGCGCGGGTGACCCCGGCCGACCTGGAGGCGGTCGTGCGGGCCGCCGCCGCCGACGCCTTCGACCTGCCCGCCGACCGGATCCCGTTCGTGTGGCCGCGCGGCGACCAGGCCGCCGACGGAGCCGACGCGGCGACCGCGCTGGCGCCGCGCCTGGCGGGCGCGCTGGGGGACCGCCTGACCGCCGGGACCGGGCGGCCGCACCTGCGGGTGGCCGGGCGCATCGCCGCCCGGATGGCCGAGCTGCGCGACCGGGGCCGCCTCTCCTACGCCCGGCTGCACGCCGACGACCGGGGCTTCCTGAACGTGACCCTGGGCGCGCGCCAGCGCGACGACCTGCTCCGGGAGGCCGCGGACGGCCCCCGCTTCCTCACCGGCCGACGGTGGGAGGGCACGGGGGAGTGGCCCCGCACCGCCCTGCACGAGGCCGGGCCGGTGGCGCAGGCCCGCCGGTGGGCCCGCGCGGACGCGCGCGCCCGCATCGCCCTGGCGACGGGCGGCGCCGCCCCCCCGCTCCCGGCGGCGGAGGAGGTGTCCTGGCGCGACCCCTATCTGGACGGGGACCGGGCGGAGCTGTTCGGCGCCGCGGCCCGGGTGCTGGGCGCGGTCGGGGAGGACAGCGCCCGCATCGCCTTCTGCCGGTCGGTCCCGGAGCATCCCCGCAAGGCCGAGACCACCGGCCGCGACCTGCCGGTGCTGCCCTCGGCGGAGTACCCGGGGGCGTGGGCCCGCCTGACCGACGCCAATCCGGCCTTCCGGCTGCGCTACGCCCACGCGCACGCGGTGTCCCGAATACGGTGGGTGGCCCAGGGGGCGCCCCGGCTCGCGGCCTGCGAGCGGCACACCGCCCCGGTGCGCCGCGCCCTGGTGGACGGACCCAGCGCACTGGCCGGGGCCGCCCGCCGAGAGGAACCCCATATCCTGGTCCGATACCTGGAAACGCTGGCCGGTGCCTACGATGAATGGCGGACCTGTCCCTCTGCCGCGACCACGCCGGCGGGGTACACCACCGCCGACCCGGCGCTGCCGTCCGCCGTCGCCGGGATTCTCCGCACCGGGCTGTTCCTGCTCGGGGTGTCCGCGCCCACAAGGCTGTGACCCCGCCGCGCCCGATGGACCGCACCCGACCCCTGCGTTCCGATCGGAGAAGTGGACAATGGGGGAGGGGTGCCGTCCCTCCCGTCACACCGATCCAGCCGAAAGCCCGTTATGAGCCGCTACGCCCACCCCGCCGGATCCCGTCACGCGGAGATCCTTCCCGAGGACAACCCGCCGCTGCCGCCCGAGGACCTCAACGCCCTCGACCCGCGGGTGTGGCCCGCCACCGCCCGCCGCGAGGGCGGCGCCCTGGTCGTGGGCGGTGTCGGCGTGCGCGAGCTGGCGGCCACCTATGAGACGCCCCTGTTCGTCATGGACGAGGAGGACTTCCGGGCACGCGCCCGCGACTACGCGATGGCGTTCGCCGGGTCCGACGTCTACTACGCGGGCAAGGCCCTGCTGACCAAGGCGGTCGCCCGCTGGGTGATCGAGGAGGGCCTCAAGCTCGACGTCTGCTCGGGCGGTGAGCTGGCCGTCGCCCTGGCCGCGGGGGTGCCCGCCGACCGCATCGGCATGCACGGCAACAACAAGTCGGAGCGCGAGCTGCACCGCGCGGTCGAGGCCGGGGTCGGCCGGATCATCATCGACTCGCTGGACGAGATCGAGCGCCTGGAGCGCATCGCCGCCGGGCTGGACCGGACCCCGAAGGTCCTGATCCGCGTCACCACCGGTGTGGAGGCCCACACCCACGAGTTCGTGGCCACCGCCCACGACGACCAGAAGTTCGGCTTCGCGCTGAGCACGGGCGCGGCCGCCGAGGCGGTCCGCCGGGTGCTGGCGGCCCCGCACCTGGACCTGGTGGGCCTGCACTCGCACATCGGCTCGCAGATCTTCGACACCTCCGGCTTCGAGGTGGCGGCCCGGCGCGTCACCCGGTTCCTCACCGGGATCCACACCGACCTGGGGATCACCCTGGCGGAGCTGGACCTGGGCGGCGGCCTGGGCATCGCCTACACCTCCGACGACGACCCGCTGGACCCCAAGACCATCGCGGACGGCCTGACGTCGATCGTGCGCCGCGAGTGCGAGGAGGCCGGGCTGCCGGTGCCGCGCCTGGCCGTGGAGCCGGGCCGCGCCATCGCGGGTCCGCCCGGGATCACCGTCTACGAGGTCGGCACGGTCAAGGACGTCGAGGGCATCCGCACCTACGTCAGCGTCGACGGCGGTATGAGCGACAACATCCGCACCGCCCTGTACGGCGCCGAGTACACCGGCCGCCTCGTCTCCCGCGAGAGCGACGCCGGACCGATGCTGTCCCGCCTGGTGGGCAAGCACTGCGAGAGCGGCGACATCATCGTGCACGACCTGTACCTGCCGGCCGACCTGCGCCCGGGCGACCTCGTCGCGGTCGCGGCCACCGGCGCCTACTGCCTCTCCATGGCGAGCAACTACAACCACCTGCCGCGGCCGGCGATGGTCGCGGTCCGGGACGGTGCCGCCCGCGTGATCGTGCGCAGGGAGACCGAGGAGGACCTCCTCCGCCTGGACGTCGGCTGACCGGTCCGCGCGACGGCGGTCAGAGGATCACGAGAGAACTGGGAGTCACGCCCAAATGGCGATGAAGGTGGCGCTGCTCGGATGCGGCGTTGTGGGTTCGCAAGTCGTTCGCCTGATCGAGGAGCAGTCCGAGGAGCTGGCCGCACGGATCGGCACGCCCATCGAGGTCGGCGGGATCGCGGTGCGGCGCATCGACCGCGCCCGCGGCATCGCCCCCGAGCTGTTGACCACCGACGCCATGGCCCTGGCCACCCGGCCCGACATCGACGTCGTGGTGGAGGTCATCGGCGGGATCGAGCCGGCGCGCTCGCTGATCCTGGCGGCGATCGAGTCGGGCAAGTCCGTGGTCACGGCCAACAAGGCACTGCTGGCCGAGGACGGCCAGACGCTGCACGCGGCCGCCCGCAAGGCCGGGGTGGACCTGTACTACGAGGCTTCGGTGGCGGGCGCGATCCCGCTGCTGCGCCCGCTGCGCGACTCGCTGGCCGGCGACCGCGTCAACCGGGTGCTGGGGATCGTCAACGGCACCACCAACTACATCCTGGACCGGATGGACTCCCTGGGCGCCGGGTTCACCGAGTCCCTGGAGGAGGCCCAGGCCCTGGGCTACGCCGAGGCCGACCCGACGGCCGACGTGGAGGGCTTCGACGCCGCCGCCAAGGCCGCGATCCTGGCGCGGCTGGCCTTCCACACCCAGCGGGTGACCGCCGCCGACGTGCACCGGGAGGGCATCACGGGGGTGACGGCCGCCGACATCGCCAGCGCCAGGGCGATGGGCTGCGTGGTCAAACTCCTGGCGATCTGCCAGCGCTCGGAGGACGACAAGTCGGTGGGCGTGCGCGTCCACCCGGTGATGCTGCCGGTCGACCACCCGCTGGCCGGCGTCAAGGAGGCCTACAACGCGGTGTTCGTGGAGGCCGAGTCGGCGGGCCGGCTGATGTTCTACGGAGCCGGTGCGGGCGGCACCCCGACCGCCGGAGCGGTGCTGGGCGACGTGGTGGCGGTGGCGCGCAACCGCCGTGCGGGGACCTCGGTCCCCGAGGGCGGCCACGACACCGGCCTGGGCGTCCACGACATGGGCGAGACCATCACCAGCTACCACGTGGCGCTGGACGTGGCCGACCGCCCGGGCGTGCTGTCCAAGGTCGCCGAGATCTTCGCCCGCCACCAGGTGTCGATCAAGAACGTGCGCCAGGAGGGCCGCGGCGACGACGCCCAGCTGGTCCTGGTCAGCCACCCCGCGCCGGACGCCGCGCTCAGCCGCACGGTCGAGGACCTGCGCGGCCACGACATGGTCCGCGAGGTCGCCAGCGTGATGCGCGTGGAGACCTTCGCGGAATGACCGGGACCGGGGACCGGGGCGGGGCGCCGTACCCGCACCGGCCCCCGGGCCCGGTCGTCTCGGAATGCGGACAAAGGCGACCGCGATTCGAGATGATCCCGTCCGGGCCGTAGACTCGTTCCAGGTGGGGCCGCACCCCGGGTCCGCTTCGGGGCCGCAACGCCCCACCTCTTCTCCATCTTCTCCATCGCGTATCGAGCGGAATCCGCATCCACCCGAAAGGGACACTGTCGTGAGCAAGGCACGGGCGTGGCGAGGCATCGTCGAGGAGTACCGCGACCGCCTCCCCGTCAACGAGAGCACCCCCGTCGTCACCCTCCAGGAGGGCGGCACGCCCCTGCTGCCCGCCACGCGCGTATCCGAGCTCACCGGATGCGAGGTCTTCCTCAAGGTGGAGGGCCTCAACCCCACCGGCTCCTTCAAGGACCGCGGCATGACGATGGCCATCACCAAGGCCGCCGAGGACGGCGCCAAGGCCGTCATCTGCGCCTCCACGGGCAACACCAGCGCCAGTGCCGCCGCCTACGCGATCCGCGCCGGGATGACCTGCGCCGTCCTGGTGCCCCAGGGCAAGATCGCCATGGGCAAGCTCGCCCAGGCCCTCGTGCACGGCGCCCGCCTGCTCCAGGTCGACGGCAACTTCGACGACTGCCTGGAGCTCGCCCGCAAGCTCAGCGTCGACTACCCGGTCGCCCTGGTGAACTCGGTCAACCCCTACCGCCTCCAGGGCCAGAAGACCGCCGCCTTCGAGATCGTCGACGCCCTGGGCGACGCCCCGGACGTCCACTGCATCCCCGTCGGCAACGCCGGGAACATCTCCGCCTACTGGATGGGCTACACCGAGTACGGCCGCGACGGGATCTCCACCCGCAACCCGCGCATGTTCGGCTTCCAGGCCAGCGGCGCCGCCCCGATCGTCAACGGCGCCCCGGTCACCAGCCCCAGCACCATCGCCACCGCGATCCGCATCGGCAACCCGGCCTCCTGGAGCCTGGCCGAGCAGGCGCGCGACGAGTCCGGCGGGATCATCGACAAGGTCACCGACCGCCAGATCATGGCCGCCTACCGGCTGCTGGCCGCCGAGGAGGGCGTGTTCGTCGAACTCGCCTCCGCGGCCTCCGTCGCCGGCCTGCTCCAGGCCGTCGAGGCCGGGCTGGTCGAGCGCGGCAGCCGGATCGTCTGCACCGTCACCGGCAACGGCCTCAAGGACCCCGACTGGGCCCTGGCCGGAGCCGCCTCCGCCACCACCGTGCCGGTCGACGCCCTGGCCGCGGCCCGGGCCCTGGACCTGGCCTGAGCGTTCTCCCGCGGGGGAGTGCGCACGCCCCCGCGGGAGCGGCCCCGCCGTGAACACGCAAGACTGAGAGACCCCACCATGACCCCACCGCGTCCCGAGCGGGTGTTCGTCCGCGCTCCGGCCACCAGCGCCAACCTGGGTCCGGGCTTCGACGCTCTGGGCATCGCGCTGTCCCTGTTCAACGACTTCGAGGTCGTGCCGCGCGACGACGGCGAACTCCGGGTGGAGGTGAGCGGGGAGGGCGCGGGCGAGGTCCCCGCAGACCACCGCCACCTCGTCGTCCGCTCCATCGCCGCGGCCTTCGAGCGCGCCGGGGAGAAGCCGCCCGGCCTCACCCTGACCTGTGTCAACCGCATCCCGCACGCGCGCGGCCTGGGATCGTCGTCCTCCGCGATCGTCGGCGGCGTCGCCGCGGCGGCGGCCCTGCTGGGGCGCACCGGACCCGACGGCGGCCCGGACCGCGACTGGATCTACCAGGTCGCCGCCGACCTGGAGGGCCACCCCGACAACGTCGCCCCGTGCGTCTTCGGCGGCTACACCGTCGCCTACCGCGAGGCCGACCGCTGGGGTGCCGTCTCCCTCGCCCCGGACCCGCGGCTGCTCCCGGTGCTGTGCGTACCGGGGTGGCGGCTGTCCACCGAACGCGCCCGCGGACTGCTGCCCGAGAGCGTCCCGCACGCCGACGCGGCCTTCAACGCGGGCCGCGCCGCGCTGATGACGGCGGCCGTTTGTGGCCACCCCGAAACCCTGTACGCGGCCACCCGGGATCGGCTACACGAGGAGTATCGGACGCCCGCCATGCCGCGCACCCTCGACCTCATCCGCGACCTGCGTGACCAGTGGGAACTTCCCGCCGTGGTCTCCGGAGCGGGCCCCACGGTCCTGGTGCTGTGCTCCGTGGCGGAGGGGGAGGCCCGGGTCGATTCGCCGGAAATCACCGAAGTGCTTGATTCAATCCGTCGCAGTGCGGGTAATGATTGGGACATACGCCCCCTGTCAGTCGAGCAGGCGGGGGTGCGGTCCCCATCTCCCCATCCGTAGCACCATGTGTCGAGGAATAGCCGTGGCCTCTGGTGATGTTAGGCTAGGTGAAGCACCAGATGCCCCGTTGCGGGGCGAGTGCTCATCCGCCACAGCGGCCTCCGCATCCCATACTCCGGTGGTCCGGTCCCACGACCGTCCGGAAGCGGTGGCCGATGTGTCGATTCCGCGGATTCTCCGCGAACGTGTCGACGTCTCCGCTGTCCGCTCCTCCTCCCCGGATGAGCGTTCCGCCGCGGTCGATCGGCAGTACCACCGAGCCACCCGCCCCGACGTCCGGCTGTACCCAGAGCCCGCCGCGATCGGGTAGGGGACCGTCTTCTCGCCGGTTTCCGACATCCACGTGGGGCACGCCCTACCCGGCCCAGCCGGTTCGCACCACCGGGCCGGCCGCTCCAGCACCCGCTGACGGCCGAAGCCCGCTCCTTGGGAAGGACCCTTAGTGAGCGACACCACCGAACTCCGAACGGACGCGGCGGTCGACAGCAAGAACGGCACCGGCGCCTCCGGAACGGAGGCCGGCGACGCTTCGGCCACGACGTCGCCGAGCAGGTCCCGCGCCGCGGCGCGCGGTACCGGTCTCGCCGCCCTGAAGCTCCCCGAGCTGCAGAAGCTCGCGTCGAGCCTGGGCATCACCGGTACGGGGCGCATGCGCAAGAGCGACGTCATCGCCGCCATCGAGGCCAAGCAGGGCGGTCCCGTGGGCGCGCCGGCCAAGGCCAAATCGCCGAAGAAGACCGAGACCGGGCCCGAGGCCGGTAAGGTCGAGGCAACCGACAGCCGGTCCCAGGAGCCGTCGGGCTCGGACGAGGCGCGCACGCGCGCCGACCGGTCGTCGGACCAGGCCGTGACCGACCCCCAGGGGCGGGGCGAGAAGGCGCCCCGAAGCCGTCGCTCCACCCGCAGGCGCGGGGACGAGGGCGGCGACCAGCCCCGATCGGTGGACGGCACCGACTCCTCTACCTCCGCGAGCAGCGTGACCAAGACATCCAGCACCCCCCAGAAGACCGGCTCCGACAGCTCCGAGGACCGCGAAGGCCGGTCCGGGCAGGGTCGTGAGCGCCAGCGCAACCGCCGCAACCGCAACCGCGGCGGCGACGACCAGAGCGCCGGAGGCGCCCAGCAGGGCGGCGGCCAGGGCGGTGGCCCGCAGGGACGCGGCGGCGGAGGCGGCAACGCCGACGACGACGAGTTCGGCGGACGCCGCCGGGGACGCCGCCGGGACCGCAGGGACCGGCGCGGCGGACGGGGCGGCCAGGAGCCGGAGCCGGTGATCGGCGAGGACGACGTCCTGCTGCCGGTCGCGGGCATCCTCGACATCCTCGACAACTACGCCTTCGTCCGCACCACGGGCTACCTGCCCGGGTCCAGCGACGTCTACGTCTCCCTGGCCCAGGTGCGCAAGCACGGCCTGCGCAAGGGCGACCACATCATCGGTGCGGTCCGCCAGCCCCGCGACGGCGAGCGCAAGGAGAAGTTCAACGCCCTGGTGCGCCTGGACTCGGTCAACGGCATGTCGCCCGACCAGGCCAAGAACCGCCAGGAGTTCTCCAAGCTCGTCCCGCTGTACCCGCAGGAGCGGCTGCGGCTGGAGACCGAGCCGGGCGTGCTGACCACGCGCATCATCGACCTGGTCGCACCGATCGGCAAGGGCCAGCGCGGGCTGATCGTCTCCCCGCCCAAGGCGGGCAAGACGATGGTGATGCAGGCGATCGCCAACGCCATCACCGAGAACAACCCGGAGTGCTACCTGATGGTGATCCTCGTGGACGAACGTCCCGAGGAGGTCACCGACATGCAGCGCACGGTCAAGGGCGAGGTCATCCACTCGACCTTCGACCGGCCGGCCGAGGACCACACGGTCGTCGCCGACCTGGCCATCGAGCGGGCCAAGCGCCTGGTCGAGATGGGCATGGACGTCGTCGTCCTGCTGGACTCCATCACCCGCCTGGGCCGCGCCTACAACCTGGCCGCCCCGGCCAGCGGGCGCATCATGTCCGGCGGTGTGGACTCCACGGCGCTGTACCCGCCCAAGCGCTTCTTCGGCGCCGCCCGCAACATCGAGGGCGGCGGCTCGCTCACCATCCTGGCGACCGCGCTGGTGGAGACCGGCTCGCGCGCCGACGAGGTGATCTTCGAGGAGTTCAAGGGCACCGGCAACATGGAGCTCAAGCTCAGCCGCTCCCTGGCCGACAAGCGCATCTTCCCCGCGGTCGACGTGGACGCCTCCAGCACCCGCAAGGAGGAGATCCTCATGTCGCAGGAGGAGCTCAACGTCGTCTGGAAGCTGCGCCGGGTCCTGCACGCGCTGGACACCCAGCAGGCCATCGAGCTGCTCCTGGACAAGATGAAGGAGTCCAAGAGCAACGCGGAGTTCCTGCTCCAGGTGCAGAAGACCACCTGAGCGCCCGTCCCGTGACGGACACGGCGGCCCTTCCCGACCGGGGAGGGCCGCCGTGCGTCGTCGGTGCCCGGTGACCGGCACGGACCTTCCGGGCGGAGACGTCCGGGACGCCGGTGTCCGACCACGGAATCGGCAACGGAATAGACACCGGTCACGGCACGGTTGTGGTTCTGGCAAACTGGTAGTCGGGGATACGGCCCGTCCTCCTCCACGAGGACCCGCCGCCCTTACCTGGATCGCCGCGGCACCGGTTCGCGCATGACCTCACGACGCCCCACCGCAGCGGTGGTGCGTCAGGCGTGCGTCCGGCGGCCGCGCATGAACAAGGAGACACACGATGAAGGCCGACATTCACCCCGAGTACGTCACCACCGAGGTGACCTGCACCTGCGGTGCCCAGTTCGTGACCCGCAGCACGGTGACCGAGGGCAAGATCCGCGCCGAGGTGTGCTCCGAGTGCCACCCGTTCTACACGGGCAAGCAGAAGATCCTCGACACCGGTGGCCGGGTCGCCCGCTTCGAGAAGCGTTTCGGCAAGCGCACCAAGTAGCGGCGCCCGCTCCGCCCGTGGCGCCGGTGCATCCGGCGCCACGGGACCCACGGCCCCCGCGGGGGCGACACGGCAGGCGAGGCACGCGAATCAAGACGGGGTGGCACAAGTGAAGCTGGACGACCTCCTGGGGGAGTACTACGAGCTGGAGCAGCAGCTCGCCGACCCGGAGGTGCACGCCGACCAGGGCCGGGCGCGCACACTGGGCAAGCGCTACGCGCAGCTCACCCCCATCATCGAGACGTACCGCGCGCTCAAGGAGACCGAGAGCGACATCGAGGCCGCCCGCGAGCTCGCCGCCGAGGACTCCTCCTTCGCCGAGGAGGCCGACCGCCTGACCGCCGAGGCCGAACGCCTCACCGAGCGGCTGCGCTTCCTGCTCGTCCCGCGCGACCCCGCCGACGACAAGAACCTCATCATGGAGGTCAAGGCCGGCGAGGGCGGCGAGGAGTCCGCCCTGTTCGCCGCCGACCTGGTCCGCATGTACCTGCGCTACGCCGAACGCCAGGGCTGGAAGACCGAGGTCATCGACACCACGCACTCCGACCTGGGCGGCTACAAGGACATCACCATCGCCTTCAAGAACAAGGGCACCCCCGAGCCGGGGGCCGGCGTCTGGCCGATGCTCAAGTTCGAGGGCGGCGTCCACCGCGTCCAGCGCGTCCCCGTCACCGAGTCGCAGGGCCGCATCCACACCTCCGCGGCCGGCGTCCTGGTGGTCCCCGAGGCCGAGGACATCGAGGTCGAGATCCACGACAAGGATCTGCGCATCGACGTGTACCGCTCCTCCGGCCCCGGCGGCCAGAGCGTCAACACCACCGACTCCGCGGTGCGCATCACCCACCTGCCCACCGGCATCGTGGCCTCCTGCCAGAACGAGAAGAGCCAGCTCCAGAACAAGGAGCAGGCCATGCGCATCCTGCGCGCCCGCATCTACGCCGAGGCCCAGGCCAGCGCGGACGCCGAGGCCGCCGCCGAGCGCAAGAGCCAGGTCCGCACGGTGGACCGCTCCGAGCGCGTGCGCACCTACAATTTCCCGGAGAACCGCATCTCCGACCACCGGGTCGGCTACAAGGCCTACAACCTCGACCAGGTCCTCGACGGGGAGCTGGACGGCGTCGTCAAGGCCCTCGTGGACGCGGACACCAAGGAAAGGCTCGAAGCGGCCCAGGGATCATGAACCTTCTTCTCGACGAGGTCGCCCGCGCGACACTGAGACTCGCGGACGCGGGCATCGCATCGCCTCGCACGGACGCCGAGGAACTCGCGGCGTTCGTGCACGGTGTCCGTCGAGGGGAACTGCACACGGTCGCCGACACCGACTTCGACGCCCGGTACTGGGAGTGCGTCGCCCGCCGCGAGGCCCGTGAACCGCTCCAGCACATCACCGGACGCGCCTACTTCCGCTACCTCGAACTCCGGGTCGGCCCGGGCGTGTTCGTCCCCCGGCCGGAGACCGAGATCATGGTCGACTGGGCCATCGAGACGCTGCGCGCCATGGACGTCGCCGACCCGCTGGTCGTCGACCTGGGCACCGGCTCGGCCGCCATCGCCATCTCCATCGCCCAGGAGGTGCCCCGCTCCCGGGTGCACACCGTGGAGATCGACCCGACGGCCCTGGAGTGGGCCCGGCGCAACATCGACGCCAGCGGCCACGCCGACCGGGTCACCCTGCACCACGGCGACATGCGCACCGCGCTGCCCGAACTCAACGGCGGCGTCGACCTGCTCATCAGCAACCCGCCGTACGTGCCCACCCGGGAGGCCGACGCCATCCCCCCCGAGGTGCGCAACTTCGACCCCGCCCCCGCCCTGTGGTCGGGCGAGGACGGCCTGGACATGATCCGCGACCTGGAGGCGGTCGGCCGCAGGCTGCTGCGCCCCGGCGGGGCCATGTCCGTGGAGCACCACGACGGCCAGGGCATCGACATCCCCTGGCTCTTCCCCGAGGACAAGGGCTGGCGCGATGTCCTCAACCGCAAGGACCTGGCCAGGCGCGACCGCTTCGTGGTCATGCGCCGGGCCGACCACGAGGACTGACCGCCCCGGTCGTCACGATCCCGCCCCCGGGCCGGCGCCGACCGGCCCACCCGCTTGAGAACGAGGTGAACGCAGGTGAGCCGCATCTACGACTGCGCGGACGAGACCGCCCGCAAGGACGGCATCGCCGACGCCGCGTCCGCGGTCCGCCGAGGCGAGCTGGTGGTGCTGCCCACGGACACCGTGTACGGCATCGGCGCCGACGCCTTCAGCCCCAAGGCGGTCGCGGACCTGCTGGCCGCCAAGGGCCGCGGCCGCGAGATGCCCCCGCCGGTGCTGGTCGGCTCGACCCGCGCGGCGATGGCCCTCGTCGACGACCTGGGCCGGTTCGGCCGCGACCTCATGGACGAGTTCTGGCCGGGCCCGCTCACCCTGGTGTGCGCCGCCACCCCCAGCCTGTCCTGGGACCTGGGCGACACCAAGGGCACCGTCGCGGTGCGCATGCCGATGGACCCGGTCGCCCTGGACCTGCTCAAGGAGACCGGCCCGATGGCGGTCAGCAGCGCCAACAGGTCCGGCAGCCCGGCCGCCACCACGGCCGTGGAGGCCATCGAGCAGCTGGGCGAGGAGGCCGTCGCGGTCTACCTCGACGGCGGGGCGACGGAGTCGTCGGTGCCCTCCACCATCGTCGACCTCACCTACGCGGTCCCGCGGGTGCTGCGCAGCGGCGCCATCCCCATCGAGAAGCTGCGCGAGGTGTGCGGCACGGTCATCGGCGAACTGCGCAAGGGCCCCGACCGCCCCAAGGCCCGGAGCGCCGAGGAGACCGCGCCGGCCGAGGCGGCCCCCGCCGCCGAGGCCCCTGCCGCCGACACCCCCGCGACGGGCGCGGAGCCCGCCACCGGGGAGACCGGGTCCGAGGCCGCCGACCGCGATCGCGACTGACCGCCCCCCGTCCCAGGACGCAGAGACAGAAGGGCCAGGCCGTGCGGGAGTACGCGCTCACCTTCGTCATCGCCGCCGCGGTGACCTACCTGCTGGTTCCGCTGGTGCGCAGGTTCGCGATCGCCTTCGGCGCCACCCCGCCGGTGCGCGACCGCGACGTGCACACCGAGCCCATCCCCCGGCTGGGCGGGCTGGCCATCTACGGCGGTTTCGCCGTGGCCCTGCTGCTCTCCGCGCAACTGCCGCACCTACAGAACGTGTTCGTCGCCGACACCTGGATCGGCCTGCTGCTGGCGGGCGGGCTCATCACGGTCATCGGCGTCATCGACGACCGGTGGGGGATGGGCCCGGTCAGCAAGCTCGCCGGGCAGGTCGCGGCCGCGGGCATCCTCGTCGCCGCGGGCGTCCAGCTGCTCTGGCTGCCGCTGCCCGGCACCCAGCTCTCACTCGGCCCCTGGCTGGGCGCGCTGGTGTCGGTGCTGCTCATCGTGGTGACCATCAACGCGGTCAACTTCGCCGACGGCCTGGACGGCCTGGCCGCGGGCATCGTCGGCATCTCGGCCCTGGCCTTCTTCGCCTACTACTACGTGGTCGCGGTGGAGCAGGGGTTCGTCCGCCAGTCGTACCCGGCGATGATCGCGATCATCCTCGCGGGCACCTGTGTCGGATTCCTCTGCCACAACTTCCACCCGGCCCGGGTGTTCATGGGCGACACCGGCTCGATGCTGCTGGGCCTGCTGCTCACCTCCATCACCATCACGGTGACCGGGCAGTTCGACGCCAACACCGCCCGCGAGGAGTTCAACTCCGGCCTCGTGGTGTTCCTGCCGATCGCGCTGCCGCTGCTGGTCATCGCGCTGCCGCTGGCCGACCTGGTGCTCGCGGTGCTGCGCCGCACCCTGGCGGGCAAGTCGCCGTTCGCCCCGGACCGCGGGCACCTGCACCACCGCCTGCTCGACATGGGGCACAGCCACGTGCGCGCGGTGCTGCTCATGTACCTGTGGGCGGGGATCGTGGCGTTCGCCGCGGTCGCGCTGTCGGTGTTCGACTCCGCGGTGGTGGTGCTGACGGTGACCGCCCTGGTCGCGGTCTGCGCGGTCGGCCTCATCGCGCTGCCGCGGCTGCGCCGCCGCGGCCTGCTGCCCTGGGGCCGTTCGCACGGCCGCCGTTCCGGGGCCGGTGTGAAACGGTGAGAGGACTGTGATCCGGGCAGGGGGCCCCAGGTCCCTTTCGGCTCGCGGGGCGGGGTGCCTCCGGGGCGGTCGTGACGGGTGTGGCCAAGGTGACACAGGGCCTGAAACGCGGGCGGAGCGGGTGTTTCCCGAGGCGTTAAGGTCGCGTTAAGGAACCCCCGGATTCAGCACCGAAAACCTTGTGATAGCTTTCACGAGCAGGCAACCACTGAACCTCACGGAGCTTTTCTGATGCAGGAACACGACGCCCGGACTCTCCGCGGCGCCGCGATTCCGACGGCACTGGTCGGCGTGGTCGCGATGATCGCGGGCTTCGCCCTCGGCAACGTTCAGGGACTCCTCGGCGCGCTCTTCGCTGTCGCCCTGGTGATCGGCGCGTTCGCCAGTTCGGCGTTCGTCATCTCCTGGACCGGCGGCCGGCGTCCGGAGCTCCTCCTCCCGGTGGCCCTCCTCGTCTACACGACCAAGTTCGGCATCCTCCTGGCCGTCCTGCTGACCTTCCGGGGGACGCAGGCCCTGGACACCACGGTGTTCGGCTGGTCGGCGCTGGCGTGTGTCATCGCGTGGCTGTCGGCCCAGGCCGTGGCGGTCAAGCGCAGCAAGCAGCCGACCATCGTCCCCGCGGGAGAAGACGAGTCCGAGGACAGTGAGGCGCGCCGGTGACCCCGTTCGGGCGGGGTGGTGCGCCGAGCCTGATCACCTACTGCTATCTTCCGGAGCGAGAGCATGAGTCGGTCGAGTGCGAAGAAGGACGAGACATCGTCCAACGCCAACGCCACCACTCTCATCTCGTACCTGCTGGGAGGGCTCGCCTTCTGGGGCGGCGTGGGCTGGGTCGTGGACTGGGCCCTGGGCTTCTCCGGTCTCTTCCTGCCCATCGGGCTGGGAGTGGGCCTGGTCGGCTCGATCTACCTCATCTATGCCCAGTACGTCCGGTCCTGACCGAACACCCGGGTGCGTCCGCCCCCGCTGTGGGCGGGACCGTCCCGACGAGAACACCAAGGATTGAGTTGCGTCACGACGAAAGGGATCGCCGTGGGTGCTGACGTGAGCGTCGTCGCGGCGTCCGAATCAGGCTGCCACCTCTTCGGAGACGATTGCGGGTTCGAGGCTCCGGGAGTGAGCCTCTTCAACCCGACCCCGTGGGTCGACTTCGGTCTTCCCCTCACCTCCGGGCTGAACAAGTACTACCTGGTCGCGGTGGTCGCGCTGATCGTCGCCGCCGCCTTCTGGTACTTCACCACCCGCAAGGCCAAGGTCGTCCCCGGCCGCGGCCAGAGCATGGCCGAACTGCTGGTCACGTTCATCCGCGACCAGGTCACCCGGACCACCATGGGCAAGAAGGGGGACAAGTACCTCCCCCTGATGGTGACCCTGTTCCTGTTCATCTTCAGCATGAACGTCATGGGTCTCATCCCCGGCCTCCAACTGCCGGTGACCTCCAACCTGGCCTTCCCCGCGGTCCTGGCCCTGTTCATCTTCGTCCTGTGGAACGTGGTCGGCATCCGTGAGCACGGTGCCGCCGCCCACTTCAAGGCCCGCCTCGTTCCGGGCGGCGTCCCCGGGTGGATCCTGCCGGTCGTGGTGCCCATCGAGGCACTGTCGAACTTCATCATCCGGCCGGCCACGCACATGATCCGTCTGTTCGCGACCATGTTCGCGGGGCACCTGCTGCTCGCGCTGTTCGCGGCCGCCGGCTTCTACATGTTCAACCCGACCTCCCCGATGGGTCCGCTCTTCGGCGCCATCTCGGTCGGCTACTCCGGCATCGCCCTGATCGGCTTCCTGGTCTTCACGGCCTTCGAGCTGTTCATCATGGCGGTCCAGGCCTACGTCTTCATCCTCCTCTCCTCCATCTACCTCGGTGAGGCCATGGAGGGCGCGCACTAGGAGAGGCCCCCGCGGTCCCTCCCGGTACGCACAGCAAGACCCGTTCTCCGTTTCATCACGTCCGTCCGACGACGTCCATGATCGTCGGCCTGTAGTAAAGGGAATATCAATGGATCTCGCCGCCATCGAAGGTAACCTCAACAGCATCGGTTACGGCCTCGCCGCCATCGGCCCCGGCATCGGTGTGGGTCTCGTCTTCGGTCTCGGTGTCCAGGCCATCGCCCGCCAGCCCGAGGCCCGTGGCGTCCTCCAGGGCCAGATGATCTTCGGCTTCGCCGTCATCGAGGCCCTGGCCATCCTCGGCTTCGTTCTCGCGTTCGCCGTCTAGTAACACCTGGTCATACAGAACGCGAAGGGGATGCCAACCGTGTATTTGGCAGCTGAACAAGAAAACGTCCTGCGCATCCACTGGGACGAGTTCACCTTCGGCCTCATCGCCTTCCTCATCATCCTCGGCGTCGTCTACAAGATGTGGCCGCGGCTGACGAAGGCGCTGGACGAGCGTGCCGACCAGATCGAGGGTGGCATCGCTCGCGCTCAGAAGGCCGAGGCCGAGGCGGACGAGATCCGCCAGCAGTACCGCGAGAAGCTCGAAGAGGCCCACCGCGAGTACGCGCAGGAGCTGGAGAAGGCCAAGGAGCAGCGGGCGGCGATCATCGCCGAGGCGCGCGAGGAGGCCCAGGCCGAGGCCCGCCGCATCGTCGACGCCGCCCACGCTCAGATCGAGGCCGACCGCCAGCAGGCGTTCGCCCAGCTGAAGGGTGAGATCGGCACGCTCTCCACCGAGCTCGCCGGCCGCATCGTCGGTGAGAGCCTCAGCGACAGCGCCGCCCAGAGCCGCGTCATCGACCGGTTCCTGGACGAGCTGGAGCAGAGCGAGGGCAAGCAGCAAGCCGAGGTGCGCTGATGCGTGGTATCAGCCGTACGTCGCTGACCGAGGTGACCCGGCGCCTGGACGAGAACGTCCTGGCGTCGGCCGGCGCCACCGGCGGCGTCGCCCTGGGCGGCGAACTGTTCCAGATCGTCGCCCTGCTCACCGAGGAGCACTCGCTGCGCCGCTGGCTCGCCGACCAGGCGAACCCGGCGGAGGCCAAGACGGCCCTCATCGGGCAGCTGCTGGAGTCCAAGGTCTCGCCGTCGGCGGTCCTCGTGGCCGGCGACGTCGTCTCGGTCAAGTGGTCGAGCACGCGCGACCTCGTGGACGCCATGGAGCGGATGGCGGTCTACGCGACCGTCGCCTCGCTCCGCAGCGCCGCGGCCCTGGACGGCCTGGAGGACGAGCTGTTCCGCTTCGAGCGGATCGTCGCCTCCCAGCCGCAGCTGCGCGATGCCCTGACCCGTGACGGTGTCGGCCCCGAGCACAAGCGCTCCCTGCTGGAGGGCCTGCTCTCGGGCAAGGTGGACCCCGCGACGCTGACCCTCGTCGGCGAAGCGGTCACCCGGCCCCGGGGCCGTACCCTGGAACAGGCGCTGGAGAACTACGGGCACATCGTCGCCGAGCGCGCCAAGCGCTACGTCGCGGTCGTCCGCAGCGCCGTCGCCCTGAGCGAGGACCAGCAGTCCCGGCTGGGGGCGGCGCTCACGCGCGCCTACGGCCGCGACATCCACCTGAACATCGAGGTCGCCCCCGAAATCGTGGGTGGGCTTTCCATCCAGGTGGGTGACGAGGTCATCGACGGGACCATCGCCGGGCGTATCGCCGAGGCCCAGCGCCGTCTGGCCGGCTGAAAAAACGCAAGGCAAGTACGCACGGCGCCGGTCAGGCGCCACTTGAGAGCAAGGACAACGTAGAGATGGCGGAGCTGACGATCCGGCCGGACGAGATCCGGGACGCGCTGCAGCGCTTCGTCCAGTCGTACGAGCCTGAGGCCACCCGCGCGGAAGAGGTCGGTACCGTCACCTACTCCGGTGACGGCATCGCCCGCGTCAGTGGCCTCCCCTCGGCGATGGCGAACGAGCTGCTGGAATTCGAGGACGGAACCCTGGGCCTGGCCCAGAACCTCGAAATCGGCGAGATCGGTGCCGTTGTGCTGGGCGACTTCACCGGCATCGAGGAGGGGCAGAAGGTGCGCCGCACCGGTCGCCTCCTCTCCGTGCCGGTGGGTGACGACTTCCTCGGCCGTGTGGTGGACCCCCTGGGCACCCCCATCGACGGCAAGGGCGAGATCGAGTCCACCGAGCGCCGCGAGCTGGAGTTGCAGGCCGCGACCGTGATGGAGCGCAAGCCCGTCCACGAGCCGCTCCAGACCGGTATCAAGGCGATCGACTCGATGACCCCGATCGGCCGCGGCCAGCGCCAGCTGGTCATCGGCGACCGGCAGACCGGCAAGACCGCGGTCTGCGTCGACGCGATCATCAACCAGAAGGCGAACTGGGAGTCCGGCGACCCCGACAAGCAGGTGCGCTGCATCTACGTCGCGGTCGGCCAGAAGGGCTCGACCATCGCCAGCGTGCGCGGCGCCCTGGAGGAGGCCGGCGCGATGGAGTACACCACCATCGTCGCCGCCCCCGCCTCCGACGCCGCGGGCTTCAAGTACCTCGCCCCCTACACCGGTTCGGCCCTGGGCCAGCACTGGATGTACCAGGGCAAGCACGTCCTCATCGTCTTCGACGACCTCACCAAGCAGGCCGAGGCCTACCGCGCCGTCTCCCTGCTGCTGCGCCGCCCGCCGGGCCGCGAGGCCTACCCGGGTGACGTCTTCTACCTGCACTCCCGGCTCCTGGAGCGCTGCGCCAAGCTCTCCGACGAGCTGGGCAAGGGCTCGCTGACGGCGCTGCCGATCATCGAGACCAAGGCGGGCGACGTCTCGGCGTACATCCCCACCAACGTCATCTCCATCACCGACGGCCAGGTCTTCCTGGACTCCGAGCTGTTCAACCAGGGTCAGCGCCCGGCCATCGACGTCGGTATCTCGGTCTCCCGTGTCGGTGGCGCGGCCCAGACCAAGGCGATGAAGAACGTCTCCGGTACCCTCCGGCTGGGCCTGGCCCAGTACCGCGAGCTGGAGGCCTTCTCCGCGTTCAGCTCCGACCTGGACGCCGTCTCCAAGCAGCAGCTCGCGCGCGGCGCCCGCCTGATGGAGCTGCTCAAGCAGGGCCAGTACTCCCCGTTCGCGATGGAGAAGCAGGTCGTCTCCATCTGGATGGGCACCACCGGCCGCATCGACGACGTCCCGGTCGAGGACGTGCGCCGCTTCGAGGACGACTTCCTGGACTTCCTCGACCGCGAGCACTCCAGCATCCTGGACGTCATCCGCGAGAGCGGGAAGTTCGGCGAGGAGACCGAGCAGGCCCTGGAGGGCGCGCTCGACAAGTTCAAGCAGGGCTTCCAGACGTCCGGGGGCACCCTCCTGGGCACCGAGGCCGAGGCCGAGGCGCTCGAAGAGGAGAACGTCGGCCAGGAGACCATCAAGGTCGCCAAGGGCGGGAAGTAACCCATGGGTGCACAGCTTCGCGTCTATCGCCGGAGGATTCGCTCGACGAAGTCGACGGCGAAGATCACCCGTGCGATGGAGCTCATCGCCACGACGCGCATCACCAAGGCGCAGCGTGCGGCTGAGGCTGCCGGACCCTATGCGCGGGAGATCACCAGGGCGGTCTCGGCCCTGGCGAGCCGGGTGTCCGACCACCCGTTGCTGACCGAGGCCGAGAACCCCACCCGTGCCGCCGTCCTGGTCATCACCAGCGACAAGGGCCTGGCGGGCGCCTTCTCGTCCAACGTCCTCAAGGAGGCCGACTCCCTCGCCCGACTCCTCAAGGAGCAGGGCAAGGAGGTCGTCACCTACATGGTGGGCCGCAAGGGCGTGGCCTCCTACAAGTTCCGCGACCGCCCGGTCGAGGAGCAGTGGGAGGGCATCACCGAGCGTCCGACCTACGCGCACGCCCAGGAGATCGGCACCGCTCTCATGGAGAGGTTCGCCAAGGACTCCTCCGAGGGCGGCGTCGACGAGATCCACGTGGTCTCGACCGAGTTCGTGTCGATGCTGACCCAGCGCGCGACCGCCACGCGGGCGCTGCCGCTGGAGGTGGAAGAGGTCGACGAGGCGGAGCTTGAGGCCGCGCACGGCGGGCAGGCCCTGCCGCTGTACGAGTTCGAGCCCTCCGCCGAGGAAGCGCTGGACCGGCTGCTCCCGCAGTACGTGACCAACCGCATCTACTTCGCCCTCTTGGAATCCGCCGCCTCCCAGCAGGCGTCCCGTCGGGCCGCCATGAAGGCCGCCACCGACAACGCCGAGGAACTCGCCAAGACCCTGACCCGCCTGGCCAACCAGGCGCGTCAGGCCGAGATCACCAACGAGATCAGTGAGATTGTCGGCGGTGCCGACGCGCTCTCTGCTGCAAGCGCGGGAAGTGAGTAAGAAAAGTGACTGCGACTGTTGAAGAGACGACCGGGGCTGGCACCGCCACCGGTCGGATCGCCCGGGTCACCGGCCCGGTCGTCGACGTGGAGTTCCCCGTCGGCTCGATCCCTGCCATCTACAACGCCCTGCACACCGACGTGACCGTCGGCGGCGAGACCAAGACCATCACCCTGGAGGTCGCCCAGCACCTGGGTGACAACCTGGTGCGGGCCATCTCGCTGGCCCCGCAGGACGGCCTCGTCCGCGGCGCCGAGGTGCGCGACACCGGCGAGCCCATCAGCGTGCCGGTCGGCGACATCGTCAAGGGCCACGTGTTCAACACCCTGGGCGAGGCGCTGGACGTGCCGACCTCGGAGCTGAAGGTCACCGAGCGCTGGCCGATCCACCGCAAGCCGCCGTCGTTCGACCAGCTCGAATCCAAGACCGAGATGATGGTCACGGGCATCAAGGTCATCGACCTCCTCACCCCGTACGTGCGCGGTGGCAAGATCGGCCTGTTCGGTGGTGCCGGTGTCGGCAAGACCGTGCTGATCCAGGAGATGATCACCCGTATCGCCCGCAACTTCGGCGGTGTGTCCGTGTTCGCCGGTGTCGGCGAGCGCACCCGTGAGGGTACGGACCTCTTCCTGGAGATGGACGAGATGGAGGTCCTCCAGGACACCGCTCTCGTCTTCGGCCAGATGGACGAGCCCCCGGGCACCCGTCTGCGGGTGGCGCTGTCCGCTCTGACGATGGCGGAGTACTTCCGCGACGTTCAGAACCAGGACGTGCTCCTGTTCATCGACAACATCTTCCGTTTCACCCAGGCGGGTTCGGAGGTCTCCACGCTGCTGGGCCGCATGCCCTCCGCCGTGGGTTACCAGCCCAACCTGGCCGACGAGATGGGTCAGCTCCAGGAGCGGATCACCTCGACCCGGGGCCACTCGATCACCTCCATGCAGGCGATCTACGTCCCCGCGGACGACTACACCGACCCGGCCCCGGCGACCACGTTCGCCCACCTGGACGCGACGACCGAGCTCTCCCGCCCGATCTCGCAGAAGGGCATCTACCCGGCGGTGGACCCGCTGGCGTCGACCTCCCGCATCCTCGACCCGCAGTACGTGGGCCAGGAGCACTACCAGGTCGCCCAGCGCGTCAAGGAGATCCTCCAGCGCAACAAGGACCTCCAGGACCAGATCGCCATCCTCGGTATGGACGAGCTGTCCGAAGAGGACAAGATCATCGTCAACCGCGCGCGCCGCATCGAGCGCTTCCTGTCGCAGAACATGTTCGTGGCGGAGAAGTTCACCGGTACGCCGGGCGTGTTCGTGCCCCTGGAGGAGACCATCGCCTCCTTCAAGGGCCTGTGCGACGGCGAGTACGACCACCTGCCCGAGCAGGCGTTCCTCGACGTGGGCAACATCGACATGGTCGTCGAGAAGGCCAAGAAGCTCCAGGGCTAGACCCCTGTAGCCGGTGGGGCCGCCCGTCACGGCGGGCGGCCCCCGCCCAATCCAACCCTGGCCGAGGAGTTCAGGCAGTGTCGAAGAAGCTTTTCGTCGAGATCGTCTCGCCCGAGCACGAGGTGTGGGCGGGCGAGGGCGACATGGTCATCGCGAAGACCGTCGAGGGTGAGATCGGTATCCAGCCGAACCACATCCCCGTCCTCTCGCTGCTCGCCGAGGACGCGGTCGTCCGCGTGCTGGGCGCGCGGGAGAACGGCGAGGTCCGCGCCGCCGCCCACGGCGGGTTCATCTCGGTGTCGGGTGAGGGTCGCGTCTCGATCCTCGCCGAGACCGCCGAGCTCGCCGAGGACATCGACGTGGAACGCGCCCGCACGGCGCTGAAGAACGCGACCGGGGGCGACGACACCGCCGCCCTGGGCCGCGCCCGCAGCCGCCTGCGGGCCGCCGGCGAGGACGTCTCCTAGCCTTTCGGAACGGGGCCCATGGAACAGCCGCTGGACCTGCTTCGGTGGGTGTTCCCCGCCCTCGCCCTGTGTGCGGCGGCGGTGGTGTGCGCCGCGATCCTGCGCCGCCGGGTCCTCCTGCGGCGCGGCGGAGCGGTGGAGTGCCACCTGCGCTTCCCGGGCGCGGGGGGACGCCGGGGCGCCTGGCGGATCGGCCTGTGCCGGTACGGTTCGTCGTACCTGGGCTGGTTCCCCGCATTCTCGATCAGACCGCGGCCGACGGCAGAGCTGTCGCGCCGCGGTCTCGTCGTGTCCGGACGCCGCCCTCCGGAACCCGGTGAGCACCTGCCCGCCGACACCACCGTCGTGCATCTGACCTGGGACGGCGGCGGGGACCGGCCCGCGGTGGAGATCGCCATGAACGACGCCACCCTCACCGGGTTCCTGTCCTGGGTGGAGTCGATGCCCCCGGGGACCGACTGGGACTCGTGACCGTGCCGCTCCGGGCCTCCGCTCCGGTCCGGCGCTCGGGCGCCCCCATGGGCGGGGATCTCCGGCCCTGCGCCCACGTCCTCCCCCCGTCCCCCACCACCGCCCCCGACGGACGGCCTGCGGCCGCGGGCCCCTCCTCGAAGATGTTCGCTCCGGGCCGCCGGAACCCCGCCGCGCGCCGCCGCCGCTCGGGCGGTCCGGGATGGCAGGATGCGTTCCCATGGTGGTATCGCGGTTGCGGGGCCTGATCGCCCTCGCCCTTCTCAGCCCGTTCCTCGTCTCCTGCCAGCCGACCGGCGGCCACGTCGCCGCGGTCGCCACCGGCCATTTCACGGCCGGGCACAAGTTCCCCGTCGTCATGGTCACCTGGTGCGGCCAGGATCCGCCCCGGCAGATCGACCTGCTCGGGGACACCCAGCGAAGACACCTGGTGGCCACCCGCGAGTTCGAGGGCCGGTCCCTGGAGGTGGACCTGTCCGACCCCGGCGAGGACTGGAGCATCGTCGACGACGACGGCGGTCCCATCTACCGGATGGGCCCGGAGTCCCCGGAGGAGGAGTACCTGTTGGGGGTGGGCACCGCGGAGGCCGAGCCCGGCGAGGCGACCGAGCACGACATCGCGGTGCTGCGCTTCACCACCGAGGCCCTGGCCGCCGAACAGGGCCTGTACGCGAGCGTGTCCGGCGAGGGGGAGGCGGAGTACGCCGACCCCGCCGAGTTCCCGCCCGCCTGCTAGTCGTCGCCCTCGATGATCCGCACGGCCTTCTTCCAGTCCTCGGAGCGCGTCAGCCACCGGTGCACGGGGAGTCTGCGGCGCCCGCCGTCCGCGGACTCGAAGACGATCCGGCCGCCCTCGACCAGGAAGCGCTCACCCGGGCGGGTGGGGCCGACCTCCCTGCTGCCGAACCAGCCGGGTCCGCTGAACGCGATGCGGCCGTCCGAGTAGCGGACCGGTTCGAAGGTGTGGCGGCGCAGGTGAAGAGGCCCGGCGATCAGCATGACGATCGCGATGAGGACGGCCGGGTTGAACGCGCCGAGCGCGATCAGCCAGAGGTTGAGGACGAGCAGGATCGCTCCCAGGGCGATGAACGACCAGCCGATGACCGGGGTTGTTGCGGGCCTGGATCGTCTGCCGGGAGACGCGCTCCTTCTCCGTCACGAGGGGTTCCTTCGGGGGGCGGGGGGAGGACGGCTTCACTCTCCCCCGCTTCCCCTGCGGTGTCCAGAGGCGGACGGGAACCGGGTCAGCGTTCGCCGCCGGGCTTCCACAGGACCTCGTCGCCCTCCCGCGCCACGTACCGGCCCAGGATGAACAGCAGGTCCGAGAGGCGGTTGAGGTACTGCGCGGTGAGCGGGTTGACGGAGTCGCCGTGCTCCTCGATGGCCGCCCACACACTGCGCTCGGCCCGCCGGGTCACTACCCGGGCGGTGTGCGTCAGCGCGACCGTGGGGGAGCCGCCGGGGAGGATGAAGCTGCGCAGGGTCGGCAGGTCGGCGTTGTAGGTGTCGCAGGCCTCCTCCAGCCGGGTGACGTACTCCGGCAGGACGCGCAGCGGCGGGTACTCGGGGTCCGGGACGATCGGGGTCGACAGGTCGGCCCCCAGGTCGAACAGCTCGTTCTGGATGCGGGAGAGCAGCGCCCGCACGTCGTCGGGGACCTCGCCCAGGGCGAGCAGGGCGCCGATGGCGGCGTTGGCCTCCTCGGTGTCCGCGTAGCCGACGATCCGGGTGTCGTTCTTGCGGGTCCGGCTCATGTCGCCGAGCGCGGTGGTACCCGCGTCCCCGGTCCGCGTGTAGATCTTGGACAGCACGACCGGCTTGTCCGTGTCCCGTTGAGTCATGCCCCCCACCCTAGACCGGGGACCGCCGGCCGCCGCAGGGCCGAAGGCTCCCGCCCCCGAAGGGCGCAGCGCAGGGAGAGCAGGACCGCGGCCGCCAGGCCCTCCGTTGAGGGCGGTGGCGGCTGCCCGGGGCCATGTCCCGTGGGGTGGTGTGACTTTCGCGCGGTTGCGTCCTTGCAGGTCATCGCGGCAGTCGGCCGGCGCCGGTCCGCCGCTGCGTGCGGGTGGTCCGCTGACCGGGGCGGAAGAGCCGCCGAAGGCGGCGGGACACCGACCGGGCGGACGCCGACGGCGCACGTCCGTGGGGAGAGGGCCGGGAAGGCCGCACCACTCGATGGGACACCGTCGGCGACGGGCGGGCCGGGGCGAAGCGGAGGTTCAAAGGAACACAGGCTAGTGTCGTGCGGCATGGGAGAGACGGATGAGACGGTCGGGGACGCCTACGGTGCGCTGGCGCGGGAGTACGCGGCTTCCGCGGACCGGTGGGAGGCGGGCAGGCCGCTGGACCGGGCGCTGCTCCCGGTCTTCGCGGAACTGGTCCGCGGCGGCGGCCCGGTGCTGGATGCCGGGTGCGGGCCCGGGCGCCTGACGGCGAGGCTGCGGGACCTGGGGGTGGAGGCGTTCGGGGTGGACCTGTCGCCGGGCATGGTCGCCCTGGCCCGCGAGTCGTACCCGGGGCTGCGCTTCGAGGTGGGTGACCTGGCGGACCCGGTGGCGGCGGAGGGCACGCTGGGCGGGATCCTGGCCCACTACTCGGTGATCCACGACCCGCCCGGGCGGCTGCCCGTGACGCTGGCCGGGTTCCACCGGATGCTGAGGGCGGGCGGGTACCTGCTGTTGGCCTTCCAGGCCCTCGACGACCCGGGGATGCTCTGCGAGCCCTTCGACCACCGGGTGGCGCCCGCCCACCGCTACTCACCGGAACGGGTGTCGGTGCTGGCGGGAGAGGCCGGTCTCGCCGAGGTGGCCCGCCTCGTCATCGCCGGTGGCGAGGACGAGCGCCGCGGATTCCCCCAGGCCCACCTACTGCTCCGCAAACAGGTGTGACGGAGGATAACTGTTCGGCATCAGGGGGTGAGAAGTGATCTGGCTCACTGATACCTTATGGAGTGAGGGTGCTACTCAACGTAGTCCCGCCGCGGTGTTCGCCGTGCAAACCCGAACGGAGTCATGAGGGGGGCCGCTCGGGCGGGCACGGAGGGGGAGACACCGCGAGGGGCGGCGGGCGTGAAACCGGGGGGTTCACGCCCGCCGCCCCTCCTTGTGCCGGTGCGGCGGTCGGGTCACAGGACCCAGTCGTGGCCCAGGCGCGGGAACTGCACGGCCGCGCGGGTGCTCAGCACCCCGTTGACCGGCAGCGTGCTCTCGGCGAGGAACTCCACGCCGTGCGCGCCCGCGGCGGCCAGCTCGGCCACCGAGTCCCAGTTGACGTTCTCCAGGGTGTCGTCGGCGGTGTGGTAGTACGGGTCGAACTGCTCACCCGCGGTACCGCCGTACCACTCCACCTGCTCCTCGGTCTTGACCCCGTCGGCGCCGCTGAACAGGCCGCCCGACGGGATGCCCGCCTGCATGAACGCGCGGTAGTCGCTGCGCCCGCTCAGCACACCCGGCTCGCTGACCTGGTCCTGCTCGGCGAAGTAGTCCTCGAACACCTTCGCGATCGCACCCGAGCCCGACGGCGCGCCCGACGAGTCCGGCAGCTCCATCCGGCCGTCCAGGACGAACCGGGCGTAGTTGTGCGAGCCGATCATGTCGAAGTTCAGGTACAGCGCGATGTCGTCGACCTCGCCGTCGGTCAGGCTCCCCACGTACTCCGTGGAACCGACCAGGCCCTCCTCCTCGGTGCCCCAGAAGGCGAACCGCACCTTGTTCTTCGGGGCGCCCTGGGCGGCCAGCCGAATCGCGGTCTCCAGCACGAACGCCGTGCCGGAACCGTTGTCGTTGATGGACGGGCCGTCCTCGACCCCGTCCAGGTGGGCGCCGACGACCACCACGTTGTCCGCGCGGCCGCCGGGCGTCTCGGCCAGCACGTTGAAGGACGACTCCTGCGACACGGTGGCGTCGACCTTCACCCGCAGCTCCAGGCCCTCGGCCGCCAGCAGCGCGGCGCCCGCGGTACCGGAGACGCCCACGGCCGGGATCGCGGACGTCTCGCCGACGGTCCCGGCGAAGAGCTCGTCGGCACTGTTGACCACCAGTGCGGCCGTCGCGCCGGCCGCGGCGGCGTTGGCGACCTTGTCGGCGAACGGGCAGCCGCCGCGCACCGTGATCGCGATCGCGCCCTCGGGGAAGTCGGCGAAGTCGTCCGCGGTGCAGCCGCTGTCGGTGCTCTCCGCGTCGACGGCGACCGCCGGGGCGGTCACATCACCGGAGTTCGAGTACGACATGGTCAGGAAGTCGGTGCCGCCCTCGTAGGCGACCTCCTGCGGGGCGGTCTGCGCCAGCACCGGGTCGGACTGCTCGCGCCACAGCTCGTAGTCGTACTCGTGGCGGAAGGTCTCGTACCCCGCCCTCTCCAACTGGTCCTCGATGTACAGGGCGGAGACGTCGTAGCCGGGGGAGTTCGTGGCCCGGTGGCCGCCGTTGTACTCGGCGATCGTGTCCAGGTTCTCCATGTGCGCCCGGATGGAGTCGGCGGTCACCAGCTCCGACAGGGGCGGTTCCTGCGGCATGCCGGGGCGGGCCGGCTTCTCGGGCCGGACCGGGCGGCGCAGCCACTCCGGCGGCTCGGCCTCGTCGCCGCCGCGTGCCTGCGTCTCGGGGTCCGCGTGCGCGGGGGTGGTCGCGAGGACCCCCGCGGCCATGACCAGGGCGGTGATTCCCGCGGTCGCCGCCCGTCGTCTGTGGGGTGTGCGCAACGATGTTCCTCCGTTTTACGGGGGAGTCCACCGCTCCGAAGTGTCGGGGGATGGACACCCGGGGTAGGCGGGGTACCGTTGCACACTGACACCGTTCGACCGCGCCGGGCAAGTATGCCGCGGGAGGTTGCCACAATCAGCCACAGGTCTTACGTTCCCGTGATCACTGTGGTCGGATTTTCGGCTGCGGGCGGCTCGAACGTCCAACCGGGCGCGGAATCCGCGCCCGGTCTCACTCCTCGATCTCGTCCTGCCTCTTCTGGTGTTTGCGCCTGCGGTAGTCCACCCCGACCCCGCCCATGACGGCGATGCCGCGCACGTGCACGATCGGTGCGCCCGGGTCGACCACGCTCGGCGTCCCGCCGCCCACGCCGAAGCCGCCCATGACGGGCAGGCCGTGGACGCGCACCTGCACGTCGTCGGGGACGACGATGCCGATCCCGCCCATGACGGTGTAGGTCCAGATGGTGGTCTCGCGGGCGGTGAACCGGGCCTCGCGCAGGTCCAGCTCCACACCGCCCATGAGGGCGAACGCCACGAAGTTCTCCGGGACGACCCAGCTGCCGGAGCGGTCGGCGCCGCCCATGACGGCGATCGCGACGGAGCTGGTCGGCGGCTGGTCGACGATCCGGTCGGCACCGTAGATCGGGCGCGGGGACCGGAAGTCGCCGGGGGTGGGGGCGGCCGGCGCGGCGGGTCCGGAAACGGCGGGCAGGTCCTGGGTGAGGGGGACGAGTTCGCCGACCGTCTTGGCGCGGTACACCGCGTCCAGGCGCTCGCTGTGCTCGTCGGGATCCAGGCGGCCCTCGGCGAAGGCCTCCTGGAGTCGGTGCGCGACCGCGTCGCGATCGGCGTCGGAAGCGCGCATCCGATCGGGGTCGGGGGGTGTGATCTCGCTCATCGTCTCCACCATATTCCGATTCTCGTGACGGGACACCCTCTCGCGCATCGGGAAGGAACCCCGGGACATCCCTGGGATCCGCGGGTTCACGCTCCGGGTAGCAGCCCCCGGCGGATCGCCCGGCTGACGGCCGCCGTACGGTCGCCCACCCCCAGTTTCTCGTACACGCGCATCAGGTGCGTCTTGACCGTGGTCGGGCTGATGTGCAGGGCGCGGCCGATCGCCGCGTTGGTCGCGCCCTCGGCGGCCAGGCACAGCACCTCGACCTCGCGCGGGGACAGCGCCGGGCCGGCCGGGGCGGAGCGGTTGCGCATCCCGGTGACGAGCTTGCCCGCCAGCCGCCCGGTCAGCACCGTCTCACCGCGCGCGGCCGCGCGCACCGCCTCGGCCAGTTCCGCGCGCGGGGTGTCCTTGAGCAGGTACCCGGTGGCCCCGGCCTCCACCGCGCGCAGGATGTCGGTGTCGGTGTCGTAGGTGGTCAGCACCAGGACGTGCGTCCCGGGGTGGTCGGCGATGATGCGCTCGGTGGCGGCGACCCCGTCCCCGCCCGGCATGCGCAGGTCCATCAGGACCACGTCGGGGGCCAGTTCGGCGACCCGCGCCAGCGCCTCGGGGCCGGAGGCGGCGTCGCCGACGATGTCCAGGTCGGCCTCGGCGGCGAGCATGCCGCGGATGCCCTCGCGGACCACCGGGTGGTCGTCGACCAGCAGGACACGGATCACGCGGACCTCCGTAAGTCGGTAGGTGGCCCGGGAGGGCCGGGTGTGGCTGACGGGGTCTTGCCGTCCATGGCTTCTGAGGAGTGGCCGCCCTTCCCTCCAGGGCGCTCCGGTCGCTGGTCGAGATCTGCGCACGAGTCGCTGTTCACGGAGATGCCGACGGGGTGTTCACCCCCGCCCCACCGGTCCCGCAGACGGCTTGACGACTTCATCGGGACTCCTCGGGCTCGGGCAGGGTCAGGCGGACGGTGGTGCCCTCCCCCGGCGCACTGTCGACGTCCAGGGTGCCGCCGACGCCGCGCGCCCGGTGGAGCATGCCCGGCAGGCCGTTGCCCGCGGCCGGGGCGGCGGGGTCGAAGCCGCGCCCGTCGTCGGTGACGGTGAGCCGGGTGCCCACGTCGGTGTGGGCCAGGGTGACCGCCACCCGGTCGGCCGCGGCGTGCTTGCGGATGTTGGCCAGCGCCTCCTGGGCGGTGCGCAGCAGGCACACCTGGAGGTCGCCGGGCAGCTCCCGCGGGGCGCCCTGGACCTCCACGGAGACGGGCACGCCCAGCTCGGTGCCCAGCCGGGCCCCGATGCGTTCCAGCGCCGCCTCCAGGGTGTCCTCGCCCAGGGGTACGGGGCGGCGGGCGGCCACCATGGCGCGTGCCTCGGCGAGGTTCTCCGCAGCGGTCTCCCGCATCAGCGCCAGGTGGCGGCGGGCCAGGGCGGGATCGGTGTCCAGTTCCGACTCCACGGCCTGGGCGAGGGCGATGATGCTGGTGAACCCCTGGGCCAGGGTGTCGTGCACCTCCCGGGCCAGGCGCTCGCGCTCGGCCAGGGCGCCGGTCTCCTCCGACAGCCGGGCGGACTCGGCCCGGCTCTCCCGGAGCTGGCGGATGAGCAGGGAGCGTTCGTGGCTCTCCTCGATCACCCTCTCGAACCAGCGGCCGAACCACAGGGCGAAACCGAGGATGACCAGGTTGACGCCGACGCCCACCAGGGCCTCCGACGGCTCTGTCCCGCCCAGGTGGAAGCGGATGCCGGCGGGGACGAACATGATGGTCCCGACCGCCATCGCCCCGATCACCGATCCCCCCGACATGAAGCACACGGGGGCCACCGCGAACAGGCAGAAGGTAGCGGCCGGGGCCAGGGTCACCGCGACGGTCACCAGGGCCGCCACCGCCGTCGTGAAGGCGATCGCCGGGAGGGTGGCGTACCGGTCGTCGTCGTACAGGCGCCGGCCGACGGCCAGGTACAGGGCGGCGGCCGCCGCCAACAGGGCGGCGGCGGTCCAGGCGGGCACCCCCGGTTCGGAGGTCACCGCCACCGCCGCGGAGATCCCGAGCGCCACCGTCACGTACGCGTACCAGGCACCGTCGAGCGCCCAGGCGTGGCGCTCGGCGACCGCGGGCTCCGCCGCCGCGACCTGTTCCGGAGCACGCGCCGCCACGGCGATCACCCGTCCTTCCGTGTCTTCCACCGGAACGTCAGCAGTACCAGAGCCGAGCCCACCGCACACCAGGCGCCCAGGGCGAGCGCCACCAGGTGCAGGTCCCACGCCCCGGAGGGTTCGAACGCGGCCATCGCGTCCGGGTAGAAGGCGGCCCGCATGCCCTGCGCCATCCACAGCAGCGGGAACAGCGAGGCGACGGCCAGCACCCCGTCGGGCAGCACCGCCACCGGAACGAACACCCCGGAGGTGAACTGTAGGGCCAGGAACGGCACCACCACGATGGTGGACGCCGCCTGGGCGGTGCGGGCCAGTGAGCTGACCGCGATGCCCAGCAGGGAGCAGGCGACCGTACCCAGGACGAGTACCCAGGCCACGGTGGACCAGTCGGCGGCGTTGTCGGGCAGGGACGCGCCGAAGACCACGGCGGACACCCCGAGCAGCAGGACGGCCTGGCCCAGGGCGAGGAAGAACACCAGCAGGGTCTTGCCCAGGAAGTAGGCGGCGGGCGGCATCGGGGTGCCGCGCAGCCGCCGCAGCCCGCCCTGGTCGCGTTCGGTGGCGATCCCCGCGCCCAGGGTCTGGAAGCTGACCGACATCAGACCCATGGCGAACAGGCCGGGCAGGTAGTGGTCGACGGCGGGCATGCCGACGTCGAACAGTCCGTCGAGGACCGACGCGAACATCATCAGGATCAGTGCGGGCAGCGCGAACGTGAAGATCACGCTCTCCCACTCCCGGGTGAAGGACCGGATCTCCAGCCATCCCCGGGACAGCCCCACGCGGAGCGTGCCGGGCAGCCGGACGTCACCCGCGGGTGCGCCGCCAAGGGTGCCGCTCATGCCGGTGCCTCCGCCCGCTCGCCGCCGCTCCCGGCGTCCTCGGTCCCCCCGGTGTCCTCGATCAACCCCAGGTAGACCTCCTCCAGGGTGGGGCGGTGCACGCGCAGTTCGGGGATCTCCCCGGTGAAGCCCGCGGCCAGGTCGGCGACGACACGGGTGGGCTCGCCGGTGCGGACCTCGCGCCGCACCCCGTCCTGCGACCAGCTCACGGTGGCCTGCGCGGTGGCCCTTCCGCCCAGGGTGTCGGGGGCGCCCAGAGCGCGGACCCGTCCCCGGGCCAGGACGCACACCCGGTCGGCGAGGGCCTCGGCCTCCTCCAGGTAGTGGGTGGTGAGGAGGATGGTGGTGCCCTGCTCGGCCAGGTTCCGGATCAGACCCCAGAAGTCCCGTCGCGCCTTCGGGTCGAAACCGGTGGTGGGCTCGTCGAGGAAGAGGAGTTCGGGTCCGCCGATGATGCCCAGGGCCACGTCCAGGCGGCGCCGCCGGCCACCGGACAGGGACTCGGGCAGGGCACGGGCCTGCTCCGTCAGGCCGACCAGCTCCAGGATCGTGTCGACGCCGTGCGGGGCGGGGTAGTGTCCGGCGAAGTGCCGCAGCACCTCGCGCACCGGGACCTTGGGCAGCAGGGTCTCCTGCTGCCACACGATGCCGATCCGCGCCCGCCAGGCCCGGCCCGCGCCCTGGGGGTCGGCGCCGAGCACCCGGACGGTGCCGCCGTCGCGGCGGCGGAAGCCCTCCAGGATCTCGACGGTGGTGGACTTGCCCGCGCCGTTGGGGCCCAGGACCGAGAAGACCTCGCCGCGGGGGACCGACAGGTCCACCCCCGCGACGGCGGTGTGGTCGCCGTACTTCTTGAGGAGGCCCGCGGCCTCGATCACGGTCGTGCTCATACCACCGAGCCTCGCGCGCGGCGGGCCCGGGCGGTATCGGGCGACCGGGCGGCCCGGTGTCATCCGGTCGGAGGACACGGTCCTCCGGGCGGCCACGCCGTCCCATGAGGGGTCGGGCCCCGGCCGACCGGTAGGGACACGGTCCGACCTCGGGGCCCGCGACGGCTCCGAACAGGGCGGTGCCCACCTGCCGGCGGCTGCTGCCGTGGTCTCTACCGGGCCCGGCAGGGGCCCGTCAGAACAGGCGCAGGACGTCCGGCTCGATGCCGCGCAGTTCGTCGTAGTCCAGGACCACGCAGGTGATGCCGCGGTCCTCGGCGAGCACCCGCGCCTGCGGTTTGATCTCCTGGGCGGCGAAGACGCCCTTCACCGGCGCCAGCACCGGATCGCGGTTGAGCAGCTCCAGGTAGCGGGTGAGCTGCTCGACGCCGTCGATGTCGCCGCGGCGCTTCAGCTCCACGGCCACCGTGCGGCTCTCCCCGTCCCGGCACAGGATGTCCACCGGGCCGATCGCGGTCGGGTACTCGCGGCGGATGAGGGTGTAGCCCTCGCCGAGGGTGGTGATGTGCTCGGCCAGCAGCTCCTGGAGGTGGGCCTCCACACCGTCCTTCTGGAGGCCGGGGTCCTTGCCGAGTTCGTGGGAGGAGTCGTGCAGGACCTCCTCCACGGTCAGGACCAGCTTCTCACCGGACTTGCCGTGGGTGACGGTCCACAGGTCGGGGCCGTCCTCGACGGTCTCCTCGCGCAGCTTGCACGGGGGGTTCATCCAGTTGAGGGGCTTGAAGGCCCGGTCATCGGCATGGATGGACACACTCCCGTCGGCCTTGATGAGGATGAGCCGCGGGGCCATGGGCAGGTGGGCGGTGAGCCGGCCGACGTAGTCGACGCTGCACCGGGCGATGACGAGACGCACGAAACGTCACGTTACCGTCTCCGCGGCGTGCCCGGTGCGCGAACGCGGGAAGCCGGCGGGCGACCCGCCGGGACAGGTGGGGGCACCGTCCGGGCAAGGACTTTGTGGCCTCCGCGCCCCGTGACCGGAACGGGGCCGGGCGCCTAACCTCTCCAGAGAACGCGCGGTGCGGGCCGGGGCCGGCCCGCCAGGACGGACCGCGCGGGGACACCGGCCCGGCCGGAAGGGGGAAGGGCCGCCGCCGAGGTGAGGGCGGCGGCCCCGCCGGGCATGTCCCGACATCGTGTTACTCGTGAGTACGGGCAAGGGGGTCCCGGGGACGTCCGGGGTCCGCGGGCCGTCTAGGCTTGGCCTCATGGTGCAGGAATTCAAGAAGGTCGGTGTCGTCGGACTCGGCACGATGGGCGCGGGCATCGCCGAGGTGTTCGCCCGGGCCGGTTTCAACGTCATCGGGGTCGAGATCGACCAGGCCGCCCTCGACCGCGGCCGCGGCCACCTGGACAGGTCCCTCGGGCGCGCCGTCGCCAAGGGCAAGCTCACCGAGGAGGAGCGCTCCGCGATCGAGCAGCGCCTGACGTTCACCACGTCCCGCGAGGACCTGGCGGACGCGGACCTGGTCGTGGAGGCCGTCCCCGAACGGATGGACCTCAAGCGCGACGTCTTCGGCGACCTGGACCGGATCTGCAAGAGCGAGACGATCCTGGCGACCAACACCTCCTCGCTGTCGGTCACCGAGATCGCCGCCCTGACCGGGCGCCCGGAGAAGGTCGTCGGGCTGCACTTCTTCAACCCGGCCCCCGTCATGAAGCTGGCCGAGGTCATCACCACGGTCTCCACCTCCGCCGAGACCGCCGACGTCGTCACCGAGGTCGCCAAGCGCATCGGCAAGACCCCCATCACGGTCGGCGACCGCGCCGGGTTCGTCGCCAACGCGCTGCTGGTGCCCTACATCAACGACGCCGTCCGCCTCTACGAGCGCGGGATCGCCACCCGCGAGGAGATCGACGAGTCGGTCAAGAAGGCCGCCGGACTCCCCATGGGCCCGCTGGCCCTGGCCGACCTGGTCGGCATCGACGTCTGCCTGGCCGTCATGGACGTGCTGTGGGACGAGTACCGCGACCCGCGCTACGCCGCCACTCCGCTGCTGCGCCGCATGGTGGCCGCCGGCCACTACGGCCGCAAGGCGGGCAGGGGCTTCTACGCGGGCCGCGACGAGGCCCCCGAGCCGCTGCCCACCGGCCGCTACGCCGAGATGATCCGCGAGGAGGAGACCCTCGACCTGGGTGAGCTCCTCATCGCGCCGCAGATCGACGACGCCCTGCGGATGATCGGCGACGGTTACGCCACCGCCGAGGACGTCGACACCGCGATGCGCTTCGGCTGCGGCTACCCCAAGGGCCCGACCGAGCTGCTCGCCGAGCGCGGCGCCGAGTCCGTGGTCACCACCCTGGTCGCCATGGGCGAGTACGGGCTGACCACCATCGCCGTGCCCGCGCCGCTGCTCATGGACCGGCTGCCCGACACCCCGGAGGAGGAGGGCCACGGCGGCTGCGCCTGCCACGCCTGACGCTCCCCGAAGACCCCTGGTGGCCGTCGCCGCAGTAGACCTGTGACGACGGCCACCGCCGTTCTTCTCCTACCCTGGATGCGTGAGCCCGCGTCGCAACTCCTCCCGCCGTCAGTCCTCGCGCGGCGGCCGCACCCCCGGCGGCCCCCCGGACGAGGACGCCCTCATGCTGCGGATCACCGGCGGCCAGCGCCGGGAGACCGGCCCCGACGGCGAGTGGGTGACGCGCCGTATCCCCGGCTCCGCCGCGGTGAAGGCCTACCGCTGCCCCGGCTGCGCCCAGGAGATCCCCGCCGGTATGCCCCACGTCGTCGCCTGGCGCCCCTACGGCGACGGCGAGGACCGGCGGCACTGGCACTCCTCCTGCTGGGAGCGGCGCTCCCGGCGGGCTCCCCGCGCCCCCCGTCACTGAGCCCCGCCCCGCCGAGAACCGGACCGAGGAGCCATGGAGATCCGAGCCACCACGGTGCTGCCCGCCGTGCGACGTCCCATCACCCTGCACACCGCCGACGGCCTGGAGCTGGTCGGCGAACTGGCCCTGCCCGAGGGCGGCGACCCGGTCGCGACCCTGGTGTGCCTGCACCCGCTGCCCACCGCCGAGGGCATGATGGACAGCCACGTCCTGCGCAAGGCGTCGTTCCGGCTGCCCGCGCTGGCGAACATCGCGGTGCTGCGCTTCAACACGCGCGGCACCACCTCCCGCCACGGCACCAGCCAGGGCGAGTTCGGCGAGGGCGAGACCGAGCGGCACGACGTGCTGGCCGCCATCGAGTTCACCGAGTTCGAGGGGCTGCCGAACCCGTGGCTGCTGGGCTGGTCGTTCGGCACCGAGCTGGCCCTGAAGTGGGGCGCCGACCCACAGGTCGCGGGCGCGCTGCTGCTGTCGCCGCCGCTGCACCGGGCCACCGAGGCGGACCTGGAGAACTGGGCCGCCACCGGTAAGCCCGTGGTCGCCCTCGTGCCCGAACACGACGACTACCTGCGCCCGGAGCAGGCCCGGGAGCGGTTCAAGCCGCTCACCCAGGCCGAGATCATCGGCATCGACGGCGCCAAGCACCTGTGGGTGGGCGAACCGTACGTGCGCCGGGTCCTGGACGAGATCGTCCGGCGGGTCGCCCCCGCCGCGTACCCGCTGCCCACCGAGTGGGACGGCCCCTACGAGAAGGACGTCCAGCAGCCGGGCTGACCCCCGCGCGCACGAGGGCCCGTCCCCCCGAAGGCGGGGGACGGGCCCTCGTCAGGTCACCCGCGGCACGAGGACCGCGGATCGACTACTCCTGCCACCAGTCCTCGTCGTCGGCGCCCTTGCCGGAACGGGCCGGCTGCTTGGGCTCCTCGGCGGCCGGTGCGCCCTCGGCGATGGCCGGCGCGGGGGCCGGGGCCGCGACGGGCGCGGGGGCCGGGGCGGCGGGGGCGGCCGGCGCGGCACCGCCACCGAGCAGCTGGCGCAGCTGCTGCAGGTGCGACTGGATGCTGTCGCGCTGGCGGTTGAGCTCGTCGACCTCCTTCTTGGCGGCCGTCGTGGCGCGGTCGGCCTCGGCCTTGGCGTCGTTGACCATGTGCTCGGCCTTGGACTTGGCCTCCGCCTCGATCTGCGCGGCGTTCTTCTTGGCGTTGCCGACCAGCTGCTTGGCGTGGTTCTCCGCGTCGCGGCGGGTCTGCTCGGCCTGCTGGCTGGCCTGCTTGGCGTGGTGGTCGGCGCTGGCGGCGCGCTCCTCCGCCTCGGCGACCATCTTCTGGGTGGCGGCCTGCGCGGCGGCCAGGCGCTCGGCGTCCTGGCGCTCGGCCTCGGCGCGCCGGTCGGCCAGCTGCAACTCGAACTGGTCCTCCAGCTCGGTGCGGCGGGCCTCGGACTCGGCGTAGGCGCGCTCGGCGTTCTTGCGCAGCTCCTCGGCCTGGCTCTTGGCGGCCTGGATCGTCTCGTCGCGCTCGCGCTTGGCCGCGGCGCGGGCCTGGGCGCACTCACGCTCGGTGGTGGTGCGCAGCTTGGCGATCTCGCCCTCGAAGGTCGCCCGCTTCTCGGCGATCTCGTGGTCGACCGCGGCCCGCTTCTTCTGGACCTCGCGCTCGGTGGTGGAGGACAGCTCGTCGGCCCGGCGGCGGGCGCTGGTGGAGATCTCCTCGGCCTCGGCCTCGGCGCTCTGGCGCATCTCGTCGGCCTCGCGCTGGGCGAGGGTGCGCACCTCGGTGGCCTCGGACTCGGCGGCGGCCCGCATCTCGGCGGCCTCGATCTTGGCGGCCGAGCGGATGTCGTTGGCGTCGATCTGGGCGCTCTGGACCAGCTCTGAGGCCTGCTCCTCGGCCAGGCGCAGCAGCTGCTCGATCCGCGAGCCCAGACCGGCGTAGGTGGGGCGCTCGCGCTCCTGGAGCTGGCGGTTCTTCGCGTTGAGCTCGGCCTTGTACTTCTCGGCCTGCTTGCCGGCCGCCTTGACCTCGTTGCGCAGGCCCTCCAGGTAGTCCGACACCTGGGTACGGTCGTAGCCGCGCAACACCACGTCGAATTCGGGCGGGGTGTTGTCCTCGTCGAAGATGTTGTTGAGTTGGGTGTCGATGTTGTTTGACGGCATGTGGCGGAATCCTGAACGGGTGCGAGACGGCTATTTGTGAACGGCCGGGGACCGCATTGGTGGGCGGTGGTCGGGACCCCGGGGACGGGCTTGCTCTCCGGTCCGATCCGCGGACGCGGGTGTGACCGACGCGGCGGGTCGCGACCGGTTCCTCGACCATCGCCGACGCCGTCGGTGCGTTCCGTGCGTACCGGCCCGCCGCGGCGCGAGGGTTGGGTGGCGCGGCCGACCCGGTCCACCGGATCACAGGACGTGGACCTGACGACCGGAGATTCACATCCGGTGGCCAACCGACTTTATCAAGCGGGGAACCCCTGGGAAGAGGGTTTCGGGTAACTTCCGGTGGGGTTTGCGGTGGCTTCCGCGACCGGCGCACAAGATGTGATGTGTCCGGAACGCCCCCGTGACGTCGGAGGGCGGCGGGACCCCCGGGGACCGCGGTGTCAGTGGGTGCTCTGTACCAGTTCGGTGAGCACGCCCCCGCAGTCCTTCGGGTGCAGGAACACGATCTGCGACCCGGCGGTGCCCCGCCGCGGCGCGGCGTCCAGGACGCGCACGCCCCTGCCGCCGACCTCCGCCGCCGCGGCGGCCACGTCCCCGGTGCCGAACGCGATGTGATGCACGCCCTCCCCGTTGCGTGCGAGGAACTTCGCCACCGGGGAGTCCGGCCGGGTCGGTTCCAGCAGTTGCAGATACGTGGCACCGCCGTCGTCCGTGCCGTTGATCCGGAGCATCGCCTCGCGCACCCCCTGTTCCTCGTTGACCTCCTCGTGCTCCACCTCGAACCCGTAGGTGGACCGGTAGAACTCGATCGCGGCGTCCAGGTCGCGGCAGGCTATGCCGACGTGGTCCAGACGGGTGAGACCGGAGAAGGGGACGGCGCGATCAGGGACGTTGCTCAACGTGTGAACCTCTCGATGGCGGCCAACGGCTGTGTGGGTATCGTTGCAGACCAGGTGCGTCACCGATCACTTGGAGGCCAGTTACCATGCCCGGTTCCGTCATCGTCGGTGGGGCTCGTACCCCCACCGGACGACTCCTCGGCTCCCTCGCCGGGTTCTCCGCCGTCGACCTGGGCGGCTTCGCGATCAAGGGCGCGCTCGACAGCGCCGGGATCAACGGCGACCAGGTCGAGTACGTGGTCATGGGCCAGGTGCTCCAGGCCGGCGTCGGCCAGATCCCCTCCCGACAGGCCGCGGTCAAGGCCGGGATCCCCATGAACGTCCCGTCGGTCACCGTCAACAAGGTGTGCCTGTCGGGCCTGGACGCCATCGCCCTGGCCGACCAGCTCATCGGCGCGGGCGAGTTCGACATCGTGGTCGCGGGCGGCATGGAGTCCATGACCAACGCCCCGCACCTGCTGCCCAAGTCCCGGCACGGGTACAAGTACGGCTCCATCGAGGTCCTGGACGCCACCGCGCACGACGGCCTCACCGACGCCTTCGAGGGCGACTCCATGGGCGCCTCCACCGAGCGGCACAACGGCAAGCTCGGCATCGGCCGCGAGGAGCAGGACGAGTTCGCCGCCCGGTCGCACCAGCGCGCCGCCGCGGCCGCCGAGAAGGGCCTCTTCGACGCGGAGATCGTCCCGGTCCAGATCCCGCAGCGCAAGGGCGACCCGGTCGTGTTCTCGCACGACGAGGGCGTCCGCCCCGGCACCACCACCGAGAGCCTGGGCAGGCTGCGCCCGGCCTTCGACCGCGACGGCACCATCACCGCCGGGTCCTCCTCGCAGATCTCCGACGGCGCCGCCGCCGTCGTGGTGATGAGCCGGGCCAAGGCCGAGGAGCTGGGCCTGCCGGTCCTCGCCGAGATCGGCGCGCACGGCAACGTCGCGGGCCCGGACAACTCCCTGCACTCCCAGCCCTCCAACGCGATCCGGCACGCGCTGGGCAAGGCGGGCAGGGAGGTCGCCGACCTCGACCTCATCGAGATCAACGAGGCCTTCGCCGCGGTCGGCATCCAGTCCATGAAGGACCTGGGCGTGTCCGCCGACATCGTCAACGTCAACGGCGGCGCCATCGCCCTGGGCCACCCGATCGGTGCCTCCGGCGCCCGGATCGCCCTGCACCTGGTCCACGAGCTGCGCCGCCGCGGCGGCGGGCTGGGCGCGGCCGCGCTGTGCGGCGGCGGCGGCCAGGGCGACGCGCTGCTGTTCTCGGTGCCCGCCGAATAGGGCGCGACCCGCCGCCGGGAGGGCGCGCACCGGGAGACTCCCGCGCCGTGCCCTCCCCGGGCCCTGGCCTCCCCGCCCGTCGCCCGCCACCGCCCTCGACGGGCGGCCCGGCGGCGGACGGTCCCTCCCGGCCCGTGGGCGCTCGCGCGTCGGTCCCGGCGGCCCGGGGCTCCTCGCAGAAAATAGTCATTCCCCACCGTGTCCCCGGGGCCGACCGGCCCCGCACGGAGTCACGACGCACCTGGAGCGGCGGGGCGGCGGTCACGAGCCGCCGCCCCGCCGCCGCGCAGCCGGCTGCGCATGGAAGGAGCCGCATGGACACCCCCCGACTGGTCGAGAAGCTGCTGCGGGGCGACCGCCGGGCCCTGGCCCGCGCGATCACCCTGGTGGAGAACGGCTCCCCGGAACTGCGCGAGATCATGGCGGGGCTGGCCCCGCACACCGGCCGCGCCCGGATCATCGGCTTCACCGGGTCGCCCGGCGTGGGCAAGTCCACGACCACCAACGCGGTGGTGCGCGCCGCCCGGGCCCGCGGCCTGAGCGTGGCCGTGCTGGCGGTGGACCCCTCGTCCCCGTTCACCGGCGGGGCGCTGCTGGGCGACCGGGTCCGCATGCAGGAGCACGCCACCGACCCGGGCGTGTACATCAGGTCCATGGCCAACCGGGGCCACCTGGGCGGGCTGTCCTGGGCGGCCCCGCACGCCCTGCGGGTGCTGGACGCCGCCGGGTTCGACGTGGTGCTGGTGGAGACCGTCGGCGTCGGCCAGGCCGAGGTGGAGATCGCCGGGCAGGCCGACACCACCGTGGTGCTGTGCGCCCCGGGCATGGGCGACTCCGTGCAGGCCGCCAAGGCGGGCGTGCTGGAGGTCGCCGACGTGTTCGCGGTCAACAAGGCCGACCGGGAGGGGGCCAAGTCCACCCTGCGCGAGCTGCGCCAGATGGTCGCGATGAAGGACCGCGCCGACGACGAGTGGAAGCCGCCGATCGTCATGATGGTCGCCGTCCGCGACGAGGGCGTGGACGAGCTGTGGGAGCGCCTGGACGCGCACTTCGCGCACCTGGGGTCCGCTGGCGGGCTCGCCGAGCGGCGCCGCCGCCGCGCCCGGGAGGAGGTGCAGGCCATCGTGCTGGACCTGCTGCGCTCCCGGATCGGGGTGGGCGACGACGGCGTCCTGGAGTCCGCGGCCCGCGACGTCGCCGAGGGCCGCCGCGACCCCTACGCCGCCGCCGACCTGGTCATCAAGGAGCTGGGCGCCTAACCGAGCGTGCGCAGCAGCACCTCGGCGAAGCCGGCGGGGTCGTCGGCGAACCCGCCGTGTCCGCCGGGGAACGTCACCGGGTCCGTTCCCAGGCGCTTGGCCAGCTCCCGGGAGGTGCGGTCGGTGAGCAGGGGGCCGGACTCGGCGCCGAGTCCGACGACGACCCGCACCGGGCCTGCGCGCAGCGCGTCGGTGTCGGGCACGTACCGGGTGGTGCCCCGCAGTTCGTGGACGAAGAAGCGGCGGGCGTCCGCGAGGTCCTGCTCGCCGGGCTCCTGCTCCGGGCCGCCCGGCCCCTCCCCGCCCTCCTCGGGCATCGGGAACCCGGCGTTGGCCATGAACGCCCCGAACGCGGCCCCCACCCCGTCCCGGTGGTAGGTCCCGATGATCGCCTCGGTGGCCGCGCGCTGCTCGGCGGCGTCGGGCAGCAGCTCCAGCACCGGCGGCTCGTGCGCGACGACGGTGCCGAACCGGCCCGGGTGGAGCGCGGCCGCGGCCAGCGTGGTGACCGCCCCGCCGCTGGAGCCCAGGACGTCGGCCCGCTCCGCACCGAGCGCGTCCAACAGGGCGACCAGGTCGTCGGCGCGCAGCTCCGGGGTGGAGTCCTGCTCGGGGTCGTCCAAGGGGCTGCGGCCGATGCCGCGCGGGTCGTGGGTGACCACGGTCCGGTCGGCGGCCAGCACGTCGGCGACCGGGGCGAACTCGTGGGCGGCCATCGGCGCCCCGCTCAGGACGAGCACCGGGCCGTTGCCGCGGATCTCGTAGTACAGCGTGCCGTCGGGGGTCTTCACGGTGTGCGACTCGGGCATGGGAAGTCCTCTCGTTCGGGTCTCACCGGTACGGACCCGGCGGCCCCGTGGAAATCATCGCCCGGCCGGAACATTTCTCCGGGACGCACGGGAACGGCGGCGCCCCGGCACGGGGCGCCGCCGTCGGAGGCGGCCGGAGGCCGGCGGATCAGCCCAGCGTCGTGTGGATCGCGTTCATGAGCGAGGCGTTCGCGTCATCGCCGTCGATGGACCAGATCATCACGCCGCCCAGACCGCGGTCCACCGCCCACTGCGTCTTCTGGGCGATGGCGATCTCGTCGTCGTAGGTCCAGAACGTGCTGCCGTTGTACAGCCACGCGGTTCCGGAGGCGTCGTCGCGGTACAGGTCGTACCCGGTCAGGTTCTTGATGACCTTCCAGTCGTCGATCCCCTGCTCGTAGGTGCCGGGCGCGGGGCCGGTGGCCGTCTGGAACAGGCCGTCGCCGTTCGGTCCCGGGTCGACGCCGGTCCAGCCGCGGCTGTAGAAGGGCACGCCCAGGACCATGTCGGCCGGGTCCACACCCAGTTCCAGGTAGCGGTCGACGGCCACCTCGCCCGCGAAGATCCGCGGGCCGGGGTCGCCGGGGGTGACCAGCAGGTTGGACTGGTGGTTGGTGTTGTCCTCCCAGGCGCCGTGGTAGTCGTAGCCCTGCACCGTGATGAAGTCGAAGTTCGGCATGAGGGCGTCCATCTCGAAGCCCAGGTCGATCTTGTCCGGGTCGGCGGGCAGGAACGCGGTCAGCTCGAACTCGCGGTCGGTCTCGGCCTCCAGGGCGTCGAGCTGGTCGCGGAACTCCTGGACCAGGGCGGTGAAGTTCTCCCGGTCCTCGGGGCGGACCGTGTTGTGCTCGTGGCCCTCGGAGGCGGGCCACTCCCAGTCGAGGTCGATGCCGTCGAACACGCCGTAGGCGGAGCCGACGCCGCCCGCGCCGTCGAAGACCGGCAGGTTGCCCCGCAGGTACTGGTCGATGCAGGACGACACCATGCGCTCACGCGACTCGGGGGTCAGGGCCGCGTCGGAGAAGTGCTCCGACCAGGTCCAGCCGCCGAGGGAGATGTTGACCTTCAGGTGCGGGTGCTTCTCCTTGAGTTCGAGCAGCTGGTTGAAGTTGCCGCGCAGGTCCTGGCTCCACACGTCGCCGACGCCGTCGACGCTCTGGTCGGCGGTGAAGGAGCGGCCGTAGTCGGCCCAGGCGTCGCCCTGGCCGAGCTGGTTGGCCATGAAGCACTCGCCGTTGGCGTTGATGTTGCCGAACGAGTAGTTGATGTGCGTCAGCTTCTCGGCGGTGCCCGAGGTGTCCAGGTTCCGCACCAGGTAGCCGCGGTCGTAGATGCCCCACTGGGTGAAGTAGGCGACCCGGCGGTCCTGCGGGGTCGGGACGGTGACCTCGTCGTCGGTGGTGGCCGTCACCGCGTTGCTCTCCGGACCGCGGTTGTTGGAGGTGTCGTAGGCCCGCACGGTGAAGCCGTACTCGGTCTGCGGGGTCAGCCCGGTCACGGTGGCGCTGGTCCCGGTGACGGCGCGGACGACCTCGCCGCCGGAGACCACCTCGTAGCCGGCGACCTCCACGTTGTCGGTGGCGGCGGTCCAGCTCAGGTCCACCGTGTTGGGGCCGGTCCCGGTGACGGTGAGCCCGGTGGGGGCCGTGGGGGCCTCGGTGTCGGGCTCGCCCGGCTCACCGGAGCAGGGGGCGCCGTTGACGGTGCAGTTCAGCGGTGTGGTGTCGGCCCCGGCGGTGCTGGTGCCGTTGAACCCGATCGAGTAGGCGCCGCCCGCGGGGACGGGACCGCCCCACGAGGGCGGGGTCAGGGTGTAGGAGTCCCCGGACCGGTTCATCGTGGCGTTCCACAGGCTGGTGACGGCGGTGCCCGAGGGCAGGTCGAACTCGATCGTCCAGTCGTCCAGCGCCGTGGTCCCGGCGTTGTCGATGGTGATCTGGCCGCCGTAGCCGGTGCCCCAGTTGCCGGTCTCGACGTAGGTGACGGTGACGTCGGAGGCCGCTGCCGCGGCCGCGGTGGGGGAGAGGGACAGGGGGATGAGCAGTACGGCTGCGACCAGTGCCGCGAGCCGGGATCGTCGTGCTCTCACTTCGGTGCTCCTGAGTGCGTGAGCGGGAGGTGGGGGAGTCGCCGTCCGGTGGCCCCGTCGGGGCGGACCGGTGGACGACGGCGGGTGTGCGCCCGAGGAGTCGCGTGTCGTGGAGTCGGGGAGGGGGCGGGGGAGCGCGGGACATGGCGGGCCTCCGGTGGAGGGGCGGGGTGTGCGAGAAGGAAGGAGGCCGGTGCGAACCGTCGCACATCGGTCCGCACCGGCCGTGGCGGCGGTGCTCCCCGGATCAGAGCACCGACGCCGTCCGGTTCCCGGTCGGCGGGGGAGGGGCCGAGGGCTCCGCCGACCGGGAGGTTCTAGGGGTGGTCCGCCCGCGGGGCCGCGGCGCGGATCGCCGCGATCCGGTTCCTGAAGGGTCGTGTTCTCACGTCGTGGATCTCCTGCTATCGGGGGGTTGCAGGGCCCGGGGGCCTGACCAGGGAAGATAAATTTTTAGGAAACTTAACTAATAATTACGGGGGGCGTCAACGGTCCGCGTCGAAGTTTTCGGCGGCCGGTGACTCTCCGATGCCGGTCCGATGCGGATCTTTCGAGATGACCGGCCGTACCAGTGGCCCCCGAGATCGGTTGTCCCCTTGTGGCCACGCCAAAGCATTGACCTGTGCGCAATGTGATGCTAAGCGCACAAACCGTAGGGCGCGGGGCTCCGGTCGGACCCATAGAGTGGCGGCGTGGGAAACCCTTTGAACCTTCCGTTCGACCCGATCGAACGCGCGCACGACAACTGGACGCGGAGATGGGGCCCCTCGCCCGCGATGGCCGCCGTCACCTCGGTCATGCGGGCGCAGCAGATCCTCATCGGTGAGCTGGACGGCGCCCTCAAGCCGTTCGGCCTCACCTTCGCCCGCTACGAGGCGCTGGTCCTGCTCACCTTCAGCACCTCCGGGTCGCTGCCGCTGGGCAAGATCGGCGAGCGCCTCATGGTCCACCCGACCAGCGTCACCAACACCATCGACCGGCTGGAGGGGCAGGGCTTCGTGCTCCGCCGCCCCAACCCCAGCGACGGCCGCGGCGTGCTGGCGGAGATCACCGACGCCGGCCGCGAGGTCACCGAGCGGGCCACCCGGGTCCTGCTCGACCTGGACTTTGGCCTGGGCTGCTACTCCGACGAGGAGCTGTGGGACATGCACCGCATGTTCACCCGGCTGCGCGTCGACTTCGGGGACTTCCCCGAGCCGGTGGCCGGGGCCGCCGAGGGGCGCTGAACCCGGTCCGTGGATCCGCGCGGTGCCGTGGGTCCCCCTCCTGTACATATTTAGTTGGACGTCCTACTATCCAGGTATGGCGAACACCACGAACGGCACCAACGGCGGCGGTGCCGAGGACATCGAGGCCGGACGCGAGCGCTGGCAGCGCCGCTACGATGCCGCGCGCAAGCGCGACGCCGACTTCACCTCCCTGTCCGGACGCACACTGCGACCCGTGTACGGGCCGCCCCCCGGCTCGGAGGTCCCCGGGTTCGAGCGCATCGGCTGGCCCGGCGAGTTCCCCTTCACCCGCGGGCTGTACCCCACCGGCTACCGCGGCCGCGCCTGGACCATCCGCCAGTTCGCCGGGTTCGGAAACGCGCGCCAGACCAACGAGCGCTACAAGATGATCCTCGCCTCCGGCGGCGGCGGGCTCTCGGTCGCCTTCGACATGCCCACCCTCATGGGCCACGACTCCGACTCCCCGCACGCGCTGGGCGAGGTCGGGCACTGCGGTGTGGCCATCGACTCGGTGGCCGACATGGACCTGCTCTTCGACGGCATCCCGCTGGGCGGGACCACCACATCCATGACCATCAGCGGCCCGGCGGTCCCCGCGTTCTGCATGTACCTGGTGGCCGCCGAGCGCCAGGGCGTGGACATCGGCACCCTCAACGGCACGCTCCAGACCGACATCTTCAAGGAGTACATCGCCCAGAAGGAGTGGCTGTACCCGCCCGAGCCGCAGCTGCGCCTCATCGGCGACCTCATGGAGTACTGCGCCGAGAACATCCCCGCCTACAAGCCGCTGTCGGTGTCGGGCTATCACATCCGCGAGGCCGGGGCCACGGCCGCCCAGGAGCTGGCCTACACCCTCGCCGACGGGTTCGGCTACGTGGAGCTGGGGCTGTCCCGGGGCCTGGACATCGACTCGTTCGCGCCCGGGCTGTCGTTCTTCTTCGACGCCCACATCGACTTCTTCGAGGAGATCGCCAAGTTCCGCGCCGCCCGCCGGATCTGGGCCCGCTGGATGCGCGACGTGTACGGCGCGAAGAGCGAGAAGTCCCAGTGGCTGCGGTTCCACACCCAGACCGCCGGGGTCTCCCTCACCGCCCAGCAGCCCTACAACAACGTGGTGCGCACCGCGGTCGAGGCGCTCGCCGCCGTCCTGGGCGGCACCAACTCGCTGCACACCAACGCCCTGGACGAGACCCTGGCCCTGCCCACCGAGCAGGCCGCCGAGATCGCCCTGCGCACCCAGGCGGTGCTCATGGAGGAGACCGGGGTGGTCAACGTCGCCGACCCGCTGGGCGGCTCCTGGTACCTGGAGGCGCTCACCGACGAGATCGAGGCCGAGGCCGAGCAGATCTTCGCGCACATCAAGCGGATGGGCGGCGGGGACGGTGCCGAGCACACGATCGGCCCGATGACCTCGGGCATCCTGGCCGGGATCGAGAACGGCTACTTCTCCTCCGAGATCGCCGAGTCCGCGTTCCAGTACCAGCAGGCGCTGGAGAAGGGCGACAAGCGCATCGTCGGCGTCAACTCCCACACGCCCACGGTCTCCGGCGAGCTGGACATCCTGCGCATCGGCCACGAGGTGGAGCACGAGCAGCGCCGGGTGCTCGCCGAGCGGCGCGCGGCCCGCGACGGCGCCGCGGTGGACAGGGCCCTGGCCGCCCTGCTGGAGGGCGTGCGTGCCGGGGACCGCAATCTCGTTCCGCTGATCATGGACGCCGCCCGCGCCGAGGCCACGCTCGGTGAGATCTGCGCGACCATGGGCGAGGAGTTCGGAACCTACACCGAGGCGCCGCGCTTCTGAGATCGGACCGGACGGGGCGCGGACCGGTTCTCGGTCCGCGTCCTTTCCGCGCATACGGCAGGATGGACACATGCAGCCTTCGGACTTTTCCCCGAACAGTGCCGTCGACCTCGGTGCGCGCAAGGCGGCCATGGAACGCGAGGCCAAGCAGCGCGCCGCGGAGTCGGCGGGTCGATCCAACCCCTATGCCGTGAACGTCGACGAGGCCAACTTCCAGGCACAGGTCCTGGAGCGGTCCATGACCGCCCCGGTGGTCCTGGCCGTCCTCGCCGGCTGGTCCGAGCAGTCCAAGCAGGTCGAGGACGCCCTGGACAAGCTCTCCGCGGCCTCCGGCGGCAACTGGTTCCTCGCCAAGGTCGACGGCGAGGCCAGCCCCCAGCTCGTGCAGGCGCTGCGGGTGCCGACCGCCCCGATGATCATCGTCGTCGTGCAGGGCCAGCTCCTGCCCGGCCCGGCGGGCCCGGTCCCCGAGGACCAGCTCACCGCCTGGCTGACCGAGGCCTTCGCCGCGCTCAAGGAGCAGGGCGCCCTGCCGCCCGGCCACCCCGGCACCCTGTTCGGCGAGGGCGGCCCGGAGCAGGCCGAGACCGCCGTCCCGGAGACGGACCTGCGCCCCATCGACGCCGAGGCGCAGCAGGCCCTGGACCGGGAGGACTTCGAGGCAGCCGAGGCGGTCTACGCCAAGGCGGTCGAGGCCGACCCCAAGGACACCGAGTCCAAGAGCAAGCTCGCCCAGGTCCGGCTGGTCCGGCGGCTGCGCGCGGTGGACATGAACGCCGTGCGCAAGGCCGCCGCCGACGACCCGCAGGACGTGGCGGCCCAGCTGGCCGTCGCGGACCTGGACATGTACGGCGGCAAGTTCGAGGACGCCTTCGACCGGCTCATCGCGGTGGTCAAGCGGACCTCGGACGAGGACCGCGAGGCCGTCCGCGCCCGTCTGCTGGAGCTGTTCGACCTGCTGCCCCCGGGCGACAAGGCGGTGGCCTCCGCTCGGCGGCGGCTCACCTCCGCCCTGTTCTAGGGCGTGTCCGGCGGATGCCTTCGTGCGGATCGGCGCTCGTGCCGAAGGACACGGGCGGCCGCCGGGCGATCTCTCGCAGGACGACCGGCGAGGTGCCCCTACTGTGCCCTGCTGCGCAGGCTCCGCGGTGTCGCACAGCGGGGGCCCGCCCGGGTTCGGCCGGCCGAACCCGGGCGGCGCGGCGAGAGGCGGCCCGGCGGCTCCGCGGAGACACCGCGCCGAAGGCGTCCGCTGAGGGTGGCGGTGGGTGACGGGCGGGCGGAGTGATCCGTCGAACACGCCCTGGGGGAGGGAGGCGAAATCCGGTCGTCGTGAAGATACCGCTGTGCGGAAATCGGAATTATTACTCACCGGTAGACGGACAAAGCGGTAAAACCACCCCTTCTTTCCGGGTTTCCGGCCCGGGAGGGTAGGGAGCGGCCGACGGCGGGTACAACCCTGCCACCGCGGGCCTCCCGGCCCGCCCGGTCCTCCCGGCAGGTGTCCCATGACGAGCAGACCGCCCCGCCCCGTCGTCACGATCTCGGCGACCTACGGCGCGGGCGGCGCCGCCATCGGCCCCGCGGTCGCCGCCGCCCTCGGCGTGGTCTTCCTGGACCGGGCGGTGCCCGGCGCCGTCGCCGGCCGGATCGGCTGCTCCCTCGACGAGGCCCTGCAACACGACGACCGCTCGCCCGGCGGGCTGGAACGCCTCCTCGCCGGGGCCGCGCGGTTGCCCACCGTCACCCTGGGCAGCGTCGACACCGCCTTCATCGGCACCGTCAACGAGGAGGGGCGGCTGCTCTACGACCACGAGTTCGTCGAGCACACCGAGCAGGTGATCGGTGAGGTCGCGCACACCGGCGGGGTCGTCCTGGGCCGGGCCGGGGCCATCGTCCTGGCCGACCACCCCACCGCCCTGCACGTACGGCTCGACGGCGACCCCGAGGCGCGGCTGCGCCGGGCCCGCGAGCTGTGGGAGTCCGGGGACGCCGACGGCCGCGATGCCGCGGGCGGACCGCCCACCGCGCGGGTCCGCGACGACAACGACCGGGCCCGGGCCGCCTACGTCCGCCGCTTCTACCGCGCCGACGCCGCCTCGCCGCGGCACTACCACATGGTGCTCGACGGCACCGTCCTCTCGCCGCGGGCGTGTGCCGACGTCATCGTCCGGGCGGCCCGCGACCGGACCGCCGGGAAGACTCCCTGAACCCTCGGCGTTATCGTGATGCCGCCCCGCGGCGCCATCTCGAAGCTCGCGTGAAATTCATTGATTTTTCACGGAAGCGATAATTGTCGGCTTGTGCTGACTCCAGTGGCTTGACTCGGGTAGGGTGAGGCGACTCTGTCGCGAAACCCCCGAACGCGAGCCGAGGTCCGCCGCGATGCCGCCCCAGGGGGGTACCGCACACATCCGATGCCCCGCAGCGCATCAACGCCGCCGCGCCAGGGGACGTCCGCACGTCCGGACACAGAAGCACCGGCACCACCCGAGGAGCACTACGTGGCCACCCTTCCCAGCGTTTCGTATTCCATCACCGTCCGCCTCGAACTGGACGCGGGGAGCACGGCCGTGGGTGGTCTCACCAACGCGGTCGAGCGCGTGGGGGGCATGATCACGGCGCTGGACGTGGCCGCCGCCGGACACGAGCGCATCCGCATCGACGTCACCTGCGCCGCCCGTGACACCGAGCACGCCCAGGCCATCGTCGACGCCCTGGGCGCCGTCGAGGGCGTCACCGTGCACAAGGTCAGCGACCGGACCTTCCTCATGCACCTGGGCGGCAAGATCGAGATGAAGTCCAAGGTGCCGCTGCGCAACCGCGACGAGCTCTCGATGGCCTACACCCCCGGCGTCGCCCGCGTCTCCCAGGCGATCGCCGCCAACAAGGACGACGCCCGCCGCCTCACCATCAAGCGCAACAGCGTCGCCGTCGTCACCGACGGCTCCGCCGTCCTGGGCCTGGGCAACATCGGCCCCGAGGCCGCCATGCCCGTCATGGAGGGCAAGGCGGCCCTCTTCAAACGCTTCGCCGACATCGACGCCTGGCCCATCGCCCTGGACACCCAGGACGTCGACGAGATCGTCCGCACCGTGCAGCTGATCGCCCCCGGCTTCGGCGGCATCAACCTGGAGGACATCTCCGCGCCCCGCTGCTTCGAGGTCGAGGCCCGCCTGCGCGGGCTGCTGGACATCCCCGTCTTCCACGACGACCAGCACGGCACCGCCATCGTCGTGCTCGCCGCCCTGCGCAACGCCCTGCGCGTCGTCGGCAAGAAGCTCGACGGGGTCCGCATCGCCATGTCCGGCGCGGGCGCGGCCGGGACCGCCATCCTCAAGCTGCTCATGCACGCCGGGGCCCGCGACGTGATCGTCAGCGACATCCACGGCGCCGTGCACACCGGGCGCGGCGAGGAGATGGACCCCAACCTGCGCTGGATCGCGGAGAACACCAACCAGGGCGGCTACTCCGGCGACCTCAAGGGCGCCGTGGCCGGGGCCGACGTGTTCATCGGCGTCTCCGCCCCCAACCTGCTGTCGGGCGAGGACATCGCCGAGATGAACGACGACGCGATCATCTTCGCGCTGGCCAACCCCGACCCCGAGGTCGACCCGGACGTGGCCCGCCTGCACGCCGCCGTCGTCGCCACCGGCCGCAGCGACCACCCCAACCAGATCAACAACGTGCTGGTCTTCCCCGGGTTCTTCCGCGGCCTGCTCGACGCCCAGAGCCACCACGTCACCTCCGACATGATGGTCGCCGCCGCCGAGGCCCTGGCCGACGTGGTCACCGAGGACGAGCTCGGCCCCAACTACATCATCCCGAGCGTGTTCCACGCGGACCTGTCGACGCACGTGGCCACGGCCGTCCGCGAGGTCGCCCAGCGGGGCCACAGGAACGACCGCGACCGCGTCTGACGTACCCTTCCGGAACGGGTCCCGGCGCGGGTCCCGGACCCGTTCCGGGGTATGGGGTGTGGCATGGACCAGCCGACGATGACCGGGCGGCTCCTCGTGGCCGCCCCGGTGCTCCAAGAGGACTCCTTCCGCCGCTCGGTGGTGTTCGTCGTGGACGACACCCCCGAGGGCACCCTCGGTGTGATCCTCAACCGGCCGCTCGAACTGCCCGTGGCCGAAGTGGTCATCGACTGGGGCCGGCTGGCCAGCGAGCCCGCCGTCATGTTCTCCGGCGGCCCGGTCGGCGCCGGCTCGGGCATCGCGCTGGGCGCGCGGGGACCGGACGGGCCGCCGCCCGGCTGGTCCCCTCTGGAAGGATTGGACCCCGCCTCGGGTTTGACGGGTATCGGCGTGGTCGACCTGGACGACCCCGCACCGGCGCAGGGCACCGCCCTGGGCGGCTTCCGCGTCTTCGCCGGGTACGCCGGGTGGGGCGCGGGACAACTGGCCGGGGAGATCGACGAAGGCGCGTGGTACGTCCTGGACGCGGTCGCGGCCGACGTGTTCACCACCGACCCCGAGGGGCTGTGGTCGCGGGTGCTGCGCCGCCAGGGCGGCGACCTGGCGCTGCTGTCGACCTACCCGGACGATCCCACCATGAACTGAGGGCGGCCCGGGACGCGGCACCCTATACCGTGGAACGCAGACTTCGAAAGGTGAGAACGATGTCGATGGACGTCCTCAACAAGGTCCTGCCGGACAGTGAGACCAAGCCGGACACTTCGCACGACGGTGGGGACCGTGAGCGGTTCTCCCACTACGTCCAGAAGGACAAGATCACGGAGAGCGCCGTCACCGGCAACCCCGTGATCGCCCTGTGCGGCAAGGTCTGGGTGCCCAACCGGGACCCGAAGAAGTTCCCGGTCTGCCCCGAGTGCAAGAAGATCTACGAAGAGATGATGGCCTGACCCCGGCCGTCCCCGCGACGCGAAGGGCCCTGGTGCACGGCACCAGGGCCCTCGTCACGGGTTGCCGGGAGGGTCAGGACCCGGGGTTCTCGTCCCCGTCGGCCCCGGCGTCGGCCGGGCGGCGCCGGGACGCGGCGATGGCCACGCCGCCCGCGCCGACGGCCACCGCGGCGGCCGCGATCAGCCCGGCCACGGCGACACCGGTGTTCGGCAGGCCCCCGCCGTCGCCATCGCCGTCACCGTCGCCTCCGCCGTCACCGTCGCCTCCGCCGTCGCCCCCGCCGTCACCGCCGCCGGGCACGTCGACGTCCTCGTCGACGCTGACGGTCAGCGTGATCGGGTCGAGCTCCTCGCCCTCGGCGTAGAAGTCCGCGAAGGCGGGCACGCCGTCGGCGGTCAGGGTCGCCGGGATCGGCTCCCAGGCGAGCACGCCGTCGGTCAGGTCGTACTGCACGCCGGACAGGTCGAGGTCGGCGAACGCGACGTCGTCGTAGGTGACCAGCTCGGCGTCGTCCAGCGACTTGCTGACGACGTCGGCGTAGAGGGTGCCCTCGCCGCCGTCGATGACCACGCGCGGGTCCTCGACCGTCATGTACAGCAGCGGGTCGTCGTCGCCGTAGACGTGGCCCTGGAACAGGACGGTGCCCTCGAACCCGATCTCGGCGGTGGCCGCCTCCAGGTCGACCTCGCCCGAGCCGTCGGTGAAGGCGAAGGTGCCGTCGTCGTTACGGCTCGCGCCGTCCCGGGTCTCGATCGTGCCCTTGGCGATGGAGCCCACGATGTAGTTGCGGAACGACTCCCGCACGCCCCAGTCGGCGCGGCCGTTCCGGACGGTCAGCGGCCCCTCGGGGTCGGTCGGGTCCGTCGGCTCCTCGGTCGGCTCCTCGTCACCGGCGAAGGAGATCGGCGTCCACACGTCCTGGTCGCGGTTGGCCAGGTCGTTGCGGTCGTTGAAGACGGCGACGTAGCACTGCGTCTCAAGGCAGTCGTAGTCGCTGCCGCTCTTGCTGAAGGCGCCCACGACGTCGAGCGGGGTGCTGAAGGCGCCCTGCGCGTCCGGCGCGGTGTCACCGCGCAGCCACACGCCCGAGCCGTACCAGTGCGCCGGGTAGGAGTCCTCGGACCGCGGGATCGCGGTGAGCGCGACGTAGACGCCCGCGCCCGGCCGGAAACCGGTGCCCGAGACGGTGACGACGTCGCCCTCGGCGTCCAGGCCGGCGGCCGGGTCGACGGTGACCCGGGGGTCGTGCACCGGGTCGGGGTCCTCCCCGGCGTCGTCGATGCCCGCGGTGAAGGACAGCGCGTCCATCGGGGCGCCCGCGGTGTAGAAGCCCGCGAACGCCTCGACGGCCTCCTCGCGCAGGGAGCCCCCGGTGGAGGTGAAGACCAGGTCCTCGTCCTGGACGTCGACCTCGACGCCGGTCAGGTCGGCGACCGGGACCTCGCCGTACTCGACCAGGTCGCCCGGCGGGTTGTTCGGGTTCGCGCCGAGGAACTCGCGGCTGGTGACGTCGGCGTACACCGTGGCGGTGCCGTCCTCGAACACCACGCGCGGGTCGGCGACCCGGACCTCCAGAACGGGCCCCTGGCCGTAGTCGTGGCCGGTGAAGACGACGGTCCCGGCGAAGCTCACATCACCGGAGGCGTCCTCCTTGGAGACCGCGCCGCCCGCCGTCGGGAAGTCGATCGGACCCTCGCCCGACTCGGTGGCGCCGTCGGAGGTCTCGTAGCCGCCGTTGGCGATGGGGCCCGAGACGTAGTTGCGGAAGGACTCCTTGACGCCCCAGGCGGCGGAGCCGCCGGAGAGCGGGAGCACCTCGTCGGCGGAGGCGGTGGGGGCGCTCGCCACGGCGAGCGCGCCGCCCAGTGCCGCCACACCCGCGTACGCGGTGAGGGAGCGCAGGGCGCGGCGGACCCTCCCGCGCGTGCCGCTGCTGGTCGTGCTGGTCATGGGATTCTTCGGTTCCAATCGTGAGGGGGATGGTGTCGGGGGTCCGGCGGCGGGGGACGGACAGGCCCGGGCGGAGTGGGAGCCACGGGCCCGCCCGTCCCCGGATCGCGACGCCTAGGAGAGGTCGGTGGTGAAGGAGATCGGGTCCATCTCGGTGCCCGCGTCGTAGAAGCCGGCGAACGGCTCGACGGCGTCGGGGTGCAGGGTGCCGCCGGTGGACGTGAAGTCGATCTCGGTGCCGGTGACGTCGATGCCGACGCCGGTCAGTTCGGTGACCGCGACCTCGCCGTACTCGATCAGGTCGCCCGGGGGCAGGAAGGGGTTCGCACCGTGGAACTCGCGGCTGGTGACGTCGGCGTACACCGTGCCGGTGTCGCCGTCGAACTCCACCCGCGGGTCGGAGATGCGGATCTCCAGGACCGGGCCCTGGCCGTAGTCGTGGCCGGTGAAGACCACGGTGCCGGAGAACTCCACCTCGCCGGAGATGAAGAAGGCGTCGTCGACGTCCCCGCCCGCGGTGGGGAAGTCGACCAGGCCGTCGCTCAGCTTCGTGGCGCCGTCGGAGGTCTCGTAGCCGCCGTTGGCGATGATGCCGGAGACGTAGTTGCGGAAGGACTCCTTGACGCCCCAGGCGGCGGAGCCGCCGGAGACCGGTGCCGCGGAGGCGGCGGGGGCGGAGACCGCGATGAGGCCCGCGGCCAGGGCGGTGACGGCCGAGGCCGAGGTGAGCGTGCGCAGGACACGGCGGCCCGGGGCGGCGCCGCGAGTGGTCGTGAGGGTCATGGTTCGTCGATTCCCATCGTCGGAAGGAGACGGTGACCGTTCCCGGGGATCCGGGGGCGGGGCGGCGGATGTGGAGCCCGTGGGCCCGTGCCGGGGCACGGGCCCGTCATGGAGAGTGGGGTCTGTCAGGCCGCGGCCTCACCGGGGACGTCGTCCCCGGCGCCGCGGCGGCGGCGCGTCGCGAAGAGGGCGAAGGCACCGGTCGCGGTCGCCACGGCGGCGGCCAGGACCAGGACGGTCAGGTCGGTGCCGGTTCGGGGCAGGTCGGTGATCGGGCCCGAGCCCGAGCCGCCGCTGCCGGAGCCACCGGAACCCGTGCCGCCGGAACCGGATCCGCCGTCACCACCCGAGCCGGTGTCCCCGGAGCCGGTGTCCGGGCCACCCGAACCACCCGAGCCGCCCGAGCCGCCCGAGCCGAACGTCACCGGGACGAACACGTCCTGGCTGCGGTCGCTGGACCGGGTGTGGTCGTTGCGGGTGACCACGGCGCACTCGACGCCGGCGGCGTTGCAGTCGGTGCTGCCGTCGTCGGCCTTCACCGTGATCTGCACGCTGAAGCCGCCGTCGGTGCCGGAGCCGTCGTAGGGGACGGCCAGGCCCTCGCCGTAGGGCGGCGGATTGCTGGAGATCCAGGCGGAGGCACCGCCGGAACCGTCCATGTCCACCCCGCCGATGCACGGCGTCGGAGCCTGCGTCGAGCTCGCGGAGGCGGTGTCGCACAGCGCCACGTAGATGCCCTTGGCGGTGTCGTAACCGGTGCCGGTGACCGTGACGGTCTCCCCGTCGGGGTCGAGGCCGTCGGTCTTGGACACCGTGATCCGGGGATCTCCCGGTTCCCGGGGCAGGGGTGCCCGCGGCGCACCGGCCTGGGTCTGCGGAGTGGTCCGCGGCCGCGATTCCGGAGCCGGGGCGGTCTCGGGCGCCGCGAACGTGACCGGGACCCGGCCCACGACGGCGGCGGCCGCAGGGGTCGCCGGGACCGCGACGGGGGCGCTCATCCCCGCGCCGGGCGCTGCGGCCAGATCCTCCGCGGGATCGGTCGGGCCGTCGGCCGGGGCGCCGCCGCCCCAGGTGCCGGTGACCGGCTCGGAGCCCTCGGAGTCCTCAGAGCCCTCGGAGTCCTCGGGGGACTCCACCTCGACGAGGCGGATCTCGAAGGCGTCCGCGGCCGCGTCCAGCCCGGCCTCGGCGGCGAACCCGGCGCCGGTGACGAAGGTGGCGCTGAAGGTGCCGCGCCCGCCGACCTCGACCGTCACCGCGTTCTCGGTGTCGGCGACGGCCTCCTCCTCGGTCTCCGCGGCCTCTCCGGTGTCGGCGGGTTCGGTCGGAACGGCGAGGGTCGCGATCTCGATGACGGATCCGGGGGTGTGGCCGGCCCCGGAGACGGTGACGGTGTCACCTTCGGGGTCCAGTCCCTCGGTCCGGTCGACGGTGGTGATCCGGGGGTGTCCGGTCTCCTCCTGCCGGGGAGCCGGTTCTGCGTGCGCCGCCGCGGGCAGCGCGGTGGAGATCAGTACCGCGGCCGCGGCGACGGCCAGGGGAGGGAGGGACCCGCCCCGGCGCCGCCCGGTGATCGGGCGGGGGGAAACCGCTGCTTGCATCAGGGGCCTTCGGGGTTCGTGCGGGCCCGGTTCGGGTGGTGACCCGCGTGACATGCGGATTTCAAGTTAGGTTACGCTTACCTTGGCGAAGTGAGCCTTACCTAACCTGGCGTCCGCGACCGGAACAGTTGAACACCGGACCATCGGACTTGTCAAGATGGTGACAAGGTGTCGTATAAAGGTCGGTGTCGTTCCCCCGGCGACCCCGACCCCCGGCCCGACCCGAAAGCGATCCCCATGTCCCTCGCCGACCCCCGTTCCCGTACACGCGCCCGGCGCGGGGCCCGGGCACTCGCCGCGGCCTGCGCCCTCGCACTCGCCCTCGCCGGCTGCTCGGGCGGTACCGGAGCCCCGGACGACACCGCCTCCGGCGGCGCCGGGGAGATCCCCGAACTCGCCGAGAACCGCCTCCAGCCCCTGGAGGAGGAGTTCGTCGAGCAACTGCCGGTGACCGTCGACTCCGTCGTGCTCGACCCCTACCGCACCAGCGCCGACCCCCTGGAGTACGAGCAGGTCGAGGTCGCCGACACCTCGCGGATCCTGCCCCTCACCGGCGGCCTGGCCGAGATCGTCTTCACCCTGGGCCTGGGCGACCGGGTCGTGGGCCGCGACGTCGCCGCCACCTTCGACGAGGCCGCCGACCTGCCCGTCGTCACCAGCGGGCACGAGGTCTCCGCCGAGAGCGTCCTTGCCCTGGAGCCCACGGTGATCCTCGCCGACACCCAGACCGGGCCGCCCGAGGCCATCGAGCAGATCCAGCGCTCGGGCATCCCCGTGGTCATCGTCGAGGAGGCCTGGTCCTTCGACGAGATGTACCCGCGCTTCGAACGCGTCGCCCGGGCCCTGGGCGTCCCCGCCGCGGGCACCGCCCTGGTCGAGCGCACACAGACCCAGATGGCCGACGTCCGCGAGGACTCCGCCGAGGCCGTCGGCTCCCCCCTGGTCGCCTTCCTCTACCTGCGCGGCACCGCCGGGGTGTACCTCATCGGCGGACCCGGCTCCGGGGCCGACGCCATGCTCGCCGAGGTCGGCGCCCGCGACGCCGGGGTCGAGATGGGCCTGACCGAGCCCTTCACACCCATCACCGGCGAAGCCCTCATCGCGGCCCAGCCCGATGTGATCCTGGTCATGACCAAGGGGCTGGAATCGGTCGGCGGCGTCGACGGCCTCGTCGAGATCCCCGGCGTCGCCCAGACACCCGCCGGCCGGGACCGCGCCGTCATCGACTTCGAGGACGGGGTGCTGCTCAACTTCGGCCCCCGCACCCCGCAGGTCATCGCCGCCCTGGCCGAGGAGCTGTCCGAGGTCGCGGCAGGGGAGGGCTCGTGACCGCCACCGAGGCGCCGGCGGCGGAACGGGGGGAGGAGGAGGCCGCCCCGCTCCGGACCGGCCGGGCCCGGCACCGCCTGCGCGCCGGCCTGCTGCTCGGCGGCCTGACCGCCGGCCTGGTCGTCGTCTCCGTCGTCGCCGCCGGGATCGGCGCCTACCAGATCCCCGCCGGGCAGGTCACCGCCTCGGTCCTGGACGCCCTCGGCATCAGGACCGCGGGCCCCCTGCCCGACCGGGTCGCCCACACCGTCCTGTGGGACGTGCGGTTCCCCCGCGTGGTGCTCGCCGTCACGGTGGGGGCCGCCCTGGGCGTGGCCGGGGCCATGATGCAGGGCATCTTCGGCAACCCCCTGGCCGAACCCGGTGTCATCGGCGTCTCCTCCGGGGCGGCCGTCGGCGCCATCGTCGTCATCTTCACCGGGGCCACCGTCCTGGGCCACTGGACGATCATCGCGTCGTCGTTCGTGTTCGGCCTGGCCACCACCCTGTTCGTGTACGTGTTCGCGCGCTCGCGCGGGCGCACCGAGGTCGTCACCCTGCTGCTCACCGGCATCGCCGTCAACGCCATCGCCGGGGCCGCCATCGGCCTGATGACCAACTTCTCCCAGGACGCCGAGATCCAGACCATCGCCTTCTGGCAGCTGGGCAGTGTGGCCACCGCCACCTGGTCCAAGGTCGCCGCGATCGTGCCCTGCCTGGTCGCCGGGATGATCGTCATCCCGATCCACGCGCGCCGCCTGGACCTGCTCTCCCTGGGCGAGGGGCCGGCCCGCCACCTGGGTGTGGACGTGGAGCGCATGCGCCTGGTCCTCATCACCGCCCTGGCCCTGCTCACCTCGGCGGCGGTGGCCTTCGCCGGGATCGTGGCGTTCATCGGCCTGGTCGTCCCGCACATCGTCCGGATGGTCACCGGGCCCGGGCACCGCGTGCTGCTGCCGGCCAGCGCCCTGGGCGGCGGCCTGCTGCTGCTCGCCGCCGACCTGCTGGCCCGCACCGTGGCCGCCCCCGCCGAGATCCCCCTGGGCGTGGTCACCTCCGCCATCGGCGGACCGTTCTTCTTCTACCTCCTCTACCGCACCCGCGCCAAGCAGGGAGGCTGGTCGTGATCCCCACCCTTCGACGGCGGGCCCGGGCCGTCCTCGCCCCCCTGTCCCGGCCGCCCGCGCGGCCCGAACCCGTCGCCGTCGGCGACCCCGTGCTGCGCGCCGAGGGCGTCACCGTCCGCCGGGGCGGGCGCACCCTCCTGGACGGGGTGGACCTCACCGTCCGCGCCGGGGAGCTGGTGGCGCTGGTCGGCCCCAACGGCGCCGGCAAGTCCACGCTGCTGGCCGCCGTGTCCGGCGACCTCGCCGCGACCGCGGAGCGGGGCGGCGCCGACGGCGGCCGTATCGACCTCTTCGGCCGCGAACTCGGCGCGTGGACCCCGCCCGAACTCGCCCTGCGCCGCGCCGTCCTGCCCCAGGAGGCCGCGGTCGGCTTCCCGTTCTCCGTCGCCGAACTGGTCGCCATGGGACGCGCCCCCTGGGCCGGGCTCGGCGACCCCGGCGAGGACGACGGGATCGTCGCCGCCGCCATGGAGGGCACCGGCGTCTCCCACCTGGCCGACCGCCGCTTCCCGACCCTGTCGGGCGGCGAGCGGGCCCGCGTGATGCTCGCCCGGGTCCTGGCCCAGGACACCCCGCTGCTCATGCTCGACGAGCCCACCGCCGCCCTGGACGTCCACCACCAGGAACTCGTGCTGGGCATCGCGTGTTCACTCGCCGAACGCGGCGGTGCGGTTATCGTGGTCCTGCACGATTTGGGTCTTGCGGCGGCCTACGCCCACCGTGTGGCGATACTCTCCCAGGGACGGATCGCCGCGCAGGGTCCCCCCACCGAGGTGTTCACCGCGTCCCTGCTCAGCGCCGTCTACCGGCACGAGGTCGAGGTCCTGCCGCACCCGAGGACCGGGACCCCGCTGGTCGTGCCCCTCCGGTAGGTCCACGGAGCACACGCGAGACGTCCACAGGAGTAGGTCGTATTGGTGTCCACAACGGAACGACAGCCACAGGATGACCCCGGGGCCGGGGAGGGCCGCCGCCGTTCCCCCGGCGGCCGCCGCCGCAAGCCCCCGCCCCGCCGCCGGGCCACCCCCGGCGACGTGGTGCGCGGCATCGTCCGCTTCGTCGGCGAGATCCTGCTGACCGCCGGTCTCCTCATGCTGTTCTACGCGGCGTACGAGGTGTACGGCTCCCGGTGGGAGACCGACCGCGAGCAGCAGGGTCTGGCCCAGGGGCTGGAGGATGCCTGGGCCGAGGCCGAGGAACGCGGCCCCGATTCCGAGCCCCTGCCCGGCAGCGCCGACAGCCGGCTGTACATCCCGTCCCTGGACCTGGACTGGGTCGTCGTCAACGGCACCACCCAGGACGACATCCGCTACAGCCCCGGGCACTACACCGAGTACCCCAGCAGCCCCGGGCAGGCGGGCAACTACGCGATCGCCGCGCACCGCACCCCCGGCCTGTTCTGGGACATCGACCTGCTGGACGACGGCGACGTCCTGGTGCTGGAGGACGGCGAGAACTTCTACACCTACGAGGTGTTCCGGGAGGAGACGGTCGTGCCCACCGACGTGTGGGTGATCGAACCCGACCCGTTCGACGACGTCGAGGGCGCGGGCGACGCCGAGGACGCGGAGGAGGCCGGGGGAGAGGTCGAGCCGGGGCGGTCGATCATCACGCTCACCACCTGTGCGCCCAAGCTGAACAACACGCACCGGCTCATCGTGTGGGGCGAACTCGTCGAGACCACGCCCAAGTCGGAGGGCATGCCCGACTCGATCGCGCACATGGCCCCCGACGCCGACGAGAGCGAGTGAGGAGACCCGCATGTACGGCCTGATCTGGCGCATTCTGCCCGGACCCTGGATCTCCAAGTTCATCATGGCGCTCGGCCTGCTGGCCGGGACCGCCGCCCTGCTGTGGTTCTTCGCCTTCCCGGCGATCTCCCCCTACATGCCGTTCAACGACGGCGCCGTCGACATCGAGGGCGCCGGCGGATCCGGTGGGGGAGCAGGGACGGAAGAGGCCGACGAGCCGGGTGGGGCGCCCGTGGATTCCGACACCCCCGAAGAGGAGCCGCCCGCCGAGTGACACGAGGCGTGTGCGGCGGACGCCTTCGCCCGGCTCGGCGCCGACGCCGCCCGCCACCGGCGGCATCGGTGCCTGGAAGGCCGGGCGCGGCCCGGGCCATGTCCCGTGGAGCGGTGTGAGAACAACGGTCGTTCGAACAGAAACGAATCGCCGACCAGCGCGTCGTTACCTCCGGGGCCCTGGAGTCGAACGAGGTCACACCTCTCGGTGGGACACCATCGCGGCCCGGTGCGACACGCGCGCCCCGCGGGTCCGTTCGGAGAACCTCCGGACCCGCGGGGCTCGTGCGTGTTCGCACCCGTATGTGCCCGTGCGCGGGCGTTCATGGGTCTTCGCGGCGGCCGGTCCGGACCCGTGAGTGTGCGCGGCACCACGGGAAGCCGCCCCTGTCCGGTCGGACCGGGCCGCTAATCTCTAGCAGGTGAGTATCGGGGGACGAAACGCATGACGGTGACGCAGACCACGACCGAGGACCGCCTCAGCGGGCTCCGGGCCTGGCAGCGGGAGGCGTTCGAGGAGTACTTCCGCCGACAGCCGCGGGACTTCCTGGCGGTCGCCACGCCCGGCGCGGGCAAGACCACGTTCGCCCTCACCCTGGCGAGCGAACTCCTCCAGCGGAACATCATCCGCTCCCTCACCATCGTCTGCCCCACCGAGCACCTCAAGAAGCAGTGGGCCGAGGCCGCCGCACGGTTCAACATCCCCATCGACCCCGACTTCCGCAACGGCCAGGGGGCCCTGGGCCGGCAGTACCTCGGCGCCGCCGTCACCTACGCGCAGGTCGCCGCCCACCCGGCGCTGCACCGCAACCGCACCGAGGCCCGCAAGACCCTGGTGATCTTCGACGAGGTCCACCACGCGGGCGACGCCCTGTCCTGGGGCGACGCCGCCCGCGAGGCGTTCGACCCGGCCGCCCGGCGGCTCTCCCTGACCGGGACGCCCTTCCGGTCCGACATCAACCCCATCCCGTTCGTGGACTACGTCCAGGACGCCGCCGGGGTGCGCCGCTGCTCCTGGGACTACAGCTACGGCTACGGCCCGGCGCTGGCCGACGGCGTCGTGCGCCCCGTCATCTTCATGGCGTACTCCGGCGAGATGCGCTGGCGCACCCGAGCCGGGGACGAACTGGCCGCCCGCCTGGGCGAGCCGCTCACCCAGGACGCGCTCTCCCAGGCCTGGCGGGCCGCGCTGGACCCCAAGGGCGACTGGATCAAACGCGTGCTCCAGGCCGCCGACCGGCGGCTCACCGAGGTCCGCAAGACCCACCCCGACGCCGGCGGCCTGGTCATCGCCAGCGACCACGAGAACGCCCGCGCCTACTCGCGGATCATCCGTCAGATCACCGGCAAGAGCGCCACCGTGGTGCTGTCCGACGACCCCACCGCCTCCAAGAAGATCTCCCGGTTCGCCAAGGGCGACGACCGGTGGATGGTCGCGGTGCGCATGGTGTCCGAGGGGGTGGACGTGCCCCGGCTGATGGTCGGGGTGTACGCCACCTCCACCAGCACCGCCCTGTTCTTCGCCCAGGCCATCGGCCGGTTCGTGCGCGTGCGCAAGCGCGGCGAGGTGGCCTCGGTGTTCCTGCCCTCGGTGCCCAACCTGCTGGAGTTCGCCGGGGACATGGAGCGCGAGCGCGACCACGTCCTGGACCGCACCCCCGCCGAGGACGACGCGTACCCGGAGGAGGACCTCCTCAGGGAGGCGAACAAGAAGCGCGACACCCCCGACGCGGGGGAGGAGCTGCCGTTCGAGACGATGGAGGCGTCGGCCGAGTTCGACCGCGCCCTCTACGACGGCAACGAGTACGGCGGTGTGCCCGGCTCCACCGAGGAGGAGGACTTCCTGGGCCTGCCCGGGCTGCTGGAACCCCAGCAGGTGGCGCAGCTGCTGCGCAAGCGCAAGGACGACATCAAGGCCGGGGAGATCAAGGCCCGCAGGAAGGACGAGCCGGTCCGGGACGAGGGCCCCACCCACGAGGTCCTGGCGAACCTGCGCCGCGAGCTGAGCGGGCTGGTCGGGGCCTGGCACCACCGCACCGGCAAGCCGCACGGGGTGATCCACAACGAGCTGCGCCGCGCCTGCGGCGGGCCGCCGGTCGCCCAGGCCACCCCGGACCAGATCCGCGAACGCATCGCCAAGCTCCGCGTCTGGGCGGTCGGCGGCAAGTAGCCGGGGGGCGACCAGGCCAGGGGATTTCGGACCATCCGGGCAAACACTTCGCAAGCTCGCGCCCGGGCTCATGTGCGATACGTGTTCATTTCACTACAGTCCGTGAGGTGACTGGACGAAACGCACGCGGCGCGACGGCCGCACTCTGGACCGGACTGGTGATGTGCGGGCTCGCCCTGGCCGGGGTGGTCGGGGGCACCGCCCTGCCCGACCCCGCCGGGGCCGGAGCCGAACGGGCGGCCACGGCGGACGGGCCCGACTGCCCGCCGGGCACCGTCGCCCGCCTCGCCGGACCCGGGGCGGACACCGCCTTCGACAACGGAGAGCTCACCCCCGAACAGGCCGCCCGGTACAACGATCAGCTGCGCGAGGCACTGCGCTCCCTGCGGTCCCACGAGATCGCCCCGCCGCGCACCGTCCCCGTCGTCGTCCACGTCATCTCCGCCACCGACGGCCGGGGCGACGTGAGCGACGCCCGCGTCCGCGACCAGATCGACGTCCTCAACACCGCCTACTCCGGCGGCTACGACACGGACGGTGCCGACACCGGCTTCCGCTTCACGCTCTCCGAGGTCACCCGCAGCGAGAACGACACCTGGTTCGCCGACTTCAACGGCCACCGCGACGACATCCGCGCCGAGCTGCGCCGCGGCGGCGCCGAAACGCTCAACATCTACACCGCCGACCTCGGCTCCGGCCTGCTCGGCTACTCCAGCTTCCCGCAGGACCACGCCGCCGCACCCGACCAGGACGGCATCGTCCTGGCCCACGACACCCTGCCCGGCGGCGGCCGCGGCCGCTTCGGCCTGGGCCACACCGCCACCCACGAGGTCGGTCACTGGCTGGGCCTGTTCCACACCTTCCAGAACGGCTGCACCACCCCGGGCGACTACGTCGGCGACACCCCCTACGAGCGCGGGGCCGCCGCCGGCTGCCCGCAGGGCCGCGACTCCTGCCCGCACCGCGGCGGCCGCGACCCGGTCACCAACTTCATGGACTACAGCGACGACGACTGCATGACCCACTTCACCGAGGGCCAGGCCCGCCGCATGGCCGAGCACTGGGCCGCCTTCCGCTCCCCCCACCGGCCCTGACGGATCAGAGCACGAGCAGCCTGCGCAGGACCAGTTCCACCCGGAACAGGACCGTGTCCTCGACCGTTCCGAAGCTCCGCTCCAACCGCAGTGGCGAGATGGCACGTAGGTCCCCGCACTCGGCGTGGCCGATCTCCTTCAGCCCGGAAGAGCCCGGCCCGATCTCCACACGGGTCGGGCTCTCCCGGCACGTGCGGGTGAGAGGCACGACCGTGAACACCGGTGGATTCGAGTCAAGCCAGGGCCGGCCACCGACGATGAGTACCGGTCGCCGGAACGCTTGCCCATGGCCGATCGGGTCGCCCGGATCCGCCATGTGGATTTCTCCGCGCCTCACCATGCGTCCTCCGCGGTCAGGGCATCATCAGGGTCGGCCAGATCGTCACGGAGTGTCCGGTCGTTCAGGTATGCGCGGCGGTCTTCATCGGACAGACCTGCGTGGTATCGACGCACTTCCCGCCAGAACTCCGGCTCCTCGGCCTCATCCAGGGCGCGTTCGATCGCGACGGCCAACGGCGTGTGCTCCCGCTCGGCACGCCGACCGATGCGGTCGCGCAGAGCTTCGGGGACCTTGATGGTGGTATCCGTGGCAGTCATACCTCCAGCATGCATACCCGCACCCCCGAAAGCAGATCCTCGGGGTGCGGAAACCGGAGTTCGGAGGTGTGGTTTCCTTGGGACATGGCAGCGAACACCTACCTGACCGGGATCAAGCCCACCGGTGACTTCCACCTGGGCAACTACGTCGGCGCGATCCAGCCGGCCCTGGCGGCCGCGGACGTCTACGAGACCTACTACTTCGTCGCGGACTACCACGCGCTCAACACCGTCAAGGACGCGGACGAGCTCCGCCACAGCATCCGGTCCGGGGCTGCCACCTGGCTGGCGTGCGGGCTGGACCCGGCCAGGACGGTCATCTACCAGCAGTCCAAGGTCCCCGAGACCTTCGAGCTGACCACCATCCTCAGCGCCCTCACCCCCAAGGGCCTGATGAACCGCGCCCACGCCTACAAGGCCGCCCGCGACCGCAACAACGAGGCCGGGATCACCGACCTGGACGCCGGGGTCAACATGGGGCTGTTCAACTACCCCATCCTCATGGCCGCGGACATCCTCATCATGCAGGCCACCCACGTCCCCGTGGGCCGCGACCAGTCCCAGCACATCGAGTACACCGCCGACATCGCCGGGTACTTCAACAACCGCTACGGGGAGGGCGAACACGGGTACGCCTTCCCCCTGCCCAAGGGCGTCATCGACGACAGCGAGGCGAGCATCCTCCCCGGCGTCGACGGCCGCAAGATGAGCAAGTCCTACGACAACCACATCCCGCTCTTCCTGCCGGAGAACAAGCTCAAGAAGGCGATCCGCCGCATCCCCACCGACTCCACCCCCGTCGAGGACCCCAAGGACCCCGACACCTCGGTGCCCTTCCAGCTGCTCACCCACTTCGCCGACGCCGACAAGGTGGCCGACGTGCGCAAGCGCCTGGAGCAGGGCGGCATGGGCTGGGGCGAGCTCAAGAACGAGCTCTTCGAGGCGGTCAACGCCGAGCTGGGCCCCAAGCGCGATCGCTACGAGGAGCTCATGGCGAACCCGCAGGAGATCGAGGACATCCTCGAAGCCGGATCGGTCCGCGCCCGCGAGCGCGCCCGCGCCGTCCTGGACCGGGTCCGCGCCGCCATCGGCGTCGCCTGAACCACGGCACGGCAGGAGGCGGCGGGAACCCTCCCGCCGCCTCTCGGTCACCCGGAAAACCACTGGTCACAGCGGCCCGGGCGCACCTAGGCTCCCCGGTATGGAACTCGGAGTCGACGCCCCCGAGCACACCGGCGCGCTCACCCTGCCCGACGGCCGCACCCTGGCCTGGAGCTCATGGGGCGACCCCGGCGGCACCCCCGTCCTGCTCTGCCCCGGCGCCGCCACCGGCCGCTCCCTGGGGTTCGGCACCCACCTGCTCGCCGGACTCGGCGTCCACCTGGTCTCCGCCGACCGTCCCGGCCTGGGCGGTTCGGACCCGGCCCCCGGCCGCACCGCCGCGGACTTCGCCGCCGACGCCCGCGCCCTCGCGGACCATCTGGGCATCGGCCGCCCCGCCGTCGTCGGCAACTCCCAGGGGGCTCCCTTCGCCCTCGCCTGTGCCGCGACCGGAGCGGCGCGCGCCCTGGCCCTGGTCTCGCCCGCGGACGAGATCGCCCACCCCGCTCTGGCGGACCTCCTCGACCCCGGCGCACGGGCCCTGCGCGACGCCGTGGCCGCCGACCCGGAGCACGCCGGGCGCGATCTGGCGGCGCTGGGCCCCGACGGCATGTGGGACCTGGTCACCGCCCACGCCCCGGACCGCGACGCGGCCGTGTACCGCACCCCCGTCTTCGAGGCCGCCTACCGCCGCGCCCTGGCCGAGGGCTTCGCCGGTGACGGCGCCGGGTACGCCCGCGACACCGTCCTGGCCTCGGGCCGCTGGGACCCGGCCCCGGAGCGGGTCGCCGTCCCCACCGACGTCTGGTACGGCGAGCTGGACACCTTCCATTCCCCGGACCGGGCCGGCCTGCTCGCCCGCCGCGTTCCCGGCGCCCGCCGCCACCTGTTGCCGGGGGAGGGCGGATCCCTGCTGTGGACCCGCGCCGGCGACGTCCTGCGCACCCTGCTCGCCCGCCCATGACACGGCGGAGGGCGGGACCGCCCGGCCCCGCCCTCCGCCGTGCGCGTGTCCGCGGTCAGCCGACCCTCGGCTCGCCCTCCAGGGCCACACCCGCCTGCTCCAGCTGCGCCAGCGCCGCGTCCACGGTCGGCCGCGCCACACCCGCGGTCAGGTCGAGCAGCACCCGTGTGCGCAGCCCCTCCCGCACGGCGTCCAGCGCGGTGGCCCGAACGCAGTGGTCGGTGGCGATGCCCACCACGTCCACCTCGTCCACCCCGCGCTCGCGCAGCCACTCCGCCAGCGTCGTCGCACCGTCCCGGGCAGCGCCCTCGAACCCGCTGTAGGCCGCCGTGTAGTGGCCCTTGCTGAAGACCTCCTCGGCCAGGGAGGCGTCGAAGCCCGGGTGGAACTCCACCCCCGGCGTGCCCACCTCGCAGTGCCGCGGCCAGCTGTCCACGAAGTCCGGCTCCTCCGAGAAGTGCGGCCCCGGATCGATGTGGTAGTCGCGGGTGGCGACCACGTGGTCGTACCCGCCCGAGCGGGCGTGCCCGGTGACGGCCTCCGCGGTCGCGGCACCCCCGGCCACCGCCAGGCTGCCGCCCTCACAGAAATCGTTCTGCACGTCCACCACGATGAGCGCTCTGGTCATAGCGGCACCCCTTTCTCTCACAACCCGGTCTACCGGAACACCGCCGGTCAGTGGAACACCGTCGGCAGGGCGGCCTCGCCCCGCGACATCCGCAGTGCCTGCTCGGGCAGCTCGGCCACCACCGCGCGGTGCCGGTCGCGGGCGTCGTGCACGCTCTCGCGGCCCACCACCTCACCGCCCGACACCAGCGGCCGCAGCAGCGGGCGGGTCCCCACCGCCTCCGGCGGCTCGTACGGGAACACCTCTTCGGCGATCGCGATTCCCTTGTCGTCGAACCGGCGCACCGACCACTTGCGGCCGCCCCGGCTCGGCTTGCCCACCGACCGCTTGGCCACCGGCTCCAGCGGCGGGTCCGCGGCCGTTCCGCGCGCCCGTGCCACCAGCTTGTACACCAGCGACACCGTCGGCGAACCCGAACCCGTCACCAGGGACGTACCCACCCCGTAGCCGTCCACGGGTGCCACGGCCAGCGCCTGGATGGAGTGCTCGTCCAGGTCCCCGGTCACCACGATCCGGGTCTCGGCGGCACCGAGCGAGTCCAGTTGCTCGCGCACCCGGCCCGCGGTCTTCCCGAGGTCGCCGGAGTCGATGCGCACCGCGCCCAGTTCCGGTCCGGCCAGTTCGACGGCGGTGTGCACGGCCCGTTCCACGTCGTAGGTGTCCACCAGCAGGGTCGTCCGCCTGCCCAGCGAGTCCAGCTGCGCGGTGAAGGCGTGCCGCTCGCTGTCGTGCAGCAGCGTGAACGCGTGCGCCGCGGTGCCGCCGGTGGGCACCCCGTACGACCGCCCGGCCTCCAGGTTGGAGGAGGTCGCGAACCCGGCCACGTACGCGGCGCGCGCCGAGGCCACCGCCGCCGCCTCGTGGGTGCGGCGCGACCCCATCTCGATCAGCGGCCGCCCGGCCGCCGCCACGACCATCCGGCTCGCCGCGGAGGCGATGGCGCTGTCGTGGTTGAACACCGACAGGGCGAGGGTCTCCAGGATCACCGCCTCGGCGAAGGTGCCCTCCACCACCAGGATCGGGGACCCGGGGAAGTAGGCCTCACCCTCGCCGTAGCCCCACACGTTCCCGGAGAACCGGTACTCCGAGAGCCACCGCAGGGTGGTGTCGTCCACCACACCGTGGTCGGACAGGAAGTCCAGCTCCTCGGTGCGGAACCGGAAGCGCTCCAGCAGGTCCAGGAACCGCCCGGTCCCCGCCACGACGCCGTAGCGGCGTCCCTCGGGCAAACGCCGGGCGAACATCTCGAACACCGACGTCCGGGACGCGGCGCCGCTGTGCAGGGCGCCCTGGAGCATCGTCAGTTCGTAGTGGTCGGTCAGCAGCGCACTGCTGCCATGGTCGTTCATGCGCATGAGCCTAATCCGTGCGACTCCACGGCCGAACGCCGACCTGCTCCCTGACCGCGCACGGGGTGACCTCGCCCGACACTAACAATACCCATTCGGTTGGTAGGGAAATTTGTTCCGATACCCTGAGGGACATGCTGAGGATTGATCGCTCGATCTACGACCAGATCGTCGCCCACGCCCGCCGCGACCACCCGGACGAGGCCTGTGGCATCGTGGCCGGCCCCGCGGGGTCCGACCGCCCCGAGCGGTTCGTCGAGATGATCAACGCCGAGCGGTCCCCGACCTTCTACCGGTTCGACTCCCTCGAACAGCTGAAGGTCTGGCGGGAGATGGACGACCGCGACGAGGAACCCGTTGTGATCTACCACTCCCACACGGCCACCGAGGCCTACCCCTCGCGCACCGACATCTCCTACGCCTCCGAGCCCGGCGCGCACTACGTACTCGTGTCCACCAGGGACCCCGAGACCGCGGAACTGCGCTCCTACCGGATCCTGGACGGCGAGGTCACCGAGGAACCGGTGGAGATCACCGGGTAGCACCCCGCCCCGCCCGACGGGGCCCGCGGAATGGCCGCGGGAGGCGCCTCGTTGGGACTGTACGCACATCAACCACGTTCACGGGAAGACACACCTATGGCCATCGAGGTCCGCATCCCCACCATCCTGCGCAACCTGACCGGCGACGCCAAGGTCGTCGAGGGCAGCGGCGCCACCCTGGGCGAGCTGTTCACCGACCTGGACAGCCGCTACCCGGGCATCGGCGAGCGCCTGGTGGACGGCGGCAAACTGCGCCGCTTCATCAACGTGTACCTCAACGACGAGGACGTGCGCTTCGTCGGCGGTCTGGAGGCGAAGCTCTCCGACGGCGACAACGTCACCGTCCTGCCCGCCGTGGCCGGCGGAAGCCGCTAGGCGCGCCCCATGCGCTACGACTCCCTGCTCGACTCCCTCGGCGGCACGCCGCTCGTCGGTCTGCCCCGGCTCTCGCCCTCACCGGACGTCCGGCTGTGGGCGAAGCTGGAGGACCGCAACCCGACCGGGTCCATCAAGGACCGAGCCGCGTTCTTCATGATCGAACAGGCGGAGAAGGACGGGCTGCTCTCCCCGGGCTGCACCATCCTGGAGCCGACGTCGGGGAACACCGGTATCTCCCTGGCGATGGTCGCCAAGCTGCGCGGCTACCGCATGGTCTGCGTCATGCCGGAGAACACCTCGGAGGAGCGCAAGCAGCTCCTCGCCATGTGGGGCGCCGAGGTCCACTTCTCCGACGCGGCCGGCGGTTCCAACGAGGCGGTCCGCGTCGCCAAGGAGATGGCCGTCGCACACCCCGACTGGGTGATGCTCTACCAGTACGGCAACGCGGCCAACGCCCGGGCCCACTACGAGACGACCGGTCCCGAACTCCTCGCGGACCTTCCGGAGATCACCCACTTCGTGGCGGGCCTGGGCACCACCGGAACGCTCATGGGCGTGGGCCGCTACCTGCGCGAGCACAAGCCGGGCGTGCGGATCGTCGCCGCCGAGCCGCGCTACGGCGAGCTCGTCTACGGCCTGCGCAACCTCGACGAGGGGTTCGTGCCGGAGCTGTACGACGAGTCGGTGCTCACCACGCGGTTCTCCGTGCCCTCCGACGCCGCGCTCAAGCGGACCCGGGAACTCCTGGACCGGGAGGGCATCTTCGCCGGGATCTCCACCGGCGGGGCGCTGCACGCCGCGCTGGGCATGGCCCGCAAGGCGGAGCAGGCGGGGGAGCGCGCCGACATCGCGTTCGTCATCGCCGACGCCGGATGGAAGTACCTGTCGACGGGGGCCTACGAGGGGACGCTGGAAGAGGCGGAGGAGCGCCTCGACGGCCAGCTCTGGGCCTGACCGACACGTGCCTCGAAGGGGGCGGCGTCCCGATCACGGGGCGCCGCCCCCGCCGTGTCCCCCGGGGCCGGTGTCCGGATACGGGCGCATCACTCCCGCGCGCACCTCAACAGGCCGGAACCGAGCCGCAATAGGGCAAGAGCAAACCACTTGGAACGTGTCATATGGTGTGAAAAATTCACACGTGATCGAGGTCGCGTGAGATGCAGGACACATTTTGTACCACCCGGGCGGCCATTGGGGTAGACCCGTAACAACGGGACAACCGCTGAACCAGCCGCCATCCGTACTCCGCGCACACGGTCGAGGGGGTGCCACGGAGCCGCGCGGCCCTTCGAGAAGGCGACGACGACGTGCGACTCACGATTATCGGGTCCTCCGGGAGCTTCCCGGGGCCGGACAGCCCCGCCTCCTGTTACCTGGTCGAGGCCGACGGCTTCCGCCTGCTCCTCGACATGGGCAACGGCGCACTCGGCGCCCTCCAGCGGCACATCGACATCTACTCCGTCGACGCCGTCTACCTCAGCCACCTGCACGCCGACCACTGCTTCGACCTGTGCTCGTACTGGGTCGCCCGGATGTTCCACCCCGACGGCGCCAAACCCCGGATCCCCGTCTACGGCCCGAGCGGCGTCTCCGAGCGCGTCGCCGAGGCCTACGGCCTGGAGCCCGACCCCGGCATGACCGAGGTCTTCGACTTCCACGAACTCACCCCGGGCCCCCTCGACATCGGCCCGTTCTCCGTCCGCGTGGACCGCGTCAACCACCCGGTCGAGGCCTTCGGCATCCGCCTGGAGCACGACGGCGCCAGCATGGCCTACTCCGGGGACACCGGGGCCTGCGACTCCCTCGTGGACCTGGCCGCCGACACGGACCTGTTCCTGTGCGAGGCCGCCTTCCAGGACCACGTGGAGCACCCCAAGGACATGCACCTCACCGGCAGCGAGGCGGGCGAGCACGCCAGCCTCGCCCGGACGCGCAGCCTGCTGCTCACCCACCTGGTGCCGTGGAACGACGACGACGTCACCCTCACAGAGGCCCGGTCCACCTATGCCGGACCCATCGACCTGGCCCGCAGCGGCCGGACGCACACCATCGGCGGTTGACGGCCGACAGGGGGCGACCGGCGGTCGGCGGAGGCGGCCGGTCGCGATGACGGACCGCTGCGTCGGTCGGTGCCGGCCGACCACGGCCGTTGAGAGCAGCCGGCGGCAGCGGACGTCGACAGTGGTGTGGGTCCCATCCGCGCACGCCTTCGCGACTCCCGCCCCCGGCGCGACCGCGCGCGTATACGCTCTTGACCATGGCCCGACCTGACGGACGAGTTCCGACACAACTGCGCCCCGTGACGATCACCCGCAACTGGCTGCGCCAGGCGGAAGGCTCCGCGCTCATCGAGTTCGGGGACACCCGAGTGCTGTGCGCCGCCACCGTCGAGGACGGTGTCCCGCGCTGGCGCCGCGGAACCGGCGAGGGGTGGGTCACAGCCGAGTACGCGATGCTGCCCCGCGCCACCGACACCCGCGGCGCCCGCGAGTCCGTGCGCGGCAAGATCGGCGGCCGCACCCACGAGATCTCCCGCCTCATCGGCCGCTCCCTGCGGGCGGTCGTCGACTTCAAGGCGATGGGAGAGCACACCATCACCCTGGACTGCGACGTCCTCCAGGCCGACGGCGGCACCCGCACCGCGGCCATCACCGGCGCGTACGTGGCCCTCGCCGACGCCATGAAATGGCTGCGCAAGCGCCGCAACCTCAAGAACAACCCGCTCACCGGCTCCCTGGCCGCGATCAGTGTCGGTGTCGTCCAGGGCCAGCCCCGGCTGGACCTCAACTACCTGGAGGACTCCGTCGCCGACACCGACATGAACGTCGTCCTCACCGGCGACGGAAAGTTCATCGAGGTGCAGGGCACCGCCGAGGGTGCGGCCTTCGACCGGGAACTGCTCGACAAACTGCTCGACCTGGCCGTCGGCGGCTGCGAGGAACTGACCGTCCTCCAGAAGAAGGCCCTGGCGGAGTGACCGTACTCAACGGCACCCGGATCGGCGGTGTCGCCGGAGAAGGGGGAATCGTGAAGATCGTGCTGGCCACCCGCAACGCCAAGAAGGTGCCCGAACTGCGCGCCATTCTCGCCGACGCCGGTGTGAGCGCCGAGGTGCTGTCGCTCGAAGCGTTCCCGGACGCCCCGGAGGTCCCCGAGACCGAGCCGTCGTTCGTCGGCAACGCCCTGCTCAAGGCCCGCGCGATCGCCGCCCACACGGGGCTGCCCGCGGTGGCCGACGACTCGGGGCTCAGCATCCGGGAGCTGCGGGGCATGCCGGGCGTGCTGTCGGCCCGTTGGGCCGGCCGCTTCGGCGCGCAGGACCAGGACCGGGCCAACCTGGAACTGGTCCTGGACCAGCTGGCGGACACCCCGCCGGAACGCCGCGCCGGCGCGTTCGTGTGCGCCGCGGCCCTGGTGCTGCCCGACGGCACCGAGGTGGTGTCGGAGGGCGAGATGCGCGGCCGGGTGATCCGCGAGCCCCGGGGGGAGAACGGGTTCGGCTACGACCCGATCTTCGTCCCGGAGGGCGAGAACCGGACCACGGCCGAGCTGTCCCCCCAGGAGAAGAACGCCATCAGCCACCGGGGGATCGCCTTTCGCAGGCTGGCGGCGGAGATCGCGGCGATGGTCTGACGCGACCCTGCACGAGTGGGGGCGGCCCGGACGGGCCGCCCCCACTCGTTGTTCGACGCCGGTCGACCTGCGATGGCGCAAGAAGTCCCCCGAGGCCGGTTTGAACCGGGAGCCCAGGGGCAGGACAACCCTCGTCACGACGAAACGGCCGCGGCCGCCCACGACCCCCGGTGTTCAGGGGTCCGGAACCCGCGGCGATCGCCCGCAGGCAGGGGCTCACGCCCCGCTGGCCAGGCGATTTGACGTCGCGACGGCAGTTACCTACACTCGAAC
>NZ_JASFDV010000003.1 GCF_030766825.1 Nocardiopsis sp. CC223A
ACCTATTCAAGACTAGATTGGGACTAGACTTGGGAGTGCGGGAGGTCAACGGTTCTCGTCGGCCGGGGTCACAGGGAAGCCGAGAAGTCCCTGAGGTGGTCGCGGCTGGCCGTCTCGTCCAGGGCGTGCTCGGTGAGGACGGTGTGAATGTCGCGGTACTGGCCTACCTCTTCGGGGTCGGTGATCGCCAACTCCCGGGTGAACGTCTCGACGATGACGGTGGGTTCATCGGGGATCTCGAACAGCAGGAACCCGTTGCTCTGGAGATGGCCGAAGGGCGAGGACAAAGGGAGGACCCGCAGCGCGACGTTGGTGAGCGTGGCGACCGAGAGCAGGCGGTCCACCTGGGCGGCCAGCAGGTCGGCGTCATGGGGATGCCAGCGCAGCGCGGCCTCGGTGAGGGTGAACTCGAAGCGTCGCCCGGAATCGTAGAGGGCCTCCTGGCGACGCATCCTCGCCGCGACGGCCTCGGGTACATCACGCCGCCCGGAGAGGTCGACGGCGCTGAGCACCTGCCGTGCGTACTCGGCGGTTTGCAGCAGGCCGGGCACCAGGGAGGGCTGGAAGGAGCGAACGACCTCGGCGCGCTGCTCCAGTGCCCGAACCCCGGCCTGGCCGGCACGCAACCCGCGGGCGTGCACCGCCCTCCAGTGGCGGGATTCCACCAGTGCGGCCTCGGCCAGTTCGGAGCTGCGCCGCACCATGTCCGCCGAGGCGCGGCAGGCGTTCGACCAGGCCTTGACATCGTCGGCGGTGGGTCTGGTACGGCCGTTCTCGATCTTGGAGACCTTCGACTGCGACCAGCCCAGGGCGTCGGCGAGCTCCTGCCCGGACAGGCCGCGGTCCAGTCGGGCGGACCTCAGCAGGGAGGCGAGCTCTTTTCTGGTGCTGTCGGCCCTCTTGCCCCGGGGCGTGGACTCCTTCATGATATTCCTGTTCAAGTCTTACTAGTCTGCGCTATTGATCGAGATGCGAGGTGTACAGACTAACGTGCATACGGCTGCCACCGACCTTGGGAGCCCACAGTGGTGAACGTGCTGGCGATGCCCGACTTCCTGCGGACCTTCGACGACTTCCACACCCAGGTCTTCCGGATGGAGACCCTGGACTTCTACGACTCCCCGAGCGAACGCGTGCCCTTGGCTGACTTCCGGGAGGGGCGCCCCCAGGACGCCTCCTGGCTCGGGCCGTGGTCGGAGCGGGTGCGGTCCGCGCGGGACCGGGGCGCCCTGTTCCGCCGCGTCCACGTGGTGGACGAACCCCTGTCGGAGTACCTGGTATTCGAGCTGACGTGCGCCTATCCCTCGAACATCAGGGCGGGGGAGGAGATCGGGATCCTGTCGCGTGAGATCGCGAAGGAGCTGGACGTCCCGGATGAGGACTACTGGCTGTTCGACGATGACCGCACCGGGATCATGCTCTACGGCGACGACGGCGCGCTCAGGCACGTGGAGGTCACCACGGACCCCGTGGTCGTCGGCGAGCACGTGCGCCGGCGCGAGGCCGTTCTGGACCGGATGATTCCTTTGCAGCGGTACATGGCGGAAGCAGGGCTCACACCACAGGTCTGAGCGGCTCAACGCATCCTGGAGGCAAGAGATGAACCCCCCGTTCAATGACATGGACTTCCGCAAGGCCAGCGGAAGCGGAAGCGGTGACTGCGTCGAGGTCGCCATCACCGGGCACACCCCCGACACGATCGGCCTGCGCGACTCCAAGAACCCGCGGGAAGCCCTGGTGCTGCTCACATCCGCGGAGTGGCTCGCGTTCACGCGGGTCACGGCGCACGACTACTCCATGACCTCCTGACCCGCACGGTCGTCACCTTGGATCAGTGCCTGTTCCCGGACCGTTCGTGAGGCTGCGCCCCACCTTTCGGTCGGCCGTGCCGGGTTTCCGACCCGGCATGGCCTTCACCTGTACACAGGGGGGCGGGCCCCACCTGCCGGAAGGCCGCAGACAGGGCTTGGCGGTGCTGCCGCCCGGGTCAGGCGCCCTTGGCGGTGTCGAGGAAGGCCTGCCACTCGTCGGCGGCGAAGAAGAGCGCTCCCAACTCCCGGTGCTTGGTGTCCCGGACCCCGGTGACCGGCCCCTCCGAGACTTCCACACAGGCCCCTCTGTCATTGGTATAGCTCGCCTTGTGCCACGGATGCGCGGGAACGAAGGACGCGTTGGTGGTCGTGCCCGGAGTCATGACGGCCTTCTGTACTCGGTGATCAGCGTCTTGAGGAAGGTTCGGGTCTCCGAGGTGGAGAGCGCGGACGCCTGTAGTTGGTCAAACGCTATCTCGTGTTCCAACAAGTCCTCCTGGTCCTCGAAGAACAGCCCGTTCGGAGGGACGTCCACGAACAGCGCGCGGTCGGTTTCATCGAAGGTCAGCAGCGAGAAGCCGTAGGTGCGTGACATGCCCACCGCCGCCGGGAGCACCTGGACGTTGATAGCTGGCCGGGCGGCGAGTTCGAGCAGGTGGGCGAGCTGCGCGGCCATCACCCCCCGGTCGCCGATGATGCAGCGCAGACAGGACTCGTCGAGGAATGGGAAGAGGCCGAACGCGGTCGGGGCCTGCTCCTCATCGACGCCCTGGCCACCTGCTGGGGGTCCCGGGCCGTGGTGGACTTCCCCTTCTGCGCGGGGCTGGGCACCGCGGTCTGGGCTGAGTTCACCCTCCCGGTCCAGGCCCGGGACACATCCCGGTGAGCGCCGAACCGCTCTCCTCCGGGGTGCGCGCCGTGCTGGGCACATCCCGAGGGCGCCGCTTCTCCCGCCCGGGAACCCCATCCCCCGCTCTGTCCACTCGGGAGCAGCGCCTCCTCACCCAGATGCCCGACAACCCCCGGGTCGCTTACCGTCAGGCCCGTGGCCAGAGCCCGCCCTGGATGGACCTGCACTTCGCCCGCATCACCACAGACGACACCCCGCGCCCGGTTCGCCGACGCGAACCCGCACCGGCCCCGGAGCACGCCCCGACACCCCGGGTTCCGCGCCCCCGGCCCGCCACGGACGACGGCCCGGCCAGGCCACGCCCGCGCAGGGAACCCCCGCCACTGCCACGCCGTCGCCCGGGCCGTCCGCACAGCCACCGCAGACCCCGAAAGCGCGGCCGCACCGCCTGGCGCCTGACCGCCTACACCCTCGCCCACCACCTGACCGCGCCCCTGTTATAGCCACCCATGACCACCCCCGCCCCGGTGGGAGTGGTCCGCCCCACCCGTGGTTCCGCACAGCCTCTCGCCCCGGAGTGCGGTCCCGCCGCGCTCCTCACCACAGTTCCGATCCATGACGGATTCCCCCACCGCACCGCCGCGGACGATGATGAACTCCTGGAGAGGCTGCACGCAGGTGCGCGGGAGGGGAGACACGATCCCCTCCTCTGGGCACCTCCCGGACGAACCCTTTCCGCCTCTCACGATGGCCGAGGTCGAACAGGCGGAACACAAGCCGGGGTCCGCCTTCTTCAGTAGGCCGTTCAGGCCTGGCGCCAGCGGAACCTGCTGTCCGTGGCCGTCGTCGTGCACTGCATGAGGGTGCCCGCGGACGTGTAGCCGAACTGCCAGTGCTCAGAGCAGAATGCCCCGGGGTGCACCCCTTGTACGTGGGACGGCGCCTCCGGTTCGGGCTCCGGCTCCGGCTGGGGGGCGGGTTCAGGCTCCGGCTCAGGTTGCGGGGCCGGAGCGGGTTCGGGCTCAGGTTCAGGTTCCGGCTCGGGGCTCGGGTCCCCGATCTCCTCAGGGCACTCCTCGTCGGGGCCGACGACGTGCACCTTCACCACCATGGAGTCCCGATAGGGCGCCGTCGCCTCGTCCGGGGACTGCGCGCACACCAGGTGGTCAGCGGCCTCGTCCGCGTCGGGATCGTCGACGTCACCGAACGCGGAACGCACATCGACGCCGGAGATCCCCGCGTCCTCGCTCCATTCCTGCACCTCGGAGACCGTTCCGCCGACGAAGTCGGTCAGGGCCGGCCATTCCTGCACCGCCGCGGTGTCGTCTGGACAGTCGGTGCCCTCCGGGACGACGCTCAGGTCCACCACGGTTCCGTCGGCCCGCTGGAAGCACACCAGCATCGCCGAGCGGTTCCATGCCGACCCGTCCTCCGCGGTGGCGAGCACGACCTCGCCCAGGGTGAAGTCGGCGTCACCGAGCTCGTCCTCCGCGTCCGGCAGGGCGAGGCCGATCACGTCGGGGTCGGCGGGTGTCGGCGACGCACTGGGGGACGGCGACGGGGCGGCCGCCACCGGTTCCGTTTCCGGAGGAGGGCCCAGGAGCGCTCCGAGGAAGATCAGAAACAGAAAACCGGCCATGGCCACGGATGCGCATCCTCCGCATCCGATACCGATCTTCGCAAGGGTCGACCCTCTCGGCTTCGGTGCCGGTGACAGGGAGGGGTGGGGGATGGTCATGTGCACTCCGGGATCCACGTGCGGCAGGGCGGACGGGCACCAGGAGAGGGGAGCGCGGGCTGGTGCGGTCGACGCGTGTGAAGCTACACCGATCAGCCATCCGATTTGCGAGAAAGGTAAGAAAAATACCTATCGTCACGTGAAGGTTATGCGGACCGCCGCGACATGCCGCCGTCGAATCGAGGCAGGGGAGCATCGGTTGCACGGCCTCGCGGGGCCTTGAGCGGAAGTGACTTCTCAGGGGTGGCCCTGCCCTTCACAGCCACGGGTCGACCCCTCCGTGAAGGCTCCACGGCCCCTCTGGAACAGCGGGCGACCTCTGGAGAACCGCCGGTCCTCCGGGACGCCTCACCGGAGGACCGGTCCACCTCGACCGAGACGCCCGATCAGCGGAAGCCTGCCAGTCTGGGCACCGCGGAGGCAGGGTACTCACGCAACAGGACCGCCCCCGGTACCGCTCGGAAGGTCGAGGGCCCGACCTCCTGGTCGACCTGCGCGACACTGAGAATCTCGGTGGTGTCGACACCGACGGGAACCGTGACTCTGTACTCCTCCCCGGACTCCCAGTCGAACACGGCCATGTCCTGTTCCTCTCCTTCCTCTACCATCCGGAGTTTCAGCAGTGCTTCGTCCAGAACGAGGAAGTTGTTGACATGGCCCCGGGCAACGTCCGTTGTGGTCTCCAGGCGGTTGCGCACCGTTCCATCGAATTCCCGGAACTCATAAGTGACCGGGCCTTCTTCCGCACCTGCGGAGATCGCGGCCAGGTATCCATCGGGGAGCACTCGCAACAACGCGTTCTCCGGTGTACTGGGCAGAGCGTCGGCCACCACGCGCCCGGCCTCGGCGTTGATCACCACGGTGCCGCGTTCATGCGAGATGTTCTGTAGGACCAGCAGATCTCCCACGGCACCGAAGCCGAGGTCTTCCGACGAGGCGGGGGGAAAGACTGCACCCCCGCCGTGGTAGTCCCGGCCTTCCCGGAACCGCCACATTTCCTCACCGTCATCGAGGTCGAGCCCGACCACGGTGGAGCTCTCGCCGGGACATTCGAATACCACGGCCGCCTGCCGTGCGGTGACCACACCGGACGAGATCACGGCCTGTTGTGAGTCGGAGCAGGCGGGAAGTGTGTTCTCCCAAGCCGTCGTGCCCTCTTCCCAGGAAGTCAGTGTCACGCGCAGCTCCGGCCCTGCCTGTGCGGTGAGTAGACCTGTGGAGTGAACGAGACCTGCACCGTCGATAGAAAAGGATCCGGTTCCCGTGCCGTCGCGGTCTGAGCGGAGGAGTTCCTCCCCCGTCGCGGTGTCGAGCAGGACCAGCGCACGCCCGGCAGTGAAGGCCGCTACGGTGCCGTCCGGGGACACGGCCGCGTCGGTACCCACGTCATCTCCGGATACCTCGGGAAGTAGGAAACTCCAAGCCGTTTCACCGCTCAGGGTGTCCAAGCCGATGACACCGTTGTCGAGTTCCAACACCGCACCCGAGGGGGTCGCGTGCACGGCCAGGAGCCGGGAGGTTTCCGGGCCTTCCCACACCCATGCTGCTTCGGCCACGGTCGCCGGCACCTGGAGATCACCGGGAAGAGGGGGTGCGGTGCGATGCTCGACTTCGTAGCCGGCGAAGGGAGCAGAGTCGGGATCGTTCTCCTCAGGCTTTTCGTCGAAGTGAGAACACCCGGTCACGATCGTGCATACGATGACCAGGAGTACGGCAGGAAAGCGAAGGCTGAAGTTCATGGTCTCTCTGAGAACGGTATATCTTTTCTTGCCCGATCGGCCTGGTCAGTCCTCGTTGTTCTCTTCGTTCATCTTTTCTCGGGTGTCGGAGTAAGCTTCTGTGAAAATGCCCATGGCGTCACTATAGTTCATTTCCCCATGTGGCCATTTGTCCTGCGAAATAGTAGTCCATGCATCGTCCAGTGCAATGGATTCGAGGCCGGGTTCGAATTCCCAGTCGCTGGGGTTGACCGGAATAAATTTCTCCCCGTTTCTTTCGGCCACCATGCCTGAGGGCATATCTGCCAACCTTGGATCGCCAGATTCAAGAGATCCAAGGGTGAGGAGTTGGAAGTTCTCCTTTGCCTCCCAGGTCCCGGTGGCGTTTGTTAGATTCTGTCCGGCGAACACGGTCTCAAACTCTGCGTTTTCTTTAAGGGAAACCTTGATCCCCTCTGAAAGGACGGAAGCCCCAGGGTAAGGAATTTCTGAAATTGCAGATCCGAGCAAATCAATCCCGTTGGTGGTGACTTTCTGTTCGTAGGCATTGTCCTGATTGTTCTTGGTCTCTCTGACTGCTGCCTCCTGTTCCAGTGCTCTATCGATGAGACCTCTCAAAACGCCTGACTCAACTGCCCCTTCGGTGCTGGTCCCATTCTCCCCCTGGATGAATTCATCAATTCTTTCCATGTTGAAGTTTATGCTCTCGGCGTATATGTAGGATGCGGCATCACCGTCTCCCATTGCCAGCTGAAGAAAGCTTTCTCTCTGGTGAGGATCGAGATAGAGGCGACCGTCTTCCAGCTTGCTTCCGTCTCTTTGTCCGTCCGGAACTCCCGTGGATCCGATGTCCAGACCATATCCGCTGGAGAATTCATCGATATAGGCGACGAAAAGCTCAGACCAACCCCAAGCCAGTTCTGGGTTCACCAGCCCTGCGGAAGCGTCATGCCAAGTCCCATCCACCAACTCTCCCATTTCATTGGTGACTTTCCCTTCCACATCGTGCCCGGTTCCGCTAAGTGCATCTACAAATTCCGGAGAGTCAAAGAGTTCCATGAAAGAGGCCATAGCCTCTTTTGCGCGCTCCTGCTCCCAACCCTCGCCATCGGACTGCTGCCATATCCAGTCCGTGATGCCACTGGCGGCAGCACCTTCATCCTCCCAGTCAAATGTGTAAAGTCCGCGAAGGGTCATTTCGGGATCGAGTCCGTGCACGGGGTGCTCGTACTTCCCTTCTCCTGTCAAGATGGCGTGATTGGCGTCTTCATTCCTGGTAGAGACATCAATGAGGCTCTCGAGCCACCAGGAAGACATGTAAGGATGGTCTTCAGGCGAGCCATCGAGCGCATATCCAAGAGATTGTGTCAAATTAATAGAGAACTCTTCTCCGCCTTGGACGTGGGCGTTGGCGCTACCCAGAAGCCTTCCGAGTGTCGCGGCGTTGGCTTGCCATTCCGCAGAAGGAGAGTTGTTGTCAACGGGGCCTTCCACTGTTTCTCTGATGCTTAGTGGAAGATTATCGTAGCCGCCGGTCAGATTTTCATCCGAGAGAACAAGAAGGCCTCCTCCGAGTCCACTCAGAAGTTGTTCTCTGATGCTATCATCTATTTCCACATTATAAATGATATCATCGGTTATCTTCAAGACTCCAGGGGGTTGTCCCCCTTCCCCGACCGCTTCTTCAAGGCTCGCGTAGAAATCTCTCAGGAAGTTCAACTCTTCGCCCGTTAGTTTCTCGCCGTCATTCTTTTTGTCCACGGCAACAAGGGCAATATTATTCAGGATGGCGGACAGGGCGGTGATGTCGCCGTCGTATCCTTCGGGATCGTTCAAGTATTCAATGAGCTCATCAGACGCTTCTTCCGGGTCGAGATCAATCGGCAGGGATTCTATATCTCCACCCAAGTTGAAGTAGGACCACGTCATGTAGCCGTTATCGATGAGGCGTTGCACTGCTTCTGGAGTGGGGCCATCGTTGAGATCTCCTCTCAATTCCTCAGATCTTTCGTATAGAGAATTGAAAGCGGAAACCTCTTCTTCCTCAAGTTGCCCTTTGAGTTCTGAGAGAGCCTGGGAAGCCTTCTGGGAAGGTGTCTGCTGGTTGACGAAGCGGAAGGCTACCTCTGTCTTTTCCAGATCTTCCTCGTGTGTGGGAGCGATTTCATTCCATCGATTGATGATGCGTCGCCTCTCCTTCTTATACTCATTCACACAATCGGCCCATTCTTCTGTTATTGAAGCGCAGAATCTGAGTGCAGACGATACTTCCATCCAGACAGCAAGATCCTCCTGTCCGAGCCCGCTGATACTCCATTTGATCACCTCGGTGAACTCTTTTGCCGCACTGTCGATGTCGTCGTTCAATCCGTCTGCTCTTCCCAGGATCCTCCTCTCGAGCATCCTAATGTCCTCTGCGCTTTCTCGAATTTCTGAAACTTTCATTTCCGGATCGGGGTTGAGTGCGAGTGTGAAAGATCCAACGGAGACCGCATTAATGGTCTCCCCATTATATGTAACGGTTGAACCGGACATTTTTCAACTCCAGATCGGGGTGTCTCTGTCTTTATTGGTGTCAGAAGTTTATCTCTGGCATCTCATGCCAGGATTCAACGAATCCATCGCTGGATTCATGATCGTTCCTCGCGATCTCGGAAGCTCCTGATTGAATGCTGTCGGCCAAGGAGAGTCCATTTCTTTGGACTGTTGCTATTTCCGGCTCGAGTTCGAACTTGAAGTTCAGGTATCCAGAGGCTATCCAGCCAGCTTTTCCTGCGATGTCGTCCATGAGCGAGCTGAAAGTCTCATCCAGCCCGACCATGGCTTCGGCCAGCGCCGCTGCCTGCTCGCCTTTCGTCGCCGCTTCCCAGGTGTTGGCTCCGGTTCCTTCTGTGCTCATTTATCCACATACTCTCTTCTTGGTTTATGAATTGGATTTTTAATCCACGATTCAAAGGTCGTGTGTGCCTGAAGTTGGCGCTGCTGTAGGGGTCAGGGCGCTTCGTCATATCTTATTCGCTGATGACCGGCTTCGTTCTGGCCACATGTGGCCAGAACGGCCGGTGTCTGATGTGTCCGCTGATCAATTCTTCCTGGATCTGGGCTTTTGTGATTTTGGAGGAGTAGAAGATCTACCCGTGGTGAACCGCCATCTCATGTCAGTCCGAGAAAAATCAGGCTTCCCTTGTCGCTATTTTCTGAAGAATCGACGACGACGGATCTGTGAATGGCGAGCAAAGATACATCGGTCTCGTCGTCTTTCAGGCCTGCGCTGCTCACGTCGATCACTGAAGGCTCGGTGCCGCTTTCCCAGGACTGGAACCAGACCCGGACCTCCGAATTCTCCGAGTCTCGACCATGGCTGACGACACCGTCCTGCAAGGCCACCGGATATTCAGGACCGGCCCCGGGGCAATGGGTATCGCCTCCAGGACGTGCCCTGACGAGTCCTCTCTTCGATACTCGCCGCTCTCCGTGTACCGAACCACGACCGACTCGCCCTCCAGAACTCCGGCCACCGCCCCGTCCCACTCGCCGAGGGGGGCGCCACTCACCACATCGAACACCTGCGTGGGACCGTTCAGGGTCCGCACGGCCGCATGGCGATCAGTGAGGGGGGCATAACGGCGTTCAGGGGGGCCTAGGTCGGGGTCCGAGGGGCCGAATTGCTCCTCGAACCGCCAGATCTCCTCACCCGTCGACAGGTCACGGCCGAGCAGGCCGCCGCCGTCTTCGCCGCCGGTGCAGAAGAACCCCTCCAGAACCGTATCGCCGAGGAGCGTGCCCGCGGTGGTGTCCTTGTCCGGACCGTCGACCGTGGTGCACTCGGGTGGCTCTTCCCGAGTCCACAGGGCCTCTCCGGATCTCCAATGAGAGCGCTCTCAGTGCCGGATCGTCGAAGGGGTCGCGAGCAATCCTCACGCCATCCGCCACGTTCGGGCTGAAAGACTCCTCGTCGATGCCGCTCTCACTGCTGCTCGTCGTCCCGAGCGAGACCTCCTGCAGCACCTCGCCCGTGGACGGATCGAGTTCGATCAAGGCGGGTCCGTTCTCAGGGCTCCCGATCTGGACGGCCAGATAATCACCTAGGCGCGAGGCGTACGCCGCGCGGGAATGCTCTCCCACACGGTACTCCCACAGTTCCTCACCCGTGTTCCCCGCCAAAGTGACGAAGCCGTCGTTCAGGACGCGTCCGTTGAGGTCCTCGAAGTCGGTGGTCCGGGCCCGGATCAGGGCGGGGATCGCGTCGGTGGTGCGCAGGGTGAGGGAGAGGTCGAAAGAAGCCACGGGGGGTTCCTCATCGGGGAAGCGGGGTCGGGGGGAGGGGTCAGTAGAAGTTGACGTTGCCCAGGCCGGGCGGCACGTCCTGGGTGGCGCCGGACAGCTCCTCGGAGCTGTCCAGGTCGTTGAGGGCGATCTCGCTCGCCCCGGCCTGGATGTTGTCGGCCAACTGGAGGCCGTGCCCCTGCACGTCCACGAACCCCTGGAGGTGGTTCTCGCGGAAGGACCGCCATCCGGCCTCGACGTCCTCCTCGCCCGCCACCCGGATCGCGTCGTCGACCGTCAGGTCGAACGCGTCGGCGAGCCCGGCCATCGCCGTGGCCAGTGCCTCGGCGTCCTCACCGCCCTGGCGTGCCTCGTTCGGATTCGCACCGGTTCCACCGCTCATGCCAAGCGTGCCCCTTCCCAGAGCGCGGTTCGAGCCCTCGTGACCCTTGTGTCACGAGACTCCTGCTTGTCGCCATAAGTTACCGCTCTCCACTGAGAGCAATGGATCCGCCCTCAGGTTCATGGCTCGCGACCTGGGTTTCCAATGGAACTCATGACCACTTTCGGCCAGTCGAAGGTGCTCGGAGCAGGGAATCCACATCGGTTTACAGGCTTTGCGCGCTGGACTCGCGTGAGCCGAGTCCGACCTTGTGCGCCTCCAGGTACTGCGTGAGCAGGTGCTGTCCCGGGACCTGGGCCTGCTGTGGTGGCTGGAACGGAACGGGACCCCGCAGGGAGCGTAAAGCCCGTTGCGGTGGACCAGGGAGCTCATCGAGGGCCACCGGGAGCTGGTCGCCGCGCTGCGTCGCGAGAGCGCCGTCGCGGAGACGCAGGAGGGGGCGCTGTTGAGAGCCAGGGTCGAGGAGGCCCTGGCCCTGGTGGAGGACCCCGAGACCGCCGCCCGCTTCGCCCGCCACCTGGGCGACTACATCGCCCACGTCCCCGCCAGGCCTCCCGGTGGGTGAGGCGTGCGATCCACCCCCGGTTGTCCGCGACGGCTGACATCATGGCGGAAAGCCGTGTGCTCACCCCGCTCCCGCAGTACCACCCCCGTCCCCCGAGTGCACAGGAGACTTGGTGCAGTCCAACACCTACAGCCCGACCGCTATCTTCGGCAGCCACACACGGTACGTCGTCCCCCTCTTCCAGCGGCCCTACGTCTGGAACCGCGATGAGCAGTGGGAACCGCTCTGGCAGGACGTGCGATCGGTCGCCGAGCGACTGCTGGAGCCCCAGGCCGTGACCGCCCCTCCGGCACCGCACTTCCTCGGGGCCGTGGTCCTGGACCAGCAGAGCATCCCCACCGGGTACATCGCGGTGCGCCGGGTCATCGACGGGCAGCAGCGGCTGACCACCCTCCAGCTCCTCCTGGACGCGGTGCGCAGGGCCGTCCAGGCGCACGGCTTCCCCGCGGACGAGCCGGCGCTGCGGATCCTGGTGCGCAACGAGGCGCAGATCGCCGGAGACGCCTCCGAGATCTTCAAGGTCTGGCCGACCGACCGGGACCGGGACGGCTTCCGGGCGGCGATGGGGGAGGACGAGGTCCCCGGCCAGGAGGACTCCCCGCTGGTGCGGGCGCACGGCTTCTTCTTCGAGGAGATCACCCGGTGGGCCCTGGACGACGGTGAGGGGGTGCCCGGCGGGTCGCCGCAGGAGAGGCTGAACGCCCTGGTGCGCACGGTCCGCGACCACCTGCGCCTGGTCGTCATCGACCTCGAACCCGGGGACAACGCCCAGGTCATCTTCGAGACCCTCAACCACCGCGGCAGCCCGCTGCTGGCCGCCGACCTGATCAAGAACCTGCTCTTCCAGGTCGCGGAGCAGCAGGGCGCCGACGTCGAGCGCCTGTACCGGGACCACTGGGCGCCGCTGGACGGCGACCGGTGGCGGGAGGAGGTCAGCCAGGGGCGGCGCAAGCGCCCCCGGATCGACATGTTCTTCCAGGCGTGGCTGACCATGCGGCTGCGCCGCGAGGTCCTCCAAGACCGGCTCTTCGTGGAGTTCCGGGAGCTGCTGGCCACCGGGGGGACGACGGCCGCCGCCCTGATGGAGGAGGTCGCCGCCGACGCACGGGTCTACCAGGGCATGGTGGACGCCCCCTACGACTCCGTCGAGGGCCTGTTCCACTACCGGGTGGTCCGGGCCCTGGACACCGCGGTCGTGGCGCCGCTGCAACTGTGGCTCATGCGCTGGGACGGGTCGGACATGCCCGAGGAGCAGCGGCACCTGGCACTGGGGGCGCTGGAGAGCTGGATCGTGCGCCGCTCCCTGTGCAGGGCGACGGTCAAGGACATCAACCGCCTGGTCGTCGTCCTCCTCCGGGCCGTGCACGAGGCGGGGCCCGCGCAGGCGGGTAAGGCGGTCCGGCGTGAGCTGGAGCGGCAGACCGCCTCCTCCCGGTACTGGATCGACGACGATCAGCTGCGGACGATCCTGCGGACCGCCCCGCTGTACCGGCAGCTCACCCGCCCCCGCATGCGCATGCTCCTGGAAGCGGTGGAGGACACCCTGCGCGGCCCGTGGGGCGAGGGGCAGCCCTGCCCGCGCCAGCTCACCGTCGAGCACGTGATGCCCCAGCAGTGGGACGAGCACTGGGGGGAGGACGTGCTCGGTGATCCGGAGGCGGAGCAGGCCAGGGAGGACCACGTCCACGTCCTGGGCAACCTGACCCTGGTCAACGACAGGCTCAACCCCGCACTGTCCAACCGCCCCTGGACCGACGAGACCACGGCCGCCCGGGGGATCAACGGCAAGGGCAAGCGCTCCCTGCTGCTGGAGCACAGCACCCTCAAGCTCAACGCGCTCCTGGCCGTCGGCCATGAGAAGGAGTGGACCGAGGCGGACATCGACCGGCGCACCGAGGAGCTCATCGACCACATCGTCCGGATCTGGCCCCGGCCCGAGCAGGAGGGTCCGGGCACCGCGGTGGTCACGGAGAATACCGCGGTGGGGGAGGGGCACGGGGCCTCCGGCCGGAACGCCGCCGCCGTGGACCACCACGGCAAGTACCGGGGGCTGTGGCGCTGGCTGCGGGACCAGGAACAGAGCCGGATTCCGATGGGCTTCTCCAAGGTGGCCGAGGTCGCCGGGGTCCCGCTGCCCGACTCGGCCTACAACCACATGCCCCACTGGTACTCCTACGAGGGGAGTGCCCTGTGCCGGGCCATCCGTGACGCAGGCTGGCGTGCCACGAAGGTGGACCTCGACGCCAGGACCGTCTGCTTCGTCCGCTCCGACCCGGAGGGGTGACTCCGACTCCCGCGGCCGGTGCTGCGACGGGTCCCTCGCGACCCCGGCCGCGGGAGAGCCTACCGGGCGCCCGTTCGGTGCACCGGTCCGATGCCGTGCCGCTAGGATCCGGTGGGTCCGCGGGAGCCGTCCCGCACAGGCCGCCGCGGCACCGCCCCTACCCCCCGACCGCAGGTGAATAGAGCTTTCAACGTGGATATCAGCGACCCCAGGGCGCGTAAAGCCGCGGCACTCGCCGAGGAACGCCTCCGACTGGCCCGCATCCGTGAGGAACGGGAGCGCGGGCGCAGGGACAGCGTCTGGCAGGAGTTCGGAGCCGAATCCGAACGGATCCCCGACCTCCGTGACACGGTCGAGGCCGTGGTCGCCGAATCGGGAGACGACGCGGGCGGCCCGGCTCGGGGGCTGCGGGCGATGCTGGAGGGGCGGATGTGCCCCGGGGCTCCCGGGCTGCTGCTGGAACTGCTGCGGGACCTGCCTCCCGGTGTCGCCGCCGGCCATCTGGCGCGCCTGCACGCCATCGGGGTGCCCGCACTGGCGAAGTGGACGCGTCTGGGTGAGCTGCTGCACGGGCAGCGTGAACCCTCTACGGAGGAGCTCCAGGGCCTGCCCTCACTCGATCCGGCGTTCAGCCTGTGGCGCGATGGCGAACTGCTGCGCCGGGGCAACAGGCTGCGGAGCCTGGAGCGGTTCCTGGAGAACGCGCCCCTCTCCCTGGTCGACGACCTCGTGGACCGGGGAACCGCCTTTCCCCTCGGCGGACAGGAGCGCTTGGACCCACAGGAGAACCTCTACCTGTTGGCGCGCCGCAGCCCGGAGAGGTTGACCGACGCGCAGGTCGAATCACTCGGATGGCCGGAGGAGGTGTGGCGCAGACGCCTCCTGGAGGATCCCGCATGCGAGGTGCCCGACGACGTGCCCGAGCCCGTCCGCGACCTCGCCGCCGTGGGAGGAGGCGACCCCGAGGCCCTGGCGAGACTCGTGCCCACCCTGGACGAGCGCTCCCGGCAACTGGTCCGCCAGGTCCTCGGTGAACCGGAGCGGCCTTCGGTCTGGCCCAGGGCACTGTTCAAGGACGCCGATCTGTGGCCGGTCCTCGAACGTCTGTGCGAGGGCTGGGTCCTCGAACCCTCGCAGGAGGCAGTGGTCCCGTTCGTCGCCTGGCGGGATCTGCGATCGGCGCACCGGGAACTCCTCGACGTGCGCCCCTCCGCATACGAGTACCTCGCCCCCCACACGTCCTCATCAGAGCCGTGGGTCCGGGAGGAGGCGGTGGCGATGGAGGTCTACCTCGATCTTCGCTTCTCCGAGAGCGGGGACTCCCAGGTGCTGCACAAGGCCCTGGAACGCCTGAACGCGCTCCCGGAGCGCAGCGCCGTCACCGAGGGCAATATCGCCTGGATCCACTCCCGGCTGGCCATGGACCGCAACAACCGCGGTCCGCTCTTCAACCCCTATCTGGAACTGGGCGTCGCCCACGGCTCCGACCAGCGCGTGTGGCGGGAGGCCTGGCGCAGCCTGCGCCGCCTCCTCCAGGGGCGCAAACAGGAACTTTCGGACATCAACCAGGCGCGTGACCTCATCCGCGACATAGAGGCCACCGGCGGCTTGGGGAACCACCCCCTCTACGTTCTCCCGGTGTTCCCCGACCGCCTCTTCCCCCGGCCGCGGGTCCCGCGGAGGTTCGTCGCCGAACCCCGACCCCTGGCGCGCCGGAGCGGGCCCGTGTCACAGGAGCTCAGGGAGCGCATACGTACCGATGCCATCACGGCACTGCTGAACCGAGCGGTCGCGGAGAGGACACCATGAGGCAGCGAGAGTACGAAGAAGACACCGACGAGAAGATCGAGCGCATCCTCAGGGAGCTGAGCCCGCAGGAGAAGGAACGGCTGATGGCCGTCGTGGCGGTCGGCGTGGAACCGAAGCGGCTCATCGCTCCGCTGACGGACCGGCTCGTCGAGGTCTTCCGGGAGCACACCGAACACGAACTGTCACCACAGCAGGCGCGGGAGATCGCCCGTCTGGCCCTGGTGGAGAACATGGGAGCGCGGCAGACGCACCTGTCCCAGCTCGCCCAGCTCCTCCAGGACGTCGAGAAGCAGAAGGGAGAGGGCGACCCGCGGGTCCTGACCCGCAGGATCCTCGACTTCTGCCGGGCCAGCGGACTGAAGAAGGTCACCGATACCGAGGACCTGTCCCGCTACCGGGTGATCGCCGGGCATCCGGGGCCCGGCACCACGGTCAAGGTCGTCTCCCCGGCCTTCGTGGACGAGATCAGCGGGCGCCTGATCGTCTCCGGGGAGATCCGCTTCCTGGAGGCGAAGTCCGAGAAGAGCGGCAGGGGGCGCGCATGAGCTTCGGCATCGACTTCGGAACCACCAATTCGGTCCTCGCCCGCTGGAACGGGGAGGAGGCCGAGGTGGTCGCGTTGGACAGCACCAACCTGGACCACTGGAACTACCCGGCGTTCGCGTCGCTGTTCCCCTCCATGGTCGGTGTCAGTTCGGTGCGGGAGGAGGTCCTGTTCGGCTGGGAGGCCAAACTCCGGTCCCAGCAGGCCACCGCGGCCGCCAAGCGCCTCCTGGCCGGTGATGAACACGTCCAGGTGGGGCAGCGCTCCTGGCACGCCTCCACCGTGGCCGCGGGCATCTTCCGGACCATGCGGGACCGGGCCGAGGAGGAGCACTTCCTGGAGCTGGACTCCGCGGTCGTCACCGTCCCGGCCAACTCCGCCGGAGCCGCCCGGTTCCGTACCCGGGCCGCGGCCCGCGAGGCCGGGATCAAGGTGGACTCGCTCATCAACGAGCCGACCGCGGCCGCCCTGTACTACAAGCAGCAGCTCGGCGACGACGGGCTGGAGAACATCGTCACCTTCGACTGGGGCGGCGGCACCATCGACGTCACGGTCATGGAGGCGGAAGGGGACGGCGGCCTGTTCGAGGAGCGGGCGGCCCGCGGCGTCCCCCGTCTGGGCGGCCTGGAACTCGACGACAGCCTGGCGCGCCTGGTCATGGCGAAGGCGGGCAGGCGTCCCAAGGGCCTCGCCGAGAGGACCGTGTTCGCCCGCGAGATCGAACTGGCCAAGATCCGCCTGTCGAACGAGGCCGTGGTCGCCGTTCCCGCGCCCGGCGGCAAGACCAACGTGGAGGTCACCCGCGAGGAGTTCGAGAAGGCCATCCGCCCCGTGGTGGAACGGGCGGTCGAACCGCTCCGCCACTGCCTGGCCGACCTCGACCTGGTCCCGGAGGACGTCGACTCGGTCCTCATGATCGGCGGCAGCAGCCAGATCCCCCTCGTCCGGCGGATGGTCGGCGACATCATGGGAGACCGCATCGTCTCCTCGGACCTGTGCGACCCCATGACCTCCGTCGCCCAGGGCGCCGCCGTGGCCGCCGCCATCAACGGCGGTGACGTCGACATCGACCTCGCCGTGGGCACCACGCATGCCCTGGGCACCGTTTCCACGCGCAGGATCGGTCCGGGTGAGGAGGTGCGGTCCTTCAGCCAGATCATCCCCCGCAACGCCACCCTGCCCCGGTCACAGGAAAAGAACTACCGGCCCAACGGTGTCGGACAGAAGCGCATCGGCGTCGAGATATGGGAAGGGGACCCCGCGGACCCCGTCTCCGCCGAGACCGGAGCCGACAACAGGTCGAACATCTGCCTGACCAGGCTGCCCATCGACCTGCCGCCGTTCCGGGACCCGGAGGAGGCCTCCTTCACGCTCACTTACACCTACGACCTCAGCGGGCTCCTGGGCGTGCGGGCCGTCATGGACCGGGACGGCACCGTCCTGGTGGACCGTGAGATCGACGCCTTCGGCCTGTCCACGACCGGTGTGGGGGTCAGTGCGGCGAGCCTGCGCGAGTTCCTCCAGACCCGCCCCCGGATTCCGGGCGACGACCGGATCGACGAAGGGGCGGTGCCGGTCGCGCAACCGACCGCGCAGCCCGCCGTGCCCTCTCCCGTCCAGGTGGCCGCCGCCGTCGGCGGGCCCTCCTCCGAGACCGCCGGCATGCCTTCGGGGACGACCGCCCGCGGACACGGGTCGCTGGTGGTGGACGGCTCCAACCTCTCCTACAGCGGCCGGGGTGAGGCCAGCCTGGCGCGGTTGCGCTCGGCCCTGGAGGAACTGCGGGTGCAGAACCCCGGGGTCGAGGTCGTCGTGGTCGTGGACGCGAACTTCCGGCACGTCGTAGCCGAGGAGGAACGGTCGGAGGTGGACCGGGAGGTCACTGCGGGGACCCTGCACCGGGTGCCGTCCAGGACGGTGGGCGGGGCCGACGTCTACCTGCTGGAGATCGCCCGACGCAAGGGCGGGACCGTCGTCAGCAACGACGGTTTCCGCGAGCACACCGACCACCACTCCTGGCTGTCCGAGCCGGGTCGGCTGCTCGGCGCCGAGGAGATCGCCGGGATGTGGGTGTTCAAGGAGCGCCGCCCCGCCTCCTGAGGCGCTCTTGGGGGTACGGGTGGTCTCCGGAGCTCACCGGAGGCCGCCCGTGCCGGACCGGACACGGCAACGGCCCGGGGAGGTCCCCGCCGTGCAGCGGCGCGGTTCGGATGTTCGCCTCACAGGAGGGGGAGTTCGCCCTGGCCGTGGCGGGGCGGGGCCTTGCGCGCCTCCCGGTGGACCGGGAGGACCTTCGCTTCGGTGAGCTCGTCGGTCGTGATGAGCGGGGAGGACCGGATGCGTTCGAGCAGGTCCGCCTGGGCCGGTTCCAGGTCGGTGAGCCGGGTGAGTACGGTGACCAGCCGCAGGAGCTGGTCGGTGAAGGCGGGGGTCCAGCGCTCGGGGCGGATGTCGTCCAGCGCCGACCCGCGCCGGACGTGCCGGGGATTGCGCCGGCGGGCGGTGAACCACTTGCCGATCACGTGCATTCCGCCGACCCGGTAGTTCCAGGCGGCCGCCTCCACGGGCGCGATCACGCCCTCGCCCACGTACAGGCGGCGGCCGTCCGAGCCCTCGTCGCCGTCATGCCGGATCAGGTCGGGCAGGCGTCCCCTGCCGTCGGGGATCTCGACCAGGACCTGGGGGCGGCGGTCCGGCGGAAGCCGCGGGAAGCGGGCGGGTCTGTCCGCCGCGGGGTCGTGCAGGCGGGTTCCGTAGGTGTGCAGCCACACCACCTGACGGCCCAGCCCGACCGCCTCGTCCCACAGTCCGGGGGCGGCGGTCAGGGGGATGCGGATCCCCGGTGTCTCCAGTTCTTCGGCGAACGCGGCGGTGTAGCCGGGGTGGGCGGCGATCGCGGCCAGGTAGGCGACGACGTCCTCCGGTGACACCCGCCGTCCCAGCCGTGCGGAGAGGTGGTCCAGGAGCCGGGGCGCCAGGTTGGGGGAGAAGGCGTCGGGTGTGCGGTACAGCGGTAGGGCGCGTCCGCCGCGGCCGTTGAAGTAGTGCATGTCCGGCGGGTGGGAGGTGAAGAGCAGGCCGGGGCCGTCGGAGATCGCATGGGCGTGCTGCTCCACCACATGGATCTGCCTGTCGTCCTGAGCCGCCTGTAGGGAGGCGCGTTGGCGATCGACGTATCGGATGTCGTCCACGATGTACTGCTGGTCGAAGGCTCGGAAGAGGTACGGGGTGGTCCTCGGAGGGACGCGGTCCTCGGCGATGGTCGGCATTCCGGGGAAGCGCCGCGTGGTGTCGCGATCCCCGGTTGCCTGGAACAGTCCGTCCTGTTCGGCCGCGGGAGCGACGGCCAACCGTTCCCACCGGTTGCGCAGGGTCTCCCGGTCCGGGGCGATGACCCAGGTCCGATGCGGGGCCACCCCCGATGACTGCCAGGGCATCAGGTCGGAGAGCGCCGGAGAACGCAGCCAGTCGTGCTTGCCGGGCAGGAACGGGGCGGCCCACTCGGGCGAACACTCGATCCACTTCTCCCCGTCGAGGCGCAGCCCCGTGTCCTGCGCCAGAGCCGCGAACTTGTCCGCCTGGTCTCCCTGTACAGCGCAGTGCCACACCCGTGCGGGCGTTTCCGGCCGTGCGGGGCCGTAGCGCGCGAAGATCCCGATGCAGACCGGGTGCTGGACCCCGCCGAAGATCCGCGAACCCCCGGACGCACGGTGCCCCTCCGGGGAGAGGTCGACGATCCAGCCCTCGTCGGCGGTCCGCCGCAGGTAGCGGCGCATGCCCGCGAAGGACCCGCTCGTCAGGTAGGCGGAGGTGCTGACGAAAGCGACCACGCCGCAGGGCTGGTCGGGGTGGGCGTCGAATACCTTCCAGGTGGCCCAGCGCCAGAAGTACAGGCTTGCGGAGGAGAGCTTGAAGGCGAGCCGTCCCGAACCCGGTTCCCGGAACTCGTCCATGGACGGCCTCGCCCGGACGGGGTCCCCGGTGGCGGCGCGTCTGCGCTCCAGCCAGGGGGCGGGGTCGCGCTGTTTGGCCCGCTCGATGTAGGGCGGGTTGCCGAGCACCACCATGACCGGGGTGGCCCTCTTGATCCGGTTGGCCTGTTCCCGGAAGGCCACCAGCTCGGCGTAGCGCCTGCCGAAGATCTGGAAGTGGTGGTCCGGGTCGTCGAGGGTGTTGCACAGGAACCTGCTGTGCTCCTCGGGTACCTCGGCGCCGTACCCTTCGCGGAGCTGTTGGTGCAGCCGCAGCTCGGAGACGGCGAAGGCGGCGGTGCTGCGCTCGAAGCCGACCAGGCGGCCGCGGTACATGTCCTTCAGCCAGGTGCGGCCGTGGATCTCTCCGTACTCGTCCGCCAGTGTGGCGGCCGCGCGGTCCATGACCGAGGACAGGAACGTTCCGCTGCCCATCGCCGGGTCCAGGGTGGTCACCGAGGGTTCGGCGAGGCCGAGGGGCAGCCCCATGCGCGTGCGCAGGACCGAGTCGGTGAACCCGGCCATGTAGTCGGCCACGGCGGCCGGGGTGAAGTAGGCGCCCGAGCGGCGGCGCAGTTCGGGGTCGTATCGCGCCAGGAAGGTCTCGTACAGGTCGACGTGCGCCCGCGGGTGCTCACGCATCATCGCCGACCAGTCGACCGGTTCCAGGACCCGCACCAGGGTCGCCAGGATGCTGGGGTTCCTCTCCTCCTGCTCCTCCTGGCGGCTGAACTCGGTGAGCAGGCCGAAGGCCTTGCTCAGGAACCTGTGGTGCTTGCCCAGCAGCTCGCCGATCTCGTGCAGCGGGCGTCCCCGGAAGCCCACCCCGGCTTCCCGGGCCAGGATCAGCGAGAACGTGACCGCCTGTGCGTACACGTCGGGGAAGTCACGGTCCGTTTCGAGGTTGGGGAAGAGCAGGTCGCGCCATTCCTCGGAGAGCCGGGTGAACTGCTGGTCCCGTCCCCGGTACTTCTCCGCGGCGAGGATGTCGGAGACCTCGTCGCGCAGTTGGGCGCACAGGTGCGCGACGAGGGTGATCAGCCGGTCGAGGCCGGGTGCCGGGTCCGGGGTCCAGCAGAGGAAGTCCTCGATGAGCCGGGAGAAGGCGGGATCGACGGGCGGAGCTTTGCGTATCCGCCGCACGAAGTCGGGAGTGGTGGCCGTTCCCCGGTGGTGGCCGTTCTGGAACAGCGACCACTGTGTCCCGTTGGTGTACAGGATATTGGTGAGGTTCTGGAATTTCTCCCACTGCTCACGGTCGCGTTTTCCGCTCATGACCGACGGGGGAATGGGGTGTCCGGGGCGTTTGATCTCGATGTACCCGACACGGCTGTGCGGGCCCTGCCCGATCCCGGTCAGGTCCACGCCGTAGTCGGGCCTCGCCCGCAGCCAGGGCAGGCGCACCTCCCCGTAGGCGACGACCGGCAGTCCCATCGCCGCTCCCAGTGCCTGGACGAGGGTCTTCACCGGGGTGCGCAGCTGGTCCTCCTCTGCTCCGCCCCGCCCCAGCGCTTCGGTGACCTCGTTGACGAAGCCGCGCATCAGGCCGTCGACGGTTCTCGGGGAGAGGGAAAGGGGCTTCCGGGTTTTCAGGGGCTCATGAGGCTCGTGGGGGAGAGCGGACATCGAACCTCCGAAAAGCGAGGAATCGTCACCTGGTCCAAGGAGACAATTAAATGTAGATATAGGTCAAGTTTTCTCTTTTCTATAGATCAGGGTGATCGCTCCTGGGGAGGATTTTCTTCGAGAGCCCGATGGGATCGGGTGGCTCGGGGTGGGATCTCGTGAATCCGCCCGCGGTCGGGGTGCGAGCGGTTAGCCTTCCCGGGTGACGACCTCCGAGGCCGCCGGCACCGCACCGGCCCACGACCCCGCAGTCATCGGCGAGCTGCTCGACCGGGCCGTCACCCGGTTGAAGGCCGTCAACGCCCTGTGCTCGGAGGAGGTGGAACGCGCGGTGCGGGCCGTGCCCCGCCACGCGTTCGCCCCGGAGTTCCCGGTGGCGGAGGTCTACGACCCCAAGACGGTGCTGCGGACCCGCTATGCCGAAGACGGCACCGCCACCAGCTCCGTCTCGGCGATGTGGGTGCACACCTTGATGCTGGAGCGCGCCCGCCTCGCCCCCGGCATGCGGGTGCTGGAGGTGGGCGGCGGCGGGTACAACGCCGCCCTGGTCGCCGAGCTCGTCGGCTCCGGCGGGGCCGTCACCTCCATCGACATCGACCCCGTCGTCGTCCGACGCGCGCGCACCTTCCTGGCCGGGACCGGCTACGCGGACCGTGTGCAGACGGTCGAGGGCGACGCCGAACACGGCCACCCGCCCGGCGCACCGTTCGACCGGATCATCGTGACGGCGGCGGCGGGCGATGTGCCCCCGGCCTGGACGGAGCAGCTCGTCGACGGCGGCCGGCTCGTCCTGCCGCTGGAGGTCCGCGGGTACCAGCGGATCTACGCGTTCACCAAGCGCGGCGGCGACCTGTTGGTCGGGGAGACCGGTAACCACGTCGGATTCGTGCCCATGCAGGGTGCGGGCGCCCCCGATCCCCGACGGGTGCGGGTGACCGGGACCGTGGAGCTGGCCACCGACGCCGATCCGGTGCCCGCTCCCGGAGCCCTGCCCGACGTGTTCGCGCTCCCGGCGCACCAGGAGCCCACCGGGGTGCGCATCGGCGGGATGGAGCCGTTCAGCACGCTCCAGATGTGGATGACCGGGCTGTCCGGGTTCGGCCTGCTGACCGGGACCGCCGAGGACTTCGTCCACCGTCCCATGGTCTCGAACACCACCCCGGCGGTGTGGGACGGCGCCACCCTGGCCTACCTCCTGCTCCCGAGGGTCCCCGGTGATACCGAGGTGTACGAGTACGTGGCGTGCGGACACGGACCGCGTGCGGAGGAGGCGGCCGCCTCCCTGGCCGACCATGTCCGGGTCTGGGGCCGCGACCACCGGCACGGCCCCGGCCCGAGGTTCCTGGCGCACCCCGCCCTACCCGAAGCCGACCGGGTCGTCCGCACCCGTCATACGGGGCTGCTCGCGTTGTGGGACCGGACCGAGGCTGATCACGGGTTGGACTGGGCGGCCGACGCCCGGGAGTGACCCGACCGGGGACCGGCCGTACGGAGGGTCGCGAACGCTCCTGGGCGGTCGTTCCCTCCACCGAGGCCGTCGACCGGGTTCTCGGTCGCTCCCGCCACCTGCCGTGGTCCGGGACGCCCGGGTGCGGGGGTCAGATCAGGCCGTGGTCGCGGGCGTGGACGGCGGCGTGGGTCCGGTCCCGCAGGCCCAGGCGGGTGAGGATGCGGGAGAGGTGGTTCTTGACCGTGCCCTCGCTGAGGTGGAGGGCCACGGCGATCTCGCGGTTGGTCGCGCCCCGGGCGACGAGCCGCAGCACCTGGACCTCACGGTCGGTCAGCCCGCCCGCGGAGCGGGGGACGGTGTCCCCGCGGTCGGCGGTGACCGCGGGGGAGGGGCGGGCCAGGGCGGCCGCCAGCCGCTGCACGGCCAGCGGGTCGAACTGGGCCACGCCCGCGGCCGCCAGTCGCACGGCCTCGGCCAGTTCACGGGCCGGAAGGTCCTTGAGCAGGTAGCCCGAAGCACCCGCCCGGAGCGCGTGCACGACGTACTCCTCGTCGTCGAAGGTCGTGAGCATCACGACCCGGCAGCCGGGGGCCCGGCCGCGCAGGACGCCGACGGCCTCGACCCCGTCCATCCGCGGCATCCGCACGTCCATCAGCACCACGTCGGGTGCCAGGGCGAGGGCCCTGTCGACGGCGTCCGCACCGTCCACGGCGGTGCCGACGACGGTGATCCCCGGCTGGATGCCCAGCAGCGACGCGATGCCCTCGCGGACCAGCCGCTGGTCGTCGACGACCAGTACGCCCACCGGCCGGTCTTCGGGGCCGTCCCCGGCGTCCTCGGCCCGGCGGTCCGCGCTCATGCCGGGCTCCGCGTGCTCGTGTCCGGGAGCGGCCGGAGGCCGCCGCGGGGGACCGTCACCGACACCCGGGTGCCCTCCCCCGGTCCGCCGTGCAGTTCCACGCTCCCGCCGACGAGCGCGGCCCGCTCCCGCATGCCCGTCAGCCCGAGGCCGGGGGAACGGGAGAGGAGTTCGGAGGGCGGCCCGGGCGGTCCGACCCCGTCGTCCCGGACCACCAGCCGTGCCTCCGTTTCGTCGAAGACCACCGTCACCGAGACGAGTCCGGCTCCGGAGTGGCGGCGGGCGTTGGTCAGCGCCTCCTGGCAGGCACGGTAGAGCGTGGTCAGCTCCGCGTCGCCGAAGCCGTCCTCCTCACCGGTGACGGACAGGGTGACGGTCGGCCGACCGCGCCCGGAGTCCCGGACCAGGTCGGCGAGGGCCGGGCGGAGCCGGAACCCGGTGCCGCCGCCGCGCAGGGTGCGCACCGAGTGGCGCACGTCCTCCAGCGCGCTCCGGGTCGACCCCCGGGCGTCGGCGAGCGCCTGCCCCGCGGCCCGCGGGTCCAGGTCGCGGAACTCGGCGGCCTTCTCCAACTGGACCGCGATCGCGGTGAGGTGGTGGCCGAGGCCGTCGTGGATGTCCCGCGCGACGCGGTTGCGTTCGGCCTCCGCCGACAGCTCCGCGACCCGGTCGGCGTAGGCGGTGAGCCGGGCGTGGGACCGCTCCAGGTCGCCCAGGGCCTCCTCCAGGCGGGTGCGCCCCTGCTGTTCGCGGACGGTGATCCCCGCCATGGCGATGGCCAGCACCAGCCCCACGGAGAACATCAGCACGTCGGAGACGTAGGTGGCATCGGTGTACCAGTCGGGCACCCACACCGCGTAGCCGCCGAGGAGCAGGAGCAGACACAGGGCGCCCAGTGTCAGGCTCACCGTCCGGCCGAACGCCAGGTACGCGGAGAAGGGCACCAGGACGAACAGCACCCGCGACAGGCCGGACGGGTCGAGCGCGGCCGCCGCGACGAACAGCGCCGGCCGGGCGGCGAGGAACGCGATCGCCGGGCCGGTCGGGGTGCGGACGGGGAAGAGGCGCCGTTCCGCGAACTCCAGCGCGAACAGCAGCCCGATGCAGGCCGTGAAGCCGACCAGGCGCAGGGGCTCGGCCGGGCCGTCGCCGCCGAGGCCGACGGCGGCGTAGTACAGGCCGGCCGCTCCGACGACGCCGTACACCGCGGCCGACACCCAGGCCACCGTCCGCACCGGCGGGCCGCCGCCCCGCACGGTGACCGCCGCCTCGTCCATACGCCCTCCCACGCTCGTACGCGATGGGCAGCGCCCATACGGACGAGCGTAGGCGGGCGGCGCCGGTTCCGGCAGGCCCGGTCCGCGTCTGTGGACGGCGGGCGCCGAATGTGGCCGACCGGCACGTGCCGGTCGGGCGGGAGTGTGGCCGACCGGTACTTCCGGGCCCTGAGCCGCCGTTCCTAGGCTCGCCTCATCCGGTGCCGCGGCCGGTCCGCACGCGGCGAACCCCCCGACCCGTAGGAGGACCTCGCATGTACTCACCAGCCCTGTTCCGGGCCGGCGCCGTTCTCGGCGTCGTCGCCGGCGTCTTCATGGCCGTCCCGGCCGCCGTCGAGACGGTGACCGGGGGGACGGCCCTGACCGGTCTCTTCCTGGGCCTGTCCCCGGCCCTGGCCGTTCCGCTGCTCGTCGCCCTGCACCTGCGGCAGAGCCGCGCCGCCGGAGGGTTCGGTGCCGCGGCCTACCTGGTGAACCTGCTGGGCCTCGGTCTGTTCGGCGCCGTCGCGTTCAGCCTGAACATCGTGCTGTTCCGCCTCGACGGGGAGGTCCTCGCCGAACTCCTGGGCGGCGTGGTGGGTGCGGTCGTGCTCGGCGCGGCCGTCGTCTTCGCCCTCGGCTCGGTGCTGTTCGGTGTCTCGATGGTGCGCGCCCGCGTCCACCCGCGTATCGCCGCCTGGGCGTACACGGTGTTCCCGGCCGCGCTCGCGCTCGCCGCGCCCCTTCCCGACACGCTCGTGACCAGCGGGGTCCACGTGGTGGCTGGTGCGTCGCTGGTCCGGCTCGCGGTCTCGCTGTGGTCGGCGGGCCCGTTCGATGGCACCGCCGACGTCGGGGCCCGTAGCGGTGGGGACACGACGGCGCTCGGGTCCCCGGCCGTCCCCGGGGCCGAACTCTGAGCCAACGCCGCCCAGGGCCGGTCGCCCGGTCCCGACACGGCGGGGCCCGGGGCGGCGTTCCCGGGGTCACGTCCCCGGGTCCACATGGACGGCGGGGCCGCCGAACGGCACCGCCAGGGGGCCGCCCCAGGTGCGGAAGACGGGACAGGGCGGTGCGGGATCTCCGTCCAGGAACCGGTTCGCCTCCTCGTAGTAGGCGTTACTGGTCGGCAGCAGGGCGTGCGGGGCACGGACGGGGCAGGCGTCGCGGTCGACCGGCAGCCGCCACCCCGAGGGCATCAGCGGCAGGTCCGCGGTGGACACCACGCTGAGCGCGCGGGTGCGTTCCGGCAGCGGGAGCGCGAAGACCTCGGCGGGGGCGTCCGTGGTGCCGAGCAGCTCGTAGCCCGCGGGGGAGTCGGTGTCGAAACCGAACCCGGCCACCCGGCTCAGCGGTGTCAGCACCTGGAGCAGGTCCGACGCGGGCCGCGCCCGGCCGGGTTCGCCCACGGGCCGGTAGCCGCCGGTGCTCTCGGGGAACGGGCCGATCAGGATCAGCGTGTCGACCCGGGGCGCGTGGCCGCCGGCCACGGCCAGCCACGCGATCCACGCCCCCTGGGAGTGCCCGGCCACGACCAGCGGGCGCGGCAGGTCCGCGGTCTGTTCCGCGAACGTCCGGACCTGTTCGGCGACCGGTCGCTGGGTGTGCGCGCTGGTGTAGGGCGCGCCGGTGCGGATCGGGCACAGTGCCTCGCCTCGGGGCTGGCCGTCCCCCCGGCCCGCGTAGGAGAAGTAGTGGGTCTGGTCGCAGTCGTAGCCGAGCAGGTCGGTGCGGCTCCGGAACGCGTTCCCGGTGCCGGAGTGCGAGTCGATGCCGGACATCACCAGGATCGACCCCGGCCGGGGCCGGGCGGGGTCGGGGGGCGGTGCCTCGCGCGTGGCGGCCCACCCCCAGCCGAGCAGCACCGCGGACATCGCGGTCGCCGCCAGGCGTCGCGGCCCGCCGGGTCGGGCCGGGCGGGTCAGGAGGGTGAGGGCGGCGGCGGTGGCCGCGGCCGAGACGGGGACGAGGGCGACCGTCAGGCCGGGGTACAGGTGGGCGAGTGCGCCGACGCCGGTCACGGCGACGGCGTAGCCCAGGGTGACACCGACGCGGAAGCCGTCGTGCCACGCGGTGGCCAGGGCCTCGCGGATCCCCCCGTTCCCCGCCCGCCAGGGCAGCGGCGCGAACACCAGGACGAGCACCGCGACCGCCGCGGCCCCGCCCCAGAACAGGCGCGAGTACAGGAGGGTGCCCGCGATGTGGACCGCCTCGGCCGCCAGGAGCGCCGGCACGAGCAGCACCCCGTAGAACGCGGCGGCCAGGGCGAGCCGATTTCGGGTGAGCCCGCCCGCCAGCAGCGCCAGGAGGGTGATGCGCACGGCCAGGACCGCGACCAGCAGGGCGGTGAAGGACACGGGGCCCGAGGTCGAGGTCAGCAGGACGCGCATGTCCCCGAAGAGGTCCAGCGGCGGCAGCGCGACCAGGTGCACCAGGCCGGGCCAGGTCGGGACGGCGCCGGTCGCCGCCAGGGTCATCACCACGGCGGTGAGCGGTATCAGGAGCAGCAGGCGGTGCCCGGCCGCTCCGGTTCCGGCTTCGGTCGTCCCGCCTGCCACAGGTCGGCCTCCGTAGGGTCGGCGCGTCGCTTGCCGATGCCCTACCCGCGAGCGGACCCCGGTGCACCGGCGTGTGGCGGGCGGGACGGAGCCCGGCGTGCGGTGGCGGTGCGGCCGCCGCCCCGCCGGAGGGGACGGTGGCGGAACCGGTGCCCGCCCACCGTTCGGGGGCGGGAGCCGCCGGACCGCCCCGAGCGCCCCACGGATCCCCCCGGTTCAGGACACGGCCGGGCCCCGGTGCGGGCGGACGGTGGATCCGCCCCGCACCGGGGCCGACGGGTGTTCCGGGTCAGCGGCCCACCGGGGTGACGTCGCGCGAGGCGAGGAACTCCGGGCGCGGTGCCGGGGCGCTGAACGGTTCCGCACACGCGTTCTCGACGCTGTTGAACACGATGAACACGTTCGAGCGCGGGAACGGCGTGATGTTGCCGCCCGATCCGTGCATGCAGTTGGAGTCGAACACGGTCACCCCTCCGGCCCCGCCGGTGAGCACGTCGATGCCGTGCCGTTCGGCCAGGCGGGACAGGGAACCCTCGTCCGGGGTGCCCACGTGCTGGCTCTTCAGCGAGGCCCGGTAGTGGTCCGCCGGGGTCTCGCCCACGCACGACACGAACGTCCTGTGCGAGCCCGGCATGATCATCAGGGCGCCGTTGTGCGTGAAGTTGTCGGTCAGCGCGACGGAGAAGCTGCACGCCCGCATCCGGGGCATGCCGTCCTCGGCGTGCCAGGTCTCGAAGTCGGAGTGCCAGTAGAACGAGCCGCCGCCGAATCCCGGCTTGTAGTTGACGCGGCTCTGGTGCACGTACACGTCCGAGCCGAGGATCTGGCGTGCGCGTTCGACCAGGCGCGGGTCGTTCACCAGGTCGGAGAACACCGTGCTGATCTTGTGCACATCGAAGACCGACCGCACCTCGTCGGAGGTGGGCTCCACGATGAGGCGCTCGTCGCCGCGCAGGGCGGGGTCGTTCGCGAGCCGGTCCAGTTCGGCCCGGTAGGTCGCGACCTCGGCGTCGGTGACGAACGCCTCGATCTGTGTGTAGCCGCGCCGGTCGTAGCCCTGGAGTTCCTCCGCGGAGAAGGGGCCGTCGCCGGAGCCCCAGACGACGGGGTCCTTACGGTCGAGCAGCGCTGGTTCGGGGGCCTTGCGGGTGGGGTACTCGTCGGCGGTCGATGCCGGAAGATCCATCTGCAGAGTCATGGCCGAATCCCCTGGCGGGGTCTCATCCTCTCCGAAGTCGACGGTTTTTCCTGCCGACACCGGAACTTAACAAAGATCCGGGCCTTCCTTAGGTCACCCTTACAGTCGATGTGTTTAATGGGCGGACGATTCGGGTAGGGCTCCTTTACTATATGGGCGGAAATTCTTTGGGGCCGCCTTTTTCCCTTCCCCGTTCCCCTGTTCTCCCTGGTCGTCGATCGGCTTACCTGCGCTGGGGGACTCCGGGTGGTGAAATGGGCACCTGGGGTCATCACTCCAGTTCGTCGCCTCGGAGGCGGCCGATCGCGGGTGCCTCAGCGCCGATGCACACTTGTGCTATGCGCTAGTTCACACGAATCTGATGCAGTGCGTGGTGCATATCGCCGGTGGCGGGCGGACGCCCCTCGGCGGCCTTTTGCGTTCCCCCGTCCTTTCGGGTGCCCCGCACAAAGCGGCATGCCCCGGTCGGGTGCTCCGGGCCGGACCGAAGCCGCGTTCTCCGCCGTCGGCACCGGCCCGCGCGCCGACCGCGGACACGGGGAGGGCCCGACGGGCCGCCCCCGCCCGGTACCGGGCGCCGCGCCGCCGACGGCGCCTCCCGCGGAGCCGTCGGCGGCGGTGTCGGTGCGGTGTGGTTGGCTCATCCCATGGGTGTGGAGATCGAACGGTTCCTGCGGTTGGCGAAGGCGCTGCCCGAATGCGAGCCGCAGCAGGGGGAGAAGTACACGACCTTCCGGGTGCGCGGGAAGCCGTTCGGCTACCTGTGGCCCCGCACCGCGACCGTGGGGCTCAAGCAGACCCTGCTGGAGCAGGCCGCGCTGGTGGCCGAGCGCCCCGAGGTGTTCGAGGTGCAGTTCACCGCGGGCGGGTTCGGCTGGGTGGTCGTCCACCTCGACGGGATCGCACTGGACGAGCTCAGCGAGCTGCTCCTGGAGGCCTGGTTCCACACCGCGCCCGAGGATCTGCACCCCGTCCAGCCCTCTCCCGAGGAACTGGTCGTGGCCTGACCGCCGTGGCGGCCGCGGCCGTCACCTGCCGGGGACCACGCGCAGGGCGGGGCGCTCCCGGTCCCGCCTGCCCCCGGTGCCGCCCCCGCCGGTACGGGCGGTGAAGGACAGTCCGAACATGAGGGAGTCGAGCTCCGAGAGCGGGATGCTAAGTTCCTCGGCCACCCGGCCCGGTGTGGTGCCTCTGCGGCGCAGCAGGGAGAAGACCTTGGGCAGGATCTGCGAGGTCTCGCGGGCGATCCCGTCCGGTTCGGCGGTGCGGTAGCCCATCTCGGCCAACTGACGGCAGGTGGACCGGTACTGCCAGTCGGTGAGCAGTTCCAGGTCGTGCAGCCGGTGGGCCAGGGCCATGGCCGAGACCCGCCAGATCGACTTGGCCTTGAGGATCTGGTCGACCTGGGCGCCCGCGGGCATGCGGCCGATGACATCGGCCCGGGGCATGAGGAAGGCACTGGCGAACCGGTTGGCCTCGCGTTCGGCCTCCGGGCCGCTGAGCGGCCGCTCGTCCCCGTGCATGACCAGGTGGCCGAGCTCGTGGGCGCAGTCGAAGCGCCCGCGCTCGCCGCTCTTGGCGGTGTTGAGGAAGACGTAGGGCACCGAGTCGCGCCAGAACCCGAACGCGTCCACCTCGTGGTGCTCGGTGTCCAGGGAGAACACGCGGATCCCCTGCGCCTCCAGCAGGTGCACCATGTTCGGGGCCGCGGTGTCGCCCAGCTCCCACAGCGCGCGCACGGTCTCGGCGCAGTCCTCGGGGGAGGGGCGGCCGTAGGTGGGGACGTTCGGCGCGGGCAGCGCGAAGTGCGCGACGAGCCAGTCGTTGAACTCGATCGCCAGGGCGGCCTGGGAGCGGACGGCCTTCTGCTTGCGCATCGAGGTCTTGGTCCGGGCCCGGAACGCCACCGCCTCGGAGGCCACCTCCTCGACCTCGTCCGCGCTGAAGAAGCCCACCGGGAACCCCAGGGCCCCGGCGATCTTGCCCAGGGTGTCCTCGGTGGGGGTGGCGCGGGCGTTCTCGTAGTTGGACAGGCTCTGCTGCGATACCCCCGTCAGGGCCGACAGCCGCGCCAGGGTGAGCGCCCTGCGCTCCCGTGCGAGTCGGATGCGTGACGGCGTGACCATGGTGTGCGCTGCCCTGTCGGTTGTGGGCCCGGCGGGGCCGCCGCCGGGCGTGATCGTCGCTAACGGAAGCCGACGGGGATGTCGATCGGCTCCATCCCCTCACCGTCCTCGGGGAAGACCACGCTCCCGATCTCCAGGTCGGGGAACAGGATGCGCTCATGCCAGGAGGTGAGGTACCCCTGCTCGTCGGGCGGGCCGGGGCGGGACAGTTCACTATGCCACTTCGCGGGACCGCTGTCGGTCTCGGGCTTTCGGTAGGTCAGGAAGACCCACACCTGAAGCCCGTCGAGGTCGGAGGGCTCCGCCGGGCGCGGGAGGAGCTCCGTCGGCAGCCCGGGCAGGGAGAGCTGCTCGAACGGGTCCTCGTCGGTGAGGAGGTGGCGCCCGTTGGGTCCGCGCGGGTGCTGGCTGCGCGGCACGGCACCGGTACTTCCGGTGTTGGCGTCGCCGCTCAGCGTCTGGATGCCGATGGTGCGCTCGGGGTTGACGGTGAGGTCGATCTGGAAGCGGCTGACGTTCTCCCAGCCGTACCGGACCTTCTGCTCGGACCGCAGGGCGGCGAGGCGTTCGTGGTAGGCGTACTGGCCCGAGGCGGTGCGGCCGTGGCTCTCGGTCACCCGGCGCAGACCCGCCTCGCTCATGCGCAGGGCCTTCTCCATGACCGGCCAGGAGGTGCCCAGGAGGGCGAGGCGGTCGTCCCGTCGGGGGAGTTCGTGTGCGGCGATCAGCAAGAGACACCTCTCGAAGTCCGTGCACTTGAAGAAACCCTACCGCGATCGTGGTCGGATTTCTTCAAGTCGAAGATGGGTCGGGGATGCCGGTGCCGTCCATGGTGCCCCGCGCCTCGGACGTTCCGCGGTGCGACCGGAGCGTTGCGCCGGGGCCCGGGTCAGGGAGCGGCACGGCACCCGGGTTCGGCGCGGCCGACCGCCGGCGCGCTCGCGCGGCGGGACGTGGCCGCGCCCGGACCGCGGTGGCACCGGCGCCCCGGAACGGCCGCGGAACCGACGGAGCGTCGATAGCCTCGGGTACATGGATCGCCTGACCTCCCTCGAACGGCACATACGCTCGCTGGACCCCGATGACGTCGCCTGCGTCCTATCGGCGCTGCCCTCGGACCTCCTGGAGTCCGTCGAGCGCCGGACGCTGCCGGAGGTGCTCGCCACGGTCTTCCCCGAGACCCTGGAAAGGCTCGACCTCGCCGAGATGGACCTGATCGCGGCCGCCGTGGACGTGGCCGAGCACGCTCCCTCCCCCGACTCCCACCGGCTCTCGTTCTTCGGGCCGGTGAACGACGCCCGGGTGGACGAGGCGGTGCTGCTGTCCCGGATCGGCGCCACCGCGGACGGGGAACGCGAGGCGGCACTGGCGGCCCTGGAGCGGCTGGGGCGCAAACTGCTGTTGTGGCCCGATGGGAAGGGCGGCCACCACCTGGCCTCCGGACTGGTCGAGGCGATCGCGCCCGAGGTCGGGGTCCCGGGCGTCGACGACGCCCTCACCCGTTCCTACAACCTGCCCGAACTGCGCAGGATCGCCCTGGCCCTGGGGCTGGACCCCACCGGGCGGCGTGCGGCGATCCAGGCCGGGATCACCACCGTCCTCACCGACCCGCAACGGGTCCTGGACCTGCTGGAGCAGGCGCCGCCGGGCACGGCGGAGTTCGCCTACCGGCTCACCGGCCGCGGCGCCGTGCTGGGCACCTACTGCTTCGAGGGCGGAGGGCTCTTCGGGGAGAAGTTCCGCTTCCGGCCCGAGGGTTCCGGGGACCCCGACACCGACTGGCTGGCCGAACGGGGGCTGCTGGTCCCGGTCGCCCCCGAACGGGCGGTGCTCCCGCGCGAGGTCGCCGACGCCATGCGCGACGGCGCGGTGATGCGCTTCTCGGCCCGGCCGCCCTCACCGGCCGGGGTTCCGGTGCAGGAGCGGAACGTCGCGGAACAGGCGCAGGTGGCGCTGATCGCCGCCCTGAACACGGCGGACCGCCTGGTCGCCGAACTCGCCGAACGGCCTGCCGCGGTCCGCAAGAGCGGCGGCCTGACCGTCCGGGACCGCAAGCGGCTGACCGGTATCACGGGGGACCACCTGCAACTGTGGCTGGAACTGATGGTGGCCGCCGGCCTCCTGGAACAGCGGGACCGGCAGATCGCGGTCGCACCGCGGGGCGCACGCTGGCGCGTCCGGGAGCACACCGAACGCCTCGCCCCCCTGATCGAGGCCTGGTCGGCCCTGCCCGACGTGCCCTCCTGGCAGCCCGACGAGCGGGACCCGGCCACGCCCGGGGAGTCCTTCGTCCCCGCCGCGGTGCCCCTGCGGGAGGGGCTGCTCGCCGCTCTGGCGGCGCTGCCGCCGGGGCGGGGCGGCGGGGTGCTCCGCCAGAGCCTCGACGACGCGGACGGGGACCTGCCGCCGCACGTGGGCGAGCTGCTCGAAGCACTGCTCTGGCACCGGCCCGCGGCCGCCGGTGTCGAGGAACTCACCCCGGTCCTCGCCCACACCCTGGAGGAGGCCGAACTCCTCGGCGTCGTCGTCCACGGAGCCGCCACCCCGGTGGGCCGGGCCCTGGCCGGGGGCGGCGGCCGGGTGCCGCAGGCCCTGGCGGACCTGCTGCCCGCCGCGGAGAGCACGGCCTACTTCCAGGGCGACATGACCGCCACGGTCACCGGTACGGCCGGTGCGGAACTCCAGGAGGTGCTGTCGCTGGTCGCCGACCGCGAGAGCGGCGGGCACGCGGCCTCCTGGCGGCTGACCGCCGGATCGGTCCGCCGGGCCCTGGACACCGGGCGCACCGCCGATGACCTGGTGGCGCTGCTCTCGGGGGTCGCCTCCGGCGGGTCCCTGCCGCAGACCGTGGAGTACCTGATCCGCGACACCGCCCGCGGCCACGGCCGGGTGCGCACCATCGCCGCCGGATGCGTGCTGGCCTGTGCGGACGCCGCCCTGGCCCGGGAGCTGGCCGGTCACCGCGGCCTGCGCGCGCTGGGACTGCGGGCCGTGGCCGACACGGTCCTGCTGAGCCCCGAACCGGAGGCGACCGTCCTCGCGGTCCTGCGCTCCCACGGCTACGCGCCGGTGGCCGAGGATTCGGACGGCGCCGCGGTCGTGGACCGGGCCGGAACGGTGGACGGGGACGTGCCGGACCGCCGCGAGGAGCTCCGGGCCCTGGCCCGGGAGCTGACCGGCCGGGTGTGAGGCGGGGCTCTCCGCAGACGGCACCGCGCAGGCCGTGTCCGGGTCCGGCGGATCGATACTCTCGGAATGCGGCACCCCGTTCTCCCAAGGGATGAATACTGACAGCGATGACTTCCTCCCCCGAATACGAATCCGGAGCCGCGGCGCGGGGCGGCGCACCCGCCCCCGGTGGTGCCCGATACGAGGTCTTCGCCCACCTCACCGCACCCAACAGCGTGCTGTACCGGGCGGTGATGGGCGTGTTCGTGCGGGCCAAGGAACAGTTCCGGGTGCACCTGCGCCCCGAGGAGGTCCACGCCGGGCTTCCCGAGGCGGTCCGGCCCACCGCGGTCGACCCGGTCGCCGAGGCGCTCACCCGGCTCCACACGTGGGGCAACCTGCGCGAGGACCCCGACACCGAACGCGTCACCGCCGTGGAGGACTTCTACCGGCGCCGCCACATCTACCAGCTGACCCGGGAGGGCGAGGCCGCCGAACGGGCCCTGGCCGTCTACGACGAGGCCCTGGGCGCCACCGGCGCGCTCCAGGCGGTCGCCCTGGCCGACATCGCCACACAGCTGCGCGCACTGCTCAAGGAGTCCTGCCGGGAGTCGCCCGACGAGGCGGTGGTGCACCTGACCCTGCACGGCCTGGTGGCCCGGTTCGGGGAACTGGCCGACAACGCCAGCGCCTTCATGGGCTCGCTCCAGCGGACCATCGACCTGCACGACGCCGACGTCGACGCGTTCCTGGCCTACAAGGACCACCTCATCGCCTACCTGGAGCGGTTCATCGGCGACCTCATCACCCGCGGCAGCGAGATCGCCTCCCTGCTCATCGAGCTCAACGGCGACGGCGGGGACACCTCGCCCGCCGCGGAGCTGGTGCGGATCGCCGCCCGGCGCGAGGCCGCCGACGCCGCACCGGGGCGGGCCCCCGAGACGGCGGACACGCCCGCCGCCGACCGGGCCCTGGAACGCGCCCTGGAACAGTGGCGGCACCGCTGGGCCGGGCTGTGCTCCTGGTTCCTGTCCACCCCCGGCGCCCCCGCCCAGTCCCACCGGCTGCGCAGCGCCGCCCGCACCGCCGTTCCCCAGCTCCTGCGGGTGGTGGCGGTCCTCAACGAGCGCCGCACGGGCCGCTCCGACCGGTCGGCGGACTTTCGGACCCTGGCCCGCTGGTTCGCCCAGGCCCCCGACGACGACGCCCGCCACCGGCTGTGGCGCACGGCCTTCGCCCTGCACCCCTCCCGGCACCTGGTCGTCGACCCCGACACCGCCGAGCGGCGCGAGCGCGATCCGGTGCCCCCCGGCACCTCCTGGGCGCAGGACGAGCCGATCACCATCAGCCCGCGCCTGCGCCGCACCGGCTCCTACGAGCGCCGGGGCCGGGCCCGCAAGGTCATCGACCGCAGCGCCGAACGCCGCTATCTGGCCGAGCTGGCCCGCAAACAGGCCGGGGAGGCCGAGGCGGCCCGCGCCCGGCTCGCCACCCGGGGCCCGGTGCGCCTGTCGGACCTGGGCGAACTCGACCCGGCCGCGTTCGGACTGTTCCTCCAACTGCTCGGCGACGCCCTCGCCCGTTGGGGCCCCGGGACCACCCGCACCACGGCCACCAGCAACGACGGCACCATGGAGATCCGCCTGAGCGCCCTGCCCGACGGCCGAACCGCGACCGTGCACACACCCGAGGGCACCTTCCGGGGCCCCGACCACCTCGTCGACATCGTCGACCTGACCCGGGAGGGGCCCCGGTGAGCACCGCCGAAGGACTGCACCGGGCCGCCCGGGCGCTGCTGTCGCGCCCCCTGCTGCGCGCCTCGGCCCACCCGCAGGAGTTCCGCCTGGTCAGGGAGCACCTCCACGAGCTGCGGCGGTGGTTCGACCGCAATACCGGGTGGCGGCTGTACGCGGACGCCGAGACCGCGCGCCTGCACAAGGTGCCCGGGGACCCCGGCGACGCCACCCACCCCGCCCGGGAGGAGGGCCGCGGACGTCAGGCCTTCGACCGGCGCCGCTACGTCCTGTTCTGCCTGGCCCTGGCCGCCCTGGAGCGGGCCGAGGCGCAGACGGCCCTGGGTCGGCTGGCCGAACAGGTCGTCCTGGAGGCGGCCGCGCCCGACTTCGCCGACCTCGGCTTCACCCTGGCCGCCCGCGACCAGCGCATGGACCTGGTGGCGGTGGTGCGGCTGCTGGTCGAACTGGGGGTGCTCTCCCGGGTGGCCGGGGACGAGGGGGCGTTCGTCGGGCGCCAGGGCGACGCCCTCTACGACGTGGACCGGCGCGTCCTGGCGGCGCTGCTCGCCGGTGCCCGCGGCCCCTCCACCGTCCCCCACGAGGACCACGGCGAGCGGCTCGCCGCCCTGGCCGAGGACGGGGTCGCCCACCAGCTCGACAGCGACGACCTGCGCAACACGGCCGTCCGCCACCGGCTGACCCGGCGCCTGCTCGACGACCCCGTCCTGTACTTCGACACCCTCACCGAGGAGGAGCACACCTACCTCACCGGCCAGCGTGGAGCGATCACCCGGCGTATCCACGAGCTCACGGGCCTGGTGGCCGAGGTGCGCGCCGAGGGCATCGCCATGGTGGATCCCCGGGACGACCTCACCGACGTCCGCATGCCCGAACAGGGCACCACCGGGCACGCCACCCTGCTGCTGGCCGAGCACCTGGCCGCCGCCGGGCGCCCGCTCACCCTGGACGAACTCGCGGCCAGGGTGCGCGAGCTGGCCGACGAGCACGCCTCCTACTGGGCCAAGTCGGCCCGGGCGCCGGGGAACGAACCCGCGCTGGTGGCCGCGGCGGTGGAGCGCCTGCGCGCCCTGGACCTGGTCGAACCCGTGTCCGCGGACGGCGCCCCCGCCGTGCGGGCGCGCCCCGCGCTGGCCCGCTACGCCGTCGCCGACCCCGTCGTCACCACATCCCAGGGAGGAACCCCGTGACCTTGCCCGAGCCCGAGCAGGAGCGCTGGCAGCCCTTGCGCCTGGGCGTCGTCGACCTGTTCTACTACGAGAACGAGGAGTTCCGCTTCCGCGACGGGCGGCTGCTGCTGCGCGGCAACAACGGGACCGGCAAGTCCAAGGTGCTCGCCCTGACCCTGCCCTTCCTCCTGGACGGGGAGATCTCCGCCCACCGGGTCGAACCCGACGGCGACCCCAAGAAGCGCATGGAGTGGAACCTGCTGCTGGGCGGCGAGTACCCGCACGACGAACGGCTCGGCTACACCTGGATCGAGTTCGGCCGCCGCGCGGCCGACGGCACCCGCGAGTACCGGACCCTGGGCTGCGGGCTCAAGGCCGTGTCCGGGCGCGGCATCGCCCGCCGCTGGTTCTTCTCCACCACCCGGCGCATCGGCGGCGACGGGGGGCTCGACCTCCTCGACTCCGCCGGCACCGCCCTGTCCCGGGACCGCCTGATCGAGGCGATCGGGGGCCGCGGCATGGTCTACGACAACGCGGGCGACTACCGCCGGGCGGTCGACGAGGCACTCTTCGGGCTGGGGGAGGAGCGCTACGCCTCCCTCGTGGACCTGCTGGTCCAGCTGCGTCAGCCGCAGCTGTCCAAACGGCCCAGCGAGACCGCCCTGTCCGCCGCCCTCACCCAGGCCCTGCCGCCCGTGGACCAGGCGGTCATCGCCGACGTCGCCGAGGCCTACCGGGAACTGGAGGACGACGAACACGAACTACAGGCGATGGTCGACGCCGAGAGCGCCTCCACCGCCTTCCTCGGCCACTACCGCCACTACGCCCGGGTGGCGGCCCGGCGCGCCGCCCGGGCACCCCGCCGCGAGCACTCCCGCTACGAGAAGCTCACCGCCGACCGCACCGCGGCCGCCGCCGAGCACGGGGCGGCCGACGCCGACCTGGACCTGGTCGACTCCCGCATCCGGGAGCTGGACTCCCGGACGGCCCGGCTGAACGGCCAGGAGCAGTCCCTGCGGCGCAGCCCCGAGATGGACAGCGCCCGCGAACTGGACCGGGCCCGGGCCGACGCCGACCGTACCGCCGAGCAGGCCGGCCGTGCCGCCGCCGACACCGACCGGGTGGCGGAGGAGGCCGCCCGCGCCCGGAGCGGCCTCGGACAGGCCTCCCGGGACGCCGAGCGGGCCGAGACCGGGTTCGCCCGCGCCCGGGAACAGGCGGCCGGGGCGGCGGGGGCCGCGGGGATCGCCGAACGGCACCGGGACGCGATCGAGCGGGTCCTGCCCGGGCGGCCCGAGGACGCCCGCCGGGCCGCGGAGGAGCTGACGGGGTGGCGGGGCCGCGCCCTGGAGCACACGGACTCCCTGATCCGTGCCGCGGACGCCGCCCGCGAAGAGCACCGCAGGGCGGGTGCTCGGGTGGCGGACGCCGACGGCGAGATCGCCGAGCTGGAGGAGTCCCGCGCACAGGCGGAACAGGACCTCGACGCCGCCGTGCGGGGGCATGTCGCGGCCGTGCGCGGGCACGCCGAGTCCTGCACGGAACTGCGCGTCGACGGCCTCGCGGGGCTGCTCGACCGGCTCGCGGACTGGGCCGCCACCCTGACCGGACCCGACCCCGCACGCCAGGAGCTGAACCGGTGCGCCCACCGGATCGAAGCCGAACTGGTGGGGCGGGAGGCCGCACTGGGCCGGGAGCGCGAAGAGCTGCACGACACCCGCGCGGCTCTGGAGGACGAGCGGGAACGGCTTGAGAGCGGCCGTCCCGCACCGCCCCCGGTACCGCACACCCGCACCGCCTCCCGGGAGGCGGGTCGTTTCGGGGCACCCCTGTGGCGGCTCGTCGAGTTCGCCGACCACCTCGCGCCGGGTGAGCGCGCCCGGCTGGAGGCGGCGCTGGAGGCCGCCGGCCTGCTCGACGCCTGGGTGGGCCCCGACGGCTCCCTCGCCCCCGCCGGCGAACACGACGCCTTCGCCCTCCCCGGGGACCCGGTGCCCGGACCCCACTTGGGGATGCTGCTGCACCCCTCCATCGACCCGGACGACCCGGGCGCCCGCGCCGTCCCCGCCGACCGTGTCACAGCGCTGCTGGCCTCGATCGGGACCGCCGACCGGCCCGACGTCGCCACCTGGGTCACCGTCGGCGGTGACTTCCGGATCGGTGCCCTGCGCGGCAGCTGGACCAAGGAAGAGGCGCGCCACCTCGGCGAGGGTGCCCGGGAGCAGGCCCGCCGCGACCGCCTGCGCGCGATCGCCGACGAACTCGACACCATCGGGCGGCGGTCGTCCTCCCTCGACACCGCCCTGGACGCCCTGGCCGAACGCCGCGGCACCCTGCGTTCCGAGCTCGACTCCCTGCCCGACGACACCGGGCTGCGCGGCGCCCACGCCCGGGTGTCCGACATCGTCCGGACCGGGGTGCTGCTGGCCCGCCGCAAGAGCGAGCGGGAGCAGGAACGGGAGCGCGCCAGGGTTGTTTGGGACGAGGCCCGCGCCGCCCTCGACCAGGCCTGCGCCGAACTGGGCACGCCCGCCGACGGGCAGGCGCTGGCCGGGCAGCGCGAGGAGCTGTCGTCCTACCGGGTGGCCCTGGCCGGGCTGTGGCCCGCCCTGGACCTGCGCCGCGACACCCTGCGCAACCTGGAGGAGACGCGGGAGCGGGCCGAACGCACCGAGCACCACGCCGCCGAACTGCGGGAGCGCTCCGAGCGGCTGCACCTGGAGGCCGAGGAGGCGGCGGAGCGCCGTGCCACCCTCGCCGAGACGGTCGGAGCGGCGGTGGCCGAGCTCAACGCCAGGCTCGAACAGGTCTCCCGGGAACTGGCGCACTGCCGCGAGCGCGGGCGCGAACTGCGGGACGAGCGCTCCGCCGCACTGGAGCGGCGCGGCCGCGCCGCCGGTCTGCTGGAGCGCCTCGACGACGACATCGCCGAGTGCTCCCGCACCCGCGCCGAGGCGGTCGGGGCACTGCGGTCGTTCGCCGCCACCGGCCTGCTCGGTGTCGCCCTGCCCGACCTGGAGGTGCCGGACCCGGCCCGCGTGTGGGCGGCCGACCCGGCCGTGCGCCTGGCCCGCGCCGTGGACCGGGCCCTGGAGGGCACAGACGACGCCGACCAGGTCTGGGACCGGCTCCAGAAGAGCCTGTCCCAGCAGTTCAAGAACCTTCAGGACGCCCTGTCCCGGCACGGGCACAGCGCCGCCTCCTGGCCCGAGGCCGGCGCCCTCGTCGTCCGGGTCACCTTCCAGGGGCGCGAGCGGTCCGTCGACGGCCTTGCCGCGGCACTGGCCGAGGAGGTCGCGGCCCGCCGCGCCCTGCTCTCGGCCCGCGAGCGCGAAGTACTGGAGAACCACCTGCTCACCGAGGTCGCCGGGACCCTCCAGAGCCTCATCACCGCGGCCGAGGGCCAGGTGGAGCGGATGAACGCGGAGCTGGAGGACCGCCCCACCAGCACCGGTATGCGGCTGCGGCTGGTGTGGAAGCTGAACCGCGACGCCCCCGAGGGGCTGGCCGCGGCCCGGGGCCGCCTGCTGCGCCAGACCGCGGACGCCTGGTCGGCCCAGGACCGGGCAGCGGTCGGGGACTTCCTGCAACGGCTGATCGAGCGCGAACGCGACTCGGGCGCCCCCTGGTTCGACCGGTTGGCCAAGGCACTGGACTACCGCTCCTGGCACCGGTTCGCCGTCGAACGGCACCAGCACGGCCAGTGGAAGAGCGCCACCGGACCGGCGTCGGGGGGTGAGCGGGTGCTGTCGGCCTCGGTCCCGCTGTTCTCCGCCGCCTCCTCCTACTACGCCACCGCCGGCAACCCGCACGCCCCCCGCCTGATCATGCTCGACGAGGCCTTCGCCGGGGTCGACGACGACTCCCGCGCCAAGTGCCTGGGACTGCTGCGCGCCTTCGACCTGGACGTGGTGATGACCAGCGAACGCGAATGGGGGTGCTACCCGCAGGTTCCGGGACTGGCCATCGCCCAGCTGTCCCGGATGGACGGGGTCCCGGCGGTGCTGGTCACCCGCTGGGAGTGGAACGGCCGGGAGCGTTTCCGGGCGGCCGATCCGGGCGGGACCGCTGTCGGGGAACGGGAGGGGGCCGTCGTCGCCGCGGCGCCGGGGAACACCCGGGAAGGACTGTGGGAGTGAACGACCTGCCCCGGCTGCGGCGCCTCCTGGGCACCCCGGACACCGCCTGGCTGCTGGAGCGGGCCCGCCGCCGCCTGCGCGAGGGCAGACCCCTGACCGGGACGGTCACCCGCCAGGACGCGACCGACGGGGAGCGGTCGGCCCTCGCCGCCCTGGTGGGCCGCGCTCCGGGGCGCGGCGGCACCGTGAGCGTCCGCCTGGAGCGGGTCGACTCCCTGCTGCGGGACAGCGGCGCCTGCCCCGGCGGCCTGGCGGCGGCGGTCGAACTCCTCACCGGGCCCGTCGTCCCCCGCAAGGACGAACGGGCACGGGAGGAGGAGTCCTGGAACCGGGTGTTCGCCCCCCTGGAGGAGGCATGCGGCCCGCACCCCCTCCTGGCCGGGTGGTGTGCGCAGGTGCGCCGGGACGGGCGGGTCCGGCGGATGGCCCCCGACCCGGAGCAGGCACGGCCCCTGGTGGAGGCGGTCGCCCGGGTGGTGGCCGCCCTGCCGGCGGAGGGGGTGGCCCTGTCCCACCTGGCCGCGCGGGTGCTGGGCGACGCCCATGCCCTGGACGACGACCGGTCGGCGGCGACCCTGGTCCTGGGGGCGGCGCGCCTGCTGGGCGGGCAGGACGAGGGGAGCGGGGCCGCGTGGCGGCGCCGGGTGTGGGCCTCGGTCGGGGTGCTCAAGGACGAGCTGTCCTCCACGGTGTTGGTCCTCAATCTGCCCGGTGCCCCGGCGACGGCCACCGGGCGGGCGCTGGCCGCCCTGGCCGGGGCCGGACAGCCCGCGGTGCTGACCCTGCGCCAGCTCGTCGCCGAACCGGACTGCGTCCAGTGGTCGGGGAGGCGGGTGTCGGTGTGCGAGAACCCCGCGGTGGTCGCGGCGGCCGCCGACCGGTGGGGGGCCGCGTGCGCACCCCTGGTCTGCCTACAGGGGGAGCCGAGCGCGGCCGCGCTGACCCTGTTGCGGGGTGCCGCGGGCGACGGTGCCCGGGTGCGGCTGCACGCCGACTTCGACCCGGGAGGGGTGCGCATCGCCACCACGGTGGCCGGGCAGGTCGGGTGGGAGCCGTGGCGGTTCACCGCCGCCGACTACACGGCCGCCGCGGCCGCCGGGCCCGGGCGCCCCCTGGGCGGTGTTCCCGCCCCGACCCCGTGGGACCCGCCCCTGGCGGCGGTGATGGGCCGCCACGGGGTCCGGGTGGAGGAGGAGAACGTCCTTCCCGACCTGCTCGCCGACCTGGGGCCCGCCGCACCGTGATCGGCCCGGCCGGGTGGGGCGCCCCGGCGCGGCGCCGAGGACGAGGGGGCTGCCGTCGCGACCGCCGACCCGCCCGCCTGGGCCCGGTGCGCCCGGCCGGGCGCTCAGGGGCGGATGTCGCCGGCGAAGCGGTCCAGCGCCTCGCGCACCGGGTGCAGTCGGTAGGGGCCGACCCTCGGTGGGTCGGAATCGCGTAAGGGGTCCGGCATGGGCACCGCTTCCGCTCGGGGGCGGTCGGTCCCGGCCGGGGTGGAAGCCGCCGTCCTGCGAGGAGCGCCCGGCCGGCTCCGGCCGTGCCGGCGCGGGGCGTGCAGGGAGCGGCGGGCGCATCGCCGCCTCACCGGGCGTGGAAGGCGGACAGGTCGACGGCCGGGGCCGGGGCGAACTCCACCCCCCGCTCGGGCGGGACGGGCTCGCCGGAGGCGGCGTCGGTGCAGTGGGCGTCGAACAGCTCGGCCTCGTCGAAGGGGACGAGGGCGTGGTCGGCGATCCGCCAGCCGCGGACGACCTTGACCGGGATCGCCGTCCCGTTCGCGAGGGTGTGGGAGGTCTCCTCGGTGAAGCTGCGCAGGACCAGGGCGGCGCTCCGCCCGGCGGCCACGATGCCGGACAGCCGTTCCACCACCGGGGGGTGCTCGATGTCCCAGCCCCCGGTGTGCAGGACGACCGAGGTGGAGTCCGACCGGTCGGTGTGCAGGGTGAGGATGTGGTGTCGGCCGGGGAGGTCCCTCAGGAGGGCGGACAACAGGATGCGGGCGCGTGAGGTCAACATGGTCCGAGTATGTGCGCCCCGAACCGCCCGGAACGGGTTGTCCACAGGCCGGATTCGGGGGCCGCGCGGATCACGGGGGCCTTGCGGGAGGGGCGGCCGGCCGGGGCCCGGAGCGAGGTCGCCGGCCGGTCCGGGCCCGGTCAGGCGGGCTTGCGCAGGACGGTGATGCGGTCGCGGTACTTGGCGACGGTGTACTGGCCGCGGTCGCCCCAGGAGTCGCGTTGCTCGACGACCTCCAGGCCGTGGTCGGCGGCCCAGCGGGCGAAGGCCTCGGGGGAGACGTCGGAGCGGTTGCCGTCGTCGCGCCAGCGCCGCTGGCTGATCCAGCGCTGGGCGATGCGGCCCGGGCGGCCGGTGCGGCCTGTGGCCGGGGCCAGGCGCAGCGACCAGTCGGGTTTGCCGGCGTGGTGGACGACGGCGGTCGCGCCCGGGGCCATGACCCGGGACATCTCGGCGAGGTAGCCGGTGATGACGTCCGGGTCCAGGTGGACGAAGACGTCGAAGGACCACACGAACGCGATGGAGGTGTCCGGGACGGGGGCCATACCGCAGTCGTCGGTGCGGTGGACGCGCAGGCCGGGGCGGTCGGCGAACCTTTCCCGGCAGTGGTCGAGGCAGCTCTCGTTGACGTCCACGATCCACACGTGCGGGGAGTGCTCCAGCAGGTGTTCGGTCCAGCGGCCGTGGCCGGGGCCGATCTCCAGGGAGGGGCCCCGGGAGGCACCCGGGACGAGCAGGGTGTCGATGAGGGAGGTCTTCCACTCCTCGTAGGGCTGGCCGCAATAGGCGGCCATGAAGGACCACTCGTCGCCGTTTTTGTCCCAGGAATGCGTTTTGCCCCACGTCTTGCGATTCCATTCGACTGTCGGCATTTTCTGTGTTCCTCCTGTTCGGGTGCCCGGTGTGGGGCGTCGGTGATTTTCTCTGAAACGGAGAACTCGCTTTCCGAATCCTACTCCCGGATCGTTGGAGAGGTGCTTTCTCTTTTCTTTTCCCGGTGGGGGCGGGGTGGTCCGGGCTCGGGTTCGGTATGTGCGTTCGACGCCCCGTGGAGCGAGAACGGTTGATGGGGTTCACGCCGGATCGTGTGCGGTGGTACCGCTTCGAGGCCGTCCGGGGACGCCGGACGCGCGAGCACGCCCGCACCGCACCCGCCGGAGCCCCGGTGGTTCGCCGACCCGTCCCGGCCCGCCCCTGAAGCGCGCCCGGAGCGCTCTGTGGCGGGTCCGTCGCCCACGCCGACTCCGGAGCCGTTCGCGGGGCGGAGGCCGTGGGGGCGCGATGGCCCCCGGTCCGGGCGGACCGGTCGGCACCGCCCCCGGCGCCCGGTCGACGGAGCCGACCGGGCGGGCGTTCCAGGATCCGGCCGACCCGTGGTGGAGGGAGTGCGTGCGAACGGTCCGGGAACGGCGGGTGGTGGGGTCCGCGCCCCCGGGTGGGAAATGGCGTCCGCGTGCTCGAACGTACCGGGTCCGGGCACCTCGTGCCGGCTTTTCTCAAAAAAACAGAGAAAAATCCATGATCTACACTATAAAGGCCGCGAATCGGTTCTCTGGCGCATCACCGCGGGGCACCGGGACGAACGGCCGGGGCGGAGCCCGGTCCCCGGCGTGACCTGAACAGGGATCAGGTGATGGTCCATTCGCCGCAGCCGCTGGTCTCGAAAGCGACGTCCGTGGCCGGGACGGTGACGACTTGGTTCCCAGCCGTCCGGCAGGGCACGGAGAACGCGGGCGGGGGACGTGCGCGCCGGGTCAGTCCGTACGCAGGCGGGCGGCGGTGGCGGGGTCGAGGTCGCGCAGGGCCGCGAGGGACGCGGTGTAGGCGGCGGTGCCCTCCGGGCCCAGGGCGTCGGCGTAGGCGTCCGCGGAGACGGCGGGGACCTCCTGGCCGTTGGTCTGGGCGCTCAGCAGCCACCGGGCGACCTCGGCCGGGTCGATCCCGGCGCGGGCGCAGGCGGCGGCGTGCAGCGGGACCAGGGCGGCGGCCTCCGCGGCCGGGGCGCCGGGGTCCGCCAGCAGCGGGACGGTGCGGTCGATCAGGACGATGGCGCGGCGGGCCAGGGACTCGGCCGCGGCCCACTCGCCCAGGCCGGAGAGCGCCTCCACCTCGCCCACCAGGTCGCGGACGGCCGCCGCGTACTCCTCGGGGCGGTCGGGGACGGCGGCGGGATCGGCCAGCAGGGCCAGGGGGTCGGCGCCGGGGAGGAGTTCGTCGGGCAGGTCCGGGGAGTCCGGGAAAGAGGCCATGGTCCAGTGTCCCGCGGTCAGCCGCCGGACAGCACCAGCAGGAAGCAGACCAACAGGAGGACCTGCACCGCGACGAGGTACAGCACCCAGGTGGGGACGGGGACCTTCATGCCCAGGGACGCCCCGCCCACCTTCAGGTCCCTGCCGAAATCGGGTTGGTGGAGCCGGACGATCCGGGTGGCCAGATCGCCGACCAGGTCCGGGTCGCGGGCGACCGACAACTGGGCGGACAGGCGGTGCAGCTCCTCGCGCCAGGCGTCCTCGTTCCACCGGTCGGGGACGCCGGAGTCGCGGTGGGGGAGCGGAGGTCGGGGCCGGGGGTCCTGTTCCCGCGCAGGACCCGGGTGGGGGAAGGCCGGTCGGGGGCGGACGGTGGGGCCGGGGAGAGGACGCGGCTCCGGTGCCGACGGTGCGGGAACGGGGTCCGGGTCCGGGTCGCCGTCCGGCACGGTCTCGGGCCCGACCGCCGGGTCGGCGGCCGAAGGAACGGGGGGCCGGACCACGGCCGACCGTTGTACGGGGACCTGTTCCAGGAGTTCCTCGATGAGGCGTTCGTGGTGGCCGACCGTGGCCGATGCGGCGTACTCCCGCAGCCGGGGCAGGAATCCCTGGTCCTTCCTGCGGAGCTGGGTCACCAGCCACCCCGCGAGTTCCAGGTACTGGTCCTCCGGTTCTTCGCTCCACCAGGGCCCCGTGTCCCCCGCGGGTTCGATGTGGAAGGAGAAGCGGGGACGGCCGACGGCCGGGGGAGGGCCGGGTTCGCAGGTGCAGAAGGACCAGTCGTTGAACCTGCCGGGCCGCTGCCTCTCGGTGCCCAGAATGTCCCGCAGCACACCGTAGACCCCCCACAGCAGCACCAGGCGGTCGCGTTCGCGGGCCAGCGGTCCGGTCGTGGGGACGGGGATGTCGACGGGGGAGTCGGGGGAGCGCAGCAGGAGCGCCACCAGCAGGGGCAGGTCCTCCTGTTCGACCGCCTCCAGGTCGAACCGGCGGGCCTGCCGCCGGCCCTTCTCGTCCATGCGGCCGAGGTAGGGGGGCATGGCGGCCCAGTCCTGCAACCGGTGCGCGGGGGATTCCAGCCACGCGTGCAGGTCCGGCCAGCCGCCCAGGGCGGCGAACAGGGCCTGGCGCATCCGCAGTTCGGCCCCGACCACCGCCTGGGCGGCGCTGCGGCGGCCGTCGCCGGTCGTGGGGAAGCGCCGCAGCAGTGCCCCCTCCCCCGTGCCTTCGGGGACACGCAGGTACCGGTACCCGGGGTGGGGCTCTCCGCCGGGGAACACGGGGGCCACCAGGGGGGAGAGGCGCTTGTTCCATACCGACAGCCGAAGGTACTCGTCGGTGCCCAGGGAGGTGCCGCAGGCCGTGAGTCCCCGGGTGACGAGCCCGGGGTCGCCGAAGTCGAAGGAGATCACGTCGAGCTCGATCTCCCGTGCGGGTGTTCCGTGTACCGGGTCGTCCATCTCAGAATCCGATCCCCTGGACGTCGTCCCCTCCCTTGACCCCGGTCATCGCCATCAGGGTGAGGAAGGGCTGGAGGACCCGTCGGGGGCGTACCGGACGCGCGTAGCGGGTGTCGTCCAGCCGCACGGAGCCGGTGGCCGAGACGGCGTGGATGGCGGTCCGTCCGACTTCGAACCAGGGGCGCAGGTAGCCGCTCCCCTTGTCGTAGCGGTCGATGAAGGCGTACAGGTCCCGGGTCTCCTCCAGGATGAGGGCGGGGTCCAGCCCGGGGGCCCCTTCGCGCAGCCAGCGGTCCACCGGCGGCTCGAACCGATAACGGTCGGACTTGCCCAGCACCAGCACCGCCGCCTTCTCATGTTTGCCCTCGACCAGGTCCAGGACGGTCGAGAAGGTGATGTCCGTCTGGTCGTTCTCCAGGTCGTCGGGGGAGATGACGAAGAAGAACCCGTCGACCCGGTCGAAGAACGCCTGGTCGGAGACGTCCCCCGAGCTGGTCAGGTTCTCCCCGGAGACGTCGAAGAAGGCGACCGCCCGGCCGGGACCTTCGGGGTCGGCGGTGTCGTCGATCAGCAGGCCCAGGGCGAACTCCCACACGTTCTGGTTGGTGCGGGGCAGGACCCGGCCGCGGGACAGCAGTGGTTGGACGAGGGTGTTGGTGAAGCGTTCGTACTCGTCGACGTCCAGGGGGGACACCGAGAGGCCGAACCGTTCGAGCCCCTGTTCTTGGAGTGTGCCGACCATCGACGCCAGGAGGTGGGTCTTGCCGGAGGCCGGGGCGCCGACCAGGGCCACCACCACCGGTTCGCGTGACTGGTCGACGTAGCGGTAGGGCAGGTAGTGCTCGGGGTACTCGTCGATCCGGTTGGGGCACAGGACCTTGGCCCGGCGCAGCAGGCGCCGCCGCTGGTCGTCGGTGGCGTCGGGCGGGATGGTCAGGCGCCGGTACTCCAGGCTCTCCGGCGGGCGTATCCACAGCAGTTCGGGGTCGAGGGCGACCCGGCTCAGGCAGATCGGGCAGCGCACCGTCGGCTCGGTGTCGGTCATGGTCAAGGTCGCCTCTCGGTGCGGGGGCGGGTCATCCCAGGTAGATGAACAGGGCGACGGTCGCGGCCGTGAGGGCGGCCAGCAGCAGCAGGATGCGCCCCCAGGAGCGGGCGGTCGCGGGGGTGGCCGGCCCGGTAACCGTCGTGTACTCCGGGGGCGGGTCGGAGTCGGTGGCCGGTTCCGTCGGGGCAGGGCCCGGTCGTTCCTCGGCCTCGTCCGGGGGCAGTCCCAGGACCTCCCGTTTGTGGGCGCGGTCGCGCAGGAAGCGGGCGCGTCCGGGGGCGAGGTGGCCGTCGACGCCTCCGGTGAGCGGTGGTGGCTCCCCTGTGGTCCGGGTGAAGAGGGCGTCGGCGGTGGTGCGTTCCTCGGCGGCGCGCACGAGCACCGGGAGCAGCAGGGGTTCGAGGTCGGGGTGGTCCTGGAGCGGGAGGACGCCGTGTCCGGCGGCGTCGTATCCGGTCAGTGCCTGGAACAGGACGAGGCCCGCCGACCAGAGGTCGTCGCGGGGGTCGCAGCGGCCGGTCCCCTCACGCTGTTCGTGGGAGGACCAGGGGGCGGTCCCCACCGCGGTGCGGGGGGTGCCCGCGACGGTCGCCTCGGTGAATCCGCGGATCTGTAGGGTGCCGTCGCGTTCGTCCCAGTAGACGGTGTCGGGGGTGATGTCGCGGTGCACGACCCCGCAGGAGTCCAGGATGGTCAGTGCGCGCAGCAGGCCGTCCCGGAACAGCAGGCGTTCCTCCTCGAAGAGGCGCCGCCGGGTCGACAGAGCGGACAGGGGGATGCCCCGCGGTGGTTCCAGGAGGGCGAACGGCCTCTCCGGGTCGTCGTGGTGGCCGACCAGGCGGCTCAGCTCACGGGGGTGGGCGCCGCGGGTGCCGCGGGCGATGCGCGTTCCGGCGGCGATCTCGTTGTCCAGGGCGGTGTAGGCCTTGGCCCGGTCCTGGGGGCGCCGGTGGGCGTCGGGGTCCACCGAGAGCAGGAGCAGGTCGCATCGCCGTATCTCGTCGCGGACCGGGACGCAGGTCAGCAGTGGGTGCGGGGGGTCGCCGGGGTCCGTGTCGGGCAGGGGGACGAGGCGGCAGGGCACGGTCTCGTGGAAGGGGGTCAGGTAGAGGCCCTGCGGCTCGGACGTGTCACTCAACGGAAGTAGTCCTCCTCGGGGGGCGTTCCGTCGGGCGCCGGGCGCGGGTGGGCCGGGGCGGCGGCGGTGCCGTCTTCGGGGGGCGTGGCGACGGTGTCCTCGGTGTCGGCCATGCGCATGCCGTAGGGGCCGGTGGGTGGGGACGCGGGGGTGTCGGGGGCGGTGTCGGCCCCCGCGGTGTCGTCCCACCGGGTGCGCACCGTGCCGGTCCGCAGGGGGAACAGCCGCAGGACGCCGACCCAGCGGCCGCCGTGGGTCCATACCGTGTTCTTGGGGGCGGGGTCCTGCGCGGTGGGGGTGTCGAAGTGGTCGCGCAGGCCCAGGGGGGCGAAGCGGATCTCTCTGACGGTGGTGAGCGCCGTGCTCAGCAGGGGGGTCTGGTCGGGGTCGCACAGTTGCAGCATTCGCTCGTGGGCGGGGGTCCGCAGGGTGTGCAGGGCCCGTTCGAGGTCGAAGGCCCGGTAGGTGCGCCGGGTGCCGTCGCGGCGGGAGAAGTCGGGGGGTGTGTGCGGGCCGACCTGCTGCACGTGGTCGAGGTAGGCGTCGATCAGCTCGGTGATGGACGAGCGGGCGTGCCCGTAGGCGTCCTGTGCGGGGATGCCGCTGCGCAGCACGTTCCACAGTCCGCTCAGGGCGGTGGTGGTCAGGTCGGCGAGGTCGCGGGAGAGCACCGCCTCCAGTTCGGCGGGGTGGGTCGTGGGCGGGGGCAGGTCGCGTGCGGTCTCGGCGAGGGAGTCGGAGATGGCGCGCAGGGCCGCGGAGGCGGCGCGGATCCCGTCCGCCAGCCTTCTGCGCCCGGTCACGGTCCGCCATTCCTCGCGGGCCAGCAGGTCCACCAGGCGGGTCAGGTCGCCGACGGCGGTCTCGGCCTCGTCCAGTGCGGATTCCCTCCGCCAGCGGGTGATCAACGCGGACCAGGCGGTCAGGAGTACCAGGCCTCCGGTGATCGTGCCGACGATCAGGACCATCAGGGCCGCCAGTGGGGGCGGCAGCCAGGTGGGGAGGGTGATCACGGTGCTGAGCAGCAGCCCGGCGGCCAGGCCCGTGAAGCCCAGGAGGGCGTGCGCGCCCGTCACGGCGAAGGTGTCCCGGGTCGGGGCCGCCCGGTGCAGTCCCAGGGTGAGTGCGCAGACCCAGCCCACGGCCAGGGCGATCCCGCTCGCCAGCCCCCACACGCCCCCGATGAGGGCGGCTGCCAGGGGCAGCAGGAATGCGGCTGCCAGCAGGGGCGACACGATGCCGGGCGGGGTGGGGGGAGCGGGTGACTCCAGTGCGGCGATGAGGCGGTCGGGGATCCGCTCGCGGATGCGGGAGAGCGTGGGCGGTGTCGTGCGGGGGGCGATGCGTTCGGCCGCCCGGTCCAGCCAGGTGATGACGCCGTGCGGCGGGGTGCCCTGTCGGAGCCGGGTCTCGACCCGGTCGGCCACCAGGTCGAGGGCCTCGGTGACGTCCTCGTCGGAGGGCGGGAGGCCGCCGACGCCCCACCGGTCGAGTTCGCCGTGGACGCGTTCGTCGGGGAGGGAGTGGACGCGGGTGGCCAGTTGCTCGACCCGGGTGCGGTAGTCGGCCAGGGCGCGTCCGGCCTGTGGCAGTCCCTCTTCGAGGATGGTCGCGGGGGAGGTGTGCGCGGCGCCCAGGGGTGAGGCCGCCATCGTCATGAGGTCGCGGACCCCGGCGATCTCGTCGCGTGCCCGGGCCTCGTGGCGGGCCAGTTCCCCGTTGCCGGGGTCGTCGGTGCCGAAGGCGGAGCGGTGTGTTCCCTCCAGCAGGTCGATGAGGATGCCGGTGCTCCGTCCGGCGGACAGGGGCATGTCCGGGGCGGGGGCCGGTGCCGTGAAGCGCCGGAGGGCGCGGGTGAGCGCCGAGGTGACGGCGTCGGTGCTGCTGCCGGGGTCGGTGAGGGACAGGCCGGGGGCGGCGACGGCATCGGGCAGTTCCCGGCTGATCTCGATGACGCGGTCGAAGACCTCCTCCCGGACCAGGAGGTCGGTGAGGTCTTTCAGGCCCCGGTGGTCGCCCGGTGTCGTGCCCGGTCGGGTGCGCGGCAGGTCGGAGGGGCGCGGTCCCCATTCCATGCCGTCGCCGTCGCCGACCCACAGGGTGGCCACGTCGCGGTCGGTGCCGAGCGGGCCGGGTCGCAGGAGGATTCTGCGGCCGTCGTCGTCGGCGGTGACGGGCGGGCCGCACACGACGCACACCAGCCAGCGGACGCGGCCGCCGGTGAGCAGTTCCTCGTAGGCCCGGGTGTGTCCGGCGAGCAGGTCGGTGCGGTCCAGGACCAGGAGCCGTCCGGAGCCCAGGGGGGTGCCGGTGCCGAATCGCGCGCGGGCGGTCTCCTTGGCGTGCGCGGGGTCGCTGTCGCGCAGGTCGAGCAGGCGGACGTTCATCAGAGGCGTCCGCCTTCCCCTTCGCCGCGCTCGTACGGGAGGTCGTAGTAGGGCGGTGTGCCGGGGGCCGGCCCCCAGGGGTTGCGTTCGAGGGTGCGGGTGTCCTGCGGTGGCCGTTCGTCCTGCTGCCGCTTCCAGCGCGAGTGTTCGGTGAAGAGGGTCTGGAGGTCGTTGTAGGCGGGCGCCGACACCCCCCGGAACTCCAGGCGCAGGGCGGCGGGCAGGGTGCGCGTCCAGAAGTCGCGCAGTTGCAGGGCCCGGGTGCGCGAGGGGCCGCTGAGGTTCGCGGCGAGCCGTTCCAGTTCCTCGGCCTCCCTTCCGCCGCGGGCGAGTTCGTACAGGGTGGTGAAGAGGGGGTCGGGCGGCTCGGGGGTGCTCTCGATCCGGTGGGGCAGTTCGGCCATGAGCTGGGCGCTGAACTGGTTGGCGATCCCGTCCTCGGCGTTGAACGCCCACCGTTCGTACGCCTGGATCAGGGAGCCCCAGGAGGAGGTCCCGCGCAGGCCCACGAGTTCGAGGGGCATGGTCACCCCGCCACCGAAGGTGAAACTGATGCGGGTGGGGGAGGTGTCGTCCATGGAGGCGGTGGCCCGGCCGTTCCATAGGGCGTTGAGGAGCCGGTGCAGGATGTGCACGCGGTGTTCCTCCGTGGTGGCCAGGTAGGCGAAGTCGTGGCCCAGCCGCTGCCGCCAGGGCAGGTAGTCCTGGGCCTGGGGGCGGTCCAGGGCGCTGTCCCACAGCCGTAGGACGTCGCGGACCTCGGGCACCTCGGTGATGCTCATGGAGCTGCGGAACAGGACGACGCTGACGCTTTCGGTGCTCACCGCGCGGAACTCGTAGGTCTGGCCCGCACCCTGGGGGAGGTTGAGGGACTCCCGGAGGTAGTTCTCGACCTTGGGGTCGGGGGCGGCGGAGTGGTAGGTGATGAGGAGTTTGAGGGGGCCGTTGCCCTGGGGTGTGTAGCCGACCGGCAGCAGTCCGGCGATCTGGGACCGGAAGCGGGCCAGATCGGCGTCGGCGAGGCCCTCCCCGCCTTGCCCCGCCGCGTTGGTGAGCAGGTCGGCCAGGCGGGGGAGCAGTGGTGTGCGCTGTGCGTCGGTGTCGCGCAGGAAGCGTTTGATCTGGGACTTGAGGGTCTCGCGCAGGTAGCCGAGGGCTTCGCCGGGGCCGCGGTCCAGGCTGATGTCGAAGGCGGTGCGCCAGCTCAGCGGGCCGATGACGGCCTGGACCAGTTCGGCGTCGGTGGGGGAGACGTGCAGCCGTCCGGTCTCGTGCAGGTGGTGGATCAGGTGGTCGCGGACCCGGACGAAGAACGGCTCCAGGTCTCGGCCGGAGGGCGGCAGCAGGTAGGAGATCCCGGTGCGGGGGCGGTAGAGCTGCTGGGAGAGCCGCTCGAAGCGGGTGTGGTCGGTGCGGGCGTGCTCTTCCAGGCGTTGGGTCAGGGAGTTCAGTTCGCGGCGCAGCTGGGTGCCGGAGCGGCTCCAACGGGGGGTGACGGCGGACCAGGCCTCGGCCCACACCACCCTGGTCCGCCAGTCGTACCAGCGGTCCTGGTCGGCGCGGGCGGCGGCGACCGGCGGGTCGGTGTACTTCAGGCGCATGACGACGCCGAGCCGGTCGCGCAGTTCGGGCAGGGGCGGGGGCCCGGTGGTCCCCTCGGGGGGTTCGGGGACGTTGCGCCGCTGCTGGAGCAGGTTGAGCACGCCGGTACGGCCCAGGGGGTCGCTGCTCTGGGGGTCGCCGTTGATGATGCGCAGGGCGTGGAAGGGGTCGGCGCGGGTGAGCAGGTCGCGCACCCCGGCCCGGTGGTCGAAGTTCTGCGCCAGTTCGGGGACCTCGTAGGAGAGCTTGTGGCGCAGCGCCTCCAGGCTCTGTTTCATGGCGGCGAGCCGGTCGTACAGGGCGTGGCCGATCTCCCTGGCGCCGGTGGCCGGAGGGGGTTCGGCGAACTCCATGCCGGGCCGGGACAACAGGGGGTGCAGGTTGGCGGCGGAGAAGAACCCCTGGACGAGGGCCTCGGTGCGGGCGGGGTCGGGGTGCGGGGACGCCTGCATGTCCTCCACGGCCGAGCGCAGCAACCGGGAGCCGATGATGTCGGACAGTTCGTCGACGGGCACGGTGAGGGAGGCGACCAGGGAGGTGGACACACCGCGGTTGCCGATGCCGGTCTCGGCGATGGACTCGCGGTCGGCCTGGTTGTTGATGAAGCTGTCGGCGAAGGACTGGTGGTTCTCCTGGTGGGCGCCCCCGGAGTCGGGCCGGTGGTCGATGTCGGTGCCCGCCAGGGCGAGGATCAGCGAGGACACCGACCGGTGCAGGTCCTCGCGGTCGGTGCCGGTGGGGCGGCTGAACAGGAAGGCGGTCTGGACGGTGGAGGGCGGGATCCGGATGAGCCCCTCGACCGGGTAGACCACGGAGGTGTCGTCCGGGCCCGTGGGCGTTCTGCGGCGGTCCCCGACCAGTTCCAGCTCGGCTTGGCGGCTGTTCTGGTCGTCGACGAGGCGGAACATGTCGAGCAGGGCCCGGCCGGCGTTGAGGCGGGCGTTGCGTCCGCCGCCGAAGCCTTCGTCGAACGCCGAGGGCATGAGGATCAGCGGGTAGATCTTGATGCGCAGCCCCGAGCCTTCGAAGGCGTGCGAGATGAGGTGCAGGTAGTCGTAGAAGATGCCGGCGCCGGTACCGCCGGCCACGGAGAAGGACACGAAGACGTCGCAGGAGCGGGGCAGGGATCCGCCGAGGGCGGCCAGGTCCCCGGCGGAGGTGGCGATGCGGCTGATGGCGGCGCGCAGGGGGGCCACCGCGGGTCCGACACCGCCGCGGAAGGTCTCGAAGAGCGCGGCGCGGCCCACGGTCGGGAACTGCCCGGCGCCCCGGTCCAGGGGGGCGACCCGCGGTTCCTTGTCGGCGGGCGGCAGCCAGGATTCCACGGTGGAACCCGCGCTCAGCCGCAGGCTGCGGGCGGCCTCGGGGTAGGTGTGCACCTCCGGTACCAGGTCGCGGACGTAGTGGGCGGTGCGCTCGACGGCGGGGAGGTGCTGGCGGCCGGGGACGACGAGTTCGGGCAGGCCGTCGAGTTCGCTGCGGTTGACGTCGGCGTAGACGAACTGGGTGCAGGCGGGCAGCTGGTAGGGGAGCAGGTCGGCGCCGGGGCGCAGCTGCTGGAACTCGGTGCCGTCGGGGCCGCACAGTTCTTCGCGCATGCGTCGTTCGAGTTCGGCGCCCACCCGGCAGCCGGTGCCGCCGAGGCCGACGTGGAGCAGGGGTTGGTAGAGCTTCATCGCCATGGAGGACGGGCCCTTCGACGTTGCGTGCGGGGGAACAGTCAGTCGAGGCGGATGCCGCCGCCGCGGGGAGGCGGCCGCTCCTCGCCGAGGGGGGCGGTGCCCGGGGGGTCGGTGCGTTGGGGTCTTCGCCGGTCCGGTCGGGGGCCGCGCGGGCGGCGCTCGTCGACGAACGACAGGGCCAGGTCGGCGGTGACGGCGGCGGGTTCGGCGAACCGTACGGTGCGGGCGGGGCCGCGCGGGGGGCTCAGGCGCACCCCGTCGGGTCGGCGTTCGACGCGGTAGGCCGCGGCGGGTCCGCGTCCGGTGGCGTTCTCCAGGCGGGGCAGGGAGCCGTCCGGGTCGGTGATGGTGAGGGCGAAGGAGGAGGCCCGGCGGCTGGGGGCGCGCAGGTGGGGGCCGATGACCGAGCCGCCGCGGTGGAGGCGGACGACCAGTCCGCGGACGTCGCGGGCCTCCCTGCGCCGGATCAGGGCGAGGACGAGCAGGAGGCCGGCGGCGGCCAGGGCGAGGGTCAGCGCCGACCACAGCCACACGAACCGTTCCAGGATGCCGGGCGGGGTGCGCACCTGTACCTGGACCGGTTGCGAGACGGTCAGCCGGGTGCCGTCCGCGTTCTCGGCTCCGACGGTGAACGCGACGGGGGCGGAGGACGGCTCCGAGCCCTCGCCGACGCGGATGCCGAAGGCGGTCTCGCCGTTGCCCGGTGCGAAGGAGGTGGTGTCCTGTTCCAGTGAGGCCAGGAGCCCTTCGGGGGCGTCCAGGGTCAGCAGGACGTCCCGGGGGTCGGATCCCTGGTTGGCGACGGTGAGGGTCCCCTCGATGAGGGTGCCGGGCCAGACCTCGGCGGGCGGGTCGTCGATGGTGATCGCGGCCGACAGGTCCAGGGCCCCGGCGTCGAGGGTGTGGGGGACGGTGCGCACGTCGTCGGAGATGCCGGGGCCCTGGACGCGGCTGGTCACCTCGAAGGAGTCCGTGCCCTCGGGGATCTCGATGGTGCCCGAGTACTGTCCGTCGTGCTCGGCGTCGTCGGGCGGGGTGCCGTCGTCGCGCAGGGTGATGTCGGCGGTGTCGCCGGACGGGTAGGTCACCTGGGCGGTGAAGGTGAGGGTGGACAGGGCCTCGGGGTCGGTGACCGGGCCGCGCCGGGTGCGGATGTAGACGATGAGGTCGACCGCGTTCGCGTTCCCGGTGGTCTCGATGCCCAGGTGGGTGTTGATGAAGCCCTTCCACTGGATGCGCGCCGTCACGGGTTCTTCGGGGGTTCCCGCGGGTGAGGTGAGCCGGACCTGCCAGGTGCCGGGGTTCGGGTCGACCATGCGCAGGACCTCGACCGGGCCGTTGCGGCCGCTGAGGGAGATCGGGGAGCCGTTGTGCTCGTTGTGGGAGGTGTCCACCGTGGTGCCGTCGGGGTCGGTGTACTCGACGGTGATGGCGGGGTTGTTCTTGACGACCATGAGCGCGCCGTCGGTGGCCATGACCGGGACCTCGACGGAGAGGGTGACGGTGTCGCCGCCGGGCAGGGTGTCGCCGTCGGGGTCGCTCAGGGCGGAGCAGGTGGCGGCGGCCAGGGCCTCCTGGAAGGTGTCCAGGACGTCGGAGGAGTCCTCGACGACGCGTGCGGTGGGGGCGGCGACGTCCAGGTCGCTGCATTCGCTGTCGGCGCCGCCTGCGGCGAAGTCGTCGAGCTGGTCGCGGTCGATGGCGTCGCCGAAGCCCAGGGGCCAGACCTGTACGCCTGTTTCGCGGGCCTGGGCGAGGTGTTCGTCGATGAGTGCGGCGGCGTTCTCGTTGCGCCGGTCGGGCGGCCCGTGCCCGGGGCTGTCGCCGACGTCGAGGGCGCCGTCGGTGAGGAGGAAGACCAGCTTGGCCGAGCCTGCGGGGGAGTCCGGGTCGCCGAGCACGTTCAGGGCGGAGTCCAGGGCCAGGGCGTGGTCGGTGTCGTTGCCCTCGGTGTCGTCGCGCCGGTGGAGGTCGTCGGTGCAGTCGGCGAGGTACTGGCGTCCGACCTCCTCGTCGGTGAAGGTGGGGGCGCACACCTCCCGGGAGGCGATCTGGCCGGGGCCGTTGTTGCTGCCGAAGCCGAACACGGCGACCCGGGACCCGGGGTTGAGGACGCTCTGTGCCAGGGCGGAGGCGGCTTTGGCCTCCTCCGCCACGTCCTCGTCGGTGAGGGAGCCGGACTCGTCCACCAGGATCACGATGTCCAGGGGGGTGGGGTCCTCGTCCTCGGCGGCGGCTTGCGGAACCGGTGCGGGGGCGAGCGCCGCGGCGGGCGCGGGAACCCCGAGAAGCAGGAGTGGAAGGCAGACCACGGCGAGGGCGGTCCGCCGGGTCGGAGTCGCACGGGGGGTGTGGGCCACGCAACCCGTCCCTTCGTGATGTCCAGTTGTGGTGGGGAACGGTGATCGATATCCGTTCTCACGGTGCTGGTCGCACCATCCGAAAAATGTTAGGGGGCATCACTTTACTGGTTTCGGTGGGGCTCTTCAACGGATTTGCGTTGTTCGCTGATGAAACTGTGGGGCGGGTGTTGTTTCTGGGGTGCTCGTTGCTCTATTTCCGTTTTTGCTTTGTCGTACTTTTGTGATTTTTGTCCTTTTGGAGGCTTTTGTCGATCCGTTTCCCGGCCAAGTGCTCCTGCACTGTCGGCTCGCGAGGGAACTTGCCGGTCAGGTTGGTGATACGGACACCGAACGCTGCCAAGGAGCCTCGGCCGACGTCCAGGCCCAGGGCTCTGGCCAGGTCCAGGCCGTAGAGGTCGTAGTAGGACTCCATCAGATCGGCCAGGTGGGCGATCGCGTCCTCGGCCCGGATCCGGCCTGTTGTGTACATCACGGTGCCGGCCGCGGCCAGGAGCGCCGATGCCCAGGGGTCCCACGGTGCGACGGGCAGCGGCCACGAGGGGGCGGTGACCCCTAGGGTCAGGTGGAGTCCGCACAGTGCGGCGGTGGACAGGTGGAGCAGGCCCCAGCCGCTCAGGGTGCGGGCCCGGGTGAAGGCGTCCTCCGCGGCGACGAGGTCGTCTCTGGCCCGGTCGGGGAGCACCTGGAGGAGATGGGGCCATGACCAGTACAGATCGATCCCGTACCAGTGGGAGATCCGCGTCTGCACGGCGGCGAGGCGGTCGGCCATCCAGGTCGGGCGGCTCGGCTCTACCGGGCAGTACCGAGTGCTGCGGTGACGCTCGGGATTCAGCTGTGCGTGCTCCGGGACGGCATCGCGCCCTCCTTCGGCCGCGCGGGCCAGGCTCTTGTACTCCTTCTCCTCCTCCTTGCGGCGCAATCTCCGCCAGCGGCGCCTGCGCAGGGGTGTGTTCCAGGCCAGCACCCGTTCGTACACCCCCTCGGCCAACCAGCGGCGTCCGCACCGCGCACCCAGGGCCCGGGCCAGGTGGGCCGGGAGCAGCCCCGCGGCGACGAGGGCGAGGGTGACGGTCACGGCCACCGTGGCCGAGGAGGTGTACCACGACAACGCACGCCACAGCGGGGCGGCTTCGGCGCGCAGGGACGCGGTGTCGGTGAGGGCGCCCGTGTCCACGAGGGCGACGGCGGCGACGGCGAGGAGGAAGGCGACCCCCGGTAGCGCCAGATGGGGTTTCCAGTGGTCGGTGGCCTGTTTGCCGATCTCCAACAGGAGGGGGTTCACCGCTGTGGTGCCTTTCGTGTGCTCGGCCTCAGCCGGCCATGGGGCGTCGGGTGACCGGACAGATCACGTCCTCGGATCCGACGAACTCCTTCCGTAGGGAGCAGGGGTACTCCTCCACCGGGCAGGTCAGGCTGCGCCGGGGCGCCCGCCCGGGGCGACCCGCGAGCGGGCGGGAGACCGGTTCCCCGCTGACGCCGTGTGCACTCGTGTGGGCCCGGACCCCGGACTCGGCGGAGTGGCGGGGCTTGAGATGCGAGCCCAACTTTCTCTCCAGCTCCATCAGGCAGGACCAGGGGACGGCCCCTTCGGCGGAGATACGGCGGGCCAGCTCTTCCAGCAGGTCGACGGCTCGGGGGCCGTTGATGGGAGGTTCGCTCAGATCGGCCTCCCGCGCGGCCCGGAGATAGTGCTCGTACTGCGAGCACAGGTGTGCGGTCGCGTTCGGGCTGGGTTCGGTCGCCAACTCCCATAATCCTTGTCTGTGGCCGGGAATGGCGATTTTACAGGAGGAATAATGGTCGGAGGGGTTTGATGGGTTTATGGGCCACATGTGGTTTCAGGGAATAATGTCGCCCTATGGTGGTTATGGTCGGTTTTGCTTGGTGGTGGTCCTCGGGAGATCGGGCCCCAGGACCGTGGCGAGCATGTCGGACGTCAAGCCCCGATAATCGGCGACACGGGCCCGGAGGTCGACGCCGGACCGTTCGGGGGGCAGCATCATGGACTCGCCCTCGGCGAGGGAGAGGGCGCACGAGCGCAACCGCGCTCGAAGAACGGGGGAGTCCGCGGCATGCCATGCCTCCACCAGCGCCCGGACCGTCGCCCGGGCCGTGTCGACGATACTCGCGTACCAGGGTTCGTGGAAAGGAACGGTGATCCCGCCGACGAGCCGTACCACGTCCCCTGGACCGGTGCCGTCCACGATGATCAGGCCGGCCCTGCTCAGGTGGTGCCGCAGGGAATCGGGTGAGAACGTGTCGGCCTTCAGGAGCGCGGCCATGCGGAGGCGCAGCGCCCGGGTGCGCAGCAGCTCGCCCGGTACCTCGCGGCCGAGCAGTTTCAGGGCGAACAGCAGGTTGCGCGCGGCCAGGGAGCGCGCACCCTCCCTGGCCTCCCATACCTCTAGCGAACATTGCACCGTCCGGTGCAGGGTGTCGTCCACGATGTGGCCGGAGGTCTTCGCCCACCGGGACGCGTAATCCTCGGGTGGGATCCGGTACGTCGTGATGTGGGCGGCGGCGATGGTCAGGGACAGGGGGTGGCCTCGGAGCAGTGTGCCGAGGCCGTGCAGGTGCGGCGAACCCTTCCACGGGGTGTCGCCGAGGAGGCGCACGAGGTGGTCGGTCGCCTCCGCCGTATCGAAGGAGGGCACCCGGACCGGGAGGGCGGAGGCGGGGACCAGTTCCCGGTCGCGCGTGGTGACCAGCACGCGCCCGCGGCCGCGCGCCGGGGGAATGAGGTCCAGGGTCTCCCTGTGCGCCACACCGTCCATGATGACGAACCAGCGCCACGTGGTGCGCTGCGTCCAGGCGAGCAGATCGGCGACCTCGGTGTCGCGGTCCCGTGCCGGGGGGATCAGAATGGTCCCGGCGGCGTGGGCCAAGGCCTCCCGAGCCCGTTCCGGATGGGAGGCGTCGACCCACAGCACCAGGTCGAACGAAGGAGAACCGGCGGCCTGTCCGGCCAGTACCGCGGCGATGGTGCTCTTACCGGTCCCCGCGGGACCGACCAGGGCCAGGGCACCGCCGTCTGCGAAGGTCGAGATGACGGGGGCGATCCCATCTCTGGTCACGAACCGGGCCGAGGGCGGCGGGGCGGGCGGTGGCCAGGGCACCAGAGGCAGATGTGGGAGCGCGCGCGGCTCGCGCGGGATGCTTCCCTCCGCCGTGGGCTCCGTGCGGGGCCGGTGAGCCGAATCGGAGGCGGCCCCACCGCTCTTTCCCGTCGCAGCCCTTGTGCGCAGGGGGTCGGCGCGGCGCAGTAGGGGGACGACCCGCGGGTTGAGCAGGGCGACGGGTCGGCTGCCGGGCGGTACGGGACGGTCTCCCGCGGGGTCTCCGGGGAGGACGACGTCCGCTGTCATAGAGCGGCCGTGGGAACGTACGGCATCAGGACTGCGGGACAACTCGATGAGCCGGTGCGCGGTGTGGACCGCGGAGTTGCGCGGCAGTTCGGCCACCAGGGCCTCGGCGGCCCCTTCGATGAATTCGTAGGTCCTGGGCTGCCCGTCCACCGTCTTCAGAAGTCCGCTGAGCAGCACTTCGGACAAGATCCCCGGGTCCAGGGACGAGAGCAGCCGGCGTTCGACCAGCTCGGCCTGGATGAGCCGCATGATCGCCAGGTTCGGCAGGGACAGTGCGGTGTGCGCGGCAAGGAGGAAGGCCTCACGGGATGCGGTGTCCCGGAACCCGACCACCCTGTCCCGGATCCCCCGTCCCCGCTCGGTGGTGACCGTGGGGGACATCGAGTATCCGTCGGTGCGGTGTACATGGGTCACCGGCATCGAGACGGGGCGGCCCGAGGAGACGACCAGGTCGGCCCAGTCCTTCAGGCTCCCCGCCTCACAGCGCACCACCGGGACGGGAAGTGTTCCCGCGGGGGCGGGCAGGGCGTCTCCCGGTAGGCCCACGACGAACTCCCGGTTGGGGGCGCCGGGGCGCGGATTACGGACCAGGTGGCGCAGGGTCGGTGCGCCGGTGGCGCGCCACTGCCGTTCGGACAGTGGCTGTACGACGGCGGTGGGACCGCTGCCCGCCAGCAGGTGCAGGAGGGCGGCGGCCCGGCCCTCCCACCAGTGCGCTCCGGAGCAGTCGCTGAGGACCAGGGTCATCCTGCGGGCGGATGGATCCACTTCGGTGGCGGGATCCCTGGGCGGGCCGTTCGGTGACACTGCCAGGCCCAGCCCGCCCGTGTGCGACTGCGGGCTCCGGACGACATGGCGTTCGTGGATGACGCGGAACACGCCGACGTCGTCCAAGAGGGTGCGCAGTTCCCCGGCGAGGGGACGCCATACCTCCATCGACGGCCCGGTGTCGATGACCAGCAGGAGGCTCAGCCACCGTTCCCGGTCCGGGACCATGACGGGTAACCAGGGGAAATCGTGGACGAGGGCGTTCTCGGCGATTCCGCGGGCCGTCGCCTCTTCGTCCAGTGTCATCCGATGAGGTGCGGGAACGTGGCGCTTGAGGTGCCGCAACGCCTGTTGGAGCTTGAGCCGTTCGGTGATCATCGGAGGCAGCCCCAGCTGTAACCGGTGCGCGGGGCCGCCTTCCTCGCCATCGGGTCCCGAAGGCATGTGGATCTCCCCGGGCGCGGCCTCGGACACCGAGGTTCCGCCACCGGTGTCAGGGGGATCGGGAACACGGGTCGGGTGGGCTCGCTGTGCGGAGCCCCGCTCTGTGTGCACGGTCGGGGTCTGCGGTTCGTGCTCCGGTTCCCGGTCGGGAGTGGGCGGGGCGTCGGCGAGGACGGAATCCTCGGTCGCCGCCGGGTGGGGGGCGGCCGTCTCGGCTAGGACGATCTGGGCGCTCAGCCACAGCGCCTCGGCGCGCTCCTCGGGTGTGATGGGGGTGTCGGAGGCCCGGAGCCGGCAGGCGTGAGCGTACGCTTCCCCCCAGGACATGGTCACTCCTCGGAGTCCGTGAGAGATTGCAGCAGCCGGTCGGCCATGCGTCCCCTGGTCTCGGCGTCGGCCTGGGACATCTGCGTGTGCATGAACACCGTGTTCAGGAGCTGGTCGGTGGCCACCTGCCCGTCGGACCGGTGCTGTTCGAGGAACCGGGCGATGAGGCCCGCGGCGTCCCGTTTGGACGGGGTGGCGTCGCTGAAGTGGTTCTTCAGGATCGTGTACAGCTTGTCTTCGTCCTCGGGCAGTTCCAAGGACAGGCGGATACAGCGGCGCAGGAACGCCGGTGGGAAGGCCCGTTCCCCGTTGCTGGTCATGATGACCAGGGGGAACGCCTGGCATTGGACGCGGCCCCCGCGAATGGTCGTGGTCAGGGAACCGTCCGCCGTCATCACCTGGACTCCGGACGCGGGGACGTCCTCCCCGTCGCAGGACCTCCCCTTCTCCTTGCCCTCGGAGGAGGCCGGGGGCTCTGGATCCGCCCGCATCAGCTCGGGGATCTCGTAGTAGCCGCGCTCGAAGATGTTGAGCAGATCGTTGGGCAGGTCGATGTCGCTCTTGTCGACCTCGTCGATGAGCAGGACGCGTGGCCGTCGGAAGGGGAGGAGCGCCGTGCCCAGGGGGCCCAGGCGGATGTGGTCGCCGATGTCCTCGACCTCGGGCGGGGTCTCCTCGGAAGACCGGCGGGACCGGTGGTTCGCCGTGTAGAGCCGTCCGATGGGGTCGTAGCGGTACAGGCCGTCGGCGAGGGTGGACCGGCTGGTGATGGGCCAGTGCAGCACCGGTCCGAGGGAGAGTTCGTAGGCGACGGCTTCGGCCAGGGTGGATTTGCCCGACCCCGGCGGGCCGGTGACCAACAGGGGGCGGCGCAGGTACAGGGCGGTGTTGACCTGGTCGACGGTCTCCGGGGACGCGTCGTAGGAGCGAGCCGAGTGCCGGCTCGGGGTGGCCTCTCCTTTCTGCGATGTGGAATCGCCCGCGGCATTCCGGAGGGCGGTTCGATTCAGGGATTGGAAATATCGTTCATTGTCGATGGGGTGCTCGGCGTGGAAGTTCCGCCACGGTGGGGGGTCCGGAAGGCGGATGGCGATCTTATCGGAGTCGGGCTTTCTGGAACCCGTGAAAATCTTCCAGGATTTCGTGGTTTCTCGCATTATTCCATGAGTGTTTTCGGTGAGATGGAGTTTATTTCGATGAGCTCGGGTTTATTGATGATGAGGGACAGTGCGCGGCCGATGCGCTCTTCGTTCGGATGGGCGATGGCCGTCTGCCGCTCGTCATGGATCCTTGTGACCAGGACCTGGTCGACGGGGCCGTGGCCGGGGTCCTCCCGCAGGGCCTTGCGGACCAGGTTCGCCAGTTCCTGTCGGTAGGTCTCGCCCCGGCACCGGTCGTGCGCGGCGCTGTCGCAGTCGTCCCGGTGCCCCAGGAAGATCGGGACGCCGGACAGCAGGGCGCCGCGGGCGTAGGCGAGCGGTCTCCCGCTGCCGTGTAGGACGACGTGGCTGAGCACGAGTTCGTTCCTGGGAAGGTCGATCTCGGTGACCTCGTACGCCCTCACGCAGTCGACCGTGAAGAACTTCGGCGGGTTCGATCCCCCACCTGTGAGCTGTCGCCATTTCTCGGCGTTCTCGCCGAACGCTCCGCGGAAGGTGTGATCTCCTTTGCTTTTCTGTTCCCTTGCCTTCTTGATGCTCTTGTGAATATTGTTTTCTTTGTTCCAGAATTTCTCTTTGAAAATGTCTCGGTAGGGTTGGTGGAGTTCGAGATGTGAAATGACTACGGGATAGCGCCGGGACAGCACCTCCGAGTGATCGGTGCTCCATTGGTCGAAGGGCTCCAGGGACAGTGATGAGGGAACGATGAACTCCAGGGTGCTGCCGCCCGATTCGAGTTCTTCCCGGGTGAAGTCCACGATGGCCTTGGTGATTCTTTTCCTTGCCCTGTTCATCGGTTCGCTGCTCTTTTTCGGGGTGAGGGTGTCCCCGTCCACCTTGACCCCGTTCACTCTTTTGCTGAGGTGTACGTTCGCCCTTCCCGGTGTGCCCTCGATGATGACCGAGACATGAGTGCGTGGAGGGGCGGAGGGTGAGGGGAGGGGGACGCCCAGGTCGTGCAGCCAACGTTCGAGAATTCGCGCCGGGCGGCCCGACCTGCTCAGGTGGGAGGCCACTTCTCCGAGAAAGTCGAACAGGGGGGCCAGGCCACCCGACGCGGCGTGCTGTGGCCGTTCCTCGGCGAGATGGCGGATCCACTGCCAGGTGGACCTCGGGGTGGGGATGCGCTCGTCCACGTCGTGGACGTCGGTGAGCCCCATGGTGCGTAGGATTCCTTCGCAGTCCAAGTCCCCGGGCAGTTCTTGGACGACTTCCCGGAGCTCCCTGATCCCCTTTTGGTCCAGGGGTCCCCATTGGAGGTCCAGGAGGTCGTCGAAGCCGTCCCAGACGGCGCGGATGCCGTCCAGGGTCACCATCGTGCCGCCGCGTCCCTCGTGCTTTTTCGAGCAGATCATCCCGATGACCATCGGGTGGTCTCCCCGCGCGGTGTCCGGAATGTGGACCGGGCCGCCGCTGGATCCCTCGGTGATCGGTTGGGACTCCGGGAGCACCGTGAAGTCGCGCATGTACGGTTTCGACTCGTTTCGACCGACTGATTCCAGAGAGTACGGGATGTTGATGTCCATTGTGCTCATGACCGCCGTGGCGTCCTGTTCCGGAGACCGGTCCTCTCCGTTGTGTGCCACCTCCTGTCGGCTGGGAAACCCGGCGGCGCGGGCTTCGACGGAGTCGGCCACGATCGCCGATCCATTGCCCGCAAGGGATGGGAGGAAGAGGTCCTGGGCGTTCATCGTGGCGGGTGTCGCCGGTGTGACGGAAGGTTCTTTGATCAGCTTGAGCACGGCGACGTCGGGCTGGTCTTCTCCGGCGATGAGCTTGATCGTCGCCGGGAGGTCTTTTCCCAACTCTGGGATCCACACCCACACGACCTCCTGTTTCTCCGGGTCGAAACCCTTGAGGACGTGGCAGCAGGTGACCACGTGGCCCTCAGGGAAGAGGATGGCGGATCCTTGGATGCCCGTTTCGTTCTTCGGGGAGCGGATTCCGGCGCACCAGGGGAACCGGTCCGGCCTCATCGGCGGCCCCGTGCGGCCCGATTCGGAGTGGGAGGGCCACTACGGTCGGAGGAGGAGACTCCGATGCGGGTGGTGGGGAGATCGGTCTCGGGGGAAGCGGACACCTGGTTCTCCTGGGTTTTCCGAAGAGGCCTTCCGATGCCTCATGCTGTTGTCTCGGTCCGGTCGTTTCGTGCGGCACATGCAAGCATATTTGTGCTTCTACGGACAGATGTTGTCCGGGGTCCTTTGATGATGATCACTTTGTCGAACGGACGGCGTGGGTTTTTTGAGGCCCGGCTTCGGCGGGATTTTCCCTCGTGTCACAATTTTTAACAAATCGCCTAATTGGGCGATAACCTGGAATAAAGGGACAGGTGGCCGTCGGATCCTCTGGCGACACAGGGGTCGGTGAGAGCGGATCTCACCGTGTGGACGCGGTGTGCGGGGCGCGTAGCCGGCTCAGGAGGAAGGCGACCCCGGCCAGGGCGGTGGTCGCGCCCGAGCACACCATGAGGGTGCGGGCCCCGTCGGCGCCCGCGGCGGCGCCCAGCAGGTGGCCGGTGAGCAGGCAGCCGGTGAGCATCCACCGGAACGCCGCCCAGGCGCGGCCGTGCTCGGTCGGGTCGACCCGGGTCCAGATCACGGTCGCCAGTGCCGTGTTGAACACTCCGTTGGCCAGGCCGCCGACGGCGAACGCGGCCAGCGCGGCCCAGGGCAGGGGCGCCAGCGCGGGCAGGGCGATGGCCGCGCCCATGGCCGTGGCGGACAGCGGCATCGCGATCCGGCGGCGGACCCATCCGCCCGGCAGGGCGGCGCCCGCCATCACCCCCGCAGACCAGGAGGCCAGGGCCAGTCCGTAGCCGCCCGGGCCCATGCCGGTGAAACCGGTGAGGACGAACACGCCCGCGACCGCCTCGATGGAGGTGCCCAGCAGCACCCCGACCGTGCACAGGGTTCCGGCCGCGCCGAACACCGACGGGGAGAGCAGGCGGCCGAACCCCAGCAGCGCTGCGGTCCGCCCGGCGGGGGCCGCGCGGGCGATCACCGTGCCGCGGGCCACCGCCGCCGCGCACCCGGCAAGGACCAGCAGCGCGCACCCGGCGACGACGAGCAGGGTCCCCCGGCTGCCCGCCGCGAACGACACCCCGCCCAGGGCGGTGCCGACCACCGCCGCGGCCCCCGTGGCGGCGGTGTGGGCGCGGGCCGTCCGCTCCTCGTGGCCCCGGGCGAGAGCGCCCAGGAGTTTGCTCCCCACCGGGCCGAGCAGGGCGGTGACGCTCCCGTTGAGCGCGACCCCGGCGACCAGGTGCCAGGGGGTGTGCAGGTGGGCCAGGGCGATGAGCACCGCCGCCTGCACGGCCAGGGCCGCGGGCCACCACCACGTGCGCAGATGCCGGTCGGCGACCACCCCGCCGACCAGGCCCAGGAGCAGCTCGGGGACGGCCGAGGCGAGCAGGACGGCCGCGAGCAGTGCGCTGGAGCCGGTCTGCGCGGCGTGCAGGGCGAAGGCGATGTCGGCGAACCGGTCGCCGACGGAGGCGACGAAGAGTCCGGCGATGAGCAGGAGGGCGCGGCCTCCCATCGGGCACCGTCCGATCCCTCGGAGGCGGGACCCGGCGATCCTAACGGCCGCCCCCGCCGCGGGACGAGCGGATTTCCCGGCGTGCGCGGGGCACCACAATGGGAGGATGTCGCAGCGCAGAGAACGCACCAGCACCCGCCGCCCCCTGGACACCGACACCTGCCCCTGCGGGGGCGGGGAGTACGGCTCCTGCTGCGGCCCGGCCCACCGCGGGGACCGGGCGGCGGCCACCGCCGAGGCGCTCATGCGTTCGCGCTACAGTGCCTTCGCCGTCGGGGACCGCGCCTACCTGGAGCGCACCTGGCACCCCGACACCCGGCCGGCCCGGGTGGAGACCGACCCGGGCACCGAGTGGACCGGGCTGGAGATCCTGGAGACCGGCGGCGGCACCCCCTTCCACACCGACGGCACGGTGCGCTTTCGCGCCCGCTACCGGGAGGGCGGCCGGGACGGGGAGATGGTGGAGCACAGCCGCTTCGCCCGCCTGGGCGGCGCCTGGGTCTACGTGGACGCGCTGCCCTCCTGAGCGGTCACCCCGGGTGGTCCGGGCGGCGCAGTGCCCGGACCAGGAAGGCGGCGGTACGGGACCGGGCCGCCCGTTCGGGGTCGGGGTGGACGCGGCCCAGCGCCTCCAGGACCCGGACGGTGTCGGGGTGCTCGGTGCGGCGCAGCCGGTCGACGTCGTCCAGGATCAGGGACTCCAGCCCGCCGGTGGCCGGGGAGGCGAGGAAGTCCGCCAGACCGTCCTCACCGGCGGACAGCGCGGCGGCGAGCATGTCCACGATCACCCACGGGCCGCGGCCGGCCATGATCCGGTCGATCTCGTCCTGGCGCAGCATCCGCGAACCCAGCAGCACGATCGCCGCCAGGTGCGTCAGGGGCGGGCGGTCGCAGGTCAGCAGGGCGCGCAGTTGCGGGCCCAGGTGCGAGCTGGTCAGTTCCAGGACGGTGGCGCCGTCCCAGCGGCGCAGTTCCGCCCCGGGCCGGTCGACGGCCTCGCAGATCTCCCGCAGGGCGCGCGCCGGGGTCCGGGCGGCCAGCCAGGAGTCGATCGCGATGATCCGCCCGTCGGGGGAGAAGGACCGCAGCGAGTCGAGGAACGCACCGGCCTCCACCTTTCCGATGTCGTCGACGAGCGGGGCGGGGACCCCCACCGACAGCAGGATCTGGCGCACCCCGTAGCGGCCCAGCGGAGTGAGCCGCACCAGGCACGGGCCGTTCCCCGGGCGGCGGTGGTCGAGGTGGACCGCCCCGGTCTCGGCCAGCTGCCCCAGCATGTGCAGGAGCAGGCCGGGCAGGCGGCGGCGGATCCGCGCCGTCACCGGGACCGCGCCGGGGTCGGCCAGCAGCGCGGCGATCAGGTCGGTGAGGGGGACGCGGGAGCGGTCGGGCGCCTCGTACAGGCAGCGCAGCACCAGGGGGAGCAGGTCGGGGCCGGTGGTGCCGGGTTCGGTGGTGGTCAGGTCGCCGCGGGCGCCTTCGACGGTGGTCTCGAACATGTCGCTCCACCACAGCAGGATCTGTCTCGGATCGCGGGCCCGCTCCTCCAGGTCGGGTGCGGGGCGGGCCTGTCCGGCGGCGAGTTCGACCATGCCCAGCCGGACCGCCTCCCACCAGGGCAGGGCGAAGGCGGGGGCGGGCGGGTCGCAGGCCGGGTCGCCGCCCGGCTCGGCGGGGCCGTCCGCCGGGGGGTTCGCGGGCCGCAGGGAGAGGGTGCGCACGGCCTCGCGGATCAGCGGGGTGTCGGGGAAGCCGCGGGCGGTGACCGGGACGGTGGGCCCCGTCCAGCGGGCCAGGGCCAGGGCGTTGGCGTACAGGGGGCAGTGCGAGGCGGCGAAGGCCAGCTGCGTTCGCGGGTGCAGGCGCACCGGGCGGGCCGAGACCCGGGGCGGGTCCGGCGGGGGCGGGTGGTGAGAGGGCGTGTCCACTCCCGGATTCTCCTTACGAGGAGGGAACCGACGTCACCTTCTCTATCGCCCCGAGGCGGGGTCGCGGGCGGTTTTCCACGACATTGGTCCGGAAATCCCGGGCGGCGGGGGCGGCGAACGGCGCGTTCGACGGGAAAAGGGGCAGGGCGGCCGGTTCCGCCGGGTGCGGTCCGGCCCTTTCGGGTGTCCCGGCGGGCACGCCACCCCATCAGCGGTCTGGCCTTCCGGCCTACCGGCAGGGGCACGGTCTGACCCTAGAAGTCGGATGCTTCCGGGGCGGTAGTGCTCACCTGCCGGTGGCTACGGAGCCAAGTCTTACCGACCCGGCTTATCTCCCATCAGGGGGCGGGCGGGGCCGGGGCCCAGCGGCCCGCGATGAGGTCCACGCTCCGGTCGGCCAGTCCCTGGCCCAGGGCGTCCAGTTCGTGCAGGGCGTCGCGGAACCGCGCCACCTGCCGGAACATCTCCCCGTGGCGGCGCTGCTCCTCCACCGGCAGGACCGGCAGGCGCATCCGGGCCGGGTCCACGCGCAGGCTGCCGCGCATGCTGCTGCCGACCCGGGCGATGGTGCGGCTCTCGGCGGTGCTGGTGACGAACCCGGCCAGGAACCACGGGTCGACGGCGCCCGGGTTGGTGCGCACCACGTACAGGCCCGGCCCCGGGTAGGCGCCTGCGTCGGCCTCGGTGGCCACCCGGGCCATCGGGCGGGCGGTCACCGCGGGGATGAGCACGTCGCCCTCCTGCACCGGGGGGTTGCGCATGGGGTCGGCGTCGACCTCCTGGCTGCCCGAAGCGGGGCGGCCCCGGGCGACGTCCTCGCCGGAGATCACCCGGGCGGTGATCCGGGCGTCCCCGGTCCGGTGGTCCGGGTCGGAGCGGCGGGCGGCGGGGCGGCGGATCGTCACCGACCCGGCCTTGGCCAGCTCCGCCAGGGTGACCACCCGGGTGGGTTCGGGGCGGGGCTCCTCCTCGGGGGGGTGGGGCACCAGGGTGCGCAGAGTGCGCAGGGCGGACTCCACCCGGCGGCGGTCGCGGGCGAACGACTCCGGGTCCACGGCGGCGGTGCGGGGGAGGGGCAGGCGCGGGCGCGGGGTGAGGTCGACGTCCTCGTCCAGCAGGTCCACCACGTCCACGCTGCGGGCGACGCCGGGTTCGGCCACCGCGGCGGGGTCGTCGAGGAAGTTCCGCCACAGCCGGTCGACGAGGGCGACGACGGAGGCCTCGTCGCCGGGGGAGCCCGGGTCGTGGGGGGAGGTGTCGGCGAGCAGGACCGGCCCGGGGGCCCGGCCGGGTTCGGGGCGGCGCAGCACCCACAGTTGCAGGGGGACGGCGTAGTGGGCGGCCAGGCCGGGGGGCAGGGAGACGACGGCCCGGAACGCGCCCGCGCGCAGCATCTCGCGGCGGATACGGCGCCCGGAGGGGCGGGCGGCGGCGCCGGGCGGCATCACCATGACGACGGAGCCGCCGGGGCGGGCCAGGGCCAGGCAGTGCTGGGCCCAGGCCAGGTCCGATTCCAGGCGCGGGGGGACCCCGTACACCCAGCGTTCGTCCTCGGCGAGGTCCTCGGCGCCCCAGTTGCGTTCGCCGAAGGGCGGTGCGCACAGGACGGTGTCGGCGCCGTCCGCGGGCAGCGCGGGGGAGCGCAGGGCGTCGTCGACCACCAGTCTCAGGCGGCGGTCGAGCAGGTCGGCGAAGCCGGCGCGCAGGGCGGCCAGCCGGGCGGAGGGGGCGTCCCGGTCCTGTCCGTGCAGCGGGGAGCGTCCGGCCCGGCCCGCGGCGAGCAGGAGTTCACCGCGCCCGCAGGCGGGGTCGGCGACGGTGCCGTCGCCGCCCGCGGGGCCGGCCAGGCGGACCATGAGGTCGGCCAGGGCGGGCGGCAGGGTGTGGGAGCCGGAAGGGGCGCGCTGGTCCAGGCGGGCCAGCAGGCGCTCGAAGGCCCGGGCGGGGCTGCTGCCGTGGGCGGCGCGCACGGCGGCGTCCGCCAGGACGGGCCGTTGGGCGTCGGGCGGGGCGTCGGGCCCGGCCAGGTGTTCCAGGCCCGCGGCGGCCAGGGACGCGGCGAACCCGGTGCGGGCGGCGTCGAACAGGGCCGCGGGGTCGGTGGCCTCGGCGGTGGTCGGGCTGTGGTGGCGGTGCAGGTGCAGCAGCAGGACCCCGACCCAGGCCAGGGCGGACTCGGCGGGCATGGAGGAGCGCAGGGAGTCCACGGCCTGCCACAGGCGCTGGTCGGGGTCGATGGTGGGGGCGCCCCGGTGGGCGGACAGCCAGCGTTCCACCTCGGCGAGGTCGAAGCGGGGACTGCGGTCGGTGCCGCCGACCGGGCGTGGGAAGTCGTCGTGGCGGCGCCGCCAGTTGCTGACCGCTGTGGGTTTCACCCCGGCGATCCTGGCGATGTCGGCCGAGGTCACCTCCACGTCACCGGTGTCCATGAACCGTCCCATCCACGCTGGCGAACGAACAGGTCACGAGTGTACACATGCGGTTCCGAACACCGGTCCGGGCACATCCGAAAGCGTGGTTGATCGGATTCACATGCGGCGGTCCGGGTGGGGGATTCCGGAACCGGGGTCGGAGGCGTGGGTCCCGATTCGGACGAACACCCCACACGGCGGCCCCGCGCGGTCTAGCTTCGTTTCCATGGCCGATGACACGATCGGGGCGTCCTACCCCGCAACGGTCCCCGCAGCCCTGGCGGAGACCCTGGAGAAACTCGATCTGCGTGAGGGGCTGCTCCGGGAGTTGCAGTGCTACCCGGAGGAGGCCGGCACCATCCTGGTGGAGACCGCCGAGCACCTGCTGCACGAGGGCGAGCGCGAGCAGGGGCTGCGGCTGCTGGAGGCCCTGCGCGACCATCCGCCCACCCCCGAGGACGCCCAGTACGCCCTCATCGAGATCGCCCGCGACCTGCGCGACCAGGGACGGGCGACGGAATCGGAGCGGATGGTGGAGGACCTGCTGCGGACCGGGGGGCTACAGCCGGGCCCGGCCGGGCTGCTGGCCGACCTGTTCGAGGGCGACGGGGACCCGGTCCGGGCGCTGCACTGCTACAACGTCGCCGCCCGGGAGCTGCTGGCCCATCCGGGCGAGTCCCTGGCGGGGGCGAGCGTGTACGACATCGGTCCCCTGGTGGGGCGGGCCCGGTTGCGCGGCGAGGCCGGGCTGGAGCCGGACGGCCACGACCTGGTGGCGCTGGAGGCGGCCGGACGGTTCTGGAGCGAGCGCCAGGGGGAGGCGTGGCCGCCCCCCGGCGCCGGGGCCTGACCGCGCCGCCTCCTGTCCGGGGTCCCGGTCCCGGCCGGTGCCGGGCGGCCGGACGATTCCCCGGCACCGCCCCACGGCGTCCGCCCGTGGCCTACGATGCTGTCCTTGAGGGTGCGTGCGGGTGCCCGGAGGTTGCTCGTTGGAGGGGTCCGTGGCCGTCGCGCCGGGTTCGGGTGAGGGGCTCGTCCGCGTCGTCCCCGGCTCGCCGCTGGACGCCGCGCTGCCGGTGGAGGGCGGGCGGGGCCGGCTGGCGGTGCGCGACGGCGTCGAGGGTGTCCTGCACTGCGCGCTGGTGATGGAGGACGTGCGGCTCACCGCCTCCGAACGCGTCGGCCTGGGCTGGCTGCTGCGCGAGCACCAGGAGTTCACGGCCTCCTCCTTCGTGCCCGGGGACGGTACCGGGTTCGCGGAGCTGTGCGCCGGGCTGCGCGAGGGCGGCCCCGGCTGCGGGGTGGTCCTGGGCCTGCCGGGTGAGGGCCGCACCGCCACCGCGGTGGCCGCCCTGTCCCGGGCCGGGCTGGTGGTGCGGCCGCTGCCGGTCGACATCGACGAGGACGACCCCTTCCAGGGGGTGTGGCCGGAGGAGGGGCGCGGCTACCTGGTGGACGTGTCCGGGGCCGGCCCGCTGCCGGACGTGTTCCTGCGCGCGCTGGGGGGCTTCGCCGGGGTCGCCGCCCACGGCGGTGCGGCGCTGGTGGTGATCGCCGAACCCGGGCAGTGGGACCTCGCCCCCATCCCGGGTGCCGTGCACCTGCGGGCCCGGCCGCCCGAACGCCGGGAGGTGCTGGCCGCGCACCTGGGGCGCCTGCTGGGCGATCGCCACCGGGCGGCGCGCTGGGCGCGCGAGCTCGACGGGTGCGGGATGCTGCGCGGCGCGACCCCGGGGGAGGCGGCCGCCCTGGCCCGGAGCGCACACGCGGTGCTCACCGGCCGCGAGCGCGGGGCGGGCGAACGGGAGCAGGTCGCCCTGATCCGGGAGCGGCACCGGGGCGGCGGAGAGGTCGCCGCCTGGTTCGCCGGCACCACCGGGCCCGACGGGGTGTGGAACCGGGTGGTGGTCGCGGCGCTGGCCGTCCTGGAGGGGGAACCGGTCGAGGCCGCCCTGGCGGGCGCCCGCGGCCTGGCCGAGGAACTGGGGGTGGCGCCCCGTGAGACCGACGGCATCGCCGGGATCGGTGTCGGCCCCACCCTGGAGCGGGTGGGGGCGCGGCGCACCGCCGCCGGGGAGGTGCTCTTCGAGCGGGAGGACCGCGCCGACAGGGTGTTGGAGCACCTGTGGGCCGAGCATCCGGGTGTGCGGTCGGCCCTGGTGCGGTGGGCGGCCGCCGAGGCGGTGCGCCGCGGCGGGGAGACCGCGCACCGGATCGGGGCCCGGCTGTTCTCGCTGTTCGACCGGTGCTGCGCCCCGGCCGCGCTGGTGGGCCTGTTCGACGCCTGGGTGGGGGAGCCGGACCTGGTGGACGCGGTGGTGGCGCTGTCCTCGGCGGCGCTGGTGCACCCCCGGTTCGCGCGGGCGCTGCGCGAGCGCCTGTACGAGGAGGCCCGTGCGCCCGCGTCGGTGGTGACGGCCCGGGTGGTGGCGCGGGTGTGCGCCGAATACGGCAAGGCCGACCCGGTGGGCGCGCTGACCCGGCTGAAGTGGCTGGTGGAGGTGGACGAGGACGCGGAGGCGGCGCTGCGGGATCTGGCCCGCCACGAGGGCCTGCACCCGGCGCTGGTGCGGGCGGCGTTGGAGTGGATCGGCGGGGCGCTGCCCTGGAACACCCAGGCGACCTCGCCGGTGCGGGCCGACGCCGGGGTGCGCCTGTTGGAGGGCCTGGCGGCGGCCGAGGCCGACGGGGTGCCGGTGCTGCTGGCCCGGCACCTGCGCGAACCCGGGGAGGAGGGGGAGCGGCTGCTGGGTTCGGCCTGGTACGCGCTGCTGGAGTTCGGGGCGCACGAGCGGGTGCGCGGTGCCCTGCGGCCGTGGCTGCGGGCGGCGCTGGCCGACGACGCCGCGTTCGACGAGGTGGTGTACACACTGGGGTGCGCGGTGGCCGGGCTGCCCGGCGCCGATCCGGACGCGGTGGCCCGCCGGTCGGCGCGTCTGGACCGGGCGCTGGCCGAGGCGTGCGCCCGGGAGGGGCTGGAACCGGGCGAGGGGGAGCGGCTGCGGGAGGCCCTGGGGCCGGACCCGGTCCGGGACCGCACCGCCTGAGGGGTCCGCCGGGTCGGGGGGTCCGGTGCCGTGGCCGTCGGCGGGTGGGCACCGCCACCGCCGGAACCGCTGATGCCCCGCACCCCGGTGACGGTCCGGTCTGCTCAGTCGGGCAGCAGGGCTCCGGCGGCGGGCGGGGTCGGGTCGGCCCACGGCAGCGGGGCCTCGGCGGCGACCTCGCGCATGCGCCGGTAGGCCGCGTCGTCGGAGGGGCGCGGCGCCCCGTCCTCGGCCAGCAGGTGGGTCAGCGGCGGAGCCGTCCCGCCGCCGTCCAGGACCACCGTCTTCTGCCGGGCCCCGTCGCGCAGGGTCAGCCGCACCTCGGTGACGTTGTCCGCGCTGCGCAGGTGGAACAGCCCCGCCAGGTCCACCCGGCGGGCCAGGATCTGCTCGGTCAGCGGGGCGGGCAGGTGGCGCTGCCCCGGCGGCGGGGTCAGGACGTGCCGGAAGGTCCCCATCGGCCGGGGGTCCTCCAGGTTGAACAGGTCGGCGCCGCGGGTGACCTCCACGACCTCCACCTTCACGGCGTGGGCGCTCTCCAGGAACCTGCGGTAGGCGGCCGAGTCCGACAGCGGGGCGCAGCGCAGCGACAGGCGCCCGCCCAGCCGGGCGTCCACGCACCGCTTGAGGTGGTCCAGCAGGATGGTCCCGGCGCCGCGGCCCTGGTGGCGTTCGGTCATCGCCAGGGCGTGCGCGCCGCCCCGGGGCACCACCAGCAGGGCGCGCAGGTGGGTGGTGGCGGCCTCCTGCGCTCCGTAGTGGTAGGGGTCCCGGTCCTCGTCGACGCTGCGGATGGTGCCCGGGGTGCCGAACCTGCCGTAGTCCAACCGGATCTCGATCTCGCGGTCGCCGGTCCGGCGGTGGGTGCCCACCGACAGGTGGGAGCGGCGCTCGGGGTCGGTCACCGGGCTCTCCTGTAGTTCGTCCACGGCGCCGTGGAGGAGGTCGAGCAGGTCGGTTCCCTCGTCGTCGAGGCGGTCCACCGGAGGGTGGTCGTCCGGGCGGCCGGGCGGGGCCGCCCACAGCCGGTAGGCGGCGAAACCGTGTGTGGCCACGCGTGTCCGTTCGGGTCGTCGGTCCGGGTCGGGTGCGCCGCCCCGGGCGGGTGGCGCGAAAGACCAGGGTAACGGGGTGTGGGCGGCGGTGCGCGGTGCGCCGGGCGCACCGCTGGGGCGCGGGATCGGGCGGTGTTCGCACCGGGTGGGCGGAGTGCCGCGGGCGGGGGCGGGGCACAACACCGACCATGGGCGCATTGGTACTGGTCAGGCACGGGCAGACCGAGTGGAGCAAGGGACGGCGGCACACCGGCCGTACGGACGTCCCGTTGACGGGGGAGGGGGAGCGGCAGGCCGCGGAGCTGCGGCCGCTGCTCGCCGGGCGCGGGATCGGGCGGGTGATCACCAGCCCGCTGAGCCGGGCGGCGCGCACCGCGGAACTCGCCGGTCTCACCGTGACGCGGACCGACCCCGACCTACAGGAGTGGGACTACGGCGGGTACGAGGGGGTGACCACCGCGGAGATCCGTCGAGAGCGGCCCGGCTGGGACCTGTGGCGTGACGGGGTGATCCCGGGCGACGGTGACCATCCCGGCGAGAAGGTGGAGGAGGTGGCGGCGCGGGTCGACCGGGTGCTGGCGCCGCTGGCCGCGGAGGTGGGGGAGCCGGGGGCGGCGGACACGGTGCTGGTGGCGCACGGGCACGTGCTGCGGGTGCTCACGGCGCGGTGGCTGGGGCTGGACGGCCGGGCGGGGGCGCTGTTCTCGCTGGGGACCGGGGCGGTGTGCACGCTGGACCGGGAGCACGACCGGCCGGTGGTCTCCTCCTGGAACCTGGTGCCGTGACGGCCCGGGGCCGGGGATCGGGGACGTGCGGAGAGGGTGCGCCCGGGGACCGGAGCGGGGGAGGGACGGATCTCCCACCGACGGTCAGGACCGGACGGACTGGGCGCCCGGGGTGGCCGGTGGCCTGGCGCCGCATTCCCCGGTGAAGGGGTGGTCCTGTCAGGGGTGAGCAGGGGAAACTCGGGGCTCGACGGACCGGAATCGACGCCCGCCCTCGTGGCGGGGTCGGTCGTTTCTTTTGACGTGAGGTCTATGCCACCGGTTCCTCAGGGGCCACATGAGGCCACTGTGGAACCTTTTGCCTCAACCCGTGCGAGACGGGGACGGCCGGGTCCCCACATGAACAGGGGACATGGAGAAGACCCGACCGCCGGTGCCCCTTCTCCAGATGAGAGGGACGGTATCCGCCGGAGGTTCCTCACCGGTCCGGCGGACGATCCAAGGGTGCGCAGCGGCAGCGGCCGGGCGCGCCGCGTGCACCGTCGGTGGCAGGGTCTTCCATGAACGGGGGACACGGAGGACCCCGCCACCTCGGACCGCCCTCCGCGCGGGGGCTGCCGGAGGGCGGTCCGACGGTGGCGGCGGCACCGGAGGTGCGGGGCGCCGCCGCTCGGGGAAAGGTCTACGCGGCGTTCTCGCGATCGAGTGCCGCACCCGGTCTGAGGCCGAAGGGCACCCCGAACCCGGTGAGCCAGCCCTCGCGCTCCAGGCGTCCGAAGATCTCCTGGGTGACGTCGTGGTCGGGGGCGGACCGGGGCGGCCAGCCGAAGTGCCCGGCCACCGTCGACCAGCTCGGGCCGTGCCCGTGGTCGGAGCGGTATCCGCCCACCCAGTGGGCGACCTCGGCCGCCCGCCCGCCCAGGAGTTCGTCGGCGCGCTCGGCCACCGGGGCGTCCAGCGGTGTCGTCGCCGGGGAGGTCCGGGGCGGGGTCGGCGGGGGCGGGGCCAGGGGCGCCAGCCAGGCGGTGGTCTCGCCCAGTTCCGCCTCGATGACCGCGCCGTCGTCGCGGACCGACACGATCCACTCGATGCGCTCCAGCCACTCCAGCAGCTCGGTGAGCTCGTCGGGGCCCGACAGCGCACACGCCACGGTGACCTCCACCCGGGGGACCCGGATGCGGCCGCCGGGCAGGGCGCGCGACGCCAGGTAGGCGCCGGTCAGCCGGAGCCGGTTGGGCTTCTTGCGCATCTTCTTGTGCCCCATCGCCCGGCCCACCCAGCCCGAGGCGCGCGAACGCACCCCCTGGCCGATGTTCCAGGGGTTGCCCTGTAGGTCGGGCAGGTCGCACAGCGCCGGGTCGGAGGGGTGGGACTCGATCACCCGCTCGGGGGTGGTGACCAGCCAGCCCGAGGCGATCAGGTCGCTGAGCGAGGCGTGCGGATCCTCCAGGCGCAGGATCCGCATGTCCTGGCCGAGCAGGTAGACCGCGCCGCGGATCGCTCCCCGCAGGGCGCAGACCAAGGCGAGGTAACGGCTGTCGGGGTCGCTGCCCACCTGCTTGGCGGCGACGTAGGTCCACACCTCCCTCAGGAACTCCATCTTGTGCAGGGTGATGGGCAGGTCCCGGTTGGGGTGCGGGGTCGGCGGGGGCGGCCCCTCCCGGCGCTTGGGCGGCTTGGGCGGCCACCCCGGCGGGTTGATCACACCGTCCTCGTGGCAGCGGACGCATTCCATCGCCGCGGCCAGGTCCGGATTGGGCCTGTGGAACCGTGGTTGTTGGACCTGACCGGCGGGGGCCGTCCCCGGGGTCTCGTAGTGCTGCGTCATGGCAAGGAGACTAGCGGTATTCGTGGTGTCGGGGGCTGTTGTCGGCGGGAATCCCGGGTGCCACCCGTAATCCGAATAACCGTTCCGCCGGACCGGGGCGTCCGGTATAGGGCGCCGTGGGGGCGCCGGTCGTCGTGGTGGCGCGCGGGGCCGGGTCACGGGGACACGCCCTCCCCCTGCGGGCACCACCCCCGGTAGGGGCAGGTCCGGCAGGCCGGTCCGGGCACGGGAGCGTGTTCCCGGTCGCGGTGCCAGGGGGCGGCCAGGGCGTGAACGGTGCGCTCGGCGGCCGCCAGGGCCGATGGCGAGGCCGGGTCGATGACGTCGACGCGGGCGCCGTCGGGGGTGAGGACCTCCACCTCCACCGCCGGTTCGGGACCGGCGGAGATCACCCCGGAGGCGAACAACAGCACCCCCAGGGCGGCGCGCGGATCCTGTGCGAACAGTGCGGGTCCGGTCGCCTCGGGCGGACCCTCCTCCGAGATCAGGACACTGCGGTGGACCCAGGAGCCGCGCCGGTGGTGCAGGACGTCGGTGCGGTACACCACCAGCACGTCGGCCGCGGTGTCGTCGGCGGTCAGGGTGGGTCCGGAGCGCACGTGGTCGCCCGCGGGAAGGTCGCGCAGCGGGCACACGGGGATGTGCGCGGCGAGCACGGCGGCGGCCCGCCGGGCCCGCTCGCCGAACAGCCGCCGTCCGGCGCACGCCCATCGTGCGGGGTCCACCGGCAGGTCGGCGGGCTCGCAGGCCCGCCGTGGCAGCCGCTCGTGGGCCCGCTCCAACCAGGCCCGCACCGCCCCCGCCACGACCCCGTCCGCGCGCCCGCCCGGCGGCGGCTCCCCGCCGCCGTCCGTGCCGCCCGCCTCCGGACGCACACCTCCGGTGGTCTTCGCGGACACGCGTGCCCCCGGTGGTCCGGCGCCGGTCCCGGCCTGCCCGGATGCCGCCGGGGACACGGCCGCGCCGGCCGTACCGGTCGGGGCGGGGGGAAGGCCCAGGGTGCGGAAGTGGGCGCGGGCCGGGCAGAGGGCGTGTTCGCGGGCGATGGACGGGGACCAGGAACGGCGTTCCGGGGCCGGTCCCAGGCCCAGCAGTCCCGGGGCGCGGGGCAGTCGGCCGCAGCCGCTGCGGACACCGCAGGTCAGGCAGTCGGCGCCCGGGGCACGGGCGCCGCCGACCAGGGCGGAGCGCAGCCCCTCGCGGCCCCGGGCGGTGAACAGCGCCTCGGCGTCGGCGGCGGTGCCGTCGAACCGGACCTGCGTGGCGCCGTCCAGGCACGACACGCGGATCACCCGCACCCGCTCGGGCGGGTCGTCGCGGCGGCGCATCGGATACGGGACACCGCCGTGGAAGCGCTCCGGGGCCGCGGCGTAGGCCGCCCGGTCGACCGCCGCCCCTGTGGCCAGCACGTACGCGGCGACCGCGACCCCCGCGTCGGCGGGCGCCCGGCGCAGCCGGCCCGGTACCGGCACCCACAGTTCGCGGGCCGTGCCGAGGGCATAGCAGCGGCCGGTGGCGCGCACCTCGTACGGGCGGCGGTGCCGGGATCCGCGTTCGGGCATGTACTGGCGGACCCGGAAGTCGGGGACAGGGGTGCGTCCCGCGGTCGCCGCCAGGTGGGTGCGGGCGGCGTGGTGCACCCACCGGCGCACCCCCTCGTGCACCGGCGGCACCCGCTCGCCCAGCACGGTGACCGGCGGCCGCCCCGGCGGGGGCGGATGGGCGCAGGCCCGCTCCAACGACCAGCCCCGGTGCTCGACCAGGTCCAGGACCGCGTGCAGGACGGCGACGGGCACCTCCCGCGGCCGGTGGCGGGCGGGGCCCAGGGCGAGGTCCGCCCGCACCCGGCGGTGCGCCGGGCAGCCGCCGCGGGGGAGGACGGCGGTGTCGCTGAGGAGGCGGACGACGGGAGGGTGACCGGTGTCGGTGGTCATGTGCGGCACCTTCCGGAGGGCTTTTCCGGAAATGGTGGCACGGGTTGCGGGATCGTGCCGGAGGCCTGTGGACAACCCTCCCGGTCGCCGCCGCCGCGGGTCCCGCGCGGCACGGCCGCGAACGCGTTCCGTGACGGTCGCTCTCCCGTGCCGGGTGCGGATACCCCGTCCGAAGGGGGGACACGTGTGATCCGGGCAGGGGATGAACCCACGTAAAAAGTCACTCACGGTGACGTTTTCGGCGTCTTGGGAGGCGCGGCGGACCCACACCCCTGCCCCTCCGATCATGTTGAATGACGACCATGATCGTGCGTCGAGTACTTCCCGATGAGATGAGCGCCGTCAGCGAGCTGCGGGTGATCGCCTATACGGCCGACGGACTGTTGGATGTCAACCCGGTCTACGTCGATACGCTGCGGCTGCTGGGCGCCGACGGTGAGGGCGAGGTCCTGGTCGCCGAGGACGGCGGTCGCCTGCTGGGGACGATCATGTTCGAGCCCTGGTCCCCGCGCAGCGAGATCGCCCGGGGCGCGGACGAGGCGGAGATACGCGCGTTCGCGGTCGCCCCCCAGGCCCGGGGCCGGGGTGTGGGCCGTGCCCTGGTCAACGCGCTGGTGGAGCGGGCCCGTGAGGAGGGGGTCTCCCGGCTGCTGCTGTCCACCCAGCCGCAGATGCTCTCGGCCCAGTACGTCTACCGGGCCCGCGGGTTCGTCCGGGTGCCCGAACGCGACTGGTCGCCGTTGCCCGACGTCGAGCTGCTCACCTACGAACTGGTGATCAAGGACTGAGGCGGTCGGGGCCCGGGCACAGCGGCCCGGGCCGCTGCACCCGGCCGGTCAGTCGGCGCGCGCCCGGCGGGCCGCCCGGGCCAGGTCCAGCCCCAGCTCCCCGTCGGCCAGGCGGTCCAGGACGCCGTCGGCGGCCGGGTGCCCGGACGAGCGCACCGAACGGACGAAGCGGGAGGCGTGCGGGGCCAGCCGCTCCCGGTCGCCGGCGGGCAGGGGGAGCCCCGCCTCCGCGAGCGCGGCGTAGTCGTCCAGCAGAGCCCACGCGGTGACCGGGGAGGTCGGTGGTTCGGGGGGTCCCGGCCGCAGCCGCCGCACCCACCCGCCGAGCACCGGGTGGTTCAGGTGGGCGCGCAGGTCGGTCTCCGGGTCCGTGCCCCGCCCGGCCAGCAGCGCGAAGACCCGCCTGCGCCGGTGCCAGGCCCGGGGTTCGGTGCAGGCCTGGAGCAGTTCTCCGGTGACGGCGCCGATGTCGCGGTTTCGGGCCCACCGCTCCAACAGTCCGTCGGTGTCCACCGGGCGGCCCTCCTCCAGCAGGGCCAGCACCTCGCGGACGCCCATGTCGGCGATGGCGGGGGTCACCCGTACGGCGGCGCCCGCCCGTTGCAGCTGGCGCACCATGGCGTGGTCTCCCAGCCGGGCGATGCGGAACCGCCCGTCGGCGCGGTGCACCGCGCCGAGGTCGGCCAGCGCCTCCAGGGCCGCACTCACCTGCTCGGGGCCGGTCCCGCCCCGGTCGCGGTAGCCGGCGGCCACCTCGGCGGCGGTGCGCGCCCGGCCCGACAGGAACAGGTCGGTGAGCACCAGCAGCGCGGCGGTGCCGTGTTCCGCGGTCATCGCGGGCAGCGCGTCGGCCCAGGCGTCGGCGACCGCCCCGGGCACCCCCGAGGACCAGGCGTAGGCGGCGCGCCCGGTGAGCACCCGGGTGTAGGTGGTGCGCAGCAGGCGGGCGGCGCGGGCCACGGAGAACAGGTGGTCGATGTCGGCCGGTGACGTCTCCAGGTGCGCGGCGGCCGACAGCACGTCCTCGGCGCACAGCGCGTCGCGGCCCTCGGGGTCGGGGCGCAGCACCCTGCCCCGGTCGACCCACACGGTCAGGCGGGCGGCGTCGGCCAGGGTGCGGCAGCGGCGGGCGGCGTCGTCGAGGTCCCCTGGTTCGGCGGGGGTGACCGGGCGCGGTGGCGCCTCCTCGAAACGGTCCGCCAGCACCGGTGCGGCCGGCGGGACCGGTGCGGGTCCGGTGTCGCACCACGGGGCCAGGTCGACCTCCTCGACGGCGGCCCGCAGCCGCCGCGGGCTCTCGTCGGAGAGCAGACCGCCCTGGTCGACCAGGTGATCGCACCAGGCCAGCCAGGTCGAGCGCAGGATCTCGGCGCCCTCGTCCGGCCCGCCGGCGCCGTGCAGGCCGTCGAGGGGGTAGGCCCCGGCGCGCACCGCGCGCGCCACCTCCCGCACGTCGTCGACGGACCAGTCACCGGGGTCGGGCGCCCCGAGGTCCTGGTGGGCGGTGAGCAGCAGGGCCAGGGCGCCGGGATCCGGGGCGGGGCCGGCGTCGGTGTCCCCCGCCCAGTCGAGGCAGGCCCGCACCGCGGAGGCGACGCCCCGGGTCATCGCCCCCTCACCGAAAGTGGTGGTACTCACGGCTTCAGATTAGCCGTGCGCGGGACCTCCCGGTGCCGGGAACACCGAAAACGCACCGGTTCCGCGCACCGGGCCCGGCCCCTCAGCCGGCCACGGAGAACCCCGGGTCGGCGCTCACCCCCAGGCCGTCGACGTACCCGGTGATCCGCTCCACCGCCGCCCGGTACACCTCCCGTTCGTACTCGGTCGGGTCGGGCGAGGCCAGCTCGTCGGCCAGGTCCACCACGCGCAGCGGATCCAGGGCGATCCAGGTCGGCCGGATCTCCAACGCGGACGATTCCCACACCCCGGGTTCCACCTCGGTGAACTCCACCCGGGCCAGGACGCCTTCGCGGCGCGAGTCGATGGGCGGCGACGACTGCCCGGCGATCTGGTTGCCCAGCCCGTACACCACCCACTCGCCGCCGATCCGCTGCGCCGACTGCACCACGTGCGCGTGGTGGCCCAGGATCAGGTCGATGTCGGGGGAGGTGACCAGGTCGGACAGCCCCAGCTGGAGCTCGTCGGCCTGGTGCATGTACTCGGTGCCCCAGTGCATCGACAGCACCACGATCTGCGCGCCCTGCTCCCGGGCCAGCGCGGCCTCGGCGCGGATCGCCTCCTCGTCGATGAGGTCGGCCATCCACTCCTTGCCCTCCGGGGGCAGGAATCCGTTGAAGCCGTAGGTGTAGGACAGGTGCGCGACCGGTACCGGGTCGCCCCCGTCGGCGGGTTCCACCCGGTGGATCCGCGGATCCCGCGACTCCTCCTCGGTGCGGGCGCTGCCCGCCGCGCCCAGCCCGGCCGCCTCCAGGGCGTCCAGGGTGCGGACCACCCCGGCCTCGCCGTTGTCCAGGGTGTGGTTGGAGGCGGTCGAGCAGCCGTCGTAACCGGAGTCGGCGAGCCCCTGGGCGACCTGCGGGGGAGCACTGAACACGGGGTATCCGTCGAAGGGCCCCTCCTCCGGGGCCAGGGGCACCTCCAGGTGGCACAGGGCCAGGTCGGCGCCCTCCAGCGCGGGGGCGACGCCGGAGAAGAGGGGGGCGAAGTCGAACTCGCCGCCCCCGTCCCGCCGGGCCTGCTCCCAGACCGAGGGGTGCACCAGCACGTCGCCGCCGCCGATCACGCTCAGGGTGCGGGGGACGTGCGCCGAGGGGGAGGGGCTCGGTGGGGATCCGTCGGCGGTGTGTTCCGCCCGAGGGATGGCGCAGGCGGCCGGGGCCAGGGTCGCCGCGGTCAGCAGGGACATGATGCGCAGGCTGATCCGGGTCATCATCCCACGGTAGGAACGAAGGGGGTGATAGGGGTGGTCGGCGGTGTTATCGGTGGCAAAGGTATTAAGTATCTTTTAACGTGATGAAACCGTTCCAATAAAAGAGAAAGGCGAACGTTCTCCTTCCGCGCTCCCACCGGGGTGAGGTGTTCGCCGGTGCGGATCATCCGACGGCACCGTCCGAGAGCAAGGTTTGACCCCGCTCACATATGAGCACATAGGGAAGGGAATCGGTCCTGTTCCCCCTTTTCGTGTGCTTTTGCCTCAGGAGGACACCTCGTGGCCGACGACCTCGTCACGACAGCCCGTCCCCACCAGGAGGAATGGCCCGCCGGGCTGGACGTGCAGGACCTGCTCGCCCAGGGGTGGCGCCCCACACCCTTCCTCCAGTTCATCCTCAAGGTCCACAGCCGCTGCAACCTCGCCTGCGACTACTGCTACATGTACGAGATGGCCGACCAGGGATGGCGCCGTCAGCCGCGGCGGATGGCCCGGCCGATCGTCGACAAGGTCGCCGAACGCATCGCCGAGCACGCCCGCGCCCACGGCCGCTCCCGGGTGGACGTCATCCTCCACGGCGGCGAGCCCCTGCTGGCCGGGGCGGACCACCTCCGCTACGTCGCCGCGGCCCTGCACAAGACCTGTGACCCCGACGTGCACGTGTCCCTGCGTCTACAGACCAACGGCGTCCTCATCGACGACGCCTTCCTCGACCTGTTCGAGGAGGAGGGGATCCGCGTCGGCGTCAGCGTCGACGGTGCCGAGGCGGACCACGACCGCCACCGCCGCCGTGCCAACGGGCGCGGCACCCATGCCGAGGTCAGGGCCGGGCTGGAGCGCCTCAACGGTCGCCGCCTGCTCTCCGGGCTGCTCGCCACCATCGACCTGGAGTCCGACCCCGTCACCACCTACGAGGCACTGTTGGAGTTCGACCCGCCCGGTGTCGACCTCTTGCTGCCCCACGGCACCTGGGACGCGCCGCCCCCAGGGCTGACCGGGGAGGGCACCCCCTACGGCGACTGGCTGGTCGCCGTCTTCGACCGCTGGTACGGGGCACCCGTGCGGGAGACCGACATCCGCCTGTTCACCGAGATCATCCGACTCGTCCTGGGCTCCCACTCGCGGACGGAGACCATCGGCCTCTCCCCGGCCGCCATGGCGGTGGTCGAGACCGACGGGTCGATCGAACAGGTCGACACCCTCAAGGCCGTGGCGGAGGGGGCGGCCGCCACCCCCTTCCACACCCTCACCCACAGCTTCGCCGAGGCCCTGTACTCACCGGGCATCGTCGCCCGGCAGATCGGCCTGCGCGCTCTGAGCGGCACCTGCACGGCCTGCCCCCTGGTCCGCGTGTGCGGCGGCGGCCTGTACACACACCGCTACCGGAGCGGCACCGGGTTCCGTAACCCGTCCGTGTACTGCGCCGACCTGGCGCGCCTGATCACCCACGTCCACCGCACCGTGGCCGCCGACGTGGCCCGTGTCAGGGAGGAGGCGATCTGATCCGCCCCGTTCCCCCGGAGCCCGGTCCCCCCGAGCCGGGTCGTGCACCGGGACCGGCCGCGCGCCCCGGGACGCGCGGCCGGACCCGGGGTCAGATCGGGATGGGGTCGAAGTCGAAGTGCAGCCGCCGTCCGCTGAGGAAGGCCTGGGTGAACTGGTGCTCGCGCCCGTGGACCCGGACGAACAGCGGCTCGATCTGCTCGCGCAGCGCCTCGGCCTGCTCGGCCTCGTCCTCGGCCCGCAGGTCCAGGGAGAGGTTGGCGGCGCAGTTGAGGGCCAGCGGGTGCTCCTCGCCGAGCAGCGTGCGAAGCCGCCGCAGGGTGCCCCTTCCCAGCAGGGCCGCGTTCTTGGAGTCCCCGAGTTCGGCCAGGTCGCCGGCCAGGTTCAGGGCGACACCCAGGGAGAAGTGGTGGTCGCGGCCCAGTTTGGCCTCCAGGCCGGCCAGGGACTTCTCGTTGAGCTGCCGGGCGCGTTCGGGGTCTCCCAGCATCCTGTACAGGAGGGCGACGTTGCTGGTGCAGCCGTGGTTGTAGGGGTGGGCGGCACCGTAGACGCTGTCGTAGCGCCGGTCGGTGTCCTCGGCCAGTTGCAGGGCCTCGCTCAGCGCCCCGGACATGCGCCAGGTGTTGGCCAGGCACATCGCCGCGGCCAGCGTGTGCGGATGGTCCAGGTCGTACAGCCGCAGATGCCGGGAATGGCCGTCCTGGGCCAGGTCCAGGGCATGGTCCACGTCCCCCTGCAACCGCAGGGAGGTGGCCAGGTCGATCTGGACCCGGAGCGTGCGCGGGTGGTCGGCGCCGAGCTGATCGCGCCCGTAGGCCAGGGCGTCCTCTCCCAGGTCGCAGGCCTCGGTGTAGTTCCCCAGCAGGCGCATGACGATGGACAGGCCCGTGAGGTAGGCCAGCAGGATCGGTGACCCGGGCGTTCGCGTCTGCCGGTTGTGCAGCAGGTAGACGCGCTCGCTGAGTTCCCTGGCCTTCTCGAACTCGCTGGTGAGCGTGTAGTCGATGGACAGGTTGTGCATGGCGCGCAGGGTCGCGGGGTCGGTGGGCCCCAGGGCCTCCTGGTGGAGCTCCAGGGTCTGTTCGGCGTGGGTCCGCGCCTGGTGGAAGTCCCCTGCCGCCTGCATGTCGGCGCCCAGGCCCGAGAGCGCCATCAGGGTCAGGGGGTGGCTGCGCCCCAGGTTCTCCTCCGCCCGCCCCAGCAGTGACCTGTTCAGGTCGTAGGCCTCCTGGTACCGGCCCGACTCGCGCAGCCGGTTGCCGTACTTGATCTGGGCCTCCAGCACCTCCGGGATGTTCGGGCCGGAGTCCGCCGTCCAGCGGTCGATGAAGCCGCTCGCGTAGCGTTCGACCATCGAGTAGTTCCCCGAGGCGTACAGGAAGTCCAGGACGCCCAGGGCGAACTGGCGGACGTCGCGGAAGTCGCTCTCGGCGACGCCCGAAGGGTTCAGGTGCGGGATGAGGTCGAGATAACGCGCACGGGAGTTCGGGTCGACCAGGTTGGGCGGAGCGGCCGCCGCCAGCAGGACCCAGACCTCCTCGCGGATGGGACGCCGCTGCTCCTCGCTCAGCTCCGCGCGCACCAGCGCCTGGATCAGCCGGTGCACCTGGATGGTGCGGTTGGCGTTGTCCAGCCGGATCAGGGCGTAGCGGGCCAGGTGGCCGATGGCGCGGCTCAGCCGGATGGGGTTGTTCAGCAGCTCCGCCATCACCGGGCGGACCCGCTCGTCCTCCGTCGGGAAGAAGATGTCCCGGGGGATGGGGTCGGGGCCGAAGAACGAGCAGCTCCGGAGCAGCTCCGTGGCCTCGGGCAGGTTCTCCTGGAGCTTGCTCACCGACAACTGCCAGGCGGCGGTCATGGGCGCCGGGTACTCGGACGGCTTGCCCTCGCGCAGCAGGGAGGCGGGCTGGTCGGCGAGCAGCCTCAGGTACTCGGCGTTGGACATGCCCGTTTCCGCGCGCAGGGCGCCGGCCTGTTCCAGGGCCAGGGGGAGGTGCCCCAGCGCCTCCGAGAGCTCCTCGGCCTCCTTGCGGGTGATGCCGCGCGGGATGCGCTTCTTGAGGAACTCCACGCTCTCGGTCTCGGGGAAGACGTCGACGGAGACGGTCTCGGCGATCGCCTCCCAGCGGTGGTTGCGGGAGGTGATGAGCACGTGCCCGCTCTCCCCGCCCTCGGGGATGACGTTGTGCAGGTCCTCGGGTTCGTCGGCGTTGTCGTAGATCAGGAGCCACCTGCGGTGCGGCTCCCCCCGGCGGAGCGCGTCCAGGACGTTCTCGGAGGCCTCCTCGATGCCGGAGGAGTTCGCTCCGGGCAGGCCCAGGTAGGGGGCCAGGTGCGCGAGGGATGAGCGCACCAGACCCGGCTGGTCGGCGTTGATCCACCACACCACGTCGTATTCGTGCCGGTAGAGGTGGGCGTACTCCACCGCCATGAGGGTCTTGCCGACACCGCCGTAGCCGTGGAGCGCGTGCGGGACCACGGCGGTGATCTGGTTCATCAGCCCCGCCCTGAGCTGTTCGAGCTGCCGGGTGCGTCCGGTGAAGTTCTTGCTGCGTGATGGCACCCCGCCCCAGACCTCGGGAAGGCGTTCGGAGGTCCGGTTGCTCTTCGGCCTGTGCACATCTGTCACTCGGTTATCCTCCGGATTCACATATGTCACACCGGAAACTTCTCTTCTGATTCCGGTTTGGGGCGGGTCGTGGTTCGGTCGTTCCGATTCCCGGCGTATTGCTGAAGACAGGTGGACTTCAGGGTAGGACATCGACTACTGGAAGGACAGTGGGGAAGAGGGCTGGAAAGTTCACGGGAAGCACGCGACAATGGTTTCCGAAAGTCGTCGAACATCGCACTTGCCCAGGTGCGGGGAAGAGTGGACGGTGAGAATCCAGGAACCGGTCGGGTACCTGCCCGAGGTCCCCATCTCGGGATGGACCTTGCACGACGTGGACGCCTTCGGTGAGTCCGCCATCGCCGCCGCCCTGCGGACGATCCTCGACCCCGACGGGGCGGACGGCGAAGCCGTGGCCGCCTTCGAGAACGACAAGTAGGGGACGCGGCCCGCGCTCCGGGGCGGTGCCGGGCGGGCGGCCATGAGGATTCCGGTCCCGGCGCCTCCGGTCGGGGCGCCGGATTTCCGCGCGGGGACCGTTCCGGTCCACGGGATCGGCCGACCGGGATCGGCCCCCCGCTTCGCCCGGCTGCCTCCGGTGTTCTGTTCTCACTGGTCAGGGGTCATTCCATGAAACGATCCGGCATTGATCCGGAGAAGTCCCCCGGGCCGTTCATCGGTTCGCGGCCTTTCCGTGCCCGGGACCGTCTTTTCTTTCACGGGCGTGAGAAAGAGGTCGCGGAACTCGTCTCCGCGTGGCGGGGCCACCACCTCACCGTCCTGCACGGCGACACGGGGGTCGGCAAGACCTCCCTGCTGCACGCGGGTGCCGTTCCCGCGATCACCGATCGGGCCGGTGAGGTCCTGGCCGACGGCGGCTGGCGGTGGTCGGACGCGGGCCTTCCGGCGGCCGTCCTGCCCGACCAGAACCCCTGCACCCGCGCGCTGGTCTCCTCCTGGGACCCCGACGGTCCGCCCGGCCGCTCCGTCGCGGACCTGGTCCGCGCCCGGACCCGCACCGACCGCTACGGCCTCCCGGTCCCGGTGTTCGCCGTCGTGGACCGGCTCGAATTCCTCCTGCGCCCCGGGGGCGCGGACGAACAGAACCGACGCGACCTGCTGGAGGAGCTGTTCTCCTGCCTGGAGGAACCGGGGGAGATGCGCCTGCTGCTCTGCGTGCGCGCCGACCACTGGGACGAACTGCGCGGCCTGCTCGACAAGCACGCCCTGCGGTTCGCCGAGGTCGCCCTGGGGCCGCTCTCGGTCGGGGCGGCGGCCGACGCCGTCGACCGCTCCCTGGAACGCGTGGGGCACCGGCTGGATCCGGGGCAGGGGCGGCTGCTCGCCCGGACACTGGCCATCGCCGCCCCGGGAGGGGACGGCAGCGGTGGGACCGTGGACCCGGGGCTGCTCCAGATCGCCGGACGGGCGATGTGGGAGGACCGCGCCGACCGGGACCGGTCCCTCAGCGGTGATCCGGCCGCCGACACCGACCGGGCCCTGCGCGCCCACACGGCCCGTGTCCTGGCCGAGTCGGCGGTCGAATGCCTGCTGTCCCCGCGTGCGCTGTGCGGCTGGCTCGACCGCGTCCTGGCGTCGGGGGACCAGGGGGTCCGGCCCTTCCGCGGCGGCGAGAACGCCGCCCGCGCGCTCCAGGACCGGCACCTCCTCACCCGGCACCACGCCGACGGCGCCTACGTGGTGCGGCATCCCCGCCTGGTCGGGCCCCTGGCCTCCCCGGACCGCCTCCCCGAGATCCTCCGCGACGCCGGCGCGCACTTCTCCTTCGCGTGCCGCAACCGGGAGCGGGGCGATCTCCCGGTGGCCCGGGAACACGCGCGCAGGGCCCTGGCGGCCCAACCGCCGCCCCGGTCCGGCGGGCGCGCCCGGATCGTCTCCCTGCTCGGCGACCTGGCCTTCCAGGAGGGGGACCTCCCCTCCGCGGCCCGCTTGTACCAGGAGGCGGCCGGTCTGTGGGCCTCCGCGGGGGAGGGCACGGCCGTGGGGTACGCCCTGGTCGCGCAGGCCCGCTGCCTGCTCCTGGTCCGGAACCGGACCGCCGCACTGAACGTCCTGGGGGCCTCGGCCGGCCGGGCGGGCACCGACCCCGGGTTGCAGACGGGTCTGGGCCAGGCCCTGTGGCACGCGGGCCAGGCCGAGTCGGCCCTGGACGTCCTGGACCGGGTGCTGGCCCGCGACGCGGCCAGCACCGAGGCCCGCCGGACCCGGGGCGAGATCCTCGCCGACCAGGGGGCGGCCGCCTCCGCGCTGCGCGACCTGGAGCGCCTGCGGACCCCGGACAGCCCGTCCACCCGGACCGCCCGGGCCCTGGCCCAGGCCACCCTCGCCGGTGTCGGCACCTGGTCGGAGGAACTGGACGAGGCCCTGGCCCGGGCCTCCGACAACGGTCCGGTACTGCTGCGCGCGGCCCGGGTGCGCCGCCTGAGCGGGGACCGCGACCTCGCCGCCCGGCTGGCGGCCCGCGCGGTCCAGGCGCACCATCCGCCCCTGCCGCCGCACCAGGTGTCCGCCGCCGCCCGGCTGTCGGAGGAGGGGTGACGGGGGTCCCGGCCCAGCTGTTCGATCCGACCGTGCTCGTCGCGCTCATCACGGGGGTGACCACCGCGACGGCCACCATCACCGCCTCGGCCGTCACCGGGGGCCGTGCGGTCAAGGCGGAGCGCGAGCGGGCCCGACACGCCCTGGAGGCCGAGCGTGCCCGCTGGGAGCGGGAGGACCTGGACCGCGGAGCGGAGTCCTTCGCGCAGCGGGTCGACGACGTCCGCAGCACGGTGCTGCGCTTCAACGTGACCGCCCTGTGGATCCTGCACGTCCGCAGGGCGGGGCCCTCGGGGCAGGGCCGGGACGACCTGGTCGGACTGCTGGAGCGGCTGCCTGACGAGGTGTTCGCCGCGCTCACCGCCGTCGAGCGGCTGCGGACGGCCCTGCCCGAGCGGGAACGCGCACTCGCCGCGGAGCTGGCAGAGCAGGTGGAGGGGGTCTCGACCCGGGTGATCTCGCGGGAGCACATCACCCCCGACGAGATCAGGGAAGGGCCGGACGCGGCGCTGCGGCGCCTGCTGAACGCGGTCTCCCCGCCGCCCCCGACCGTTCCAGAGCGGGGAGCAGGAGCGTGACGGCCAGCGCGATCACCCCGACCCCGGCCAGCAGGATCACGGAGGTGGCCCGCGGGGACAGGTACTCCAGCAGGTAGCCGCCGCACACCATGCCCAGGGGCAGGGCGCCGCTGGTGAAGACCCGGTCGGTGCCGATGACCCGGCCCAGGAGCCGCCGGGGGACGCGCAGAGCGCGGTAGGTGCCGCGTGTGACGTTGATGTGGGCGCCGACGAACCCGATGGTCCCCCAGGTCAGGGGCAGCCCCAGCATGAGCCAGCGCGGGTCCAGGCTCAGGGCCAGGACCAGCACGGCCAGGGACAGCGACCAGGTCCACACGCACAGGACCACCATGCGCGGCGCCGAGAACCTGTTCACCAGGTGCGGCGCCAGGACCGAGCCGAGCAGCCCCCCGATCCCGGTGGCCGCCAGGATCACGCCGATGAGGTGGGGCGGCAGCCCCCGGTCGGTGGCCACCAGCATGATGACCAGCCACACCACCTGGAACACGGCGTTGGTGACGGCGCACACCACGAGCGTCAGCGTCAGCACGTGATCGCGGAGCAGCAGGGCCAGGCCGGCGGAGAACTCGCGGACCAGGGAGGGGCGCCGGCCGGGTGCGGGTTCGTCCTCCGGGCGCATCCCGCGCGGCAGGAGGACGGTCCCCGCCAGCACGCACAGCGATACGACGGCGTTGGACAGCACGGGCGCCCACGCCGCCAGCCCGAACAGGAACCCGCCCAGGGGGCGTCCGATCATCTGGGTGCCGTGGACGTGCGCCTCGTTCTTGGCGGAGGCGGCGGCGAGTTCGCTCCGGGGCACCAGGCAGGGGACGGCGATGGCCGCCGCCGCCTCGAACAGCGTCGAGCAGACCGCGTGCAGTGCCGTCGCGGCGGCGAGCAGGTGGACCGGCGCCGACCACAGGACCACCGGGGCCACCAGCAGGGCGATGACCACCAGGCGTCCCGTCTGGGCGGTCAGCATCATCCGGCGCGGGTCCCCGCGGTCGGCCAGGACGCCCAGGGGCAGGTGCAGCACCAGGTTCGGCACCAGTCCCGCCGCGGCGATCCAGGCCGCCGCCACGGGCGACCCCGTCTGGGCGAGGGCGAGCAGCGGCACCATCAGGGTGAAGGTCATGGTGCCCAGGCCGTTGAGCGCCCCGCCGCTCCACAACAGGGCGAAGTGGCGCCGCCACAGGGGGCGGGCGCCGGTGTCGTCGGGGACGGGAAGCGGTGCCGCGGTGCGGGTCCGGGCGGTCACCCCGTCCATGCGGAAGTCTTGCGCATGGCCTCGGAAGGAAGTCGACGTCGTTGTCCGACGGCGGTCGGGGATCCGGTGGCATCCCCGGGGCACCGTCTTTTCCTACCTGCCTCGGTGGCCGGATGGGCCGTGAGGCGGCGCCGCGGCCGTGTGTCGTCCGTGCGGCGCCGCAGTGGGACGGCGACAGCTTAATGCGCTATGGGAGCGCATGTGAGCGCAACACGTCAACAGCCGATGAAGACGAGGGTCGTCAGGGCCCGGTGCCGACGAGGGTGAGGCGGTGGGCCTCGGTCGGGTCCGGGTGCTCCCAGCGGCCGACGAGGCGGTCGATGACGGCCGCCGGGACGGGGGCGGGGCGGCGGTCCAGGCGGGTGCACAGCACCCGGGGCGGGGCCTCCACGGCGGTGATCTCCACACGGGCCCCGTAGGCGGCGGCCAGGCCGGTGCAGCGGTCGCGCAGCGAGCGGGAGACGTTGGTGGCGTTCCAGACGAAGGACCGGTGCGCCCGCAGGTGCTCGCGGGCGCGCTCGTGGGCGTCGGCCAGGGCCTCGCGCCAGCGCGGGGTGCGGCAGGTGGAGGGGCCGACCAGGGCGGTGAGGTCGGCCAGCCGCTCCAGGGGGCCGGTGTGCAGGACGGGCACCGACGCGACGGGCAGTCCGGCCAGCATCTCCCGCCGCGCGGGGGTGTCCAGGAAGGCGCCGTCGCGGGTGTCGAGGATGTCGAACTCGCAGAACAGGTGGGGCAGGGCGTCGTAGTACACGGTGTGCTTGGCGTACATCCACTCGCCGTACAGCACGTACCGGTCGCCCAGCCGTTCGTGCAGGCGCGGGGCCAGGGTGGCGGCCCAGGCCTTGAACGGTGCGAACTGCCGCTCGCGCGGGCCGCCGGTCAGGTAGTGCCCGCGGCTCTGGAGGAGCAGTTCGCCCCCGGGGCCGAAGCCGATCCCGGCGTTGGCGCCGTCGAGTTTCTCCTCCACGACCAGGTGCCGTCCGGCGATGGCGGAGAAGGGGGCCGCGGACAGGTCCCGGTCGCCGGGTTGCAGGCGCGATCCGTGGATGTGCCGGGTCCGCGGGTACTTGTGCACGGGGACCGTTCTATCGGGGCACGGGGCCTGCCCGCCAAGGCTTTTCCGGGGCGGCGGCCACGGCTCAGCGGTCGGTGACGGGGCGGCGTGAGCCCAGGGAGGCGGCGTCTGCGGCGGCCCGTCCGGCGTTCCACCCGTCCTCGCTGTAGGGCCCGCGCATCCGTGAGTAGGTGAGCTCGCCGAACGCCTGCTCCACGGCCTTCTCCACCTCGCGCTCGCGGGCGGCGAACAGCGGTACCAGGTCGCGTCCGACCTCGGCCTGTGCGGCGTCGCGGGCGCTGCGGGCGGCCTCGGTGAGGCGTTCGCCCACGCGCACCGCGAACGCCGACATGAACGAGGACCGGAAGTCCTTGCCGGCCCGGCGCCCGGACCGGTCGCGCACCGAGCTGCCCGCCCGCATCGCGGTCTCCGCCTGCACGAGCAGGGAGGTGAACAGCAGGTCCACGGCGTCGACGTCGTCGGGGAAGCCCATGACGGTGCACGTCTCCAGCTCGCGGTGCCATACCGCCCGGCAGTGGTTGGCCTCGGCGACCTCGTGCAGCAGCACGGCCTTGGACTCGTCGTAGGGGGCGTCCACGGGCAGCCGCCGGGCGTACCCGGCCTCGGAGGACTCCGCTTCGTCGGCCTCCACCAGCGCCCGGTCGATGCTGTGCCGGGCCATGAGCTCCTGGGCGCGGGCGCTGAGCGCTTCGGCCTCCTCGGGGAACTCGGTGGACTCGGCCTTGGCCAGCAGGGCCCGGACCCGGGCGAGCTTGCCCCGGTCGACCCCGGTGTGCGCGCGGGAGGGGCGGACCCGGCCGGGGCGGTGGGAGCCGGGCACGTCCATGAGGCGTTGCAGGGGCGGCAGGGCGCGCAGCGCGGCCAGGGTGCGCAGCACCTGTTCGACCGCCTCGAAGCGCAGCAGGCCGTGGGCCCGCACCAGGTGTTCCAGCGGGTCGGTGACGGTGTCCAGGGCCCGCACCTGCGCGGCCCAGGCGGGGTCGACGGTCGCGGGGGAGTGCCGTTCCAGGTCGGCGGCGGCCGCGTGGGCGCCCACCGCGGCGGCGGCCGGGCCCAGCAGGCGGCCCAGGCGGCGCACGGCCTCGGCGGGCTGCCAGCCGCGTGCCCACACCGACCCGGCCGCGTCGCACAGGGCGGCGGTCAGGGCCTGTTCGGCGGCGCGGGCCCGGGCCGGGTCCTCGGTGTCGGCGAGCAGCGCCGCCGCCAGGTCGACGCCTCCGCCGCCGCGTCCGGTGACGAGGGCGTCGACGGCTTCGGTGACGATGTCGGCCGGCGGGGACGCGGGCGCGGGGCCGTCCCAGTCGGGTACGGCCCGCTCGCGCGGCGCACGCCGCTGCTTCCTGCTCCCCACCGGTGGCCCCCGTGTCCCGTCGTGCGTGGTCGGTGGACGATCCTACCGAGCGGCGCAGGTGCGCCCCGCACGTGAGGGAACGGAAATACCCGGGAAAAACATCCGGGTCGGCGTGTCCTCGGCTTTGCCGGGTAAAGGGATCCGTGTCACGCATTCACCCGCGGAAATACCCCGTCCGCCGTGCGGACCGCGGTGCGGGGCCCGACTCGCCCGGTCAGCGGTGGCTCCGTGCGTCCGCGTCCCCGGTGGCCGGAACGCCACCGTTGATCCGCTGAAACGCCGGACACGTGCCATACCTCTCAATCCGGTCTCGCCCCCGACCGGGGCCGAGTGTCGGTCGAGGAAAGGTGGAGCTTTCCTCGCGGAAGCATCCCGGAAACATCCCGGACCTAGCGTCTCCTGCATCCGCAGCCACCGAGGAGTCTCCATGCACCAGGGAACCGGTCCCACCGACCATGAGGGCACCGCGGCCGGAGGTGCGGCCCGCTGCCCCTACAGCGCGAACGGGGCCCTCGCGCTGCACCGGGGCGGGCGACTGCCCTGGCGGGAGCTGCGCGAACGCCACGGCGGGCTGGTCCCGGTGGAGCTGGGGCCGGGCGTCCCGGGCTGGCTCCTGCTGGGCTACAAGGAGAACCTCCAGGTCCTGCGGGACCAGACCCACTTCTCCGCGGACCCGCGCCCGTGGCACGCGGACGGGACGCCTGCGCGCAGCGAGGCGCTGGGCCACGACGGGCCCGGGCACCAGCGACTGCGGGCACCCATCGTGGACGCCCTGGCCAAGGTCGGCACCCCGCAGTTGGTGCCCGTCGTGGAACGCGCGGCGGTCCACCTGCTGGGCCGGGTCACCGCGGAGGGCGCGGCCGACCTCATCGGCCAGTACGCGGCCCCGCTGCCCGCACTGGTCCTCAACGAGCTGTTCGGCCTGCCCGACGAGTACGGCCGGATGCTCGCCGACATCGCCGAGCGGTCCTGGAGCGGTGACCCGCGGGAGACGGCGGCCGCCGCGCGGGCGGTGCGCGGCTACTTCCAGGGGCTGGTGGAGCGCAAGCGCCGCGAACCCGGCGGGGACCTGGTCGGCCATCTGCTGTCCCACCCCAACGCGCTCACCGACGACGAGGCGGTCGAGGCGCTGTCCCTGCTGTGGGAGTCCGGGCACGAGCCCACCACGCACCTGATCGGCAACGCCCTGCTCAAACTGCTGGAGGACCCCGGGGTGTGGACCGCCTACCTGGGCGGCACCCTCACCCCGGAGGACTTCGTCGACTACGTCATGTGGACCGACTCGCCCCTGCAACTGATGGCGGGCCGCTACTCCACCATGGACCTCCGGTTCGCGGGGGCGCACATCCGCCGGGGCGAACCCCTGCTGTTCGGACTGGCCTCGGCGCACACCGACCCGTCGGTGTCGCGGGGCGGCGACGCGATGGCCCTGGCCGGGAACCGGTCCCACCTGTCGTGGGGCGCGGGCGCGCACCGCTGCCCGGCCACCGCGTTCTCCCGGGAACTGGTGCGCACCGCCATCGACCTCGCCGTGGACCGGCTGCGCGGCATGGTGCTGGCGGTGGAGCCGGCCGACCTGCGGTGGCGGACCTCGCTTTCGGTGCACGGGCTGGAGGAGCTGCCGGTGTGGTTCACCGCCACCGGTGAGCGCGCCGAGCAGGACGATCGGAACCGGGAGCGCAAACCGGCGCGCACGTGGATCCGCCGCAAGCGCCGCCCCGCGGCGCAGGGCGCCCGCTACCAGGCGCCGCTGGCCGGGTCGGGCGAGGGGGACGGGGAGCGGGCCGAGACGGCGGTCGTCGCGGCCCGGCCCAGGAGGCAACGGACACCGCAGGGTGCGGGCGCCCGGTACCAGGCGCCCTTCGCGGAGAAGGAGGCGGCCCCCGACCCGCTGGACCGGCTGCTGGCGACCTGGCGCCCCCAGGGGTGAGCGGCCGCCGCACCGGCTCGGGTGCGTCCCCGACCCGGTGCGGCGGCCGTCCTCAGGGACCGGCCTCGACCAGCAGCACCTCCAGGGTGCGGGGGCCGTGCACCCCCTCCACCCGGTTCAGCTCGATGTCGCTGGTGGCCGACGGGCCGCTGATCCAGGTCAGCGGGCGGGACGGGTCGAGCAGGCGCACCGCCTGGGGAACCCCGTCCACGACCTGGTCGGCGCGCACCACGCACAGGTGGTAGTCGGGGACCAGGGAGATGGCGCGCCGCCCCTGGTCGGGGCCGCCGTCCAGCACGATCGTCCCGGTCTCGGCGATCGCGACCGCGCACGCGGTGACCACCCCGTCGGCGGCGTCCAGCTCGTGCACCGCCAGGGGGGCCTCCCGCGAGTCGGTCCGGGGCTCGACGCCGACCTGTGCCGTCCACTCCCCGGGCAGCCCCGGGGGCACCACCACGCGGCGGGCGCCGCGCCGGGCCAGGGCCGCGGCCACCTCCGCGCCGATCCGGTCGGCGGGCACCCGGCGCACCAGCGCCCTGTAGTCGACCAAGCGGTCCTGGAGCACCTCCAGGGTGGGGCCGACCGCGTGGGAGTCCAGGTAGGTCCGTTCCCGCGGGCGGTGCACCGGCTCGTCGTCGGGCACGTCGGCCAGCGCGGCCCGCACCCGGGCCAGGATCGTTTCCCTGGCGCTCATCGGCCCTCCTCCTGTGCGCCGTCGCGCCCGTTCCACCAGCGGCGGAACGACTCCGCCGGGACGTCCGGGACGTCGCGCGTGTCGGTCCAGGCCCCGGCGGGTCCGGGCAGGTGCCGGGGGACCAGGCCGCGGCCCAGGCCGGCGGCGCGCTGGACCGCGCCCAGGGTCCGGGAGGAGGAGAACACCGTCTCCGCCCCCGCCATCAGAGCCTTCTCGCCCGCGTGGCCCTTGCGTCCGGCGACCTCCTCGCGCAGGTGCACCAGCACCTCGGGGATGTCGATGGCGACCGGGCACACCTCGTAGCAGGCGCCGCACAGCGAGGACGCGTACGGCAGGGCCCGGTCGACCTCCGACCCCGTCCCGCGCAGTTGCGGGGTGAGGATCGCACCGATCGGCCCCGGGTAGACCGAGCCGTAGGAGTGGCCGCCGGTGCGCTCGTAGACCGGGCAGGTGTTCAGGCAGGCCGAGCAACGGATGCAGCGCAGTGCCTGGCGGCCCACGGTGTCGGCCAGCACGTCGGTGCGGCCGTTGTCGAGCAGCACCAGGTGGAACTCCCGGGGGCCGTCGCCCGGGGTCACCCCGGTCCAGGTCGAGGTGTAGGGGTTCATCCGCTCACCCGTGGAGGAGCGCGGCAGCAGCTGCATGAACACCTCCAGGTCGTTCCAGGTCGGAACGATCTTCTCGATGCCCACCACCGAGATGAGGGTCTGCGGCAGGGTCAGGCACATGCGCCCGTTGCCCTCCGACTCCAGCACCACGAGCGTTCCGGAGTCGGCCACCGCGAAGTTGGCGCCCGAGACGGCGGTGCGGGTGCGCAGGAACCGCTCGCGCAGGTGCGTCCGGGCGGCCTCGGCCAGCGCCCGCGGGTCGTCGGTCAGCCCGGGCGGGGCGGGTGTGCCCCACTCGGCCATCTGCTCCAGGAAGATCTCGCGGATCTGGGAGCGGCCCAGGTGGATGGCGGGCACCAGGATGTGCGAGGGCAGGTCGTCGCCCAGCTGCACGATCAGCTCGGCCAGGTCGGTCTCGTAGGCGGTGATGCCCGCGGCCTCCAGGGCGTTGTTGAGCTCGATCTCCTGGGTGGCCATGGACTTGACCTTGACCACGTCGGTCTCGCCGGTGGCCTGCACCAGGCCGGTGACGATCCGGTTGGCCTCGGCGGCGTCGCGGGCCCAGTGGACGTGCCCGCCCGCGCGGGTGACCGACTCCTCCAGCTGCTCCAGGTAGTGGTCGAGGTGGCGCAGGGTGCGGTTCTTGATCTCGGCGCCCTCGGCGCGCAGCCGGGCCCAGTCGTCGCCCAGTTCGTCCACCACCAGGCCGCGCTTGTCGCGGATGGTGCGGGTGGCCCTGCGCAGGTTGTAGCGCAGCCGCGAGTCCTGCACGGCGGTGCGGGCCGCCTCGGGGAAGGGCGGCATGCCCAGGAACGTGGCGCTGCTCATCGGGCCGCACCCTCCTTTTCCGTTCCGGCCTTTGCGGCCCGTTCGGTCCCGGCGCCCTCGAAGTCCTTCTCGGTGCTCGCCAGGATCTCGGCTATGTGGGCGACCCTCATCCCGGCGCGCTGGCGCGAGAGGATGCCGCCGATGTGCATCAGGCAGGAGTTGTCCACGGCGCACAGCACCTCGGCGCCGGTCTCCAGGGCGTGACGGGCCTTGTCGGCGCCCATGGCGGAGGAGACGTCGCCGTTCTTGACCGCGAACGTGCCGCCGAACCCGCAGCACTCGGTGGCCCCGGGCAGTTCGACCAGCTCCAGGCCGCGTACCGCGCGCAGCAGCTCGTAGGGGCGGTCGCCCAGGCCGAGCATGCGCAGCCCGTGGCAGGTGGGGTGGTAGACGACCCGGTGCGGGTAGTAGGCGCCCACGTCGGTGACGCCCAGGACGTCCACGAGGAACTCGGTGAGGTCGTACACGCGCGGGGTCAGGGCCGCGACCTTGCGGGACAGGCGACTGCCGCGGCCGCCCAGGCGCGGGTAGTTGTCGCGGATCATCGCCGCACAGGAGCCGGAGGGCACCACGACCGCGTCGGCGTCCTCGAAGGTGCGCACGAACCGTACGGCGAGCCTGCCCGCGGGGCGGCGGTAGCCGGTGTTGTAGTGCATCTGCCCGCAGCAGGTCTGGTCCCGGGGGAAGACGACCTCGTGGCCGAGCCGCTCCAGGAGGTGCACCACGGCCCGGCCGGTGTCGGGGAAGAGCGTGTCGTTGACACAGGTGATGAACAGTGCGATCCGCATGGGCCTCCTTCGCGCCGCGCCGGACCGGCGGGCGGCCTGCTCGCCACAAGCCTCTTAGTGGTCAGACCACTTTGACACACGCGAACAAAAAAGGGCAAGAACCGGGGCTTTCATCCCTGTACCGAGGAGGCGATGGGGTGAATTGGTATGATCACTTGCCCGGGGTGGTCGATGAGGCGCGTCCCCGACACGGGAACTCACGAGGAGCAGAGGGGTGTTGCATGGACGACCGGACCTCGGTCACCCAGCGGGCCGTCGAGCGCATCAAGGAGATGATCTCCTCCGGTGAGGTCGGCCCCGGCCAGCGCCTGCCCACCGAACGCGACCTCGCCGCCCGCCTGGACATCTCCCGCAGCTCCATGCGCGAGGCCATCCGCTCCCTCACCACCCTGGGCGTCCTGGAGGCCCGCCACGGGGCCGGGGTCTACGTCACCGCACTGCGCCCCGCCGACCTGCTGGAGACCTTCTCCGTCCTGGCCGAGGTCTCCCGCGGCGACACCCTCCTGGAGGTCCTCCAGGTCCGCCGGATGCTCGAACCCGCCGCCACCGCCCTGGCCGCCGCCCGCGCCACCGACGCCGACCTGGTCCGCATCGGCGCGCTCCTGGACCGGATCGACGGCGCCCCCGCCACCGCGGCCGAGACGGTCACCGCCGACCTGGGCTTCCACCAGGCCATCGTCGCCAGCACCGGCAACGCCACCCTGGCCGCCGTCAACCAGGGCCTGTCCTCGCGGACCTTCAACGCCCGGGTGTGGGCAGGGCACCGCGAGGCCGGGTTCACCGACGAACTGCGCGAGGACCACCGGCGCATCCACGAGGCCCTGGTGGCCCGCGACCCCGACGCCGCCCGCGCCGCCGCCACCGTCCACGTCATGCGGGTGGAGCGCTGGCTCGCCGCCGACCTGGCCGACCGCACGGAGCACCCCGGCGCCTGAACCGCGGCGGCCCCTCACACACCGCGTTCGCGCAGCCGATCGGCGAACTCCTCGGCCCGCAGCACCCGGGCCAGCTCCTCGCGCCGGGGCCCGGGCGCCCTGTCGTCCTGCGGCTCGGGCACCTGCTCGGCGACCTCCCGGCGCAGCTCGTCGCCGATCCCCAGGGAACCGCGGTCCCGGATCTCCTCGATCCGCAGGCCGTGGGGGTGGTCGAGCAGGTACTCGGCCACCGCGCTGTCCTGGTCCGGGGCGCCCACGTCCATGTCGGCGTCCACGTCGTCGATGTCCTCGAACTCCCAGCGCTCCCCGTCCGACTCCTCGGTTGCTTCGGCCACGGGCGTCCCCCTCACCCTCGGTCATCCCCTACTTTCCGATCATGCCTGGTCGAGGCGGCGTATTCCAGTGCCGGAACGGACAGACCAGGGCAAGGAGGAGAACAGTGTCCGTTACGGACGGTAGGCTTTTTCGACCCGCACCCCCGACCTTTCCCCCAGGAACGGAGCCCCCTGTCCCGTGACACTGCGCCAACGGGTCCGCACGATCGTCGACGCCTCCTGGTTCCAGGGCGGCGTCGTCACCCTCATCCTCGTCAACGGCGTCATCCTCGGTGTGGAGACCTCACCGCGGATCATGGAGGAGCACGGGAGGCTCCTGCACGGCATCGACCTGTGCATCCTGGCGCTGTTCGTGGTCGAACTGCTGTTGCGGATCTACGCCCACCGGGCCGAGTTCTTCCGCGACCCGTGGAGCTGGTTCGACATGGTGATCGTGGGCATCGCCCTGATGCCCACCTCCGGGCCGTTCGCCGTCCTGCGGGTGCTGCGCGTGCTGCGGGTCCTGCGGTTGCTCTCGGTCATCCCCAGCCTGCGCCACGTGGTCGCCGGGCTGTTCCGGGCGCTGCCCGGCATGCTGTCGATCCTGTTCCTGGTCGTCCTGCTGCTGTACGTGGCGGCGGTGATGGCCACGCGGCTGTTCGCCGACGTGTCCCCCCAGTACTTCGGGGACCTGCCCACCTCGCTGTTCACCCTGTTCCAGATCGCCACCGCCGACGGGTGGGGCACCATCGCCAAGGACGTCATGGCGCACATGCCGATGGCGTGGATCTTCTTCGTCGTCTTCGTGCTGGTGTCGACGCTGGTCGCCTTGAACCTGTTCATCGCGGTGGCGGTGGAGGCGCTGGAGAAGGACGACGACCGGCCCGGGGGCGATGGCGAGGAGCCGGTCGGCGGCGGCCGGTCCGCCCCCGACGGGGAGGGACCCGACGGGCAGCGCCTCATCCTCGCCGAGCTGCGCGCCCTGCGCGCCGAGGTGGCGCGGCTGCGCCGCGAACGCGAAGAGGTCGGCCGGGGCTGACCCCGTCCCGTTCTGCCGGGACACGGAACAAGGCCGCCGGGGCCGGGGTTGTGGAAAACGCCGCGTCCGCCCGCGGACGTGGCAAGGTGGTCTTCACAGCCGCGGCACGGACGTGCCGGCACGGATCCGAGCCCCGTGCCGCCCGCCGCGCACCTGGACCTTACGGACGACGAGGAGCGACCGGATGTCTGCCACACCCCTCCCCCGCACAGAGGACACCGGAGAACGGGCCGGGGCGGCCCCGGCCCTGGACCGCCGGGACGAGTGGGCGGCCCTGGGCGAGCACCGCGAACAACTGGCCGGCACCCACCTGCGCGACCTGTTCGAGGCCGACCCCGCCCGCGCCGACCGGCTCACCCTCGACGTCGGCGGCCTGCACGTCGACTACTCCAAGAACCTCGTCACCGACGAGACCCTGCGCCTGCTGGCCGACCTGGCCGGGGCCACCCGGGTCGCCGAACTGCGCGACGCCATGCTGCGCGGCGACCACGTCAACCTCACCGAGGACCGGGCCGTGCTGCACACCGCGCTGCGCGCCCCCCGCTCGGCGGTCATCGAGGTGGACGGCCGCAACGTGGTCCCCGAGGTGCACGAGGTCCTGGACCGGATGTCGGAGTTCGCCGACCGGGTCCGGGCACGGCGCTGGCTCGGCCACACCGGACAGCCGGTGCGGCGGGTCGTCAACATCGGCATCGGCGGCTCCGACCTGGGCCCGGCCATGGCCTATGAGGCGCTGCGGCCCTACAGCGACCGGGGCCTGGAGTTCCGGTTCGTGTCCAACGTCGACGGTGCCGACCTGCACGAGGCACTGGTGGACGCCGACCCCGCCACGACCCTGTTCGTGATCTCCTCCAAGACCTTCACCACGATCGAGACCATCACCAACGCCAACGCCGCCCGCCGGTGGCTGGTGGAGGGACTGGGCACGGAGGAGGCCGTCTCCCGGCACTTCGTGGCGGTCTCCACCAACGCCGAGGAGGTGGCCCGGTTCGGGATCGACACCGGGCACATGTTCGGCTTCTGGGACTGGGTGGGCGGCCGCTACTCCTACGACTCGGCCATCGGCCTGTCGCTGATGATCGCCATCGGCCCGGAGCGGTTCCGGGAGATGCTCGCCGGGTTCCACCTGATGGACACCCACTTCGCGACGGCGCCGGTCGAGCGCAACCTGCCGTTCCTGCTGGGGCTGCTCGGCATCTGGTACGGCGGGTTCTGGGCGGCCGAGAGCCACGCGGTGCTGCCCTACAGCCACCACATGTCCCGCTTCGCCGCCTATCTCCAGCAGCTGGACATGGAGTCCAACGGCAAGTCGGTGCAGCGCGACGGGCGGCCGGTCGGCTGGGCGACCGGGCCGATCGTGTGGGGCACCCCGGGCACCAACGGCCAGCACGCGTACTTCCAGCTGCTGCACCAGGGCACCCGGTTCGTGCCCGCCGACCTCATCGGGTTCGCCGAGCCGGCCCCCGACCTGCCCAAGGCGCTGGTGCCCCAGCACGATCTGCTGATGGCCAACATGTTCGCCCAGGGGCAGGCGCTGGCCTTCGGCAAGACCGCCGGGGAGGTCGCCGAGGAGGGGGTTCCGGCCGGGCTGGTCCCGCACCGCACCTTCGCCGGGAACCGCCCCACCACGACGATCCTGGCCGAGCGGCTCAGCCCGTCGGTGCTGGGGCAGCTGGTGGCCCTGTACGAGCACAAGGTGTTCGTCCAGGGGGCGGTCTGGAACATCAACTCCTTCGACCAGTGGGGTGTGCAGCTGGGCAAGGTGCTGGCCAAGCGGGTCGAGCCGGCGCTGACCGAGGGGGCGCGGGTGGAGGGGCTGGACGCCTCCACGGCCGGGCTGGTGGCCCGGTACCGCACCCTGCGCGGACGCTGACCGGTTCCGGGCCCGGCCCGCGTGGCCGGGCCGGTGGTCCGATACCGCATCCTCCGCTCCCGGGAGAACGCCCGACGCAACGGGACAGGGACCAAGGAACTTTTCTTCTTCCGTGGGAGGAGGTATCCCTGGCGTTCATGAGCGATGGCAGACAGGTCACCTGGGAAGGGTTCTTCAACACCCGTGACCTCGGCGGCCTTCCCACCCGTCACGGCCGAACCACCCGTCCCGGGGCCTTCATCAGATCCGCTGATCTGCGTTTCGTCACCGTCCAGGGGTGGCGGGCCGCCTACGACGCCGGTGTGCGCACCGTCGTGGACCTGCGCAACCCGGACGAGGTCCGACCGGCCCCGGGCGAAGGCCTCACCAGCCGGGGCGGGTCCGCCGCGTTCCCCGCAGAATCGGCCCAGACGCCCCTCCCACCTGGGATGAGGCGTCTGGAGGTGCCCTTGGACGATGTCGAGGACGTCGAGTTCTGGAAGGACATCGACCGCAGGCGGCTGAACGGGAGCCCGCTTTACTTCCGGCCCTTTCTCGACCGCAAAGCCGAACGATGCGCCGCGGCGATCACCGCTCTGGCACGGTCCGGGCCCGGCGGAGTCCTGTTCCACTGCGGAGCCGGGCGCGACCGCACCGGCCTGGTCACCCTGCTGCTGCTCGCCCTGGCCGATGTCGACGCCGACGCGATAGCCGATGACTACGAACTCTCCACCACCGCACTCGGGCCTCTCTTCGCTGCGATGGGGAAGGAGGACCAAGGGCCGGTGATCGAGTCTTTACTGGCCGAGCGCGGACTGACACTGCGCGGAAGTGTCCTGGACGTCCTCAAGGATCTGGACGCGCGGGCCTACCTCCTGGCAGCGGGGGTCATCGAGGAAGACCTCGCCCGAGTCAGGGCTCGGCTCCTGGACTGATCGAACCTTTCAAAGAACCTTCGTTTTCTGAAGCTCTCGGCGGGCGGGCTCCGGAACCCGTCCGGAGCCTTCGAGAACCCCTCTAGAAACCGGTGGTGTTCAAGAACCCCCGCCGGCCGTTCTCCGCGAGGACCGGGGACATGGACCCGTTCCCGGGCCCGCTCGCGGCCGAACCGGTCGTGCCCACCGAGATCCGCAACGGTTCGGTGCCCGTTCCGCTGACACCCCCGGGTTCCGGCACTGATCTTGTGGACTGATCGCGAAGAGTCACGAGGGCCGTAGTCCTGGAACGCACAGGAACTCCGTTCGACTCCCGTCGCACCCGAGCTCTCGAACCCCAACTCGTGACGGACCGTCACCGCACCACAAGATCAGTGCCAGAACCCACCCCCGTGCTCGCCGCCGGTTCCGGCGCGGATGTTGGAAATCGGCACGCCACTCGTGCAAGCTCTACGTAGTCGATCTACTACGTAAAGCGATATGCGGGGGGCAGGGCCACACATGACCGCGCCGATGGACGCGCCCGAGTCGTCCCAACACGCCGAACCCGAAGCGGTGATCGCGGGGGCGAAGAACGCCGCCGGCCGTTCGCTGCGCCAGATCGCCTGGCAGCGGTTCCGCAAGGACAAGGTCGGCATGGCCGGCGGGATCGTCGTCATCCTGCTCATCCTCGTCGCGATCTTCGCCCCGCTGCTGACCGCCTGGTTCGGCTACCCGCCCAACCAGTTCAACCAGCAGCTCGTCGACCCCCTGACCGGCGGGGTCCTGCTCGACCCCGAGAACCCCGCCCTGGGCCTGGACCCGTGGGGCGGGATCAGCCCCGACCACCTCCTGGGCGTCGAACCCGTCAACGGCCGCGACCTGTTCAGCCGCATCGTCTACGGCGCCCGCACCTCGCTGCTGGTCGCCACCGTCGCCACCGTCGTGTGCGTCGTCATCGGCACCGTCCTGGGCGTCGTCGCCGGGTACTTCGGCGGCTGGATCGACACCGTCATCAGCCGGGCCATGGACATCTTCCTGGCCTTCCCGCTGCTGCTCTTCGCCATCGCCCTGGTCGGCGTCATCCCCGACGGGGCCTTCGGCCTCACCGGCAACGGGCTGCGCATCGGCGTGCTGATCTTCATCATCGGGTTCTTCAACTGGCCCTACATCGGGCGCATCGTGCGCGGGCAGACCCTCACCCTCAAGGAACGCGAGTTCGTCGAGGCCGCCCGCAGCCTGGGCGCGGGCAGCGCCCACATCGTGTTCAAGGAGATCCTGCCCAACCTCGTCACCCCGATCCTGGTCTACTCCACCCTGCTCATCCCCACGAACATCCTGTTCGAGGCGGCCCTGAGCTTCCTGGGAGTGGGCATCAACCCGCCCACGGCCACCTGGGGCGGCATGCTGGAGAACGCGCTGCGCTTCTACACGACATCGCCGCACTTCGTGATCATCCCGGGTCTGGCCATCTTCGTCACCGTGCTGGCGTTCAACCTGTTCGGCGACGGCCTGCGCGACGCCTTCGACCCGCGCTCCTCCGACTGACCTCCCCCGCCGGCCGCCGCCCGTCCGGGGCGGACCGGCTCCGGGCCGTGCATCGTTCACGGCCCCGCCCGGCAACCGATCCCGGTTCCCGCAGCAACACGATCCTGGAGGCAAGGTGAACACCCACCACCACGGCACACCCCGGGCACCCCGGGGGCGCCGGTACACGGCCCCCGCGGCCGTCGGCACGGTCCTGGCCCTGATGCTGACCGCGTGCGGCGGCGGAGGCGGAGGCGGCGGCGGAGGGGAGGTGGACGCCGAGTTCAACCAGGCCGAGACGGAGATGGTCAACCCGTCCGACCAGACCGGCGGCACCCTGCGGTACGCCATCTCCTCGGACTTCGACTCCCCGGACCCGGGCAACACCTACTACGCGTTCAGCTGGAACTTCACCCGCTACTACGCGCGCACCCTGCTCACCTACACCGAGGCCCCGGGGGAGGAGGGCACCGAGCTCCAGCCCGACCTGGCCGAGGAGATGCCCGAGGCCAACGAGGACTCCACGGAGTGGACCGTCCGCATCAAGCCGGGGCTGCTGTACGAGGACGGGACGGAGATCACCGCCCAGGACATCAAGTACGCGATCGCCCGCAGCAACTTCGGCGACCAGGCCCTGCCCAACGGCCCCAAGTACTTCCAGCAGCTGCTCGCGGACAGCGAGGACTACGAGGGGCCCTACGCCACCGACGGGGACCCGCTGGAGGGCTTCGACGGCATCGAGACGCCGGACGACCACACCCTGGTCTTCCACCTCAACGAGAGCTTCTCGGAGTTCCCGTACGTCCTCATCCAGCCGCAGACCGCGCCGGTGCCGCCCGACGCCGACCGCGGTGAGCAGTACCAGAGCCAGGTGGTCTCCTCCGGTCCGTACAAGTTCGACGGCGAGTACCGGCCCGGCGTGTCCCTGAACCTGGTCCGCAACGACCAGTGGGACGCCGCCACCGATCCCACCCGCCGGGCGCTGCCCGACCGCATCGAGGTGCAGCTGGGCGTCGACCAGAACGAGATCGACCAGCGCCTGGTCAACGGCGAACTCGACGTGGACCTGGCCGGTGTCGGTGTGGGGCCGGCGATGCGCGGCACCCTCATCACCGACGAGGCCCGGCGCGCCAGTGTCGACAACCCGCAGACCAACACCCTGCGCTACGTCAACATCAACACCGTGGTCGAACCGCTGAACGACCTGGCCTGCCGCGAAGCGGTCATGTTCGCCGCCGACCGGGACGCTCTGCACCGCGCCTGGGGCGGTGACACCGGCGGTGACATCGCGACCCAGATCATGCCCTCGGCGCTGCCCGGCGCCGACCCGAGCATCGACCTGTACCCGTCCGAGGACGACAAGGGCGACCTGGACATGGCCCGGCAGAAGCTGGAGGAGTGCGGGCAGCCCGACGGGTTCTCCACCTCCATCGGCGCCCGCGCCGACCGGCCCTCGGACGTGAGCACCGCCGAGGCCGTCCAGCAGGCGCTGGCCCGGGTCGGCATCGAGGTCGAGATCAAGCAGTACCCGTCCGACACCTACACCAACACCCAGGCCGGTTCCCCGGACTTCGTCCACGAGAACGACCTGGGGCTGACGGTGTACGGCTGGGCCCCGGACTGGGCCAGCGGCTACGGGTTCATGAGCAAGATCCTGGACGGCGACGCCATCCAGGACGCGGGCAACTCGAACATCTCCGAGTTCGACGACGACCAGGTCAACGACTGGTTCGACGAGGTCGTCACGATCGAGGACCCCGACGAGCGCGCCTCGATCTACACGCAGATCGATGAGCGGTCCATGGAGCAGGCGGTCATCCTGCCCGCGGTGTTCGAGCGGACCGTGATGTACCGGCCGCCGAACCTGACCAACGTGTACTACCACGCGGGCTACAGCATGTACGACTACATGTCGTTGGGCACCACCGACAGCTGACGGTGACCCGCACGGGGGCGGTGACCTGCGGCGACGCCGGTCACCGCCCCACCTGTGCCCGGGGCTCCCGCGTCGCCCGGCGCTCGGGGGCCGGGTACACGCCGCACTGCCAAGCGTGATCATTTAAATACACTGCGTTATCTTGGTCGTCTCAGGCCGAAACTTCGCGCCCCTGCCGATTCCCCTTCCAGGGCGGGCCCGACGACAGAAAGACACGCGCCTTGCTGACCTACATCCTGCGCCGTCTGGGCGCCGGTCTGCTGCTCCTGGCCGTGGTCACCATGGTCACCTTCGGCATCTTCTACGTGGTGCCCAAGTGGGCCGGGCGGACCACCGAGCAGCTGGCGACCATGTACGTGGGACGGGCGCCCACCCCCGAGGCGATCCAGGCGACCATCGACCGGCTGGGACTGGACAAGCCGGTCATCGTGCAGTTCGGCGAGTTCGTGCGCGGGATCTTCTTCGGCGCCGAGTACCAGTTCGGCCGGGACACCATCGAGTGCTCCGCGCCCTGCTTCGGCTACTCCTTCCAGACCTACCAGGAGGTCTTCCCCGAGATCGTGTCCCGGCTGCCGGTCACGTTCTCACTGGCCCTGGGCGCGGGCATCATCTGGCTGGTCGGCGGCATCGCCGTCGGCGTGATCTCGGCGGTGTGGAAGGGCAGCCTCTTCGACCGGATCGCGATGGCGATCGCCCTGGCCGGCGTCTCCCTGCCGATCTTCTTCACCGGCCTGCTGGTGCTGGCCTTCCCGGTGCACGCCTGGGGCTGGTTCCAGACCCCGCGCTACGTCCCCCTCACCCAGGACCCGCTGGGCTGGGCCGCGGGCATGTTCCTCCCGTGGCTGACCCTGGCGTTCCTGCACGCCGCCATGTACGCCCGCCAGACGCGCGCGGGCATGCTGGAGGTGCTGGGCGAGGACTACATCCGCACCGCGCGCGCCAAGGGGCTGAGCGAGCACAAGGTGGTGCTCAAGCACGCCCTGCGGCCCACCCTGACGCCGATCGTGACGATCTTCGGCCTGGACCTGGGCCTGGTCCTGGGCGGCGCGGTCCTGACCGAGCAGGTGTTCTCCCTCAACGGCATCGGACGCTACGCGGTGAACGCCATCACCCAGAGCGACCTGCCCGTGATCTTGGGCGTGACCCTGTTCGGCGCGTTCTTCATCGTTCTGTGCAACCTGATCGTCGACCTGATCTACCCGCTGATCGACCCGCGCGTGCGGGTCCACTAGCGGACCGTCTCCCCGTATCCACGATCCCGGACCCAGAGAGCAGAGGCCTCTCCTATGAGCGAATCCGCACCCGAACCCGTCGTCCGGGTGGACGACCTGCGGGTGGCGTTCCCGACCCTGGACGGCCGGATCCAGGCGGTGGACGGACTGTCCTTCGAGGTGTCCGCCGGGGGAGGGCTGGGCATCGTGGGCGAGTCGGGCTCGGGCAAGAGCGTGACCTCGCTGGCCCTGATGGGCCTGCACCGCGGCAGCCGGGCCGACATCACCGGCACCATCGAGGTGGCCGGGCAGGACGTCAACAAGCTGACCGACAAGCAGTTGCGGGCGATGCGCGGCAACGACATCGCGATGGTCTTCCAGGACCCGATGCAGTCGCTGCACCCGCAGTACACCATCGGCGACCAGTTGGTCGAGGCATTGCGCGTGCATCGGCCGGACGTGTCCAGGGCGGAGGCCCGCAAGCACGCGGTCGAGGCGCTGGACCGGGTGGGGATCCCCTTCCCGGGCAAGCGGATCAACTCCTATCCGCACGAGTTCTCCGGTGGTATGCGCCAGCGTGTGGTGATCGCGATGGGGCTGATGTGCGATCCCAAGGTGCTGCTGGCCGACGAGCCGACCACGGCGCTGGACGTGACGGTGCAGGCGCGCATCCTGGACCTGCTGGACGAGCTGCGCCGGGACCTGGGCATGGCGCTGATCCTGGTCTCGCACGACCTGGCGGTGGTGGCGGGTTCGGTGGACGAGGTCGTGGTGATGCGGCACGGGGTGGCGGTGGAGCGCGGTGACGTGCGCACGGTGCTGTCCGAGCCCGAGCACCCCTACACCCGGGCGCTGCTGGCCGCGGTGCCGCGGGTGGAGGTCTCCCGGGCCCAGCGCCGCGCCCAGGACCGCGCCGACCGGGCCGAACGCGAACGCGGGGAGCAGCGCGCCGCCGGGGCGGCCACCGAGGAGGCCCCGGCACAGGAGGAGTTCGCCGCGTTCGCCCCCCAGGAGCCGGAGGGTGAGCGGGAGGTCCTGCTCAAGGCCTCGGGGGTGGGTCAGCGCTTCAAGGTGCGCGGCGGGCTGTGGGGGCGTTCCACCGACTTCTGGGCCGTCAAGGGCGTCTCCTTCGACCTGTACAAGGGCGAGACGCTGGGCATCGTGGGCGAGTCCGGCTCGGGCAAGAGCACGCTGTCGCGGATGGTCATGCGCCTGCTGGAGCCCACCGAGGGCCGCATCGAGTTCGAGGGCGAGGACATCACCCACATCGCCGAACGCCGGATGCGTCCGCTGCGCCGGGACGTGCAGATGGTGTTCCAGAACCCGTACTCGTCGCTGAACCCGCGGGTCACCGTGGGCGACGCGATCGGCACGGCGCTGCGGGTGCAGGGCGAGCGCGACACCAGGAAGATCAAGCGCGAGGTGCAGGAGCTGCTGGACCGGGTGGGGCTGGAACCGAGCCACTACAACCGGTTCCCGCACGCGTTCTCCGGCGGCCAGCGCCAGCGGATCGCGATCGCGCGGGCGCTGATCCTCAAGCCCAAGCTGATCATCTGCGACGAGCCGGTGTCGGCGCTGGACGTGTCCACCCAGGACCAGGTGCTGCGGCTGCTGTCGGAGCTCCAGGACGACTTCGGGCTGACCTACATCTTCGTCGCCCACGACCTGGCGGTGGTGCGCCAGGTCAGCGACCGCGTCGCGGTGATGCGCAAGGGCGAGGTGGTGGAGCTGGGCGACAGCGACTCCATCTACGAGGACCCGCAGAGCGAGTACACCCGCCAACTGCTCAACGCCGCCCCCGTGCTCGACCCGGACCAGGCGCGCGAGCTGCGTGCGGAGCGGGTCCGCGAGCGCGCCGGGGAGGCCTGAGCCGGGTCCCGGCCGGGGCGGCGCCCCGGCCGGGACCACCGGTCGGAAGAGGTCGCGGCGCCCGGCCGGGGCGTCGATCCACCGGTCCGGTTCCCGGCGCCGGTCCGTCGCGGCGGCCTGCTCGTGGGTGACGCCGAAGCTCGTGAAGGTGTCGCGCCCCTCGGTGACTCGAAGCGTTGCCCCGGGACCAGGCGGGTCCGCCCGGCCGGACCCGGTGGAACTCCGTGTGGGAGGTGACCTCGCCGTCACCGGACTCGGACTCGACCGCGGCCTGTGGGCCCGCGGTGGGTTCTTCGACCTCTCGCTCGACGTCCCCGCCCTCGACCGGCACGGTGCCGCGCACCGTGCCGCCGGGGCGGGTCGAGGCCGAGTCCGGGTGGGTCTCGACCGCGGCCCCGCCGAAACCGATACCGGCGAGCAGACGCCTGAGAACCATGGGCCTTTCCCGTTCCGCCCCGGCGGTGCCCGTCCGGGCGGGGTGCTCGGGAGTGTTCGGGCGCGGGGGAGCGGCACCCTCGGGGACACGGACGCCCGGAGGCGGGTCCCGGTTCGGTCATGTCCCGTCGAGTGGTGTGAGAACACCGGCTGTCCGGACGAGGACGAGTCGCCGACCGGAGCGTTGTCGCCTTCGGTACCCGGGGATCGGACGAAGTCACACCACTCGGCGGGACACCACCCCCCGGTTCCCGTCAGGCGGCCAGTCCGCGCAGCAGGGCGCGCAGCCCGTAGTGGAAGCGGGCGGCGGCCTCCTCGGCGTCGGGGGCGTCCTCGTCGTCCTGGTGGCGGACCTGGTGGACGACCGCGCCCAGGCAGTGGGCGTACAGGGCGTCGGCGGCGCGGTCGAGGTCGTCCTCGGGCACCCCGGCCTCGGTGAAGGCGCGGTGGACCAGGGCGCGGGCGGCGGTGTCGGCGGGGGTCGCGGGGGCGCGGTGCACCAGCAGGGACAGGGCGCCGGAGTACTCCAGCAGGCGGGCGCGGTAGCCGTCGGCCCAGGAGGTCAGGCGCTGGTCCCAGGGACGGGTGTCGGCCTCCTCGGTGTCGGCTTCCCGCGGCTCTTCGCCGTCCTGCGGGACGGCCTCCTCCGGGAGCGTCTCGCCGGTGGCCCCGGGGGAGGTCACGTAGGCGGCGATGGCGTTGAAGAGCTGCTCCTTGCCCAGCGGGAAGTGGTGGTAGATGGCCATGGCCTCCACCTCCAGGGCGTCGCCCAGCCGCCGCATGGACAGTCCGCCCAGTCCGCGTCCGGCGATGATGTGGAGTGCCTCCAGGATGATGCGCTCCCGACTGAGCCCCGCGTAGTTCCTGCTCACTTGTGTCCTTTCGCAAGTTTTGTCGCCTAATGTGGCGTTTTTTGTGCGCGGAGGCCATCACCGACGCACGATCCGGCTCGCCTCATGATCCAAGTCACTATTACAGTGCTCTTGCAGACGGTGTACCAGGTAAAGGGATTCCGGGCCTGAAGGCCCGGGCTCTCAGCCCATCTGGCTGAGGGCCGCCTTTACCAGACCCGGCCATCACCTACAGGGAGGTGACCTTGATGGCTACGTTCCGCACAGGACGGCAGACCCACCAGGCCGTGCTTCCTCAGCGTCCCGCCCGTCGCCCTCCACCGCCCTCAACGGACGCCTCCGGCGCAGTCCTTTCTGTTCTGGAATCCGCGCCAGTAGACACTCCCCGGATCGGGAACGAAACGGGGCGCGGACACCACCGCACGACGGTGGTACCCGGTGCGGAACATGGTCGAGGGGAGACCACCGACATCTCACCCGGTGCCGGTGGCGTCACCCCCGAGCCCTCCGGGGCCGGGGAGCAGCACCGTGAGGTGCACACCAAGCAGTCCCAGGCGTACGTGTTCGTCCTCGACAGGCACGGCACACCTCTGCAACCCTGCCCACCGGCCAGAGCCCGCAGGCTCCTGGCCAAGGGCCGGGCCGTCGTCCACCGGCACACCCCGTTCACGATCCGTCTCAAGGACCGCACCATCGCACAGTCGCAGGTGGACGGCGTCGAGATCGGCATCGACCCGGGCAGCAGGCACACCGGCATCGCGGTGTTCACCTCCCGGCCAGGTGAGCGGCGGGGCCGGTACGCCCTCCGGCTCGACCACCGTGGCGCGCAGATCACGAAGAAGATGGGCCAACGGTCCGGGTACCGGCAACGGCGCCGGACCGCGAACCTGCGCCACCGCGCCCCGCGCTTTTCCAACCGCACCCGGCCGCGGGGGTGGCTGCCGCCCTCTTTGCGTCACCGGGTGGAGACCACCGTGGCGTGGGTGGACCGGCTCGCCCGGTGGGCGCCCGTCACGGCGGTGCACGTGGAGCGGGTCGCGTTCGACACCCACGCCCTGTCCGCCGACAAGCCCCTGGAAGGGGCCGAGTACCAGCAGGGCACCCTGCACGGCTACGAGGTCCGCGAGCACCTGTTGGCCAAGTTCGGCCGCACCTGCGCCTACTGCGGTACCACCGGCGTGCCGTTGAACATCGACCACGTCCGACCCCGCTCCCGGGGCGGCTCCGACCGGGTCTCGAATCTGGTCCTGGCCTGTGTCCCCTGCAACCAGGCCAAGGCCGACCGGCCGGTGGAGGAGTTCGCCACCGACCCGAAAACCCTGGCCGAGATCACGGCCCGCGCGAAGGCACCGCTGCGGGACGCCGCCGCCGTCAACACCACGCGGTGGGCGTTGTGGCGGGCCCTGGACGAGCGGCTCCCCACCCATACGGCCTCGGGTGGGCGCACCAAGTGGAACCGGACCCGCAACCGACTGCCCAAGTCCCACACCCTGGACGCCCTGGTCATCGGAAAGGCCGACACGGTCACCCGGGTCGTGGGCACGGTGCTGGTCGCGGGGTGTGCGGGGCGCGGCTCCTACGCCCGTACCCGCACCGACAAGTACGGGTTCCCCCGACTGCGGCTGCCGCGCACCAAGCGGCACTTCGGGTTCGCCACCGGCGACCTGGTCCGCGCCGTGGTCCCGACCGGGAAACGGCAAGGCACCCACACCGGTCGGGTCCTGGTCCGTGCCAGGGATGGCTTCGACATCACCACCGCCCAGGGCCGCCAACCCGGCATCAACCACAGGCACGTCCGCCTGCTCCAGCGAGCGGACGGCTATGCCTATACCACCAGGAAAGAGAAGGGTGTTTCCTCCCCGGTCTGAAGACCGGGGAGGAAACACCCAACAACACAGATGAACGGAGCGGGCGATGGGACTTGGCGGACGTGGCACGGCGCAGGCGCGGGAGAGCCTGATCGCCGACCGTGAGCGGGCCGGGCGGCTCGACGACCTGCTGCGGGAGGTGGCGGCCGCCCAGGCGGCGCTGGAGGACGCCCGCGAGTCGGGGGCCGGGGCGGCGGAGCTGCACGAGTGCGGGCTGGCGCTGGACACCGCGCTCACCGAGGCGATGCGGGCCGCCTACGCCCGGGAGCGCGTGCTCATCGGCGAGAAGGGCTACCGGGACCGCATCCACCGGCGCAAGAGCCTGGCCCGGCCCGAGGTGCGCGAGGCCACCGAGGTCGCCGAGCGGCTGCTCACCGCCCGTGAGGAGCACCGGCTGCACGGAGTGCAGCGGGTCCCCCGGACGGTCGGCGCCGCCTGACGTCCACGACGCCCCGCGCCCCCGCGGGCGCGGGGTCCGCACGCACGGTAGTTTTGGGCGCGAACGGGTATGGGGCCCGGAGCACGAACACCGAACGTGGGGAGCGCAGGAGGAGATGGCGGATTTCATCCGCGTCGACCCGACGTCGAAGGTACCGCCCTACGAGCAGATCCGGACGACCGTGGCGATGGCCGCCGCCGCCGGGGAACTCCCGGTCGGGTACCGGCTGCCGACGGTGCGGGCGCTGGCCGGGCACCTGTCGGTGGCGGTCAACACCGTGGCCCGCGCCTACCGGGAACTGGAGCAGGCCGGGGTCGTCGAGACCCGGGGCCGCTCGGGCACCTTCATCGCGGCCGCGGGGGACGACCAGCGAGCGGAGGCGCTGGCGGCCGCCCGCGCCTACGCCGAGGTGATCTCCCGGGTGGGGCTGGACCACGGTGAGGCCGTGGACATCCTGCGCGCCGCGCTGGACTCCGTTCAGCCCCCGGGCTGAGTCTCCCCGGGGCGGGCGCCGCTCAGCGGCGCAGGCCCGTCACGGAGATGATGTAGAAGAGGATCAGCCCCGCCCACACGGAGATGAGGGCGACCGGCCCGCCCACCAGGGACGCGGCGATCGCGGTGGCGGGGATGCTCACCCCCAGGCACACCAGGGACAGCACCATCCGCACCGTGTTGGAGGGCACCCCCACCTTGCCCTTGTGCTCGCGCTGTCGGTGGTCCAGGTGGCGCCGGACGCTGGTGTCGATGGCGTCGTCGATGCGTTCGACCAGGGACGCGGCCAGCGCGTCGTCGTACTCGGGCCCGAGCTCACGGCCGGCGCGCAGGGCGGCGGCGATCTCGGCCTGCCGCTGGGAGATGCTGTCCGTCATTCCCCCATGGTGGCACCGCCGGGCCCGTCCGCGCCCTTCCCGGCCCTGATCTCGGGGAACGTTCAGGGACATCCCCGACCGGCCCCGGACACGCCGAAGGGCCGCCTCCCGGGTGCGGGAGGCGGCCCTTCGCGGCGGCTAGCTGGCGAAGTCGAGCAGCTGCTGGGCACGGCTCGGGTGGCGCAGCTTGGAGAGCGACTGCTTCTCCAGCTGCCGGATGCGCTCGCGGGTCAGCCCCAGGTGCTTGCCGATCTCGTCCAGGGTGCGCGGCCGGCCGTCCATCAGGCCGAAGCGCAGCGACATGATGGTCGCCTCGCGCGGCTCCAGGTCGGACAGGGCGTTGCGCAGCTGGTCGGCCATGAGCTGGCGGTCGACCACCTCGGAGGCCTCCGAGGCGTCCACGTCCTCGATGAGGTCGCCGATGCGGGTCTCGCCGTCCTCACCGATGGTGGAGTCCAGGCTGATGGGCTGGCGGGTGACCCGCAGCAGCTCCTCGATCTGGGCCGGGGTCTTGTCCAGCTCCAGCGCCAGCTCCTCCGGGGTGGGCTCGCGGCCCAGCGCCTGGTGCATGTCGCGCTCCAGGCGGCTGACCTTGCTCAACAGCTCCAGCACGTGGACGGGCAGGCGGATGGTGCGCGCCGAGTCGGCGAAACCGCGCTGGATCGCCTGACGGATCCACCACATGGCGTAGGTGGAGAACTTGAAGCCCTTGGTGTAGTCGAACTTCTCCACGGCGCGGATCAGGCCGAGATTGCCCTCCTGGACCACGTCCAGCAGCGACATGCCCCGGTCGCTGTACTTCTTGGCCACCGACACCACCAGGCGCAGGTTGGCCTCCAGCATGTGGGACTTGGCCTTGCGGCCGTCCTCGGCGATCCACTCCAGCTCGTCCCGCTCGACCTCGGACATCGGCACGGAGGTGTCGACCTCGCCGTGCAGGCCCAGCCGGTACTCCGCGTACAGACCGGCCTCGACCCGCTTGGCCAGCTCGACCTCCTGCTCGGCGGTGAGCAGCTGTCGGCGGCCGATGGCCTTGAGGTAGGTGTGGACGGAGTCGCCCATGGCGGGGGACTGGTCGTCCAGGTCGGCCTCGCCGGTCTCCGGGTCGATGGTGGCCTGGGATGTGTCCTCGGTCTGCTTGGTGCGCCGCGAGGTGCGGGTCTTCCTCCGGGGGGAGGGGCCCTTGCGCGGTGCGACCTTGCCGGATACGGCCTTGGGTGCCTCGTCGGTGTCGGGCACCGTCGCGATGAGAGTGTTTTCCAGCACGTCGTCCTCGGCGTCGGGTTCGGCCACCGGTGCGGAGTGGTCGCCCCCGTTGGCGAGCCGGACCCCGTGGTCGGTGAGTTCACGCAGGATGGCGCGGCCGTCGCCAGCGGAGACTCCGGCCGCGGAGAAGGCGGTGCGCAGTTCGGTGAGGGACAGCTGCCCCTGGGCGCGCCCGCGGGTGAGCAGGTCGGTCAGTGCCGCGCGGTCGGCCGCGAGCGGAGCGGTGCCGTCGGTGGGCGCCGAACGGGTCCGGGCAGTGCTCGTCATCCGGACACCTCCCTCCCTTCCATGACGTGTGGCACGTGGCGGAAGGCTCCCGCCGACTGGACGCGCCAATATGTCCAACGTGTCGGGGTGTCAAATGTTCCCCGTCTCGATTGGATATCTTTCGAAGTGGCATGGATCACCGCACGTTCAGTGGCGGGCGGTGGGAGACAGCGGGTATGGGAGCCCGCTCGGACGGCCGTGCCGGGGCACGGCGCTCCAGGCGCGGGGGAGGGCGCAGGGGCGTGGGCGGGTGGACTCGTGGCTGTCGCCAACTGCGGACCTCCTTGGCAGAGGGGCCGTGGAATCCGGGCATTCGTGCTGCCCGGATACTCAGGTAGACGCCGGACGGCCCGGGGAAGTTCCCCACCACGGGCGGACATGTCCGCCTTCGGTGACGGCGGCCGGTCCCGCCCGGGGTGCGGACGGCCCGTCCGGAACCGACCTCAGCCGCGGCGCAGCGCCACCAGGTCCGGTTTGCCCGAGGCCAGCATCGGCAGCCGGTCGCGCACCTCCACCTCGCGCGGCGCCGCATAGGCGGGCAGCCGGTCGCGCACCACCGCCCGCAGGTGCTCCAGGGCGGGCGGAGCGGCCGGGTCGGCGGGCACCACCACCGCGCACACCCGCTCGCCCCACTCGGGGTCGGGGCGGCCCACCACCACCGACTCGGCCACCGCGGGATCGGCCATGATCAGTGCGTTGACCTGCTCGGGCACCACCTTGTGTCCGCCGGTGTTGATCACCTCGTCCATCCTGCCCAGGACCGTCAGCCGCTCCCCGTCCCAGCGCCCCAGGTCGTTGGTGCCCAGCACCCGGGCCCCGTCGGCGGCGGTGTCCGGGCCCGGCACCGGCTCCGCCCCCGGGGCGGTCCGGTAGCGGGTGAGCAGGACCGGCCCCGACAGCAGCACCCGGCCGGCGCCGTCCGGTCCCGGGGCGTCGATCGCCACCCCCACCCCGTCCAGGGGCACCCCGTCGTAGACGCACCCGCCGCAGGTCTCGCTCATGCCGTAGGTGGTGACCACCCGGCCCCCGGCGGCGCGCGCCGCCGCCAACAGCCCGGGTTCGGCGGCCGCCCCGCCCAGCAGGACCACCCCGAACGCCGACAGGTCCGCCCCCGCGGCCAGCAGCCGCCGCAGCTGGGTCGGCACCAGGGACACGTGCGGACGGAGCTCCTCCGCCCGGGAGAGCACCCCCTCCACCGAGAACGGCGCGTGCACCGCCTCGGTGCCCGTGACCAGGGCGCGCAGCATCACCTGTAGGCCGGAGATGTGCCCGGCGGGCAGCACGCACAGCCAGGAGTCGCCCGGCCGGGCCCCGATCCGCGACACCGACGCCCGCGCCGAGGCGAGCAGCGCCGCCGCCGACAGCTCCACGCCCTTGGGCGCACCCGTCGACCCGGAGGTGGTGACCACCAGGGCCGTCCCGGGGGCCGCGGGCAGGCCGCCCGCCAGCGGGGACTCGCCCCGGGGGGTCAGAACCGAGGAGGGGCGCATCGCCCCGAGCAGCTCCCGCACCCGGGCGTCCGGGGTGCCGGCGGGCACCGGCATCAGCGCCGGGCCGTCGCCCTGAAGGGCCGCGGCCAGCAGATCGGACAGGTGACCCGGCTCCAGCCCGACGGCGGCACGCAGGGCCGGGCCGTCGGCGGTCGTCGGGTCGGGGACGTCGGGAAGGTTCGCGGAAGCCACGGGGCACAAGGGTACGCCCGCCACGCTCACGGGGGGCGTACCCGATCGTCCCCGTCGGCCTGGCACAATGCGTAGGGTTGACGCGGGGGCCGCCCCGGGAGGGGCTCCGTGGGAGCCGGTCCGGGCGCCCGCCGTTCCGATGTTCCCGTGAGGAGAAGCAGTAGCCGTGAGCAGCGTGATCGACTGGCAGCGGTCGGGCGAGTATTCCGACATCATCTACGAGACCGCGGAGGGCATCGCCAAGATCACGATCAACCGGCCCGAGCGGCACAACGCGTTCCGGCCGCAGACCCTCTTCGAGCTCCAGCAGGCGTTCAACATCGCCCGCGACGACTCCGAGGTCGGCGTGATCATCTTCACCGGCGCCGGCGACCAGGCGTTCTGCTCCGGCGGCGACCAGAAGATCCGCGGCGACGACGGCTACATCGGCGACGACGCCGTGGCCCGCCAGGGCATCGGCCGCCTCAACGTCCTGGACCTTCAGGTGCAGATCCGCCGCCTGCCCAAGCCGGTCATCTGCATGGTCGCCGGGTGGTCCATCGGCGGCGGCAACGTGCTCCAGGTGTGCTGCGACCTCACCATCGCCGCCGACAACGCCAAGTTCGGCCAGACCGGCCCCAAGGTCGGCTCCTTCGACGGCGGCTACGGCTCCTGGCTGCTCGCCGAGACCGTCGGCCTGAAGAAGGCCCGCGAGATCTGGTACCTGTGCCGCCAGTACAGCGCCCAGGAGGCGCTGGACATGGGCATGGTCAACACCGTGGTGCCGCTGGCCGACCTGGAGAAGGAGACCGTCTCCTGGGCCCGCGAGCTGCTGGAGAAGTCCCCGCTGGCGCTGCGCATGCTCAAGGGCGCCATCAACGCCGTCAGCGACGGCGCCGCCGGGATGCAGCAGTTCGCCGGTGACGCCACCATGCTCTACTACATGAGCGAGGAGGCCCAGGAGGGCCGGGACGCCTTCAAGGAGAAGCGCCGTCCGGAGTTCGACAAGTTCCCGCGCCGCCCGTGACACCGTCCCCCGACCCCGCCGCGGAGACCGGTCCCGGAGCGGGCCGGGCCTTCGTCATCGGCCTGCGCGACCGGTTCCGCGGCATCAGCGTGCGCGAGGGCATGCTGGTGCGCGGGCCCGCCGGGTGGGGCGAGTTCTCGCCCTTCGCCGAGTACGGCCCGCGCGAGTGCGCCCGCTGGTGGGCGGCCTGTCATGAGGCAGCCCACCTGGGGTGGCCCGCCCCGGTGCGCGACCGGGTCGCGGTCAACGTCACCGTCCCGGCCGTGGACCCCGGGAAGGCCCACGCCATCGTCACGGCGGGCGGCTGCACCACCGCCAAGGTGAAGGTCGCCGAGAAGGGGCGGGACCCGGCCGAGGACCTGGCCCGGGTGGAGGCGGTGCGCGACGCCATCGGCCCCGCCGGGAAGGTGCGCGTGGACGCCAACGGGGCCTGGGACGCGGACACCGCGGTACGGATGGTCCGCGCCCTGGACCGGTACGGGCTGGAGTACGTCGAGCAGCCCTGCGCCACCCTTGACGAACTCGCCGCGGTGCGCCGCCGGGTGGACGTGCCGGTGGCCGCCGACGAGTCGATCCGCCGCGCCGAGGACCCCCTGAAGGTGCGTGCGGCCGACGCCGCCGACATCGTCGTGCTCAAGGTGCAGCCCCTGGGCGGGGTGCGCGCCGCCCTGCGGGTCGCCGATGCCTGCGGGCTGCCGGTGGTGGTCTCCAGCGCCGTCGAGACGTCGGTCGGCCTGGCCGCCGGGGTGGCGCTGGCCGCCGCCCTGCCGGAGCTGCCCTACGCGTGCGGGCTGGCGACCATGCAGATGCTCACCGCCGACGTCACCGCCGACCCGCTGCTGCCCGAGAACGGGTACCTGCCGGTGCGGCCGGTGCGGGTCGACGAGGAGCGGTTGCGCGCGGTCGAGACCGACCCCGCTCCCTGGCGCGCCCGCGCCGCGGCCGCCATCGCCGCCGAACAGCGGGGTTGACCGGTTCGGGACGCGGATCACACGTGCGGGCGTTCGCCGTTCGCACCCGGACGGGGTTCACTGGAAGGTGTGCGCCCGTGCGAAGAGGGGTGCCGTGCGGCACACCGGCACCCTGCGGTGATACTTGTTGCACACTTTGACGAACGAAAGCGTTTGCATGAATCCGTCTACCGCCCTGGCGCGGGTCCTCGTCGATGAACTGGCCCGCTGCGGCCTGGCCGAGGCCGTGGTCGCGCCGGGGTCGCGCTCGACGCCGCTCGCGCTCGCCCTGGTCTCCCACCCCGGGATCCGGGTGCACGTGCGCGTGGACGAGCGGTCGGCGTCCTTCCTCGCGCTGGGCCTGGCCCGGGTGTCGCGCCGTCCCGTGGCCGTGGTGTGCACCTCCGGGACCGCCGCCGCCAACTTCCACCCCGCGGTGCTGGAGGCCGACGAGAGCGGGGTGCCGCTGCTGGTGCTGACCGCCGACCGGCCGCCCGAGCTGCGCGGCACCGGCGCCAACCAGACCGTGGACCAGATCGGCCTGTACGGCGGGGCGGTGCGGATGTTCGCCGAGGTCGGCACCCCCGACCCGGTGCCGGGGATGGTCGCCTACTGGCGTTCGCTGGTGGGGCGCGCCTGGGGCGCCGCCCGCGGCGGGCGACCCGGCCCGGTGCACCTGAACGTGGCGTTCCGCGACCCGCTCACCCCCGACGGGCTCGGCCAGGAGTGGCCCGAGCCGCTCCAGGGGCGGGCCGACGGGGCGCCGTGGATCTCCCGGCCGGGGCCGTCGGCCGAACCGCCGGCGTTCGTGCTGCCCGACGTGGAGCGCGGCGTGATCGTGTGCGGCGACGGTGACTACGACCCGGTGCCGTTCCTGGCGCTGGCCGAGCTGACCGGGTGGCCACTGCTGGCCGAACCCACCTCCAACGCCCGCCGGACGGGCGCGGTGTCCGCCTACCGGCAGTTGCTGGCGTCCCCGGCGATCGCCGCGGGGCCCGCTCCGGACCTGGTGGTCAGCGTGGGGCGGCCCAACCTGTCCCGGCAGACACTGGCGTTCCTGCGCCGGGCCCGCCGCCACGTGGTGGTCACCGCCGGGTCCCTGGGGGACCCGTGCGCGTCGCTGCCCAACGGGTTCGCCGACCCGGCGCGCACCGCCACCGACGTGGTGGCCGCCGTCGCGGCCCCGGCGGGGCTCTCCTTCGAGGAACCGCGCCGCACCGACTGGTCGCGGCTGTGGGGGCGGGCCGAGTCCGCCGCGCGTACCGCCCTGGACGCGGTGCTGGACGAGCAGGAGACGCCGACCGAGCCGCGGTTGGCCCGCGACCTGGTGTCGCACCTGGCCGCCGGGTCGCTGCTGTTCGCGGGGTCGAGCATGCCCATCCGCGACCTGGACGCCACCATGCGCGCCCGCTGCGGGGTGCGGCTGGTCGGCAACCGGGGGGTGAGCGGTATCGACGGCACGGTTTCCGCGGCGATCGGCGCCGCCCTGGCCCACCAGGCGGCCGACCCGGCCGCGGGGGCGTTCGCGCTGCTGGGCGACCTGGCGGTGCTGCACGACCAGAACGGGCTGATCATCGGGCCGGGCGAGCCGCGCCCGGACCTGGCGATCGTGGTGGTCAACAACGACGGCGGCGGCATCTTCTCCGGGCTGGAGCAGGCGGGGCACCCGGACTTCGAGCGGGTCTTCGGGACCCCGCACGGGGTGTCGATGGAGCGGGTGGCGGCGATGGCCGACGTGCCCTACGTCCACCTGGAATGGGCCACGGACCTGCCCAAGGCCCTGCTCGGCGAGGGGGTGCGCATCGTGGAGGTGCGCACCGACCGCGCCGAGAGCGCGGCTCTGCGCAGACGTCTCCAGACGGCCGTCGACGCCGCTCTCGCCGAAGCCCTGTAGCCCGGGGCGCCCCGCACCCCGCCGGACCAGCCGAGGCCGGGGGCGTGTCCACCCGCCCCGGGGCGGTCGTCTCCTGGAACCTTCAACGCCGTGTGCGGTGCGGGTGTGCCTGTCCGGGGTCGCGGTACTTCTGGTGGGCGGACCACTTCATCCGGCTCCGAACGGTCGGGGCGGCATCCCCCGGCCCCCGGTCACGTAGGGGCCCCGGCCGCGGCCTGGAGCCCCCGACCGCAACCGGAGGGCGTCACGCGGCCTCCGCCCCGGGGGGTCACCCGCCCGGGGCGCCCGGCCCCTGCCGGAGGGCATCGCGCGACCCCGGCGCAGGGGGTGAGGGCCGCGGTGATCTGCCCGCACGGCTCCAGGGGGTGGAGGCTGCGGTGACCTGCCCGCCCGGCCTCAGGGGGTTGCCCACCGGACCGGGAACCCCGGCCCCTGCGGGAGGGCATCGCGCCGTCCCCGCCGCAAGGGGTGAGGGCCGCGGTGACCTGCCCGCCCGGCTCCAGGGGGTGGAGGCCGCGGTGATCCTCCTCGTCCGACCCCAGGGGGTGGAGGCCGCGGTGGTCCTCCCCGCCCGGCCTCAGGGGGTGCCCATCCGCCCGGGGCGCCCGGCCCCTGCCGGAGGGTGTCGCGCCGTCCCCGCCGCAGGGGGTGAGGGCCGCGGTGACCTGCCCGCCCGGCTCCAGGGGGTGGAGGCTGCGGTGACCTGCCCGCCCGGCCTCAGGGGGTTGCCCACCGGACCGGTAACCCCGGCCCCTGCGGGAGGGCATCGCGCCGTCCCCGCCGCAAGGGGTGAGGGCCGCGGTGACCTGCCCGCCCGGCTCCAGGGGGTGGAGGCCGCGGTGATCCTCCCCGTCCGACCCCAGGGGGGTGCCCACCCGACCGGGAACCCCGGCCCCAGGGGGTCTTCGCGACAGAGGTGAAGGTTTCCAAAAGCTCAGCCGCTTGGAAACGGACGGGGCGCTACGCGTGGGCCCGGCCCCGGCCGCAGTCGGCGCACCGGCAGAGCGCCGGAGGGATTCGTTGGGCGCCCGTCCGGGGTGGTGGGGGTGTGACTGCCGGAGCCGGGTGCACGTGGAGCGTGCACACCCGCACCGCTCGGGGTGGGAGGCAATGGTCCGCCTGCAAACGGCGGGATGCTCCACGCTCGTTTGAAAGCCCGACCACAGGTGGGGTGACCCCGGCGGTGCCCGCCCTCCGCCACCGAAGGGGGGTGAAGGGAAGCAAGAACCGCTCTCCTTCACTCCAGGGGGTGAGGGCCGCACGCACCCGCGACCCCGGCCCCGGACCGGAAGAAGAACCGCGACCCCCACGCAGGGGGGTGTGGACCCGGGCGTGCTCGCGACCGGGCTCCACAGGAGTGAACCAGAGCGCTCCCGCTCACTGAGGTGCCGGTGGCGAAGGCCGTGATCCCCCTTTGTTCCGGACGCCCCCGGGCGGCCAGGGCCGGAGGCCGGGTGCGGGTCGCATCCCTTTCGGGGTGGTGGAGGCCGACGGTTCTTCCTCTCTTCCCCCCGCCCCCCTTCTGCGGCGGGGGGGCGTGGACAGGCCCGGGTTCGCCCCTTCTGGGGTCGGGGCCGCAGATGTGTGCTGCCTTCACCCCGGGCGGCCGGGGTGTGCGGTCCTTCCTCCGGTCTGGGGTCGGGGGTCGTGGGAGCGCTCCGGTCCACCCCCCTGGGGTACAGGTCGCGGGAACGCCTCCCTCAACCCCCCTGTGGTGGCGGAGGGCGGGCACCATCGGGGTCACCCCACCTGTGGTCGGGCTTTCAAACGAGCGTGGAGCATCCCGCCCTGTGCAGGCGGACCATTGCCTCCCGCCCCGAGCGGTGCGGGTGTGCACGCTCCACGTGCACCCGGCTCCGGCAGTCACACCCCCACCACCCGGGACGTGCGCCCAACGATTCCCTCCACCACTCTGCCGGGCGCCGACTGCGGCCGGGGCCGGGCCCACGCGTAGCGCCCCGTCCGTTTCCAAGCGGTGGCCCTTTTGGAAACCTTCACCTCTGTCGCGAAGACCCCCTATGGCCGGGCACCCCACTGGCGTGACACGGCTCGGGCTGAGCATTCCGGTCGGGTGAACAACCCCCCGGGGCAGAGGCGGCGGTTCTCCTTCCGGCTGGGGCCGGGGTTCCCGGTCGGGTGAACAACCCCCTGGGGCGGGGGGCGGCGCGATGCCCTCCGGCTGTGGCCGGGCACTCCGGTCGGGTGAACAACCCCCCGGGGCAGAGGCGGCGGTTCGCCTTCCGGCCGGGGCCAGGCACCCCGGTCGGGTGAACAACCCCCCGGGGCCGGGGGCCGCGCGATGCCCTCAGGTTGCGGGGCGCGCTGTTCCAGGGACGGGTCACCGGGCACATGAGGGATCGTGCGGGTCGCGATGAGTTCTGCCGGGTTCGGTGGTCTTACTGTCGAACCCGTGACAGAGGAGGGTGTGAGATGCGCAGCGTGATCTGTTCGATGGGCGTGTCGTTGGACGGCTACATCGTCGGGCCGGACGGTTCCTTCGACTGGTCGGTACCTGATAAGGAGGTCTTCGACCTCGCCACCGATGAGGTGCGCCGGGTCGGCGTCCACCTGCTGGGGCGGCGGTTGTACGAAACGATGGTGTACTGGGAGACCGTCGACCAGAACCCGCAGCACGACCATTCCACCCTGGAGTTCGCCGCGCTCTGGCGGGCGCTGCCCAAGGTGGTGTTCTCCACCACGCTGTCGGAGGTGCGGGGGAACACCCGCCTGGCCTCCGGCGGTCTGGCACAGGAGATCGAGCGGTTGCGGGCCGAGCCGGGGGAGGGCGACATCGCGATCGGCGGCGCCACCCTGGCGGCCGAGGCGGCCGCGCTGGGCCTGGTCGACGAGTACCGGATCCGGGTCTACCCGGTGCTGGTCGGGGGCGGCACCCCGTTCTTCCCCCGGGCCGAGCGCCACGTGGACCTGGACCTCGTCGAGTCCCGTGCCGTCGGTCCCTCGAAGGTGGTCTACCTCCGCTACCGCGTGCGGCACTGACCGGCTCGCCTATCCGGCCGGCTGCCGGGCCCGGTCCCGGAACTTCTTGGGCGAGACGCCGACCACGCGGTGGAACGCGGTGCTGAAAGCGCTCTCGGACCCGTAGCCGGTCCGGGAGGCGAGTTCGGAGATGGACATCGTGCCCTGGCGCAGCGCCTCGCGTGCCAGGCGCATGCGCCAGTGGATCAGGTACTCCAGCGGCGGGACCCCGACCTGGTCCTTGAAGGACCGGGCGAACGCCGAACGCGACATGTGGCCGACGTCGGCGAGCTCCTGGAGCGTCCAGGCGTGCGCCAGGTCCTCGTGCATGGCCGTGCCGATCCCGTCGGCGTTGAGCGCGCAGAGCCAGCTGAAGGGCCGGTCGGCCCGGCTCGCGTGGGTGCGGAGCATGTGGATGAGCAGGACCTCCCCCAGGCGGTCCAGGATCAGCGATCCGCCGGCGGTGGCCTCGAACTACGTCACCCTAAATTCCATGCACCAGTGCCAGAACTGGTGCGCCCTTGCGATCCACACATGGGGACCGTATGGAGCCTACGAATTGAATCGGGGCACGCGCATCACCGAACCCGTTCTGGCGAACTATGTAAACTGGCGCACATGAGCTCAGGAACCTCCTCCGGAATAACGAGACACCTCCAGTCCTTGGTCGTCGCCATGGCGGCCATAGCCATAGTCACCGCATGCCAGCCTTCTGGCAACGGAACGGTCTCGGGGGTGGTCACGGACACCTCAGGGAAACCACTCCCAAATTGCAACATGATCCCCGAGATAACTTCACGCCCCCGACCACCGATGAATGAACAAGGCTACCTCACAGGGACTGACGGCAGCTATTCCATCACGTTACCGGCCGCCACCTATACCCTCACCGCACTCTGCTCCGAAACACCAGGTGCGGAAGAAGTGTCCGCTATGGAACTGGTCGTAGAGGACGGCAAGGAAGAAATCGTCGACTTCGATATCCCAATATCACCTTGAGAGATCATCTCAAAATCCATCGACGTGCTTGTCCAGGCGCTTGTCACAGATGAAAATACAGGCGATGCTGAGCGCGCCCAGGAAGACGGAGGCCTTAATACTGCAACAACGGGTTGCGGTGAGGTGGCCACAAACAGCAAATAACTGCGCGTGGCCACCACTGAATAATTCTTTCCTTTCCTCCAGTCGCTTTTGAGCTTGCCCGGAAGGCCTTCTCAAGGCGGGGCGATTTCAAAGTTGACCTCGATTCGTCAGAGGGCTGATGTGCTCTTCCGATCCGGCGCTTCGCCCGTGATGTTCCTGGTCCGGGCAGGAACGAACCCTCGCGTGTCGCCGCGGACGCGCCGGGATCCACAAGTCCCGGTGGCTTCTCCTGTCCTCCTTCCTGCTGCTCGTCGGGGCGGACCCGCAGGTCAGGTCGGAGCCGACAGGGCGGTCAGCCGCCGCCAGCAGGTGGTGAACGCCTCCGCCCAAGGCCAGGTCCGCTCGATCCGCAGGACACGGCGGCGAGCGTGGGCGGCCAGCCGGGCGGGCAGGTGGTAGAGCCGGAACCGCATGGTCTCGGGCTCGGCGTCGGCCAGATCCCCGTGATCGTGCAAGGTGAGCAGCCGCAGCCAGGCGTCCAGGTTCGCCGCGAGCACCCACCCCTGGTTCACATCCCAGGACGATGACGGCAGCAGACCCAGCCCCATGCCTTGCTCGTGCGCACCCGGTCCTGAAACCTCGGCGTGATCGCGGTGCAGCGCGTCCAGGAACTGCGCCTGGTGCGAACCGGCGATGCGGTGCATCCGGCCGATGTTCGTGGCGCACACGGAGTAACGCCACCCGGTGCGCTTCTCCAGAGCGGTCGGCTTCTTGGCGTGCCTGCGGGAGGGGCGGACCCGTCGGACGATCAGCCGCATCCCCTGCGGCCAGCCGGTGCGGGTGCTCAACCCGGTGAGCTCGGCGGCATGGTAGCGGGGTGGCCGGTCGGCCTGGCGCCGGGCTTGGGGACCAGGAACGTCGGCACACCGCACCCGAGCATCTCGCACACCAGCGCGACCGCGAACGTGTCCGTGATGCCGAGCGCCGTCTTGTTGGTGCTGTTGAACGACCACGGGCAGGCCAGAACAGCATCTGGAGGTGCCAGGCTCACGCCCGTGCCGGGGCGGCGGAAGTCCACGAGCACCGGCTCGCCGGTCAGCTCCTCCAGCGCGGCGAGGTCGTGGAAGCGGGTGCCCGTCGGCGTGCACAGCACGGTGACCCGCCACCCCTCGTTCTGGAGCAGGCGGACCAGGTCGGGGGCGGTCTCCTCCGGTGTCGTGGAGGCGGCCGAGAGCGTGAGGTAGAGGGTTCTCATGCGGTCCAGCCTGGCCGTCGCGGACGGACGGCGCCCCGCCGGGGAGGCCCGGCGGGGCGCGTCGGCGTCAGCCGCGCTCGAAGTGGCGGCGGCGTTCGAAGTCGGTGACGGTCGCCGAGAAGGCCGCCAGCTCCGCGCGCCCGGCGGCGGCGTAGTGGCGGACGATGTCGGGGCCGAACACCGACCGGGCGATCTCGCTGTTCTCCCAGGCCAGGACGGCCTCCTCCAGGGAGCCCGGGAGCCGGGGCAGGTCGGCCGCACCCGCGTCACCCGCCGTGGGCTCGGGCAGCGGCAGTGCCTGGTCGATCCCGTACAGCCCCGCGGCGATGATCGCCGCCACCGACAGGTACGGGTTCGCGTCCCCGCCCGGCACCCGGAACTCGATCCGCGCCGACTCGCCCTGCCCGACGACCCGCACCGGGCAGGTGCGGTTGTCCAGCCCCCAGGCAATGGAGCTGGGCGCGTAGGCCTGCGGCGACAGCCGCTTGAACGAGTTCACGTTGGGCGCGTGCAGCAACGAGAACTCGCGCATGCACGCCAGCTGCCCCGCCACGAAGTGCTCCATGTGCTTGGACATCCCGTAGCGCCCCGACCCGTCGTCGGCGAACACCGGCGCCCCGGTCTCGTCGCGCAGCGACAGGTGCACGTGGCAGGAGTTGCCCTCGCCCCCGTCGTACTTGGCCATGAACGTCAGCGCCACACCCGCCTGGGCCGCCAGCGCCTTGGCCCCCGCCTTGTACACCACGTGGTTGTCGCAGGTCCGCAGCGCGTCGTCGTAGCGGAACACGATCTCGTACTGCCCCGGATGGCACTCACCCCGTGCCGACTCCACCCGCATCCCCGTCCGCTCCATCGCGGTGCGGATCCGCCGCATCAGCGGGTCGATCTCGGTGACCTCCGGCAGCGCGTAGTCGGAGTTGAACCGGGTCGCCGTGGTCAGGTTCCGGTAACCCCCCTCGAACGCCTCCTGGTAGGAGTCGCGGAACACCAGGAACTCCAGCTCCGTCCCCGCCAGCGCCCGCCACCCCCGCTCCGCCAGCCGCTCCAGCTGCTCCTTGAGCACCTGCCTCGGCGCCACCGGCACCGGCCGCCCGTCGGCGTCCAGGGCGTCGCCCAGCACCAGCGCGGTCCCCGGGTCCCAGGGCAGGTAGCGCAGCGTCCCCGGGTCGGGCAGGATCGCGAAGTCCCCGAGCCCCCCGCCCCACGGGTCGGTGGCGTACCCCGGCCGCGACTCCATCTCCACGTCGGTGGCCAGCAGGTACAGGCAGGCGTCGAACCCGTTCTCCAGCACCCGTTCGGCGAAGTCGCGCGGCGCCACCCGGCTGCCCTGCACCCGCCCCTGGAGGTCGGGCAGGGCCACGATCACGTCGGTGATCCCCCCGGCCTCCACGTCGGCGCGCAGCCGCTCCAGGGGCACCGGGAACGGCGGTGGCGGGGGAGAGGGCGGCAGCGTCTCGTGCAGGGGCGGCAGTCCGTCGCCGATCATCGCTTCTCTCCCGGGGTGTGCAGCGGGTTGGGGATCGCCGGGGCGTCCAGGTGGAACTCGGCGTCGCGTTCGGCGCGGTCGTGGTAGCCGTCGCCCAGCAGCCGCTCCCGGTTCAGGCACACCCGCTCGTACTCCGGCGCCAGCAGGTCGAACAGCGCGAACCGGTCGGCCAGCTCCGGGAACTCGTCCTGGTAGCGGTCGATCTCGGCCCGCACCAGTGCCCAGAACCGCTCCTCGGACACCCCGAGCTGTTCCTCCACCAGCGGCGCCAGGTACCGGAAGTGCCCGATGAACAGGGACTTGGCCACCGACGAGGTCAGCTCGTGGGCGTCGAAGCGCATCAGCACCCCCAGCGCCTCGGCGGGCAGCCCCTCGTACTCGGGCAGGTCGGTGTCCAGGAGCTTCATGTCGTCCACGAAGTCCTTGACCGCCAGCCGCACCGGCCGGTCCCGCTCGTCGTAGACGACGATGGTGTTCTCCCCGTGCGGGTTGAACGCCAGCCCGTACCGGTAGAGCAGGTGCAGCAGCGGCGGCAGCACCGTCCCGAACAGCGCGGCCAGCCACTCCTCGGCGTCCAGCCCCGAGCGCTCCACCAGTTCGGCGGTGAACGCCCGGCCCTGCCCGTCCACGTGCAGCAGCGCCGCCAGGGTCCGGGCCCGCTCGCCCGCCTCCAGGCTCTCGGCGACCGGTTCGCGCCACAGCGCGCCCAGCAGCTGCCGGTGCCGGTACGGGGCGTCGGGGATGTCCTCCAGCACCGGGTGGCGCACCGCGACGGCGGCCACCTCACCGGGCAGGATCACCCGGTGCCGCTCGGCCAGGAACGCGTCCTTGGCGTGCAGGGCGTGCACCCACCCCGTGCTCACCGGGGCGGCCCGGCACAGCTCGGTGGGGATGCCCCGGTAGACCATGGTGTTGAGGATGGCCAGCGACAGCTTGACGTTGAACCGGTCCGGCCGGGTCAGGTTGGTGAACGTGCGGATGGACTGCTGGGGCAGGTAGTCGTCCCCCGCCTCGCCCAGCGGGACGATGAGCCCGCGCGCCAGCTCGCCCGCGAACAGCGGGACCACCACCTCGTCCCACTGCCAGGGGTGCACCGGCAGCCACACGAACGCGGCCGGGTCGGCCCCCGCCGCCGCCAGCCGTTCGGCGAACCGGGCGGTGGTCTCCTCGCCCAGTTCGCGGGCGTGCAGCACCTCCGGCTCCAGGCCGGGTACCGCGTGGTACTCGGCCAGGGAGGCGTGCACCGCGATCCACGGCAGCCGGGCGGGCCGCCGCGCCTCGGGCGGGAAGTCCGCGCGGTCGCGGGCGGAGAAGCCCACCCGCCCCTTGTTGGCGAAGATCCACGGGTGCCCGGTCTGGTACCCCTCCAGGTCGGCGTAGGACAGGTCGGCCAGGTCGGCGGCGGTGCGCCGCTCCACGGCCAGCCGGGCGTCGGCGGACAGGGTGGCGGTCAGCTCGCCGACGGTGAACGCCTCCACCGCCGGGTCCACGATCCGGGCCGCGCCCAGGTCGCGCAGCAGCGCGAACGGGGAGGCCGGGGCCTCGGCCCCGTCGGCGCCGACCCGGGTGACCCCGGGCAGCACCCGCCACCCGTCCAGCAGGGTGCGCCGCCCCTCGAACCGGTAGCGGGCCCCGCCCACGGCGGCGCTCCAGCGGCCGGGCCCGTCGGCCTCGGGGGTCAGCGCGTACTCGAAGCACAGCTCGGCGACCATCTTGGCGGCCAGCAGGTCGCAGGCCCGGTCCCAGTGCTCGGCGGTCAGTTCGGCGGGCACCGGCAACGGCGTGGCGGTCATGTCGTTCATTCCTTCTCCCCGGGGGCGGCCAGCGGGTTGTCGACCAGGCCGTGCATGACGTCGAACTCGGCGTCGCGTTCGGCGCGCTCGTGGAAGCCGCCGCCCATGAGCTGTTCGCGGTTGAGCGCGACCCGCCCCACCCGGGGCGCCAGCAGGTCGAACCAGGCGAAGCGCTCGGCCAGCTCGGGGAAGCGCGCCTGGTAGGCGAGCACCTGGGCGCGGGCCAGCGCCCACAGCCGCGCCCCCGGCACGCCCAGGTCGTGCTCGACGATGTCGGCGAGGAACCGCAGGTGCCCCGCGCAGATCGCGGACAGGACCGAGTGCGCCAGCTCCTGCGGCTGCCAGCGGTGCAGCACCGACCGCACGTGCTCGGGGATCTCGGCGTACTCGGGCAGGTCGAAGGGGAGCAGTTCCACGTCGGAGCCGAAGTCCTTCAGGGCGATGCGCACCGGGACCTCGTTCTCGTCCAGGATGAGCACCACGTTCTCCCCGTGCGGGGTGAAGGACGCCCCGTACCGGTACAGGTAGTGCAGCACCGGCGGGAACAGGGCGGCGACGAACCGCTCCAGCCAGGCCTCCACCCCGAGCCCGGAGCGCTCGATCAGCTCGGCGACCAGCGGGTGCCCGTCGGAGCCGCGCAGCAGCAGGCAGGCCATGGTGCGGGCCCGCTCGCCCTCGCGCAGGTGGCGGTGGATCGGCTCGCGCCAGATGGTGCCCAGCAGCTCGTGGAACCGGTAGGGGGCCTGCGGCATCTGTGCGAACACCGGGTGCGGGACGGTCGCCGAGGCGCGCTCGGCGAGCATCACCACCCCGGTCTCGGCGAAGTAGCCGTCGCGTTCGGCGAGGGTCCGCAGCCAGGTGCTGGTGTGCGGGGCGCAGCCGGTCTGGGTGCCCGACAGCCCGCGCCACACCAGGGTGTTGCGGATCATCAGCGGCACCTTGACGTTGAGCCGGTCGGGCCGGTCCAGGTTCATCAGGGTGCGGATGGACTGGAAGGGGCGGTACCGGTCGCGGCTCTCGCCCAGGCGGACCACCCGGCCCAGGGCGATCTCCCCGGCGAACAGCGGGGCGACGACCTCGTCCCACTGGAAGGGGTGGACGGGGATCCACAGGTAGGCGTCGGGGTCGCCGCCGCGCTCGCGGATCCGGTCGGCGAACTCCGTGCGCTGGTCCGCGTCGATCTCGGCGGCGACGAGGGCGGCCCGGTCGGTGCCCGCCATGGACTGGAACCCGCCCAGGTCGGGGTGGACGGCGATCCACACCAGGCGGAACGCGCCGCGCGCCTCTGGGGTGTAGCGGGCGGCGTCGTCGGCGGAGAACCCGAGACGGCCCTTGTTGACGAAGATGCAGGGGTGGCCGGTCTGGTACCCCTCCAGGTCCTCGTACGGCAGGTCGGCCAGCTCGGCGGCGGGGAGGGCGTCGGCCAGCAGGCGGGCGTCGGCGGCGTGGGTGGCCAGCAGGTCCCGCACCACCTCGGCCAGGGAGTCGCCGGGCAGGCCCACGGTCTTCTGGGCGTCGGTGACGAACCGGGTGGGGTCCCAGGCCTGCTCGGCGCCCTGCTCGCCGGTGCGGACGAAGGAGTCGGCGTCCACGTGCCAGGACCCGAAGCCGCCGCGCCGGGCGGTGAAGGTGTAGACGACCCCGCCGTCCACGGGCAGCCGCCAGGCGGGGGAGCCGCCGGGCGCGGCGGGCCCGGGCTCGGGGACGATCATCTCCTCGTAGGCCATCTCGCCGACCATGTGGGCGAGCAGGCGGCTCCCGGCCCGGCGCCACAGGTCGGCGTCGTGGGTGGACTGTGCGTTCTCAGACATGGTGCGGACTTTCGGTGCGGTGCGCGGACGGGTCGTCGGACGGCGCGGACGGCGAAGGGCCCGGTGCCGGGGCGGGCGTGGCGGTCGGCCGGAGGTCGTCGTTCGAGGGTGGTGGTGGAGGGAGACGGGAGGGCAGGGACAGCAGCAGCGCGAGCACGGCGAACAGCGCCGCCCCCGCCAGCAGCGGCAGCCCCAGCCCGCCCGCGGCCAGGGCGGTGGCGGCCACCGGGCTGACCAGGGTCGCCGCCACCCGCACGGTGGCCACGGCGGAGAACGCCGGCCCGTCCGTGCCGGTCACGGCGAACACCCGCAGGTCCAGGGCGACGTGCCCCAGCCCCAGTCCGACGCCGAACACCACCCGGCCCAGCGCCAGCAGCGCCGGGTCGCCGGTGAGGAACTGCCCGGCCAGCCCGGCCGCGGCCAGCAGGCACGCGACCGGCAGCAGCGCCCGGCCCAGCAGGGCGTGTGCCCGCCCGGCCAGCGGCAGCACCGCCAGCACGGCCGCCTGCGGGAGCAGGAAGAGGACGGCGGCGGCCGTGGTGCCGACGCCGCCGTCCTCGGCGTACAGGGTGAAGAACGGGCGCACGATGAGCCGGGCGATCTCCACCGCGAGCACGATCGCGCTCACCGCGGCGATCGCCGCCACCGCGCCCCGCGGCATCGCCGACCGCGGCCCGGCGGCCTCGGCGGAGTCCGTCACCGCGGGCGAACGCCGCCCCTGAGGCAGCCTGCGGTGGCACAGCATCGCCAGCGCCACGTACAGCAGCGCGCAGGCGGCGATGCCCCACCGGGGCTGGGGCAGGGCCATGATCCCCGCCCCGATGAGCGTGGCCACCACCGTGCCGCCGTTGATCACGTACGCGAACACGGTGACGTCGCGGACCCGGTCGGTGCCGGTGCCCACGAACGCCGGGTAGGCCAGGGTGAACGCCATGGTCACCGCCACCTGCACCGCCGACAGCGCCAGGAACACCGGGTACGTCGGCGAGACGGCCAGCGCCAGCTCCAGTACCGCCGCCGCCCCCAGCGACCACATCACCAGGGTCGACAGCGAGAGCCGGCGGGCGATGAGCCCCCACAGGGGCATGGCCACCAGCGCGGTCACCCGGCACACCCAGATGTACACGCCGGTGGCCGCCGGGTCGGTGACCCCGAACAGCCGCTCGAACAGCTGCGGGTAGAACGGGCTCAGCGCCACGTCGCTCACCAGGTGCAGCAGGATGACCAGCAGGTACAGCCGACGGAACGAGGCCCCGCTCACCGTCGCGCCCCGGCCGGGGCGCCGAACGACGTGAACGCCGTCCGCTCCGGCAGCCGGTAGGCGGTGCCGCCGGTGATCGCGTTGAGGATGACGGCCGCCCGCCAGGCGCCCAGGCCCAGGTCGGGGGCGCCCACGCCGTGGGTGTGCAGTTCGGCGTTCTGCACGTGGACGGGGGCGGTCAGCGTCGGGTCGGCGACCAGGCGCAGGTTCTCGTCGATGCGCGGGCGGCCCTGCTCGTCGGTCTCGATGAGCTTGGCGATGGGCGCCAGGAAGTCGGGGGAGCGGTGGGCGTACCCGGAGGCGGCGATCACCGCGCCGGTGCGGACGGTGAACTCGGCGTCCTGCTCGCGGTGGCGGAACCGCAGGGCGAACCCGTCGCCGTCGGCCTCGGCCGCCAGCAGTTCGCACTGGGCGCGCAGGCTCACCCCCACGTCGGCGCCCGCGATGCCGCGCTCGTAGAGCACGTCGTGGATCTCGCCGATGGTGTCGCCGCTGATGCCCTTGTACAGCTGCCACTGGGCGGGGACCACCCGGTCCTTGGTCTCCTGCGGCAGGGCGTGGAAGTAACGGGTGTAGTCGGGGGTGAAGTGCTCCAGGCCCAGCTTGGAGTACTCCATGGGGGCGAACGCCTGCGAGCGCGTCAGCCAGTGCACGGCGGTGCCGCGGTGGGCGGGGGAGCGCAGCAGGTCCAGGAACACCTCGGCACCGGACTGGCCCGAGCCCAGGACGGTGATGTCGTCCACCCCGTCCAGGCCCGCCACCCGCTCCAGGTAGTCGGCGGCGTGGAACACCCGCTCGCCCACCAGGGGGCGCAGCGGTTCGGGCAGCACCGGTTCGGTGCCGATGCCCAGGACCAGGGCCCGGCCGCGGGTGCGGGTCACGACGCCGGCGGCGTCGGTGTGCTCCACCGTGAAGACCCCGTCCTCGTGGTGGACGGCGGTGGCGCGGGCGTCGAACCGGCACGAGGCCAGGGAACGGGCGACCCACCGGCAGTAGTCGTCGTACTCCCGGCGCGGCACGTGGAAGTGCTCGGAGAAGTAGAAGGGGAACAGCCGGTCGTGCTCGCGCAGGTAGCACAGGAACGACCAGGGGCTGGTGGGGTCGACCAGGGTCACCAGGTCGGCGAGGAAGGGCACCTGTAGGCGCGCGCCCTCCAGCAGCAGCCCGGGGTGCCAGGAGAAGTCGGGCCGGGCCTCCAGGAAGCGCGCGGTGAGGCCGGGCACGCCGTCGGCCAGGGCGGCCAGGGCCAGGTTGAACGGGCCCAGGCCGATGCCCACCAGGTCGTACGGCTCGTCGTCCTCGTGGGGGCGGGGGTGGGGGTCGGCGGTCAACGTGACTCCTTCAGGGCGGAGAGCTCGGTGTCGCCCGCGGCGACGACCTCGGCGAGCAGGGCGGCGGTGTCCTCGACGGTGGTGCCGGGGTTGAGCAGGGTGAGCTTGAGCCACACCCGGCCGTTGATCCGGGTGCGGCCGACCACGGCCCGGCCCTCCTGGAGCAGGCGGCGGCGCAGCCGGGCGTTGACCTCGTCGGAGTCGGCCCCGGCGTCGTAGCGGAACACCACGGTGGTGAGGGAGGGCGAGGCGGCCAGCTGGAGCCGGGGGTGGGCGGTGACCTTGGCGGCGGTGCGCAGGGTCAGGTCCCGGCAGGCGTCCACGAGGCGGCCCAGCCCGTCGACGCCCAGGGCCCGCAGGGTGACGGCGATCTTGAAGACGTCGGCCCGGCGGGTGGTGCGCAGCGAGTACCCGAGCAGGCTGGGGTAGCCCGCCTCCTCGTCGTCGGCGGGGTTGAGGTAGTCCACCGAGCGGGACAGCGGGGCGAACAGGGCGCGCTCGCGGGTGAGCAGGACCCCGGCGGCCACCGGCTGCCAGCCGAGCTTGTGCAGGTCCAGGCCGACCGAGTGGGCCCGGTCCAGGCCGGCGAGCAGTCCGCGCAGCCGGCGGGAGAACAGCAGCCCGCCGCCGTAGGCCGCGTCCACGTGCAGCCACACCCCGTACTCGCGGGCGATGTGGGCGATCGCGCCCAGGGAGTCGATACCGCCCAGGTCGGTGGTGCCCGCGGTGGCGACGATCGCGACGGGGATGTCGCCGTCGGCGCGCATCCGGTCCAGGGCCTCGCGCAGCGCGCGCGGGCGCATCCGGTGCCGGGAGTCCACGTCGACGGTGACGACGGCGTCCTCGCCCAGGCCCAGCAGGGCGGCCGAGCGCTGGACGGAGAAGTGGGCGGCGGCCCCGCACAGGATCCGCGGGCGGGCCCCGCCGGCGGCCCGGGCCACGCCGTGGCGGACGGGGTCGCGCTCGGGACCGGCCAGGGCGTGGTCGCGGGCCAGCAGCAGGGCGGTCAGGTTGGACTCGGTGCCACCGGAGGTGACCACACCGCCCGCGATCGCGGGGTCGTACCCGGCCAGAGCGGCGAGCTCGCCGATGACCTGGGTCTCCATGGCGGTCGCGGCGGGGGCCTGGTCCCAGGAGTCCATGGACTGGTTGAGGACGGAGGCGACGGCGTCGGCGGCCACCGCCACGGCCAGCGGCGGGCAGTGCAGGTGGGCGGCGCAGCGCGGGTGGGAGGGGTCGGCGGCGTGCACGGCCAGGGTGTGCGTGAGCCGGGTGAGGACCCGTTCGGCCAGGTCGGGGGCGTGCCGGTCGCCTTCGGGGGCGGCGGTCACCGGCCCCAGGGCGGTCCGGACGGCCTCGGCGACCTCGTGCGGTGTGCGGGCGGGCAGCGGGCCGCCGCGCTCCTCGCGGGCCGTGGTCAGGACGTCGGCGGCGGCGGTCAGGAGGGCGGCCACGGCCTGGGGGCCGCCGGCGGCTCCGGCCAGGGCGTCGGGCAGCAGGGCGGAGGCGTCGGTGGGGACGGTGATACCGTCGGGTCCCCAGGTCACGGTGTCGCCACCGGGAGTGATGGTCATGGGGCGTGGGGCTCCTGTTTCTCTCCGAGGCGGTTCGGGACGCGCGGACGGATTCGGGGCGGGGAGTCCCGGGCCGCGGGGCCCGGTCGGTGCGATACGCCGGGGGCGACGGGGGAGGCCGCACGTCCCGGGGCCCGCCGGGGCAGGGGCGGGCGGGAGGGGGAGCTCCGGCGCGCACGCCGTCGGGCGCGCCGGGGGCGGATCAGCGCAGGGGCATGAGCAGGGCGTGGTGGCGGCGCCAGCCCGGGTGGGGCTCGACGTCGCCGACGTGGGTCCAGCCGTTGCGCAGGACCAGGTCCAGGGCGTGGGCGTTGGTCTCGGCGACCAGCCCGGCGGCGCGCTCCTCGGTACGCCCCTGGATGAGGAAGGGGAAGGCGCGTTCGACCACGCCGGAGCCCCGGAAGGGCTCGGGGATGAGGGCCTCGCACATGGCGAAGGTGCGGCCCGGGTACTCGGTGGTGATCTCGTCCGCGTCCACGCCGGCCAGCGGGGTGAAGCCGTTCCACCAGCCGGTGGTCACGGGCAGGGAGTACCCGTAGGCGAACCCGGCCAGGGTGCCGTCGACGTGGCAGGCGGTGAGTCGGAAGCCCTCTTGCCGGGCGCTGAAGGCGAGGCGTTCGGCGAAGGTCGGGTCCCGGTGGTCGGGCAGGTGCAGGGCGTGCGCGTAGACCTCCTCGTAGGCGCGGACCCAGGGGGTGGGGTCGGCGAGGACGTCGGTTCCGGTGAGGTTCTCGATCCGCCAGGTGGCGGAGGCCGGGTCGGCCGTCGGAGCGGGGGAGGCGGACACGGTGGGATCTCCTTGTTCGGGGTAGCGGGGCAGGGCCGTGGGCGGCCGCACCGGGCGACCGCATTAATTAGGACAGCCTAACCTAAAGCATGTCAAGTGGGGATCGTGTGTCCCCCGCCATAGGAGGCGGGGGCTCAGGGCAGCCGGGAGTCCACGGTGGTGCGCACCGCCGCGGGGTGGCCCAGGAACGCGGGCATGGCGAACTCGAACCCGTACGCGCCCGCGTTGGGGAAGACCAGCACGTCGCCGGCGCGCACCGACGCCACCCGCACGTCCCGGGCCAGCACGTCCTCGGGGGTGCACAGCTCCCCCGACACCGTCACCGACGCCTCGCGCGCCTCGGGCCGGGGCACGCCGACCGGCCACGGGCCGTCCGCCAGCACGGCGAAGTTGTGCCGGATCTCCCAGGAGGTCGGCAGCTGGAAGTGGTTGATCCCGCCGCGCACCACGGCGAAGGTCCCGCCGTAGGCCGCCTTGACGTCCGTCACCCGGGCCGCGTACCAGCCCGCCGGGGCGCCGATCCACCGGCCCGGCTCGAACACCACCTCCACACCCGGGTCGGGTGCGTCCGCCAGCGCGGCGCCGAAACCCTCCAGGTCGAAGGCGTCGTCGCCCGCCTCGAACGGCACCCCCAGGCCGCCGCCCACGTCCACCGTGCGCAGGTCCACCCCGTGCCGGTCGGCCGTGTCGCGCGCCCACTCCAGGCACCACAGCACGTAGGCGGCGTGCGCCGCGGCGTCGGTGTTGCCGCTCACCGCGTGCACGTGGAAGCCGGTCAGGTCCAGGCCCGGCAGGGACCGCACCGCCGCCACCGCGGCGGGCACCTCGGCCTCGGGGATGCCGAACGGGCCGGGCGTGCCCCCCATCACCAGGGAGCCGCTCACCGGAACCCGGGCCGGGTTGACCCGGATCGTCACCGGCAGCACCGTGTCCGCGTCGACCGCGGCCGCCGAGGCCCGGTGCGCCTCCAGGACGCTCTCCAGGTTGACGACCACGTCGGCGCCGCGTCCGGCGCGCAGCCGGGCCAGCCCGGCCAGTAGTTCGGGGGTCTTGCCCGGGCCGCTCACCGCGATCCTCCCGCCCGGGCCGCCGCGCCGCTCGCGCAGCGCCGCCAGGGAGGCGCGCGCCTCGCGCAGCGAGGCCGCCTCGAACCCGTCCACGGCCTCGGCCAGGTGCGCCAGCACCGGTTCGAAACCGTTGGCCTTGACCGCGAAGTACACCCGGGCCCAGTCGGGCAGCGCCTTGCGCAGCGTGCGGGCCCGGTCGGCGGCCAGCGCGGGGTCGTACACATAGCCCGCCCCCGTCCCGGCGGCCAGCTCCAGTGCGGCGGCCCGCACGCGGGCCGGGATCCGGTCGGTGTCCAGACAGGGGGCGTGCTCGAAGGAGCGGGGCGGTTCCACGGGGGTCTCCCGGTGTGGTGTCGCGGGGTGACACGGGTGCGCGGCGCCGGGTGGGCGCCGCGCACCCGTTCGAGCGGGGAGGAGGGGGAGCGGGGGAGGGCCGTTACCGCTGCGGGTCGACGTCGAAGATCTCGGCGAGGTCGTCCAGCACCGCGTGCGCGGCGATCAGGCCCACACCGGAGATCCAGTACTCGTCGTTCACCTCGGTGATCTCACCGGTCAGCTCGCCCCACAGCGGAGCGGCCATGTACTCGTCCTTGCTCTCCTGCACGCCGTCGGCGCCGCCGTCGTCGTAGGTGGCGACGAAGAGGTGGTCGGCGTCCAGGTCGAGCAGGCGCTCCTGGCTGTGGTAGGTGACGATCTCCTCGGACTCGGTGTCCACACCCGGACCGGGCTCAAGGCCCACGTCCTCCAGGATCACACCGATGTAGGACTGGGGGGTGTACAGGCGGACACCGTCGGCGTCACCGGCGAACCGGACCGCGGACACGGTGGGCGCCTCGCCGCCGTTGGCCTCCACGATCGCCTCGCCCAGGGCGGTGGCGCGCTCCTCGAACTCGGTGACCAGCCGCTCGGCCTCCTCCTCGGCGTCCAGCGCGGCGCCGGTCAGGACCAGGTTCTCCTTCCAGGTGGCGCCGGTGGTCTCGGACATGATCGTCGGGGCGACCTCGGAGAACTGCTCGTAGCCGTCGCCGTGGCGGACCTGCGCCGACAGGATCAGGTCCGGGGAGGTGCCGGCCACCGCCTCGGGGTCGACCTCCCAGAGCAGGCCCACCGGGACGGCCTCGTCGGAGGTGCCGACGTTCCAGTCGCTGTCCAGCAGGTAGTCGGGGAGCTCGGTGACGTCCTCGGCGAACGTGGTGAAGCCCACCACGTTGCCGCCCAGCGCCAGGGTGGTGTCCACGTAGGCGGCGTCCAGCGCCAGGACGCGCTCGGGGGCCGCGGTGATCTCGGTGGAGCCGAGGAAGTGCTCCACGGTCCGGGGGTAGCCGTCGCTGGGCTCGTTGGTGGCGTCGGGGTTGCCCTCGGGGCCACCGGCTCCGCAGGCGGTCAGCATGGTGACCGCGGCGGCCACAGCGGTGGCGGTCAGGGTCAGTCGGCGCGGCCGGGTGGGCAGGGTCATACGGGGGCTCCATGAGGGTCGGGGAACGCGCCGGGTCCGGGGAGGACTCGGGGGGTGTGCGGACCGCAGGGCGGTGTGTCGTTCCAGGCCGGGACGTGGCAAACTTAGATCATCCACATACGGCTAGGCAAACCTAACTAAGGCTTGCCTGGCCTTCTTCATGATAGGAGTCCGCGTGCACGATACCTCCGGTTCACCCCCCGGTAATGCGGATCCCCCTGCCCCACAGGCGATCGCGGGCACCGCGGTCGCCGCGCGCCGGGCCCGCCGCCTCGCCGGACTGGTGGTGCTCGTCCTGCTGCTGTGCGCGGTGTCCCTGGGCAGTGTGCTGATCGGCGCCCGGGCCCTGCACCCGGACACCGTCTGGCAGGCGCTCACCGCCACCGCCGGGGCCGAGGCCGACATCATCGTCAACGACATCCGGCTGCCCCGCACCGCGCTGGGGATCATGGCGGGCATCTCGCTGGGGCTGGCCGGGGCGCTCATGCAGGGCCACACCCGCAACCCCCTGGGCGACCCCAGCATCCTCGGCGTCACCTTCGGGGCGGCCCTGGCCGTGGTCCTGGGCATCGCGTTCTTCGACATCACCGCCCTGTACACCCAGGCCTGGCTCGCCTTCGCCGGGGCGGGCGTCGCCGTCGTCGTGGTCTACCTCATCGGGTCCGTACCCGGACGCGGACCCACCCCCGTCACCCTGGCGCTGGCCGGGACCGCGGTGAGCTGGCTCGCCTACTCGGTGGTGTCCGGGCTGGTCCTGCTGGACCGCTCCACCATGGACGACTTCCGGTTCTGGCGGGTGGGGTCCCTGGTCGGCCGCGACACCGAGATCCTGGTTCCGATGCTGGCCGTGGTCGCCGTGGGCGCCGTGCTGGGCCTGGCCAACGCCGGGGCGCTCAACGCCCTGGCCCTGGGCGAGGACACCGCCAAGGCGCTGGGCCACCGGGTCGGCCGGGCCCGCGTGGTGGGCCTGACCGCGATCACCCTGCTCACCGGCGTCACCGTCGCCGCCTGCGGACCCATCGCGTTCGTCGGCCTGATCGTCCCCCACCTGGCCCGCGGGATCGTCGGCGCCGACCACCGGTGGCTGCTGCCCTACTCCGCGCTCATGGGCGCGGTCCTGCTGCTCGCCGCCGACGTGCTGGGCCGCTTCCTGGCCCCGCCCGGCGAACTCCAGGTCGGTATCGTGCTCGCCCTCGTCGGTGCGCCCTTCTTCATCTACATCGTCCGCCGCCGGAGACTCCTCGCGCTATGACATCCCTCGCCCCCGAACGCCCGGCGCAGTCGGTGCGGGACAGGCTGCGCCGCAGCCGCCCCGCCCTGCGCCTGGGCCCCGTCGCGCTGCGGCTGCGCCCCCGCCTCATCGCCGTGTGCCTGGCGACCCTGGCCGCCCTCACCGTGCTGCTCGCCCTCAACCTCTCCCTGGGGCAGACCCCGCTGACCCCCGCCCAGGTGTGGGCGCACATCATCGGCACCGACTACGAGCACTACTTCACGGTGTGGCGGGTGCGGATGCCGCGCGTGGTCGTGGGGATGCTCGCCGGGGCCGCCCTGGCCGCCGCCGGGGCGGTCACCCAGACCATCATGCGCAACCCCTTGGCCAGCCCCGACCTGCTCGGCGTCACCCACGGGGCGAGTGCCGGCGTGGTCGCCGTCCTGGCGTTCGGCGGCAGCTACGGCATCCTCGCCGGGGGCAGCACGCTGTCCTCGCTGGGCGTGCCCGCCGTCGCCCTGATCGGCGGACTGGCCGCCGGGGTGCTGTGCTACACGCTGGCCCGGCGGGGCGGCGTCGACGGCTACCGGCTGCTGCTGGTGGGCGTGGGCGTCTCCACCGTCCTGATGAACCTCACCCTGTGGCTGCTCACCCTGGGCGAGGTCACCGACACCGGCCGGGCCATGGTCTGGGTCGCCGGCAGCCTGAGCATGCGCACCTGGGAGAACGCCGCCCCGGTCGCCCTGGCCCTGGCCCTGCTGCTGCCGCTCGCGCTGGCCGCCTCGCGCACCCTGGACGCCCTGTCCTACGACGACGACGTGGTGCGCGGCCTGGGCGTGGACCTGGAGCGCGCCCGCACCGCCATGCTCGTCCTGGCGGTGCTGCTGGCCGCGTTCGGCACCTCGGCCGCCGGGCCGATCCTGTTCGTGTCCCTGGCCTGCCCGCAGATCGCCCTGCGCCTGGCCGGGCCCGGCACCTCCCGGCCGCCCGTGCTGCTGTCGGCGCTCGTGGGCGCCGCCCTGGTCAGCGGGGCCGACCTGGTGGCCCGCACCGCGCTCGACAACATCCAACTGCCGGTCGGTATCGTCACCGGCTGCCTGGGCGCCCTGTACCTCATCTACCTGCTCGTCCGCGCGAACCGGAGGACCCAAGCTTGACCGCCCCGCAGACCACCCGCACCGAGGGAACGCACTCCGACCCCCGGGCGCGCCTGAGCGCCCGCGGCCTGACCCTGGCCTATGACGACCGCGTCATCGTCGACGGCCTGGACGCCGACATCGTCGAGGGCACCGTCACCTGCGTCATCGGACCCAACGGGTGCGGCAAGTCCACGATGCTGCGCGCCCTGGGACGGCTGATGCGGCCCAGGGCCGGGCTGGTGGAACTGGACGGCCGCGACATCCACCGCACCCCCACCCGCGAGGTGGCCCGGGTGCTGGGGGTGCTGCCCCAGCAGCCCACCGCCCCCGACGGGCTCACCGTCGCCGACCTCGTGGCCCGCGGCCGTCACCCGGCCCAGCGCTGGTACCGCCAGTGGTCGGGTGACGACCACGAGGCGGTCGCCCGGGCGCTGGAGCTGACCGGGCTGGCCGACCTGGCCGACAGCCCGCTGTCGGAGCTGTCCGGCGGCCAGCGCCAGCGCGCCTGGATCTCCATGGTGCTGGCCCAGGGCACCGACCTGCTGCTGCTGGACGAGCCCACCACGTTCCTGGACCTGGTCCACCAGGTGGACGTGCTCGACCTGGTGCGCGAACTGCACGACGAGGGCGGGCGCACCATCGTCATGGTCCTGCACGACCTCAACCTCGCGGCCCGCTACGCCGACACGATCATCGCCATGCGGGAGGGGCGGGTGCTGGCCAGCGGCGGCCCCGCCGACGTGCTCACCCCCGCCCTGCTGCGCGAGGCGTTCGGACTGGAGGCCGTCGTGGTGGAGGACCCCGTCACCGGCGGCCCCATGGTGGTGCCGGTCGGCCGCGCCGAGGGGAAGGTATAGGGGCGGCGGTCCCGGGCAGGGGAGGAGGACGGAGGCGGGCGGAGGCGGGCGGAGGCGAGACCCCGGGCGTGGGGTCTGGACCCGGTGGTCCGCGGTGGTGGATCATCGCGGACAAGGGCCGACGGTGGGTGTTCGCCGAGTCGCGACAGGTGACCAACTCAGCGCTGCGTCGGAGTTGTGAGGGCGTTCACCTCGGTTTCACCCGTGCGTGTGGAACCTCGGCCAAGGTCGAGAGCGACCGGTGGGACGACCCCGCCTGCCGCGACCCCGCTCGGCCCCGACCCAGCCCCGTACCAGGGCGGAGGCCGCCGGGGGAAGTCACGATCCCCAAGGAGAAGGTGTGCCCGAATCCGCGCCCCACCGCCGCTTGCTGCCGTTCGCCGACACGGTCGGCGGTGGTCGTTCCCGCAGGACCTGCGAGCTGCGCTGCGGTGATGCCTGTTTCCACCCTGCTCCCAACAAGAGCGACAACGCCTACTTCGGTGACATCTTCGCCAAGGCGCTCTCCCGCCGCTCGATGCTCGGTGCCGCCGTGGCCGGCGCCGGTGCCGGCGCCCTGGGCATGGCCGTCCCCGCCGCCGCCGACCGGGGCCCGAACCGCCCCAAGCCCGCCCCCCGGCCGACCTTCAGAAGCGTCCTGCCCAACAACGACGACCAGGTCACCATCCCCAACAGCTACAAGCAGCACGTCATCGTCCGTTGGGGCGACCCCGTCCTGCCCGGCGCCCCGGCGTTCGACGTCGAGAACCAGACCGCCGAGGCACAGGCGCAGCAGTTCGGCTACAACTGCGACTACGTGGGCTTCCACCAGCTCGACGACGACCGCGGCCTGCTGTGGGTCAACCACGAGTACACCAACGAGCACATCATGTTCCGCGGTTACACCGGCGGCGCCTCGGCGACCCCCGAGCAGATCCGGATCGCCATGGCGGCCCACGGCGGCTCCCTCGTCGAACTGGAGCGCGTCGGCCGTTCCGGGCAGTGGCGCCTGTCCGAGGGCGAGCGCCGCTACAACCGCAGGATCACCACGGAAACGCCGATGACCATCGTTGGTCCGGCGGCCGGGCACGACCTGCTCAAGACCGAGGAGGACCCCACCGGGACCACGGTGCGGGGCATGCTGAACAACTGCGCCGGCGGCTACACCCCCTGGGGCACCTTCCTCAGCGCCGAGGAGAACTTCAACCAGTACTTCGGCAAGGCCCCCGACACCGCGGAGTACGCGCGCTACGGCCTGCGCACCGGCTCCTCCGGCCGCCGCTGGGAGGGGGTGGAGGAGCGCTTCGACCTCTCCCGCCACCCCAACGAGGCCCACCGCTTCGGCTGGATCGTCGAGATCGACCCCCTCGACCCCGAGGCCCCGCCCGTCAAGCGCACCATGCTGGGCCGCTTCAAGCACGAGGGCGCCACCGTCCGCCTCGCCGACGACGGCCGCGCGGTCGCCTACATGGGCGACGACGAGCGCTTCGACTACATCTACAAGTTCGTCAGCGCGAAGAAGTTCCGCGAGGGCGACGACCGCCACAACCGCACCCTGCTGGACACCGGCACCCTCTACGTGGCCCGCCTCACCGGCAACAGCCCCGAAGAGGAGATCGACGGCTCCGGCGAGCTCCCGGCGGACGGCGAGTTCGACGGCTACGGCGACTGGATCGCACTGACCACCGACACCACGAGCTTCGTCGACGGGTTCACCGTCGCCGAGGTGCTCATCTACACCCGCCTGGCCGCCGACGCCGTCGGCGCCACCAAGATGGACCGCCCGGAGGACGTGGAGGCCAGCCCCGCCACCGGCAAGGTCTACGTGGCCCTGACCAACAACTCCGCCCGCGAGCCCGGCCAGGCCGACGAGCCCAACCCGCGCGGCCCCAACAAGCACGGCCACATCCTGGAGATCATCGAGCACAACGGCGACGCCGCCGCCGAGGCGTTCGCCTGGACCGTGCCCCTGGTGTGCGGTGAGCCCGAGGACCCCGACACCTACTACGCGGGCTTCGACAAGTCGAAGGTCATGCCGATCTCCGCGCCGGACAACATCACCTTCGACAAGGACGGCAACCTGTGGATCTCCACCGACGGCCAGCCCGGCGCCCTGGGGATCAACGACGGCCTGCACGTCATGCCGGTCGAGGGCCGCTTCCGCGGTGAGCTGAAGACCTTCGCCACCGTCCCGGTGCGGGCCGAGGCCTGCGGTCCGCTGATCAGCCAGGACAACAAGACCGTGTTCCTCGCCCCGCAGCACCCCGGTGACAACGGCACCTTCGAGTCGCCGACCAGCGTGTGGCCCGACGGCGACTTCCCCCGCCCGTCGGTGGTCTGCATCTGGCACAAGGGCGGCCGCGACATCGGCAGGTAGTCCGTACCGATGACCACCGGCCCCGGGCCTCCATCGTGGGGGAGGCCCGGGGCCGGTTCGTGTCCGCGGGTCCTAGAGGGTCTTTCCGAAGCACATTGACGAGGGCTCGTCGGCGTAGGCGCCGAAGGGCGCCACGGGGGTGTAGCCGGATTTGGTGTAGAACCGCACCGCGTCGGGCTGGCGGTCGCCGGTCTCCAGCCGGAGCCGCTTCCACCCCCGGTCGCGCGCCCATTCCTCCAGGGCGGCCAGCAGGTGGGAGGCGGCGCCCGATCCCCGGCTCCCGGGAAGGACGTACATCCGCTTGACCTCGCCGCCCTCGTCCGGGCCCAGGTCGCGCAGGCCCCCGCAGGCCACGGCGGTGCCGTCGGCGGTCCTGGCCAGCGCGAACACCGCGATGTCGGACGCGGACGGGGGAGTGCCCGGCTCGGAGTCGGGGGTGCCGTACCGCTCGGCGATCTCGGTGCGCTGCCAGGCCCGGAGAGCGGTGGCGTCGGGATCGTCCCAGACCACGAAGTCGATCTGCATGGCCGTACGGTAACCGCGGCGTATTACGCGACGGTTTCCCCGGGCGCACCCGCGCCGGCGGGGTCGTTCACGGTGTCGGTGAGGGCCTCGCGCACCGGCCGGAACTTGGACTCGGTCTCGGCGATCTCCGACTCCGGCTCGGAGCCGGCGACGATTCCGCACCCGGCGAACAGCCGGGCCGTCGCCCCGTCCACGTGGGCACTGCGCAGGGCGATACCCCATTCGGCGTTGCCCGCGCCGTCCACCCAGCCGACCGGCCCGGCGTAGCCGCCCCGGTCCATGCCCTCCACCTCGTCGATGAGCCGCATCGCGGTGGCGGTGGGGGTGCCGCCCACGGCGGCCGTCGGGTGCAGGGCGGCCACCGCGTCCAGCGCCGACACCCCCGGCCGCAGCCGGGCGTGCGCGCGGGTGGCCAGGTGCTGGACGTTGGCGAGCCGCAGCAGGTGCGGCCAGCCCGGGACCGCCAGCTCCTCGGCGAGGGGGGCCAGGGCGTCGCGCAGGGAGTCCACCGCCAGCCCGTGCTCCTCCACGTCCTTGGCCGAGGACATCAGCTCCTCCGCGAGCCGCTCGTCCTCCTTCTCGTCGGCGCCGCGCGGGCGGGTGCCGGCCAGTACCAGGGAGGTCAGTTCCTCGCCCTCCCGGCGCAGCAGCAGTTCGGGGGTGGCCCCGACCATGCCCGCCACCGAGAACGTGAAGCACTGCGGGTAGCGGGTGTGCAGCCGCTCCAGCAGGGTGCGCACGTCGATGGGGGCCTCGGCCCGGGCGATGAGGTCGCGGGCCAGCACCGCCTTGTCCAGCTCCCCGGCGCGGATCCGGGCGACGGTGCCCGCGACGACCTCGCCCCACTTTTGGGCGGTGAGCTCGCCGGTGCTCCAGGACAGGGGGCCGACGGGGCGCGGGGCGGGGGCCGGGTACAGCAGTTCCTCGGGGTGGACGCCGGGTTCTTCGGTGACGGTGGTCAGCCACGCGCGGTCGCCGCGGCGGCCCAGCAGGACACGGGGGACCACCATCGCAGAGCCGACGGAGGTGGGCGCGAAGGTGAACGTGCCGAAGGCGACGGCACCGGTGCCCGGCAGGCCGACCTCGTCCTCCACCTCGGTCCGCTCCAGCACCCCGTTGAGCCAGCGGGCGGCCTCGGCGAACCGGGTGGTGTCGGTGGGTTCGGTGCCCGTGGGCTCGGCGGCCGGGTTCCAGTGGGCGGCCCGCCCCCAGCCGACCAGGCCGTTGTCGCCGGTGAGCCACGCCAGCGGGGTTCCGGCGGGCAGCCGGCGCACCAGGGCGTCGGTGCCGCCGCGCAGCGGAACGGTCCGGACGAAGAGCTTGGGAGGGCACACAGCGGCGTTCACGTCACCCGAGTCTAGGTCGCCCGGTGCCCCCGCGAGTCCGGGGCCGGAGTGATCGGAGGGGGAGGTCAACCCCCTGGTCGGAGCGCCGCGAGGACGGCGCGACGGTTTCCGTACCCGGGGCCGGGGGAACCGTGAGGATTCCAGGGGCCGCGTTGACCTGCGGTGATGTTCCCATGCCGGAGGCTGTGCGAGGTTGTCCACAGATTGGTGGAATCGTGTCTCAAAATTGACATTGTCCTCTACGCTGGTCCACGGCACGGCGCCCCGGGGACGGGTGCCGCCCACCGGTTCCAGAGGAGACGTTGCTGTCAGCTTCTCGGCCCTGGCGGGCCGAGCTCGCAGCTCCGACGATCACACCTGGAGGGTGTGTGTCAGGCCGCGTCGTCGGCAGCGTGACTCACTGCCCGGACCGCCGCACCGCGCTTGGCGATGGTGCGGCCCGCGTTGACGTCGGCGTGCTCAGCGAAGCCGCACGACGTGCAGGTGAAAGTGGCCTGGTCGGGCCGGTTCTTCCGGTCAGTGTGGCCGCACTCGCAGCACTCCTGCGAGGTGTAGGCCGGGTCGACGTGCACCACCGGCACCCCGACCCGTTTCGCCTTGTGGGCGATATAGGAGCCGAGTCGGGCGAAGGACCATGAGTGCAGCCTGACCCGCTGGGGCGCCGGGAAAGGGCTGCGGCCGTAGGCCGTCCGTTGAGAGTGGTGGCGGGCAACGGGCGGGACGTACCCTGCCGCGGATGCCGCCCAGGTCCTCCAGGGCGATCCCGCGGCAGGTGCGTTGAGCCTCGGTCACGATCTGCTTGGCGATGCGGTGGTTGACATCGGCCGCGAACCGCCTCTCCCGGCCCGACAGGCGGCGCAGGTGCCGGTGGCGGTGGCGGACGCTGTTGACCTGTTTGCCGGAGTGGACGGTGCCGTCGGAGGTGGTGGCGATCCTGGGGTGGATGGCGTCACCTGCTTCGGTGTGGTTCTCTTGTCGGTGATCGCCTGGGTTCGGAAGCGATTCCTCCCGGACCTGAAGGATTCGGGATTCCTCGCTAGAAGCTGTTGAAGGGTTCTGTGGCACAGACCGTGTTCGTACCGCGCGCCGTGCACTGGGTGGGCGCGGCCGCCGCGTCCGTCGTCCTGCTCGTCGGATGCGCCGCGCCGGGCACCGGGGGAGCTCCCGGCGACGGTGCCAGCGGCAGCCGCAACGCCGACGGCGCCGACGACGGCCGGACCGGGGCTGGCGGGGGCGGCGCCGCGGAGGCCGACGGGGCGGGCGGCACCGCCGGTGCCGCGGACGCGCTGTGCGCGGCCGACTCCGAGCGGCGGATGCGCGGGGCCTGGCTCACCACCGTCCGCAACATCGACTGGCCCTCCGAGCCCGGACTGTCCGCCCAGGAGCAGCAGGACGAGCTGGACGCCTACCTCGACGACGCCGTCGCCATGGGCCTCAACGCCGTGTTCCTGCACGTGCGTCCCACCGCCGACGCCGTGTACGCCTCCGACAAGGAGCCCTGGGCCCGCTACCTCACCGGCGAGCAGGGCGGCGACCCCGGGTACGACCCGTTGGAGTACGCGGTGGCGCAGGCCCATGACCGCGGCCTGGAACTGCACGCCTGGTTCAACCCCTACCGGGTGGGCTGGCAGGACCCCGACATCGAGAACCTGGTGGACGACCACCCGGTGAAGCAGAACCCCGAGTGGCTGGTGGACTACGGCGACGAGGCCTACGTGGACCCGGGCAACCCCGAGGTCCGGGAGTGGGTCACCGGCGTGATCATGGACGTGGTCGAGCGCTACGACATCGACGGCGTCCACTTCGACGACTTCTTCTACCCCTACCCCAAGGACGGCGAGGAGTTCGACGACGACGCCTCGTGGGAGGCGCACGGCGGCGACTTCGACGACCGCGGCGACTGGCGGCGCGACAACGTCGACCAGCTCATGCGCGACGTGCACGGCGCCGTCCAGGAGGCGAAGCCCTGGGTGAGCTTCGGCGTCTCGCCGTTCGGGATCTGGCGCAACCGGAGCACCGACCCCAGCGGGTCGGCCAGCTCCGGGCTACAGTCCTACGACGCCCAGTACGCCGACACCCGCACCTGGATCCAGGAGGGCACCATCGACTACGTCGCGCCCCAGCTGTACTGGGAGCGCGGCTTCGACACCGCCGACTACGAGGTGCTCGCCGACTGGTGGGCGGACGAGGTCGAGGGCACCGGTGTGGACCTGTACATCGGCCAGGCCGCCTACCGCCTGGGCGAGGACGGGTGGACCTCCGACGACGCGCTCTCCACCCAGCTCGACTACTCCGGGGAACTGGAGGAGGTCGGCGGCGACGTCTACTTCTCCATCAAGAGCCTGCGCGAGAACCGGGACGCGGTGGACCACCTGCTCGGCGGCCACTACGCCGACCCGGCACTGCCCCCGCGGACCGACTCCGGCGAGGAGGCGGCCCGGGTCGGCGCGGTGGCTGGGGTGACCGCCCGTGCGGGCGAGGACGGGGACGGGGTCGAGGTGTCCTGGGAGGCCGCCGAGGGCGCCCGCTTCTACGCCGTGTACCGGCTGCCCGCCGAGGCGGCCGAGGCCGGGGAGACGGCCTGCGAGGCGCTCACCCCGGCGAACCTCGTCGGCGTGACCGGCGGCACCGGGTTCGACGACACCGGCGCCGGGGACGACGCGGTGTACGCGGTGACCGCCCTGGACGACTACCGCGCCCAGGGGCCGGTCGGCGAGATCGCCGACCCCCGCGGCTGACCGGGACCGTGCGCCGTGTGTTCCCGGAAGACGCGCTCCTGGAATAATCGCTTCTCGCGCACCGGACCCGAACAACCCCCTGCCCCGGGTGGAGAGCGATGACGTGGACCCCCTACTGCCCGTGGACCCCGAGCACATCGGCCGCTACCGGCTGACCCACCGCCTCGGCGCGGGCGGGATGGGCCAGGTGTACCTGGCCAGGACGCCGTCGGGCCGTCGGATCGTGGTCAAGGTGATCCGCCCCGAATACGTGAAGGACGACGAGTTCCGGACCCGGTTCGCCCGGGAGGCCGAGGCCGCCCGTCAGGTGGGCGGGTTCCACACGGCGCAGGTGGTGGACGCCGACCCGGAGACGGCCGCGCCGTGGATCGCGACCGCGTACATTCCGGGGCCGTCCCTGTACGCGGCCGTCCGTGATGACGGGCCGCTGCGCGGCGCGGAACTGCGTGCGCTGGCCCTGGGGCTGGCCGAGGGGCTGGAGGCCATCCACGCCTGCGGCCTGGTGCACCGGGACCTCAAACCCGAGAACATCATCCTGGCCGAGGACGGGCCGCGGATCATCGACTTCGGGATCGCACGGCCGCTGGACACCACGCACATGACGGCGACGGGCGCGGTGTTCGGGACACTGCCGTACATGTCGCCGGAGCAGACCGAGGGGCAGCGGGTGGGACCGGTCTCGGACGTGTTCTCGCTGGGGACGGTGCTGGCCTTCGCCGCGACGGGGGCCAATCCGTTCGCCGCCGAGTCGATGGCGGCCACGGTGCGCCGCCTGATCGGCCCCCCGCCCCCGCTCGTCGGCGTGCCCGACGACGTCGCCGGGCTCATCATCGAATGCTGGGACCACACCCCGGAGCGGCGGCCCGCTCTGGACACGATCCTGCGCAGGTTCGGGGCGGTCGACACCGCGATCTCTTGGCAGGGCCGCGCTGAGGCACATCACCGGCCCTTGCTGGAGGACACCCCCGCGCCCCAGGTACCGACGGCCACCCGGAAGCTCCCGGAGACCCCTGCCGCCCCCGAGCCTCCGCGGGTACGGAGCGCTGCGACGCCTCCACGGGAGGAGATCATCACGGGGATACTCCCCGCAGCGCAGGGGAAGGGGGCCGCCTGGGCGCTCGGTTGCTTCCTGTTCGGCCTCCCCGCGCTCATGGTCCTGATCGTGTTGATCCGCAATGTGCTGATGTCCTGACTCGTGCCCCTTGGCCTGTGGTGTTCATTGCATTCGGTCTGCTCTCGCTGGTGTTCCTGGGAGCCATCGGTGCGATGGCACCGTTTGGAGGATCGTCTCACAAGCGCGGCTCTTTGGCGGAAAAAGTTGTTATTCACTAGCCATAAATGGCTAACGCCCTCGCATCTGCGAGCGGTAGAGTCCTCCCATGCCCACCTTCCAGATCAGTGAGGCCGCCGAGCTGCTCGGCGTCAGCGCCGACACCGTGCGCCGCTGGGTCGACGCCGGACGCCTCGACGCCACCCGTGACGGCTCCGGCCGCCGCCTCCTGGACGGGGCCGACCTGGCCGCCTTCATGCGCGAGGGGTCCCACCAGGACCCCGACCGCCACCGCTCCTCCGCGCGCAACCGCTTCCGCGGACTGGTCACCGGGATCGTCCGCGACACCGTCATGGCGCAGGTGGAGATCCAGGCGGGACCGCACCGCATCGTCTCGCTGATGAGCCGTGAGGCCGCCGACGAACTCGGCCTGGAGGTCGGCGCCACCGCCACGGCCGTGGTCAAGTCCACGAACGTCGTGGTCGAGACCGGCGGAGGACACCATGCGTGACCTCCCCCTGGGGCTCACCGCCGCGCTGACCGCCGCCGCGGCGGCCCTGACCGCATGCGGGGGCGGAACGGACCCGGAGGCCGGGGAGATGACCGTGTTCGCCGCCGCCTCCCTCACCGACGCCTTCGAGGAGCTCGCCGCGGAGTTCGAGGCGCGCCACCCCGGCACGGAGGTGGTCCTCAACTTCGCGGGCAGCAGCGAACTGGCCGCCCAGATCAACGCCGGCGCCCCCGCCGACGTGTTCGCGGCCGCCGACACCGCCACCATGGGCCAGGTCGTCGAGGGGGAGGGGCTGAACGACGAGTGGGCCGCCGAGCACGGGGAGGACGGCGCGGTCTTCGCCACCAACGCCCTCCGGATCGCCGTGCCCGCCGACGACCCCGCCGGGATCGAGGACCTCGACGACCTGGCCGGGGCCGACGTCTCCGTCGCCTTGTGCGCCGACGAGGTCCCCTGCGGTGCCGCCACCGCCGCCGCCCTGGAGGCCGCCGGACTCGACATCACCCCCGTCACCTACGAGGGGGACGTCCGCGCCGTTCTCACCAAGGTCGAACTCGGCGAGGTCGACGCCGGACTCGTGTACGCGACCGACGTCAGGGCCGCCGGAGAGGGCGTCACCGGCATCTCCTTCCCCGAGGCGGAGGAGGCCGTCAACGCCTACCCCATCGGCCTGCTCGCCGACGCGCCGCGGCCCGGACCGGCCGCCGACTGGATCGACCTGGTGCTGTCCCAGGACGGTGCGGCCGTCCTCGCCGAGGCCGGGTTCGGCGCCCCGTGACCGGCTCCGCCGCACCGGCCGGGCCCGTCCTGCGGGCCCGGCCCGGCCGTCCGCCCTGGCCGCTCGTCCTGCCCGCGCTGGTGGGCGTCGCCTTCCTCGTCCTGCCCATGCTGGGCCTCGTCGTGCGCGCACCCTGGCCCGACATGGGCCGCCGGGTCACCGAACCCGACGTGCTGGCCGCGCTGTGGCTGTCGCTGTCCACCGCCACCGTCACCACCGCCCTGTGCCTGGTCTTCGGGGTGCCGCTGGCCTGGCTGCTGGCCCGCACCGACTTCCCCGGGCGGCGGCTCGTGCGCGCCCTGGTCGCCGTGCCCCTGGTCGTCCCGCCCGTGGTCGGCGGTGTGGCGCTGCTGCTCCTGCTCGGCCGCAACGGCCTGCTCGGGCGGTACCTGGACGCATGGTTCGGGATCACCGTCCCCTTCACGCCCGCGGCCGTGGTCCTGGCCCAGACCTTCGTCGCCATGCCGTTCCTGGTGATCAGCGTGGAGGGGGCGCTGCGCGGGGCCGACCGCCGCTACGAGGAGGCCGCGGCCACCCTGGGCGCCGGGCGGGTCACCGTGTTCACCCGCGTCACCCTGCCCATGGTGCTGCCCGGCGTCGGCGCCGGGGCGATCCTGTGCTGGGCCCGCGCCCTGGGCGAGTTCGGCGCCACCATCACCTTCGCCGGGAACTTCCCCGGCACCACACAGACCATGCCGCTGGCCGTCTATATGGCCATGCAGCGCGACCCCGAGGCCGCGATCGTGCTCAGCCTCGTGCTGTTGCTGGTGTCCCTGGCCGTGCTGGCCACCCTGCGCGAGAAATGGGTGAACACCGCGTGAGCGTGCTCTGCGCCGACCTGCGGCTGAGCCGCGGCGATTTCGACCTGGACGTCGCCCTGTCCGTGGCGGCGGGGGAGGTGCTGGCCCTGCTCGGCCCCAACGGGGCGGGCAAATCCTCGGCGCTGCGCGCCCTGGCCGGGCTGCTCCCGCTCACCGCCGGGCACGTGCGGGTGGACGGGGACGACCACACGCGCACGCCCGTGGAGCGGCGGCCCATCGGCATGGTGTTCCAGGACTACCTGCTGTTCCAGCACATGAGTACGCTGGACAACGTCGCGTTCGGGCCGCGCTGCCAGGGGGAGTCCAAGGCCGACGCCCGCGCCCGCGCCGCCGAACTGCTCGGGCACATGGACCTGGCCGGGTACACCCGCGCGCGGCCCCGGAACCTGTCCGGGGGGCAGGCCCAGCGGGTCGCGCTGGCCCGCGCGCTGGCGGTGCGCCCGCGCCTGCTGCTGCTGGACGAGCCCATGGCCGCCCTGGACGTGAGCACCCGCCTGCACGTGCGGGGACGGCTGCGCCGCCTGCTGGAGGAGTTCGACGGGGCGACGGTGCTGGTCACCCACGACCCGCTGGACGCCATGGTGCTGGCCGACCGCATCGCCGTCGTCGAAGGCGGCCGGGTGGTCCAGGAGGGCGCGCCCGCCGAGGTGGCCCGCCGCCCCCGGACCCCCTACGTGGCGCGGCTGGTGGGGCTCAACCTGTTCCGCGGCCGGGCCGACGGCACCGCGGTGGCCCTGGACGGCGGGGCGGTCGTGGAGGTGCACGAGGCGCACCACGGGCCCGCGCTGGTGGCGTTCCCGCCCCGGGCCGTCGCCCTGTACCGGCGGCGCCCCGACGGCAGCCCGCGCAACCTGTGGGAGCTGACCGTCGACGGGGTGGAGCGGTTCGGCGACCAGGTGCGGGTGCACCTGACCGGAACGCTCGACCTGGCCGCCGACATCAGCCCGGCCGCGCTGGCCGAGCTGGGGCTGGTCCGCGGCGACACCGTCTGGGCCGGGGTCAAGGCCGCCGAGGCCGAGTGCTACCCCGGATGACCGCTTGCCGAGACGCCGTTCCCGCATGTCGGAACACCGTGCGGCGGTGACCTGCGGGGGCCGGAGTCGGCCGGGAAAACCGGCGGAACCCGGGATATCCACGCCCTCCGATGGGGACACTGTAGGACACCCGGTGGCGACAGTAGACCTTCCCCCGGCCGCTGAAGGAGGGTGCCATGTCCCTGAGAGAGCACGAGCGGAGAATCCTCGAAGAGATCGAGCGGCGGCTCAGCGAAGAGGAACCGGAGCTCGCCGAGCGCCTGGATTCCTTCGGGGACCCCGACGCACCCGCCGACCCCGGCCTGAGCGGCTGGAAGCCCTGGGTGGCCTGCGGCCTGATCGCGGCCGTCACCGCCGGACTCCTGGTCCTGCTGTTCGTTCTCACACCCGGCGCGCCGCAGCCTGCCGAGCAGCCGTCCGCGCCCGCGCCCACACAGACCCTTCAGCCCGCCGACGAGGGCCGCTGAACGGCGGGCGGCCGGAGCCGCCCGCCGTCGCGCGTCACAGCGCGTTCGTGAACGCCGCGGCGATCGGGCCGGCGACGGACGAACCGCCACCGCCGCCCTCCACCACGACGGCGAACGCGACGTCGCCCTTGAAGCCGATCATCCACGCGTGGCTGGGCAGCTCCTCGCCCTCCTCGGCCGTGCCGAACTCGGCCGTGCCCGTCTTGCCGTACACCTCGCCCTGGAAGGGCAGGTCCTTGGCGGTGCCCTCGGTGACGACCGCGCGCATCATCGTGCGCAGCGCCTCGGCGTTGGGGATCGGCCGGGGCTCGGGCAGGTCCCCGGCGGCCGGCTCGGTCACCAGCAGCGGGGGCCGCCAGGTGCCGTCGGCGACCGCGGCCGGGACCGTGGCCATGTGCAGCGGCGAGGTCTCGACCTGGCCCTGGCCGATGGCCTGGGCGCCCAGCATGACGGCGCCCTCGGTGATCGGGTAGACCGGCTCGAAGGTGGGAACGCCGATGTCCATCGGGGCGTTCATCCCGAACAGCTCGGCACTGGTCAGCAGCGCGTCGGCGTCGATGTTGTCGACGGCCGCCTGGACCAGGGCGGTGTTGCAGGAGGTCGCGAACGCCTGGGTCATCGTCTGCGCGCCGTACTCGGCGCCGCCCGCGTTGGTGAACTCCCAGCCGCCCGGGTTGTACTCCTTGGGGCACTGGAACGGGGTGTCCATGGTCAGGCCGCCGTCCAGCAGCGCGTTGTAGCTGACGACCTTGAACGTCGAACCGGGCGGGTAGCGGCCCTCGAAGGCGCGGTTGAACCCGCCGGGGACGTTCACCGCGGCGAGGATCTCGCCGGTGGACGGCCGGATCGCCACCATGCCCGCCTCCTTGGGGGCGTTGATGATGGCGTCGGCGGCGGCGTTCTGCACCGCCATGTCGATGCTGGTGACGATGTTCTCACCGGGGGCGCCGTCCAGGGTGGCGACCGTGTTGTCCTCGGTCACCTCCACGGAGTCGGCCTCGGTCCCGGCGTCCACCATGACGATGGTGGTGGCGGCCTGTCCGGCCAGCCGCTCCTCGTAGGTGTACTGGAGCCCGGTGGCGCCGACGGTGTCGCCGACCCGGTAGGCGGGGCCCAGCCGCTCGACGTCCTCCTCGGTGGCCTCGCCCATCGTGCCGACGATCATCTGTAGCGAGCCGGTGATGCTCGGGTCGTCCAGGCGGGTGCCGTCGGCGGCGAGGATCTGGCCCCGCTCGCCCCACACCGCGGTGCGGGTCAGGGCCTGGCCCTCGGCGAGGCCGGGGAAGGCGACCTCGGGGGAGAAGTCGACCCGCCACTCGCCGTCCTGGCGGACCAGGGGGAGTTCGCCCTCCCAGCCCCAGTCGCCGGCGTTGGACAGCCCGACGGCCACCTCGTAGGAGGCGGTGCCGGTGTCGCCGTCGGTGGTGGGCTCGCCGACGGTGACGTCGACGCTCTCCACCCCGATCCCGGAGGCGATGCCGCCGAGGACCTCGGCGGGGTCACCGCCGGTGGTGACGGCGGCCAGCCGCTCGTAGTCCTGTGCTTCCCAGGCGGCCGCGTACTCGGTGGTCGCCTCCTCGGCCCGGGGGAGGGTGAGCACGTACCAGGAGACGCCGCCGCCGATCAGGGCCAGCACCACGAACGCGGAGACCAGGCCGATGAGCAGTCCGCGCCGGGACCTGCGCACCGGTCGGTCGGGCTGCTCCGGCGGCGCGGGGGCGTTGCCGTTGTAGAGGTACTCGAAGCCGTCGCCCCGGGGGGCGGGCTCCGCGTCCTGCGGCTCGCCGTCCCAGTCGTCCCAGTCGTCGTGCGGCCCGTCGGGCCCCTGCGGGGGTCCGCCGCGGCCGTCGCCGGAGTCCCAGGCCCCGGCGCCCTGCTGCGGTCCGCTCCACTCGTCCCGGTACCGGGGACCCGCCGGATCGTCGGGCCGCGGCCCCGCGCCGCCCCGGGGGGCGTCCGCTCCACGGGGCCGACCGTCCCACGCGGGTGCGTCATCGACGTCCCCGGCGTCGCTCCACGCCGCGGCGGTCTGCTGCGGGCCGCCGTGCGCGCCCCAGGAGTCGTCCGTTCCACGCGTGTCGCCGGGCTGCCCGTCCCATGCGCCACCGGTCTGTTGCGGGCCGTGCGGGCCGTGGTCGTCGCCGGTCCAGGTGTCGCCTGGGGGTGCGGTGCCGGGTCGGTCGTCCCAGGCGGCGGTGGTCTGTTCGGGGTCGTTGCCGCCCCAGGCGGTGTCTCCCATGGCGGGGCCGGTGCTCCGGTGGGTCCCGGCGGACCGCCCGTCCCATGCGCCACCGGCCTGTTGCGGGCCGTGGTCGGTGCCGGTCCAGGTGTCGTTCCGGTCGTCGCCGGTCCAGGTGTCGCCTGGGGGTGCGGTGCCGGGTCGGTCGTCCCAGGCGGCGGTGGTCTGTTCGGGGTCGTTGCCGCCCCAGGCGGTGTCTCCCGTGGCGGGGCCGGTGCTCCGGTGGGTCCCGGCGGACCGCCCGTCCCAGGCCGGCTCGTCGGCGTCGCCGCCGGGGGCGCCCCATGCCGCGGCGGTCTGCTGCGGGGCGCTGTGCGCGCCCCTGCCGCGGCCGTCCGCGTCGGCGCCTCGGTACGGGGCATCGGGCTGTTCGCCCCAGGTGGCGCCGGTCCGTTGTGGGTCGTGGCCGCTGCCGCCCCGGGCATCACCCGATCCACGCGCGTCGCCGGGCTGCCCGCCCCACGCGGTGCCGTCCGTCCCACGCGCATCGACCGACGGTTCGCCCCATGCGGGTACGTCGGCGTCGCCGCCGGAGGCGCCCCACGCCGCCGGAGCCGGCTGTGGCCCACTGTGCGAGCCCCATGCGGATGCGTCCGCGCCACCGGGGGTGTTCCATGCGGCGCCGGTCGGCTGCGGGCCGCTGCCGTTGCCACCCCAGGCGTCGCCTGCGGGTGCGGTGCCGGGCCGCTCGCCCCAGGCCGGTGCGGTGCCGCCGGGCCGTGCCCGGGCACCGGTGGTGTCGCCCGTGTCGGCCGGGGCCTCCCAGCCCTTCCAGGTGTCGGTGGGAGGGGCCTCTTCGGGGCGCAGGGGCGTCCACTCGCCGGTGGGGCCCTGGGCGGCCGGGTAAGGGGTGTCCCAGCTCTCGGGACGGTCGGACGCGCCACTGGCGGCCGCCCCGTCCGAGGCCGGGGGCCGCTGCGGAATGCGATAGGGGTTCTCCGGGCGCACTCCTGGGTTCGGAGTGTCGCCCGACTCCTCGGGCGGCCCGGAGGAATCCGGTTGCCGGGGGGACCGTTCGTCCACGCCTGACCGTCCTTCGTCGTTTTTCGGGGAGAATACCAAGATGCCCCGCTCCCACCTCGGTGGGAGCGGGGCACGAGGTTGATGGTCGGCATGGCGGTCGCCTCTCGGCGCGGGGCACAACGGGGCTCCGGACCGTACGGTCTCCCCTGGCGGGGGCCGTACGCGGTATTCCGCGAAGGCAATAGTTGAGGCCCGGGGGACACTTGCTACCACACCGACCAACAGTGACTCTAACCCATGGAACCGGGCCGTTGTTCCATGTTCCCCCGGCGAGTCGCATGCGCAATCTCACGGTGGAGAAGGCCTTGCGGAGGGGAATAGGGTGCCGGCCCCGCAGAGGGGCGCGGGGCCGGCCGGGACGTTCGCGCGGGGGTCAGCCCTGGCGCGCGACCGTGGTCTGTTCCTCGCGGGTGAGCAGCTTGAGGCGCTTGCGGCCGCGCTCGGCCCCCAGCTCCTCCTCGCGGGCCTCGATCCGCTGCCAGCCCTCCCAGGTCGTGTACTCCACGCCGCGCTCCTGGAGCAGGGCCCGGAACGCGACCGGGTCCGGCTCGGCGGCCGGGGTGAACGACTCGCGGTCGGCGACCAGGTTGGTGACGGTCTCCAGGGCGTCGCCCTTGGTGTGGCCGATCAGGCCCACCGGTCCGCGCTTGATCCAGCCGGTGGCGTAGACCCCGGGGATGTGGTTCTCGTCCAGGTCCAGGACCCGGCCCTCGCGGTTGGGGACGACGCCGTTCTCCTCGTCGAAGGGCAGGTCGGCCAGGGGGGAGCCCAGGTAGCCGATGGCCCGGTAGACGGCCTGGACCTCGTGGTCCACGTACTCGCCGGTGCCCCTGACCCCGCCGTCGCCGGTGAGCTCCATGCGCTCGGTGCGGAAACCGGTGACCCGGTCCTCACCGAGCACCGCCACCGGCGAGTGCAGGAAGTGCAGGTGCAGGCGGACGTCCTCACCGCGCGGGTCGCGCAGCGCCCAGTTCTGGAGCACCTTGACGTTGGTCTTGATCTGGTTGGAGTCCTCGCACGCCTGGAGGCTGCCCTCGTCCATCTCGAAGTCCTCGGGGTAGACGACGACCTCGACCCCGGGCTGCTTGTCGAGCTCGCGCAGCTCCATCGGGGTGGCCTTGCACTGGGCGATGCCGCGGCGGGCGAAGACGTGCACGTCGGTGATCTGCTTGGCGCGCAGCCCCTCGTACACGTTGTCGGTGATGTCGGTTTCGAGCAGGTCGTCGGCGTTCTTGGCGAGGATGCGGGCCACGTCGACGGCGACGTTGCCGGCGCCGATCACGGCGACGCTGGTGCCCTCGACGTGCCAGGACGGCGAGACGTCGGGGTGGGAGTCGTACCAGAAGACGAAGTCGGCGGCCCCGTGGCTGCCCGGCAGGTCGATGCCGGGGATGTCCAGGGGGCGGTCGCGGTCGCTGCCGGTGGAGAAGATGACCGCGTCGTAGTGCCTGCGCAGGTCTTCGAGCTTGAGGTCCCGGCCGTACTCGACGTTGCCGTAGAAGGTGATCTCGGGCTTGTCGAGGATCTTGTGCAGGGCCCCCTGGATCTGCTTGATCCGGGGGTGGTCCGGGGCGACGCCGTAGCGGACCAGACCGTAGGGGGAGGGCAGCTTGTCGAGGATGTCGATGCTGACGGACGTGCCGCACGCGGACAGGGTCTCGTCCTTGGTGAGCAGGTCGGCGGCGTAGATGCCCGCCGGACCGGCACCAACGATTCCCACTCGCAGGGGTCGCGTCATCGCACAGCTCCAAGTCTTCGCGCCAGGGGTCGGACGCCATCTAAAGTAAGGCTTGCCTAATCTATCCGGTGTCGACACCGGTAATCCCCACTATACTGGTGGGGAATTTCGCCCTCGTCTCCGGGATGCGGATCCGGCCCTCGGGTGGCCCTCGGCGCCCCGGTGATCCCGGCATCCCAGATGGGACGGGGGTAGCGGCGTGCCCGAAGGCATCGTTCCGCGCCCCTCAATCAAGGGTCAACGCTCCGTCGGGGGCGGATCAGCCCCGAGCATACTGTGGTGAAAGTCACCCGCGGGGGTTGCTCTGTCCCAGTTCCGCCTTGACCGAGGCCGCGTAGCGCGCCACCCGCTCCTGGCCGGACAGCTTGGCGATCGCGTCCATGATGGCGTCGGTGGCCTCTCTGCGGGGCTTGGCCCGGTCCGCCCGGCCCTGCCACGGGGACAGGTCCACGGGTTCGCCGAAGCGCACGCCCACCCGGTTGAACGAGGGCACCTTCCGCCCCTGCGGCAGGATCCGCTCGGTCCCGCTCAGTGCCACCGGTACCACCGGGACGCCGGTCGTCAGCGCCAGCCAGGCCAGCCCGGTCTGTCCCTTGTACAGGCGGCCGTCCGGCGAGCGGGTGCCCTCGGGGAAGATCCCGAAGACCTCGCCGCGCTCCAGCACCTCCAGGCTGTTGTCCATGGCCTCCTGGGCGCTCTGCCCCGGGCGGCGGTCCACCGACAGCTGGCCGAGCCCGCGCAGGACCCGTGCGAACGTCCGACGCGGCAGCGTGCCCTCGTCGAACAGTTCCTGCTTGGCGATGAACCGCACCGGCCGCGGGCAGGCGACGCCGATGAACAGCGGGTCGATGAGCGCCAGGTGGTTGGCGGCCAGGATGAGCCCGCCCGTGCGGGGGACATGGTGGGCGCCTTCGGTCCTCACGGGCCACATCATGCGGGTCGCGGGCGCGACCACGGCCTTGGCCGCTCCGTACAGTGACACCATGAGGTGGACCCTTCTCCGTGCGTGATGCGAATTCGCGGTGGCGGGGGATCTCCGAGGTGCCGCCGCCACGTGCGTTCCCCGACCTTACCGGGCCTGCGGGGCGGGTCGCCTGGCCGAGGCCGGCCGACCGCGCCCGGGGGTCCCCCGCGGGCGACCGGAACAGCGAACCGGTGGCTTGGGTCACACGCGCTACGCTTATGGTCTAGACCTCTGGCGCAGGTCGGGGGTCGCGCACCGGACACGCTCGTGAAGCGAGGAAACAGCCATGTCCAAACCGGTCGACGTCAGCCACCAGATCACCGACGGGATGACCACTTGCCCCGGTCTCCCGGAGCCGCACATCACCGAGGGCCGCGCAGGCCAGAGCGCCGGACACGGAGACGGGGGCAGGGTCACCATGGCCGGGGCCACGGGCACCTACGTGGAGATGCCCGCCCACCGCTACCGCGACGGCGCGGACCTGGCCGACCTCGACCTGGACCGGGTGGCCGACCTGCCCGGCGTGGTCGTCGACGCCGTCGGCGCCCGCCAGATCGGCCCCGAGGCGTTCTCGGGCCCGGACCTGCGCGGCCGGGCCGTGCTCATCCGCACCGGCTGGGACCGCCGCTGGCGCACCGAGGCCTACGGCGACCACGACCACCCCCACCTGACCGAGGCCGCGGCCAAGACCCTGGTCGAGGCCGGGGCGGTCCTGGTCGGCGTCGACACCGTGGGCGTGGACGACACCTCTCCGGCCGCGGAGGGGGCCCGCCCGGCCCTGGCGGTCCTGCTCGCCGCGGGCATCCCCGTCGTCTCCCACCTGTGCCTGCTCGACGAACTGCCCGCCACGGGCTTCCGGTTCTTCGCCGTCCCCGCCAAGGTGCGCGGGCTCGCGGCCTTCCCCGTCCGCGCGTTCGCCCTGGTCGACTGAGCCCGGGGACGGCCTCCCCCGGCCCGGTGGCCGTCCCGCCTCACAGGTCGGCGTCGAGGTCCCCCTGGGCCCGGCGCCGCTCCAGTTCGGCCCGCTTCTCGGCCTCCAGCCGCGCCGTCCGCTCGTCCTGGGCGACAGCGCCCGCCATGGCCGTGGACAGGGCACGCAGCTCCATGTTGATCCGCGGATAGGCGGGCAGCCGGGGCAGGGCGCCCATCCGCGGGGTGCGCCGCTCCTCCATCGCCGAGATCAGCTCGCGGAACGCCAGGTCCACCCGCTGTAGGGTGATCGTCCCCACCGGTTCGGGCCCGTCCAGGGCAAGCGCCGACAGCGCGAGGTACCCGGTGCGCTGGGTGGCCACCACCACCGGCCACAGTGGCTGTGTGGAGGCGGCGCGCGGCACGTCGCCGATGGCGCTCTCGTAGACCCCGCGCAGGCTCACCAGCGCCGCCCGCATGTCCCGCCGCAGCTCGTAGCGGAGCCGTCCGTCGATCACGGTGTCCTGGTCCAGCACCGCCGCCATGGAACGGCGGGCCTCCTCCAGCACACCGACGATCGACTGCGGCAGCCGCGTCGCCGACGCGCCCCGCCACAGCAGCATCGCCCCGGCCAGGCCCACCAGCGACCCCACCACGGTGTCGACGATGCGGGTCTCGGCCAGTTCGGTGATGGGGTGCGGGGCCGCGGTGTACGACAGCAGCAGCGCCATCGGGGTGATCAGCAGCGAGCCGTAGAAGAAGTTGCGGCCGATCACCAGCTGGGCGGCGCCCTGGAACAGCCCCGCCAGCACGATGACCCCGGCCAGTGGCGGGTGCGCGGCGATGATCAGCGCTCCGATGACCACGCCGACCAGGGTGCCCAGCGACCGCTGCACCGACCGGTTGAGGGTCAGCACCACGTTGCCGCCCTGGAGGACGGCCGTGGTGGTGATGCCCACCCAGTAGGAGTTCTCCAGCCCCACCGCCATGGCCAGCGCACCCGCCGCCGTCACCGTGATCCACATGCGCAGGGCGGTGGGCCGGATCAGCGAATCCTGGCTGAGGCTGGAACGCAGCGCGCCCCACAGCGCCGGGTAGCGCTCGTCGTGCAGGGTCCGGGCACGCTCGTCGTCGAGTCCGCCCGCGTCGCGGCGTTCGGTGGTGGCGGCCCGGGCCATCAGCCCGTACAGGCGCGCCTCCAGGGAGCGCGGGCGCATGCCCCGGCGCAATCCGTCCAGGTCGGCCGGGTCGGGCGCCTTCTCCGGGGCGGCGACCGCGGCCGCCATCCGCTCGGCGAACGCGGCGGCCTCGGGCGGCAGCGGTGTGGGCCGGGCCATGCACACCTGCGTGGTGGCCAGGTGCATGTCGGAGACCCAGCGCAGCAGGGAGCGCAGCCGGGCCGCCTCGTCGCTGGTGCGGTAGCCGCGGGTCTGCGCCAGCAGCACCAGCCGCCAGGCGTCGGCGACCGCCACCGAGGCGTCGTGCTGGGCGTGGTCGAGCTCGGGTGTGCCCACCGCCCGTAGCAGCACCGCGAGCTTGCGGTACGCCCCGGCGACCGCCTGCCGCTCGGGGTGGCGGGCGCGGACGAACACACCCGACATGGACACCGCCCAGCCGACCGCGGCGCCGGACGCGGCGATGGCCGCGTGCAGCGGCACGTCGGCCAGGCCGCCGGGGACGATGGTGGAGATCGCGCCGACCAGCACGAAGAACAGGGGCCCGGGCTTGTCCACCCGCCAGGCCGCGCAGACCCAGGTGGCCAGCCCGGCGGTCAGCCCGATGGAGAACACCGCCGCCCACGGGGACAGCGCCGAGGCCAGCGAGCCCAGGGAGACACTGATCACGAATCCCAGTCCGACCAGGGCCAGCGCGGCCGACCGGTAGACGTAGGGGGTCTTCTTCTCGTACAGGACCGTCATGGAACCCATCGCCGCCAGGGTGGCGACCTGCGGGCCGAACAGCCAGGCGGCCAGGGCGAAGGAGACGGTCATGGCGATCGCGGCCTGCGCCGCGGTGGTCCAGGCCCAGGCACCCGATTCCAGCCCGAAGACGGCGCGCAGGTCCACCCGCGGCCGGGGGCGCTCGCCGACGGCGACGCGCCGGGGTCCCGGGTGCGAGGTGTCGCCCACGTCGAGGGGTCCGGTATCACCCGTGGTTCCCAGATCTCGCACGTGCCCCATCCTAGACCGGGACGAATCGGTACTCATGCCCCAGAGGACGCGTTGCCCCTGCGCTCGGGTTCGGCCCGGTGCCGGTGTCGTGGGCCACCCTCCACCCGCGGCCGCCCGTTCCGCAGCCCGCCGTGCCGGCCGGCCGGTCCGCCGATCTGCCCCGATACCGCCGGGGCGGCCGCCCGCACGGTGCCGGGTGACCTCGGACACCCTCGGCGCGGCTCGGTGGTGTCCCACCGAGTGGTGTAATCTCGTTCGACCCTGAAATCCCAAGGGCAACAACGTGCTGGTCAGTGATCTGCTCCTGTTCGAACAGTCGGCGTTTTCGCACCACTCGACGGGACATGACCCGCGGCTCCCGGTCCGTGCGCATGCGGACCCGGGGGAGTGCCCACGGTCCCGGCCCCCGCGCGGGTGCCCGTCCCAGGCGGCACGGCGGTGGCAGGCGTTCGGTCAGATGGTGTCCCACCGAGTGGTGCGACCTCGTTCGACTCCAGAGCCCCAGAGGTGACGGCGCGCTGGTCGGCGATTCGTTCTTGTTGGAACAAACCGGTGTTCCCGCACCACTCCACGGGGCATGACCTCGGTCAGCCCTGGGTCGGGGTGGTCCCGGCGGGGCGGGCCAGGGCCTCGTCGCGTTCGGCCTCGGCGCGTTCCGCCCGCTCCAGGGCGCGGTCCCGGGCCTCCTCGGCCAGGGCCAGGCGGGCGGCCGCGGCCTCGCGGGACTCGGCCAGGGTCAGTTCGGCCGCGCGACGCTGTGCCGCCAGCTCCCCGGTCAGGCGGTCCCGTTCGGCCACCGAACGCTCCAGCTCGGCGGTGAGCCGTTCGCGCTCGGCCGCCGCCGCCGAGCGTTCGGTCTCCAACGCCCGCTCGATCCGGTCGAGCTCGGCCCTGGCACGCTCGCGCTCGGCGGTCAGCGACTCCTCCGCCCGGCGCACGCGTTCCTCGGCGTGCTCGGCCCGTTCCCGCTCGCCGCGGGCGGCGGCCAGGGCCTCGTCGCGTTCACGGCAGCGCTCGGCGGTCTCCGCCCGCAGCCCCTCGGCCTCGGCATGTGCGTGCTGTAGCCGTCGGGCGGCGTCGGCGCGCTCGCGCCCGGCCTCCTCGCGCTGCTCGGACAGACGGCGTTCGGCGTCGGCCAGCCCCGCGTTGGCCTCCGCGACGGCGGCGTCGCGCTCCTCCC